>NZ_JBFTIM010000067.1:0-312 GCF_056394765.1 Mycoplana sp. 10N416 | reverse complement strand
GGGCCCGCTGCCCGTGGTGATCTACACCCACGGCGGCGGCTGGGTGCTGGGCGACCGCGAGACGCATAGCCGGCTGGTCCGCGAGYTGACCGATGGAGCAAACGCAGTCGTTGTGTTCGTGGACTATGATCGCTCGCCCGAAAGCCGCTATCCCGTCGCGGTCGAAGAAAGTTATGCAGTGCTTAAGTACGTAGCCGAGCATCCCGACGAGTTCGGCGCAGATGCCAGCCGAATTGCGATCGCAGGCGATAGTGTTGGCGGCAACATGACGGCCGTGGTCGCGCTTCTCGCCAAAGAGCGCAACGGCCCTGA
>NZ_JBFTIM010000066.1:0-320 GCF_056394765.1 Mycoplana sp. 10N416 | reverse complement strand
GCCTGGTCGGGCACGTTCCACGGGATCGGCGCACGACTGCTCCGGATGTATGCCGAGCAGATCGGTCTCAACGTCGACTTCACGATCCATGACCGGGAAGACAGCGCCGACCTGATGAACCTCGTTCGTCACGAACTCGGCCTGTCGAAAACCGAGAACCGCTTTCCGACGAAAGGCACCTGCCTTGCGATCTATTCGCGTGTCGTCAATTCCGAATGCTCCATCACCGACGTCCTCAAGACGGCCTACCCATGGGTGATGGGGTGGGAGGAGCAGCTCAAGGAACTGTTTGCGAGCTATGTCGAGGCCAAGCAGGCGCA
>NZ_JBFTIM010000065.1:0-354 GCF_056394765.1 Mycoplana sp. 10N416 | reverse complement strand
GTACGTCACCGAAGTCGACGACAAGAAGCTGATCGAGGCCGCACTTGACGGCATGCTGACCAGCCTCGACCCGCACTCGGGCTACCTGTCGCCCGACAGCTTCGAGGACATGCAGGACACCACGCGCGGCGAGTACGGCGGCCTCGGCATCGAGGTCACCAGCGAGGAAGGCGTGGTCAAGGTCATCTCGCCGATGGACGGCACGCCCGCCGATCGCGCGGGGATCCAGGCCGGTGACTACATCACGGCCGTCAACGGCCAGTCGGTTCTGGGCCTGACGGTCAACGAGGCCGTCAAGCAGATGCGCGGCCCGGCCGGCGAGACGGTGACCATCACCATCGCCCGCGAGAAGAC
>NZ_JBFTIM010000064.1:0-359 GCF_056394765.1 Mycoplana sp. 10N416 | reverse complement strand
GATGCCGAGACCTACCGCTTCAACCCGTTCGACCTCACCAAGGTGTGGCCGCACGCTGACTACCCGCTGATCAAGGTGGGCACCATGGAGCTGAACCGGAACCCGGAGAACTACTTCGCGCAGATCGAGCAGGCCACCTTCGCGCCGTCGAACTTCGTTCCGGGCATCGCTGCCTCGCCGGACAAGATGCTGCAGGCCCGCATCTTCTCCTACGCCGATGCACACCGCTACCGCGTGGGTACCAACCACGCCCAGATCCCGGTGAACCAGCCCAAGAACCAGGTCAACAACTACAGCCAGGACGGCGCCGGACGTTATCTGTTCAACGCCCCCACCACCCCGGTCTACGCACCGAACTC
>NZ_JBFTIM010000063.1:0-384 GCF_056394765.1 Mycoplana sp. 10N416 | reverse complement strand
GTCCAGACCTTCGTCGTGACGATCGACGCCCACCTGCCGCCGCAGCGTTCGGGGCAGCCCTGGCGGATCCGCGGCTGGGACGAGACCGGATTCGTCACCCTGGTCTGGTTCAAGGGCCACGGCCCGCACCTGGAACGCCAGCATCCGGTCGGAACGCGGCGGGCCGTCAGCGGCAAGGTCGAGCGGTTCGGCTCCGAGATCCAGGTCGCCCATCCCGACTACATGCTCGAGGCCGAGCGGATCGACGAGATCCCGCCGATCGAGCCGGTTTATCCCGCCACCGCCGGCCTGCCCTCGCGCACCTTCCGCAAGTTCGCTCAAGAGGCGCTTTCCCGCGCCCAGGCCCTGCCCGAGTGGCAGGACGCCGCCTGGATGGCCCGCGAG
>NZ_JBFTIM010000062.1:0-392 GCF_056394765.1 Mycoplana sp. 10N416 | reverse complement strand
GCCGTTCGGCATGCCGCCAGGTGTCGCGACGGTCGCCGGCATGGCCGCTCGACCGGCCAATTGGTCGCTGGTGGTGGGACCGCGCTGAATCGCGACTCCCGCTGAGTCTATGCCTAGGAACTTGAACTGTCGAAATGCAATTCCAATATCAAAATCCCTTCAGTTCATCCGGTCTGTACGAGAAAGGAGAATGGATATGCGCACTCCGGATTTGACTTGGTCGGTTCCGCTTAATGTTCGCCTTCAAAATGGCATCCACCATATTTTTTCCGGGCCCTACGAAGCTCTCGACTTCCTCGAGAACGAATGGCCCCTGCGTCGTGGGCAAAAGTACGAGAGGGCCGTTCGGCTCTGCCGCGGAGCGCTGAACCTTGCGACGCCGCTCGCGGTTG
>NZ_JBFTIM010000061.1:0-393 GCF_056394765.1 Mycoplana sp. 10N416 | reverse complement strand
GTGTTCGGCCAGTCAGGCCAGACGATCGACGGCCTGACCCTGCCGCAGGTGGGCGGTCCCACCCTGGCGGTGATCGCCAATCCGCTGGCGCCCGAACGCCGCCTGCTGCTGGTGATCGGCCGCGACTCCTCGGAGATCCGCCGCGCCGCCCTGGCGCTCAGCATCTCGCAGGGCGGCCTCAGCGGCGCCATGGCCCAGGTCGACACCGCCCTGATCGCCCCGCGCGCGCCCTATGACGCGCCGCGCTGGCTGCGCATGGACCGTCCGGTGCGCATGGGCGAGCTGGTCGACGCCCAGCTGCTGCAGGCGCCGGGCCTGTCGCCGGCCCCGGTCAACGTGCCGTTCCGCGTGGCGCCCGACCTCTTCCTGTGGCCGGTGCAGGGCGCGCCGATG
>NZ_JBFTIM010000060.1:0-398 GCF_056394765.1 Mycoplana sp. 10N416 | reverse complement strand
GGATTGGTTTCGGTAGTCAAACCGCGATCATCTGCGGTTCGCTCATCCTTTTCTTCTGCCGGCCCGGGTGGATTCGCTGATTCATTCCCTCCAGCATCGGCGGCATCTTCCGAACCCTCCCCGGATGCGTCGCCAACAGGTACCTGATCGTTGGAGGCGGGTGCCCCAAGATCACGGGGGATCGGATGACCTGGTGTCGTGATCCCATCGTGTACCTGGCTGAAGCCGGCAACTTCGGTTGGATCAGTTGTCATACGCGCGACCGGCCCCGGCCAAGAACCCAGCCAATAAGGGCCAAGACCAGCAAGATAATTCCTACCCACAGCAGGAAACTCAAGGCCTGGTTAAAACCGCCAACAAGCAGCAGCACGATCGCAATGACGCCGGCAATCACCAAT
>NZ_JBFTIM010000059.1:0-401 GCF_056394765.1 Mycoplana sp. 10N416 | reverse complement strand
TCGGCCACGATCGCCGAGATCGACAGCTCGTCGCCGTCCACATCGCTGAGCCCCGACAGCAGGTCCGCCGTGCTGACCGCGAAATCGGTGTCCTCGACGCCGCCTTCCAGCTCCACGTCCGGCGTTCCCGTCGGGTCGTCGTTGTCGGCGGCAAACTCGATCGTCTGCGTCACCTCATGCTCGCCGCCGTTGCCGTCGCTGACGGTGTAGCTCAGCGTCACCGTGCCGTTGAAGTTCGCCGCCGGCGTCACCGTGTAGCCGTTGCCRGCTACGTTGAGGGTGACCGTCGCGCCGTTGTCGGCCACGATCGCCGAGATCGACAGCTCGTCGCCGTCCACATCGCTGAGCCCCGACAGCAGGTCCGCCGTGCTGACCGCGAAATCGGTGTCCTCGACGCCGCC
>NZ_JBFTIM010000058.1:0-420 GCF_056394765.1 Mycoplana sp. 10N416 | reverse complement strand
CACGTTAGTCGCGTCGTCCACGCACACAATGATGCGGGCGAGCTTCGCAAGCCGTGCTAGACGCGCGATCTTCTTCGGTCCACACACCTGGTTGGTGATGAGGACGTCCGTGATTCCTGCCCGTACTAGAGCTTCCGCTTCCGATACCTTCTGGCAGCAGATGCCACAGGCGCCGCCTCTGGCCATCTGGTAGAGAGCGATATCGGCAGACTTGTGCGTCTTCGCATGTGCACGAAGACGCACATTCATACCCTCAGCTTTAGCGCGCATACCAGCGCAATTCCGCTCGAAAGCGTCAAGATCGATGATCAGAGCCGGTGTCTGTACATCATCGAGAGAATCCCCGATGGCGGCCGGGATGTCGTAACCAACTTCAAGATCGTCCATTGCTCCTGCCACTCCGTGAGACTCCAAACCTTC
>NZ_JBFTIM010000057.1:0-446 GCF_056394765.1 Mycoplana sp. 10N416 | reverse complement strand
GGCCGACAAGGGCGCGACGGTCACCCTCAACGTAGCCGGCRACGGCTACACGGTGACGCCGGCGGCGAACTTCAACGGCACGGTGACGCTGAGCTACACCGTCAGCGACGGCAACGGCGGCGAGCATGAGGTGACGCAGACGATCGAGTTTGCCGCCGAGAACGACGATCCTTCGGGAACGCCGGACGTGGAGCTGGAAGGCGGCGTCGAGGACACCGATTTCGCGGTCAGCACGGCGGACCTGCTGTCGGGGCTCAGCGATGTGGACGGCGACGAGCTGTCGATCTCGGCGATCGYGGCCGACAAGGGCGCGACGGTCACCCTCAACGTAGCCGGCRACGGCTACACGGTGACGCCGGCGGCGAACTTCAACGGCACGGTGACGCTGAGCTACACCGTCAGCGACGGCAACGGCGGCGAGCATGAGGTGACGCAGACGATCGAGT
>NZ_JBFTIM010000056.1:0-475 GCF_056394765.1 Mycoplana sp. 10N416 | reverse complement strand
CGCGCTGGGAGCACCCGGGATCGTCGCGGCGCAAACCCATGCGCATGACGGCTCTGGCGAGGCGGCAATAGAGATCATGCTGAACAATGGCGCCAAATGGCAGGGCGATCAAAACATGGTCATCGGCATGACCGCGATCCATGGCACGATGGCCACCAATCTGAATGCGATCCATGCCGGCACCCTGCCAGCCAACGCCGGCAAGGAGATTGCCGCCGACATTCAAACGCAGCTCGATTTCATGATCGAGAACTGCGTGCTCGAGCCCAAGGTCGACGAACAGTTCCATATTGTTCTGGGTGAAGTCATGACCGGCGTCTCGGCGCTGGAGAAAGGCGAGGTGGAAACAGGCGCAGTGACGATCGTCCAGGCGCTGAACGCCTATGGCGAGCATTTTGAACATCCTGGCTGGCAGGCGTTCAACTAATATACGTCGGGTATCCGCCCGAAGGACGGGCCCGGCGGGGGGCGGGGG
>NZ_JBFTIM010000055.1:0-489 GCF_056394765.1 Mycoplana sp. 10N416 | reverse complement strand
GAAGAAAGTTATGCAGTGCTTAAGTACGTAGCCGAGCATCCCGACGAGTTCGGCGCAGATGCCAGCCGAATTGCGATCGCAGGCGATAGTGTTGGCGGCAACATGACGGCCGTGGTCGCGCTTCTCGCCAAAGAGCGCAACGGCCCTGACGTGAAGGCACAGCTTCTCTTCTACCCGGTTACTGATGCCTCAATGTCAACCGGCTCCTACAAGGAGTTTGCCGAGGGGCCGTGGCTGACCCGAAAAGGGATGGAATGGTTCTGGGATCAATATCTGCCCGATGTCTCCCAGCGCGCTGACATTCATGTCTCGCCGATCAACGCCAGCTCGGAACAGCTCACGGGCCTGCCGCAAACACTACTCTTGGTCGACGAGAACGATGTGCTGCGCGATGAAGGCGAGGCGTATGGCCGCAAGCTGGCAGCGGCTGGCGTTCCGGTCACATCGGTCCGCTACAATGGCACGATCCACGACTTCATGCTGCTCAAC
>NZ_JBFTIM010000054.1:0-489 GCF_056394765.1 Mycoplana sp. 10N416 | reverse complement strand
AAGTTATGCAGTGCTTAAGTACGTAGCCGAGCATCCCGACGAGTTCGGCGCAGATGCCAGCCGAATTGCGATCGCAGGCGATAGTGTTGGCGGCAACATGACGGCCGTGGTCGCGCTTCTCGCCAAAGAGCGCAACGGCCCTGATGTGAAGGCACAGCTTCTCTTCTACCCAGTTACTGATGCCTCAATGTCAACCGGCTCCTACAAGGAATTTGCCGAGGGTCCGTGGCTGACCCGAAAAGGGATGGAATGGTTCTGGGATCAATATTTGCCCGATATCTCCCAGCGCGCCGACATTCATGTCTCGCCGATTAACGCCAGCTCGGAGCAGCTCTCGGGCCTGCCGCAAACACTACTCTTGGTCGACGAGAACGATGTGCTGCGCGATGAAGGCGAGGCGTATGGCCGCAAGCTGGCAGCGGCTGGCGTTCCGGTCACATCGGTCCGCTACAATGGCACGATCCACGACTTCATGCTGCTCAACTCAAC
>NZ_JBFTIM010000053.1:0-499 GCF_056394765.1 Mycoplana sp. 10N416 | reverse complement strand
TGTATGCCGCCGCGGCCGACGGCGCAGCGCCAGCGCTTGTCTCCATAGGCGGCCTGCCAGCCATCGCCGTTACGAGATACGATTAGATCCAAGCCCAAGCTCCTTCCTTGAAGTGAAACGCCCCGATCACTGATTCAGGGGGAAATGGCACGCAACCGCCCGGCCGCCACTGTCGGACAGCACCGGTTCCTCGCTCCGGCAGATCGCCTGCGCGAAGGGGCAACGCGTGTGAAAGCGGCATCCGGACGGCAGGTTCATCGGACTCGGTATATCGCCGACCAGCATCGGCCTTTCGCGGTTCCTCTGATGCGGATCGGGGCGCGGGACGGCCGAAATCAGGAACATCGTATAGGGATGGCGGGGGGTGGAGAAAATATCCTCGGTCGTCCCGACCTCCACCATCCGCCCGAGGAACATCACCCCCACTCGATCGGCGAACTGGCGCACGACGCTCAGATCGTGGGTGATGAACAGGTAGGTCAGCTTCAACTGCTCCTGC
>NZ_JBFTIM010000052.1:0-594 GCF_056394765.1 Mycoplana sp. 10N416 | reverse complement strand
GTTGATGCCGTTGTCGACGTCATGCAGGTTGTTGCGCAGGAACGTGCCGTTGCCGTAGATGGCGTTGACGGTCCGGCCCTGGCCGTCGACCTCGCTGTCCTGCAGGGTGAAGCCGGTGGCGCCGTCCATGACGCGCAGCGCGTGCCAGGGCGTGTCGGAGGTCAGCTTGACGTTCTTCARSGTCACGTTCTTGGCGTCGATGATGATGGCGCCGTAGACTTCCAGGTTGCTGATCACCGCGTTGTCCTGGGTGACCCGGTAGGTGCCGGTGWACTTGGTCATGGTCGAGCCGGCGGCAATGCCGGTGTTCGACGCATCCGGGAAGCCGGTGACCGTCGAGGCGGCAGCGGCGGCCGGAGCGGCCGCGGCGGCCGGAGCATCAGCGACGGGCTTCACCGGAGTGATCAAGGCCGTTTCGTCCTGCGTGTCGGATACGGTCGGCGTGGATACGGTGTCGGTCACCGAACCCGGCTTCGTCGAGGCGAGGTCCGTCGTCGAATCCAGATCGCCCTTCGTGGAGGTGGTTTCCGACTTGTCGGACGACGACGAGCCGTTCCAGCCCTTGTCGCTGTCATGGGCGGACCGCAGCTTGTG
>NZ_JBFTIM010000051.1:0-667 GCF_056394765.1 Mycoplana sp. 10N416 | reverse complement strand
AAAGATGCAGCGCGAAGGCATCTTCAGGGAAATGCGGGCGCGGAGCGCCTATGAGAAACCCTCCGAAAAACGTGCACGCGAAAAGGCAGAGGCCATCCGTCGCTCTCGCAAGTTGGCCCGAAAGAAAATGGAGCGCGAAGGGCTATTGCCAGCGCCAAAGAAGAAGGTCGCCAGTCGCGGCTCCAGCAGAACACGCTAGCTGCCCGGATGCTCACGCGCATGAGGCGAGCAGCGGCTGCTTATTGTCGAATGAGGCCGGTTAAGCCTCCCGCCGTGGGGCCGGCTTCCTGGCGTGCAGCTTCTGGCTGGTGGGCAACTATGTGCTGCTCGGACGGCGTCGATGCCGCGCGCATCTTGTTCGAGCGGCTGCTCATCGCGTCGGCTTTGAACGATCTCGTCGAGTACGAAGCGGTCCTGCTCAACGGCGCGCTGGAAACGACGACGGTCGTAGACGAGGGAAAAATTTTCACCCCGCCGGCTCTACACAGCGCTCAGTGACAGCAGGTTTACGTGACAACACCGTTCGCAAGTTAATCATGCGCGGTCGTTGAAGGTTTGGAGTCTCACGGAGTGGCAGGAGCAATGGACGATCTTGAAGTTGGTTACGACATCCCGGCCGCCATCGGGGATTCTCTCGATGATGTACAGACACCGGCTCTGATCATCG
>NZ_JBFTIM010000050.1:0-685 GCF_056394765.1 Mycoplana sp. 10N416 | reverse complement strand
TGCGATCTTCCTGCATATCGCCCGGCCCGACTACACGCCCACGGCGGGCTGCGCTGCGCTCTCGCGCGAGGATCTCTTGGCTTTCCTGGCGCTGGCCGAGCCCTCCACCCACCTCGTCTTTTCCGACGCAGCCTGACGAAAGTCGCGCGCGTCGTCACCGCTGAAGATCGCGCTTGGTCAGGGCACACCGCCCCTTCCCCCTTCCGCCTTTCCCGTGCGAACTGCCCGCGGGGCCACAATTCAGGCATTCCACCATGACAGCCATCGACACCGCCACGCTCGAGGAGATACTCAACCTCCTGCCGCGCCACTACAAAAGCGGCCGGGCGGCGTTGTCGGAGTGGTGAAAGACGGGCAGGTCGTCGCCCGCCGCGCCCTGCCATCGAATGGGCCGACGGCGCCGTAGTTGCCGGTCGCTATTGGTCGGAAGAACTCGAGGCCCCGATCGAACTGGTCGGCGAACTGGCGCGCTCCCCGCCCTTGGGCAGGAATCAAAACGCCCCCACGGGCGGACCATGGGGGCGGATCGATTAAGCTGGTTGCGGGGGCAGGATTTGAACCTGCGGCCTTCAGGTTATGAGCCTGACGAGCTACCGGGCTGCTCCACCCCGCGTTATCCGGTTTGCGTCTTAAACGCATTATGGGCCGCTTGTGCGGCCCATTCAAGTGTTCGGCCTGGGCCGGT
>NZ_JBFTIM010000049.1:0-687 GCF_056394765.1 Mycoplana sp. 10N416 | reverse complement strand
GGCGACTTTAAGCTGGAAGCGGGCGCAACTATCTAACTGCCGTCGATCGCGGCGCCGATGCGGGCGATTGCCTGCTGATAGACACGCGCGGAGTTCCAGCCAGCGATGGCGCCCATGTTTCCTTGATAGCCCCCGCCGGCCCGCCAACCTTGCGCCCTGAGGAAGTTGGCCGTTGACATCAGCGCAGTACTCTTGTCGCGCATGTCCCTGCTGCCGACGCCGTACTTCAAGACGTTCCCGGGCAGGAACCCGGTATGGCCGATCTCGCCGTGCATGGCGCCGACCGAGCGGGCGTTCAGCGCGCCGCTGTCGACCAGCATGAGCGCCGCGATGGCATGCGGCGCGAAGAATTGCGGGCGGCGGCAATCGTAGGCGAGCGTGACGATTGCCGATACAGTGTTCTGGTTGCCCATGGAGGCGCCGAAGCCGGTCTCCATACCCCAGATGGCGAGCAGCACCCCGGCGGGCACGCCGTAATTGCGCTCGATGTTGCCGAAGAGTGCTGCGTTCGCCGTCTTGAGCGATCGGCCCTTGGAAATAATCGCGGACCCACCGCGGCGTCTCATAAAGTCGTCGACCGAGCCGCCGAAAGCCCTGTTGACGGAGCGGTCGGCCCGGATGGTTCCTACGGCGTAATTCGCTCCGAGAAGCGCTGCAAGGCCCTTCCCCTTGACGCCGGCGGCCTTT
>NZ_JBFTIM010000048.1:0-803 GCF_056394765.1 Mycoplana sp. 10N416 | reverse complement strand
CTGGATAAGAAGGGCCTGGCCATGTACGGCCAGATGACCGCCGGTTCGTGGATCTACATCGGCACCCAGGGCATCGTTCAGGGCACCTACGAGACCTTTGTCGAGGCCGGCCGCCAACACTACGGCGGCAACCTCAAGGGCAAGTGGGTGCTGACCGGCGGCCTCGGCGGCATGGGCGGCGCCCAGCCGCTCGCCGCCGTCATGGCCGGCGCCTCCTGCCTTGCCGTCGAGTGCAATCCGGACTCGATCGACTTCCGCCTGCGCACCCGTTATGTCGACGAGAAGGCCGAGACGCTCGACGAGGCGATGGAAATGATCGCTCGCTGGACGAAGAACGGCGAAGCGAAGTCCGTCGGCCTGCTCGGCAACACCGCCGAGATCCTGCCGGAGATGGTCCGCCGCGGCATCCGTCCCGACATGGTCACCGACCAGACCTCGGCGCACGACCCGGTCAACGGCTACCTGCCGAAGGGCTGGACGATGGCGCAGTGGAAGGACAAGCGCGTCAGCGACCCGAAAGCGGTCGAAAAGGCGGCGCGCGCCTCGATGCGCGAGCACGTCGAGGCGATGATCGCCTTCCAGGACATGGGCATCCCGACCTTCGACTACGGCAACAACATCCGCCAGGTCGCCAAGGACGAGGGCCTCGAGAACGCCTTCGCCTTCCCGGGCTTCGTGCCGGCCTATATCCGCCCGCTGTTCTGCCAGGGCATCGGTCCGTTCCGCTGGGCGGCGCTGTCCGGCGACCCGGAAGACATCTACAAGACCGACGCCAAGGTGAAGGAACTGCTGCCCGACAACAA
>NZ_JBFTIM010000047.1:0-1046 GCF_056394765.1 Mycoplana sp. 10N416 | reverse complement strand
GAAATGGCAAAAGGTAAGTTTGAGCGCAACAAGCCTCACGTAAACATCGGCACGATCGGCCACGTCGACCATGGCAAGACGTCGACGACGGCGGCGATCACGAAGTACTTCGGCGAGTTCAAGGCGTATGACCAGATCGACGCCGCTCCGGAAGAGAAGGCACGCGGCATCACCATCTCGACGGCCCACGTCGAGTACGAGACGCCGAACCGTCACTACGCCCACGTCGACTGCCCCGGCCACGCCGACTACGTCAAGAACATGATCACCGGTGCCGCCCAGATGGACGGCGCGATCCTCGTCGTCTCGGCCGCCGACGGCCCGATGCCGCAGACGCGCGAGCACATCCTGCTCGCCCGCCAGGTCGGCGTTCCGGCGATCGTCGTGTTCCTCAACAAGGTCGACCAGGTTGACGACGCCGAACTGCTCGAGCTCGTCGAGCTGGAAGTGCGCGAACTGCTGACGTCCTACGACTTCCCCGGCGACGACATCCCGGTCGTCAAGGGCTCGGCGCTGGCCGCCCTTGAAGACAGCAACAAGGAAATCGGCGAAGACGCGATCCGCGCGCTGATGGCCGCCGTCGACGCCTACATCCCGACGCCGGAGCGTCCGATCGACCTGCCGTTCCTGATGCCGATCGAAGACGTGTTCTCGATCTCGGGCCGCGGTACGGTTGTGACCGGCCGCGTCGAGCGTGGCATCGTCAAGGTCGGTGAGGAAGTCGAGATCGTCGGCATCCGTCCGACCTCGAAGACGACGGTTACCGGCGTTGAAATGTTCCGCAAGCTGCTCGACCAGGGCCAGGCCGGCGACAACATCGGCGCGCTGGTCCGTGGTGTGAACCGCGATGGCGTTGAGCGTGGTCAGATCCTGTGCAAGCCGGGTTCGGTCAAGCCGCACAAGAAGTTCATGGCCGAAGCCTACATCCTGACGAAGGAAGAAGGCGGCCGTCATACGCCGTTCTTCACCAACTACCGTCCGCAGTTCTACTTCCGCACCACCGACGTGACCGGCATCGTTTCGCTGCCGGAAGGCACGGAAATGGT
>NZ_JBFTIM010000046.1:0-1171 GCF_056394765.1 Mycoplana sp. 10N416 | reverse complement strand
ACTTTAAGCTGGAAGCGGGCGCAACTATCTAACTGCCGTCGATCGCGGCGCCGATGCGGGCGATTGCCTGCTGATAGACACGCGCGGAGTTCCAGCCAGCGATGGCGCCCATGTTTCCTTGATAGCCCCCGCCGGCCCGCCAACCGTGCGCCCTGAGGAAGTTGGCCGTTGACATCAGCGCAGTACTCTTGTCGCGCATGTCCCTGTTGCCGACGCCGTACTTCAAGACGTTCCCGGGCAGGAACCCGGTATGGCCGATCTCGCCGTGCATTGCGCCGACCGAGCGGGCGCTCAGCGCGCCGCTGTCAACCAGCTTGAGCGCCGCGATGGCATGCGGCGCGAAGAATTGCGGACGGCGGCAATCGTAGGCGAGCGTGACGATTGCCGATACAGTGTTCTGGTTGCCCATGGAGGCGCCGAAGCCGGTCTCCATACCCCAGATGGCGAGCAGCACGCCGGCGGGCACGCCGTACTTGCGCTCGATATTGTCGAAGAGTGCTGCGTTCGCCGTCTTGAGCGATCGGCCCTTGGAAATAATCGCAGGCCCACCGCGGCGTCTCATAAAGTCATCGACCGAGCCGCCGAAAGCCCTGTTGACGGAGCGGTCGGCCCGGATGGTTCCTACGGCGTAATTCGCTYCGAGAAGCGCTGCAAGGCCSTTCCCCYTGACGCCGGCGGCCTTTGCCGTCTCGGCAAACTCCACTTTCCACTGTTGAAACCCGGCAGCGCTTTTGCCGCATGAGGCCGCCTGAGCGGCGCACGTGAGAAGGYAGARGGCGAGGGCGCCCGCCGCAGCTATCAACTGTCCCTTAGCAAAGAACGCCATGTCGCTCTCCTAGTCGGCCTGATCCATCAAGCACCCGGCCGCAATGGCGTCRCTCCTTCCCTTGCGGTTGCTCGCGCGCTCGAGAAATTTGACCAAATCAATAATAGCGGTKGGGCGAATTAAGGCCAGCCATGCGCGCCTTTCCCCTGGCGCTGCTCGCCTCGCGGCCACGCCGATGACGGCTTGCAATCACCGGAGCCGCGAATAAAGCGGCACAAAATTGCGTCGAATTAAAAACGGGCGCAAGCCAGCCGTGGTTTCGAAACGCAAAGGGGAGCGAAATGTCCAGATGCATTAGTCTCGCTTTCGCTGGCGCAACGGGTCTTGCCGCGATCCTAATGAATG
>NZ_JBFTIM010000045.1:0-1286 GCF_056394765.1 Mycoplana sp. 10N416 | reverse complement strand
TGGCGTGCACCCCGAATTTGGGCCAGCGGGAGCTGGAATTTTCCGGGGTTATGGCGTGCACCCCGAATTTGGGCCAGCGGGAGCTGGAATTTTCCGGGGTTAAGGCTCATGTCGGCGGGGGTGCCGATGAGCCATTCATGAGCGAAATCGGCACCTTGTTGCCGATCGCGCTGTGTGGCCGGAACTCGTTATAATCTCTACGCCAATCCTCCATCTTCGCCCGTGCGTCGTCAAGGCTCATGAACCAATGGGCGTTCAGGCACTCGGCGCGGAACTTGCCGTTGAAACTCTCGATATAACCGTTGTCCGTCGGCTTGCCAGGCCTGGAGAAGTCAAGCACGACGCCCTTGTGGTAGGCCCACAGGTCAAGGTCACGGGAGATGAATTCGCTGCCGTTATCGACACGGATCGAGGCCGGATAGCCGACCTGGCGGCACACCCGCTCCAATGTCTGAACCACATCCTCGCCCCGATAGCTGAAGCGTGCATCGACCGCAGGCGAGAAGCGCGAGAAGGTGTCGACCACCGTCAATACCCGGATTTTGCGCCCCGTGGCCAGTTGGTCGTGAACGAAGTCCATGGCCCAGACATGGTTGGAATGGGTCGCCTCCGTGCGGTCTGCCCGGAGCTTGGCCTTGACCCGACGCTTGGGGACCTTGTTACGGAGCTGCAGGTCCATCTCCTTGTAAAGGCGATAGATTCGCTTCGGATTGACCGGCCACCCGTCGCGTCTGAGCAGGACGTGAACGCGGCGATAGCCGTAGCGCACCCGCGTCTGGCAGATGTCCTTGATCCGCAGCTTCAATTCGGCCTGCTCGCCGCGCTTGGACTTGTAGACATAGAGCGACCGGTCGATCTTCAGCACCGAACATGCGCGTCGGATTGAAACCTTCCAGTCTGCCTTGATCGTGTCGACAAGCTTGCGCTTGCGGGCAGGCCTCAGAGCTTTTTTGCCAGCACGTCCTGCAGCATCGCCTTGTCCAGCGACAGGTCGGCGACGATCCGCTTCAGCTTGGCATTCTCCTCCTCGAGCTGGCGCAGCCGCTTCATCTCCGACGGCATCAGGCCCGCATACTTCTTGCGCCAATTGTAGAACGTTGCGTCTGAAATGCCCGCCTTGCGGCAGATCTCACCGATCGACGATCCGTCCTCCGCCTGCTTCAGAACAAAGGCGATCTGCGCCTCCGAAAACTTCGATGCCTTCATGGAACTCTTCTCCTGTCCCCAGCGGGATCATAAGTGGAAAATTCCAGTTCCGATCGGCCTAAATTGGCGGGAGCACGTCA
>NZ_JBFTIM010000044.1:0-1422 GCF_056394765.1 Mycoplana sp. 10N416 | reverse complement strand
ACCCTGATGATCGCCCGTTCGGGATCGACGATGCGGAAATAGAGCACCGCATTGACCTTCACCGACACGTTGTCGCGCGAAATCACATCCTGCGGCGGCACGTCCTGCACCACCACGCGGAGGTCGACCCTTACCATCTGCTGGACAAAAGGAATGAGGATGACGAGGCCCGGCCCTTTAATCCCGGTGAAGCGGCCGAGTGTGAAAACGACGCCGCGCTCGTATTCCCTCAGGATGCGAATGGCGGCGGAGAGAAACAGGACGATGACGACCGCGAGTATCAGATAGGCGATATAGCCGATGATCATTGCCCTTCTCCATCACTTGGCTTCTGCGCATTTCGCCGCCGGACCGTCAGCACCAGGTCCTTGATCCCGGTCACCTCGGCGCTGTCGCCAATTGCCAGCGGCTCATCGGCCCGTGCTCGCCAGCGCTCGCCCTGGGCAAAGACGTGGCCTTCGTTTCCCGACCAGTCGATGATCTCGGCCGGCAATCCGTTCATAGCCTTTGCACCAACGCGCGAGGCCCTGTGGCGCGCCGCCCAAACATAGCTGCCGGTCAGGAGCGCCAGGCCAAGCGTCAATGCGGCCGCAGTGCCGATGAGAACCCACGACATCTCGAAGCCGGGCCCCTGGACCTTGAGTAGCATCGCAGCCCCCAAAAGGAAGGCGACAACGCCGGCCAGCCCGAGCACCACCGTGGGATTGAAGGCCTCCATGACGAGGAATGCGATGCCGAGCAGCATCAGCGCCAGCCCGGCATAGTTTATCGGCAGAAGATCGAGTGCATAAAGCCCGAGCAGCAATGCCATGGTGCCGATGACGCCAGGTGCTAGCATGCCGGGGCTCGCAAGCTCGAAGACAAGGCCGTAGACGCCGACCAGCATCAGGATCACGGCGACGTTCGGATCGGTGATGATGGACAAGAGCCGGATCAGCCAGCCGGGCTCCAGAGTCTCGACCGGCAGGTCCTTGGTTGCCAGCACCTCCTTCTTGCCGCCAACTTCGACCGTGCGGCCGTTGGCCTGCTGCAGCAGGTCGGCCGTGTCGCGCGCAACGAGATCGATGACATGCTCCTGCAAAGCGGCGCTGGCCGACAGGCTGGCTGCCTCGCGCACCGCCTTTTCGCCCCAGTCGGCGTTGCGCCCGCGCAATTCGGCGAGCGAGCGGATCAGGGCAACCGCGTCATTGGTCACCTTGGCCATCATTGGGTCGGCCGTAGCCTTTTGGCCTTTATTGTCGCCGCCATCGGGCAAGGACGGCATCCCGCCAAGTTCGACGGGCGTTGCCGCACCCAGATTGGTGCCGGGCGCCATTGCCGCCACATGGGTTGCATAGAGGATGTAGGTGCCGGCACTTGCCGCATGGCCGCCTGATGGCGCGACATAACCGATGACAGGAATGGGCGACGCCAAGATATCGG
>NZ_JBFTIM010000043.1:0-1422 GCF_056394765.1 Mycoplana sp. 10N416 | reverse complement strand
ACCCTGATGATCGCCCGTTCGGGATCGACGATGCGGAAATAGAGCACCGCATTGACCTTCACCGACACGTTGTCGCGCGAAATCACATCCTGCGGCGGCACGTCCTGCACCACCACGCGGAGGTCGACCCTTACCATCTGCTGGACAAAGGGAATGAGGATGACGAGGCCCGGCCCTTTAATCCCGGTGAAGCGGCCGAGTGTGAAAACGACGCCACGCTCGTATTCCCTCAGGATGCGAATGGCGGCGGAGAGAAACAGGACGATGGCGACCGCGAGTATAAGATATGTGATATAGCCGATGATCATTGCCGTTCTCCATCGTTTGGCTTCTCTGCTTTTCGCCGCCGGACAGTCAGCACCAGGTCCTTGATCCCGGTCACCTCGGCGCTGTCGCCAATTGCGAGCGGCTCATCGGCCTGTGCTCGCCAGCGCTCGCCCTGGGCAAAGACGTGGCCTTCGTTTCCCGACCAGTCGATGATCTCGACCGGCAGGCCGTTCATCGCCTTTGCACCGACGCGCGAGGGCCTGTGGCGCGCCGCCCAAACATAGCTGCCGGTCAGGAGCGCCAGACCAAGCGTCAATGCGGCCGCAGTGCCGATCAGCATCCACGATATTTCGAAGCCGGGACCCTGCACCTTGAGCAGCATCGCCGATCCCAGAAGAAAGGCGACAACGCCTGCCAGCCCGAGCACCACTGTGGGATTGAAGGCTTCCATGACGAGGAAGGCGATGCCGAGCAGCATCAGCGCCAGGCCGGCGTAGTTTATCGGCAGAAGATCGAGTGCATAAAGCCCAAGCAGCAATGCCGTGGTACCGATGACGCCCGGTGCTACCAGGCCGGGGCTCGAGAACTCGAAGACAAGGCCGTAGACGCCGACCAGTATCAGGATCACGGCGAGGTTGGGATTGGTGATGATGGACAAGAGCCGGATCAGCCAGCCGGGCTCTACCGTTTCGACCGGCAGGTCCTTGGTCGCCAGCACCTCCTTCTTGCCAGCCACATCGACGGTGCGGCCATTGGCCTGCTGCAGCAGGTCGGCCGTGTCGCGCGCGACGAGATCGATGACATGCTCCTGCAAAGCGGCGTTGGCCGACAGGCTGGCTGCCTCGCGCACCGCCTTTTCGCCCCAGTCGGCGTTGCGCCCGCGCAATTCGGCGAGCGAGCGGATCAGGGCAACCGCGTCATTGGTCACCTTGGCCATCATCGGGTCGGCCGCAGCCTTCTGGTCTTTATTGCCGCCGCCATCGGGCAAGGTCGGCATCCCGCCAATTTCGACGGGCGTTGCCGCACCCAGATTGGTGCCGGGCGCCATTGCCGCCACATGGGTTGCATAGAGGATGTAGGTGCCGGCACTTGCCGCATGGCCGCCTGATGGCGCGACATAACCGATGACAGGAATGGGCGACGCCAAGATATCGG
>NZ_JBFTIM010000042.1:0-1490 GCF_056394765.1 Mycoplana sp. 10N416 | reverse complement strand
GGACGGCAGGCGGGTCGGATCATACTCTCCAATACGGCGACTACGTCTTTACCATCAATGCACAGGGCAATTGGACCGCAAATTTCAGCAATGGGCGCTTCAATTTCCAGGAGGATTCGTCCGTCGGCGGCGAAAATTTTTCGATTACCGTTACGAACGCAAATAACGCGTCATTTGGCTTCTACGACTATCAAATCAGCGTCGCGGGTACCCCGGAAACGTCGGGGGGGTGGGTGTCCAACGTAAATGTTGGCAATACCAATTGGCCGGACGACAACCTGCATGGGAACGGAAGCGGACCATATTATTATCGCTCCATGTTTCTTCCGTCGGATATTCCTCCAGTTGTTCGATCGTCTTCGTTGACCATATTCGACGCTGATCTTCCTGGGATGTCGGACTCGGGTACCATGATGTTTTGGTTGGACAACATCACGGTCGATTTTGCTGTCCCGCCCCCGGTTGTAACTCAGGTCAATTCTGCGAACACCGACGGCCTCTACAAGGTCGGAGACGTAATCGCATTGACTGTGACGTTCGACCAGGCGGTTCATGTGACTGGCACGCCGCAATTAATATTGGAAACTGGCGCAATCGACCGCATTGTCGATTATACTACGGGCACTGGCACAAATACCCTGACCTTCACCTATACAGTCCAGCAAGGCGACATGTCGGCTGACCTGGACTATATCTCGACAGCGGCTCTTGGCCTCAACGGCGGCACGATCCGCAATATTGATGGCGCTGCTGCAATTCGCACGTTGCCTTCACCGGGCACGTCCAATTCCCTTGGCTCTAACAAGGCCATTGTCGTGGACGGCGTGTCCCCGACGGCGGCGATTCACGTGGCAGACACGGCGCTCGCTGCGGGAGAAACCACCACGGTAACAATCGCCTTCAGCGAGGCAGTGACGGGGTTCACGCTTGGCAGTCTCAACGTTTCAAACGGAACGCTGAGCAATCTCACCACGTCTGACAACATAACCTACACGGCGACGCTGGCACCCGCGTCGAACGTGACTGACGCGACAAACGTGATCACGCTCACAAGCGGAACCGTTCGCGACGTCGCCGGAAACGAGGTCTCCGCGAGCTCATCCAACAACTATGCCATCGATACGCAGCGTCCTGCCGTCACTGCAATTTCGCGATTGGACTCGACTCCGGCATATGCTGACGTTGTTCGTTTCAGTGTCACGTTTTCGGAGAGTGTAAGCGGCGTCAGCGTTGATGACTTCACGCTGGCAGTTACCGGGACCGCGACAGGGTCAATTTCGGTGTCCGGTAGCGGCAACACCTATACTGTCGTCGTCAGCGAAATCAGCGGCGACGGCACGTTGAAGCTCGATGTCAACGGTTCGAACAATATCGTTGATCAAGCCGGCAATGGAGCGCTCTCATTTACCGCTGGGGAGCCATACGAAATTATTGCGCACGCGCCCCCAGTGGTAGCCATACGAAATTATTGCGCACGCGCCCCCAGTGGT
>NZ_JBFTIM010000041.1:0-1829 GCF_056394765.1 Mycoplana sp. 10N416 | reverse complement strand
GATCAGAGCCGGTGTCTGTACATCATCGAGAGAATCCCCGATGGCGGCCGGGATGTCGTAACCAACTTCAAGATCGTCCATTGCTCCTGCCACTCCGTGAGACTCCAAACCTTCAACGACCGCGCATGATTAACTTGCGAACGGTTTTGTCACGTAAACCTGCTGTAAGTGAGCGCTGTGTATCCCTTTGCAAAGCGATTGAACACGCGGACGTCGATGATTGGTGGCTTGTTGGCTCAACGACAACATACTTCGTTCGATCAGTCCTGGCGAAAGCTTCGCGAAGAAGGACTGCCCAGACATCGAAGACGATGAGCTCTGGCTTTCCAGAAGCTCGCCAGCCGAGCTCGTGAAGGTCGTATCGGTGTTGGCAGAGGCGCTGGTGAGCGCCGCTGCACCGCCCGCCTCGCGGAAACCGTCCGTGTGCAAGTTTACATAGGCAAGATTGGCAAACGGCTCGAAACGGGCTGCACCCATACTGAAGCCATAGGCCAGTTCGCCGAAGACCTGCGCGGTGCCGGCGTTGTCGTCGCCCTTGAGGCTCATTCCGCGAGGTCGAGATGTCATGCCACGTATAGGCCGCGGCAGTGCGGAAGGCGAGATCGCCCCAGGCCGTGCCGCTATAAAGGCCGAGATGGTAGCTATCGCTCGAACCGGAAGAATGCCGATCCTTCGCATCGAAGCTGGTGTGGCTGTAGCCCGCGACCGCGCCGAAGCGCCAGGTATCGAACACCGGGGCGTCTGCACCGAGGAAGAAGCCGCCGGTCTTGCGATTGAGTCGCGCGGCATTGCCGTCGCCATTCGTATGGCCCCAGGAGCCGAAGCCCTGGCTCCACAACGCGAAGCGATCAGTATTGGCTGCAACCGGCTGAGGCACACCGTTTTCATACGTGATCGCTGCGCCAGACGCTCCCAAACTGTCGTAGGCCGCGCGGAGACGGACGAAACGGCTGTCCTCGATCAAGGCCGTCTTCGCAACCGCTCTTGGCCCGAAGCCGGCTGTAAGAACTGGGGAAATTTCCGCTACGACCGCGGCAAGGGTGTGACAGACTGATGGTGCTTGGAGCACAAGCCGGAAGACGGTTGGTAGCGTGTGGGGCAAGTGGGGACGAAGCCCCCGCCCCATCGTCAAGCAGAAAGCGCACGCGATCATAGCCAGCGTCACGGGGCTATAAAGGCTCCCTGGGGTTTTCAGCGTGGATCGGAACTGATACGTTCCGTTTTTGTTCCGACAGCCCGTGCGAGTCAATCGGGCCTGCGCTCGCCGAACGTGGCATTCGACGTCGTTGGCAGCCGACCGCTCGCTGATTTGCCAAGTCCGTCAGATAGATACGGCAGAGGTAGAGAACAGGAATTTTTTCTTATCCGCGTGGGGACAAATGAGCGCGACCTATCTGGAGAAATTGAACGACCGCCAGCGCGAGGCAGTCGAGCACGGTGTTGGACTATCCGATGGGGCACTTGGCGGCCCACTGCTGATCATCGCAGGAGCCGGATCCGGCAAGACCAACACCCTGGCGCATCGGGTTGCACATCTGATCGTCAACGGGGCCGATCCGCGGCGTATCCTGCTGATGACCTTTTCGCGACGAGCCGCATCGGAAATGGCGCGGCGTGTCGAACGCATCTGTCGGCAGGTGCTCGGCGACAACGCGGCGATCATGACCGATGCGCTGGCCTGGTCGGGCACGTTCCACGGGATCGGCGCACGACTGCTCCGGATGTATGCCGAGCAGATCGGTCTCAACGTCGACTTCACGATCCATGACCGGGAAGACAGCGCCGACCTGATGAACCTCGTTCGTCACGAACTCGGCCGGCCTGTCGAA
>NZ_JBFTIM010000040.1:0-2102 GCF_056394765.1 Mycoplana sp. 10N416 | reverse complement strand
ACTCTGACATTCGATGATCCGGCGAAAGTCGTGGATGGGACGGCAGGCGGGTCGGATCATACTCTCCAATACGGCGACTACGTCTTTACCATCAATGCACAGGGCAATTGGACCGCAAATTTCAGCAATGGGCGCTTCAATTTCCAGGAAGATTCGTCCGTTGGGGGCGAAAACTTTTCGATCACCGTTACGAACGCAAATCACGCGTCATTTGGCTTCTACGACTATCAGATCAGTGTCACGGGCACGCCGGAAACGTCGGGGGGATGGGTGTCCAACGTAAATGTTGGCAATACCAATTGGCCGGACGACAACCTGCATGGGAACGGAAACGGACCATATTATTATCGCTCCATGTTTTCTCCGTCGGATATTCCTCCCGTTGTTCGATCGTCTTCGTTGACCATATTCGACGCTGATCTGCCTGGGATGTCGGACTCGGGTACCATGATGTTTTGGTTGGACAACATCACGGTCGATTTTGCTGTCCCGCCCCCGGTTGTAACACAGGTCAATTCTGCGAACACCGACGGCCTCTACAAGGTCGGAGACGTAATCGCATTGACTGTGACGTTCGACCAGGCGGTTCATGTGACTGGCACGCCGCAATTAACATTGGAAACTGGCGCAACCGACCGCATTATTAATTACACCTCGGGCAGTGGCACGAATACGCTGACCTTCACCTATACAGTCCAGCAAGGCGATACGTCGGCTGACCTGGACTATATCTCGACAGCGGCTCTTGGGCTCAACGGCGGCACGATTCGCAACGTCGATGGCACCGATGCAATTCGCACGTTGCCTTCGCCGGGCACGTTCAACTCCCTGGGCTATAACAAGGCCATTGTTGTGGACGGCGTTGCGCCGACAGCGGCGATCTACGTGGCAGACACTGCGCTCGCCGCGGGGGAAACCACCACGGTAACAATCACCTTCAGCGAGGCAGTGACGGGGTTCACGCTTGGCAGTCTCAACGTGCCGAACGGTACGCTGAGCGGTCTCACCACGTCCGACAACATTACCTACACGGCGACGCTGACACCCACGTCGAACGTGACTGATGCGACCAACGTGATCACGTTCACAGGCGGAGCCGTTCGCGACGCCGCCGGAAACGAGGTCTCGGCGAACCCATCCAACAACTTCGCCATCGACACCCAACGCCCGACCGCAACGATCGTCGTTGCGGATAGCGCCTTGGCGGTGGGCGAGACTTCGCTGGTGACGATCACCTTCAGCGAGGCCGTCAGCGGCTTCAGTAACGCCGATCTGACTGTGGCAAACGGAACGCTGAGCCCCGTCAGCTCAAGCGACGGTGGCGTAACGTGGACGGCGACCCTTACGCCCGAGGCGGGCACTGCTGACACAACCAACGTGATCACACTGGACAATACCGGTGTTAGCGACGCTGCCGGCAACGCAGGGACGGGCACCACGAACTCCAACAATTACGCCGTCGACACCCAGCGTCCGACCGCCACGATTGTTGTCGCCGACAGCGCGCTGGCCGCGGACGAGACATCCCTGGTTACGATCACCTTCAGCGAGGCCGTAACCGGCTTTACAACCGCTGACATGGTTGTTGAGAATGGCTCGTTGAGCGGGCTTAGTTCCTCGGACGGCGGCGTCACGTGGACGGCGACGTTGACGCCGACCGCAGGCGTCACGGATCCCACCAACTTTGTCACGCTCGACAACACCGGCATCAGCGACGCAGCTGGAAACGCCGGGTCGGGCACCACGGATTCGAACAGTTATGCCATCGATACGCAGCGTCCGGTCGTCACTGCGATTTCGCGACTGGACTCGACTCCGGCATATGCTGACGTTGTTCGTTTCAGCATCACGTTTTCGGAGAGTGTGAACGGCGTCAGCGTTGATGACTTCACGCTGGCAGTTACCGGGACCGCGACAGGGTCAATTTCGGTGTCCGGTAGCGGCAACACCTACACTGTCGTCGTCAGCGAAATCAGCGGCGACGGCACGTTGAAGCTCGATGTCAACGGTTCGAACAATATCGTTGATCAAGCCGGCAATGGAGCGCTCTCATTTACCGCTGGGGAGCCATACGAAATTATTGCGCACGCGCCCCCAGTGGT
>NZ_JBFTIM010000039.1:0-2548 GCF_056394765.1 Mycoplana sp. 10N416 | reverse complement strand
ACTGTCGTCGTCAGCGAAATCAGCGGCGACGGCACGTTGAAGCTCGATGTCAACGGTTCGAACAATATCGTTGATCAAGCCGGCAATGGAGCGCTCTCATTTACCGCTGGGGAGCCATACGAAATTATTGCGCACGCGCCCCCAGTGGTGACCGCCTCCACGGGCACCACTGCCTTTGTGGAAGGCGCMAACGCGATTTCGACTCCCGTTTTGATCGATGCGGGCATTACGCTGTCGGATCCTGATAGTGCCCATCTTGCTTCGGCACGTATTTCAATCGGTAACTTTGTATCCGGCCAGGACGTTCTGACATTCGTCCCTAACGCTGCCTTCGGAAACATCACTGGCAGCTATGATGCGGCCACCGGCATTCTCTCTCTCACCTCGAGTGACGCGTCGGCTACGCTTGCACAGTGGCAGGCGGCTTTGCGATCGGTCGGCTATACGAATACCTCCGATCTGCCCTCCACGACTGATCGCATTATTACGTTCAGCGTCAGTGACGGCGATGCCGCCAGCAATCTCACGGCGAAAACCGTTACCATTGCCTCTGTCAACGACGCACCCCAGTTTCACGACCTGGATGCCGCTCCGGTCTATAAGCTGACCAAAGCGGCGGTGATGCTGGACACCGACCTGACGCTGATCGATCCCGACCTTGATACGATGCGGGATCAGAACGGTGACTACTCCGGGACCGTACTGACGGTGCAGCGCCACGGCGGTGCAAATCCCAACGACCAGTTCCTGGTCGGGGGTGGCTTCTATATCGCTGGAGCCACGCTCTACGGCCCCGAGGGCGATCAGATCGCGACAGTAACGCAGAACTCCGGCGGCGTTCTTGAGGTTGCCTTCGCAGGTCCCAGCCCGATCCTTGTAACCAGCAGCCTGGTCAATGCATTCCTGCGCAGCCTATCCTATGCAAATACCGGGTCCGTTGCCGAGACTGTCCGGATTGACCTCACGTTCTCCGATGGGAACGCGGGCATGCAGGGATCGGGCGGCACAAAGTCGGCGACTGGCAGCATCGATGTCACCGTGCTGCTGCCGAATGAAGCACCGGTCCTCACCGGCGACCTCAAGGCGACAGTGAAGGAAGGCGCCAGCTATACGCTGACCACGGCCGATCTTTATTTTATTGATCCGGACGATTTGCCGGCCGACGTCCGCTTCACCGTCTCTAGTCAGACGGCTGGCAAGGTGTTCGTCAACGGCTACGCTGCCGGCAGCTTCACCGGTGCCGAACTCGCCGCCGGCAAGGTCGCATTCAAACACGACGGGTCGGAGACAACCAACGCATCGTTCAAGGTCGCGGTCGAGGACGGCAACGAGGACATTTCGGCACCGGTGGCCAAGGTCTTCAATTTCACTGTCGCGCCGATCAACGACGCGCCGAAACTCGTCACGAAGCAGGTTTTGACGTCGATTGCCGAGAATGCCTCGACGGCGTCGGCACGCAAGGTCGCCGAACTGGCGATCGTCGATCCGGACGGCGGCGACAACCGGCTGTCGCTGGGCGGGTCGGATGCCAAGCTCTTCGAAATCAAAAGCGGCGCTCTGTGGTTGAAGAAGGGGGTCGGGCTCGACTACGAGACCAATCCTTCGCTCGACGTGACGGTGCGCCTCGACGACCCCTCGATCGGCGTCGGCTACGAGGCGTCGAAATCCTTCAAGGTCACCGTCAAGGACGTTGCTGAGACGGTATCAGGCCCCAACGGCGCCGACCAGCTCACCGGCACGAGCGGCAACGACATCCTTGACGGCAAAGGTGGCAACGACATCATCAAAGGTGGCGCAGGCAACGACACCCTTATCGGCGGCACGGGCGTCGACAAACTCTTCGGCGGGGCCGGTCGCGACGTGTTCGTGTTTCACACAACCAAGGACTCGGCGCCGGGAATTGCGGGGCTCGTCAACAACAGTGGCTACACGCCGGCGTCGGGCTTGAACCAGCGCGATATCATTGCCGACTTTGTCCGCGGCGAAGACAAACTGGACCTTTCGCACATCGACGCGAACACAAAGGTCGCCGGCGACCAGGCCTTCACCTGGCGTGGAGCAGGAAACTTTACCGGGAAATCCGGCGACCTGATCTACCGTACGTTCGATGTCAAGGGCACCGCCAACGACAAGACGATCGTCTACGGTGACTCCAACCTCGACGGGCGCGCCGACTTCCAGATCGAGCTCACGGGTATCATCAACTTGTCGAAGGGAGATTTCATTCTCTAGACGTCCACGCTCCCAGAGGGCGTCGAGCCGGCCGGCCTTTTACCTGCTGGCTTAGCCGGCCTCGGTCGATTACAAGCACCCGCTGCTCGCCTCATGCGCGCGGGAACATCCGGGCAGCTAGCGTGTTCTGCCGGTGCCGCGACTGGCGACCTTCTTCTTTGGCGCTTGCAATAGCCCTTCGCGCTCCATTTTCTTTCGGGCCAACTTGCGAGAGCGACGGATGGCCTCTGCCTTTTCGCGTGCACGTTTTTCGGAGGGTTTCTCATAGGCGCTCCGCGCCCGCATTTCCCTGAAGATGCCTTCGCGCTGCATCTTT
>NZ_JBFTIM010000038.1:0-3215 GCF_056394765.1 Mycoplana sp. 10N416 | reverse complement strand
GCGCGGAGGATCGCGCGGCGAATGTTCCAGAACGCGAAATGTGGTCCGCACTTCACGACGGTCGGGCGGCCAACGAGCGCTGGCACCATCGCAAGGATGGCTCGCGGTTTTGGGGATCGGGCGTCATGCTTCCCGTCGAGGCGAGCAGCCCGGACCGATACTTGAAGATCTTCCGGGACCGGACGGAGGAGCGAAGAGCCGAACGACGTCAGCAATTGTTGATCGGCGAACTTAATCACCGCGTGAAGAATACGCTTGCAACCGTGCAGTCGCTTGCCGAGCAGACATTGAAGAATGCTGACACGCCAAAGACATTCGCAACGGCATTCACCACCAGACTGCTTGCCCTCGCCGAAGCACACGACCTGCTAACCCGCCAAGCTTGGCAGGCCGTGCAACTGGGCGATATTGCCCGGGCGGTCCTGAAAGCATGGATCGAAGATGGCCGAGCGGTCCTGAAAGGGCCGCCAATTCGCATAAGCCCGAAGCAAGCCCTGGCGCTCGCCATGGCATTCAATGAACTGCTGACCAATGCGATTAAATATGGTGCGCTATCGCGACCGGAAGGCAGGATCATGCTTTCCTGGAAGTGCAACGGCGTCTGCACGGTTCGATGGGAAGAGCGTGGCGGACCTCCGGCGGTCGCCCCTTCTCGGCAAGGCTTCGGAATTCGCGTTCTGAACCGGGCCTTGGCCCATGAGTTGGGCTATCCGGCGGATCTCAGGTTCGAGCCGACCGGTGTCATCTGCACGATCAGGATGGACTTCGTCGGAGGCGATCCGCAACCCAGCACGCCCAGGGACAGGGGAATCCAGACGTGACTGCGCTCTTGGCAGGACGACGCATTCTCGTGGTCGAAGACGAGGCGCTGATCGCGATGTCGATCGAGGATGCCCTGGTCGATGCTGGGGCCCAAGTGGTCGGACCCAGCATCAGTGTGGAAAGGGCACTGAAATCTCTCCAGCACGAGCACGTGGACGCAATCGTGCTGGACATGAACCTCAACGGGACCAGCGCACGACCTATCGCTGAAGCGGCGGCCAAAAGGGCCATTCCCTTCCTTGTCCTGAGCGGCTACGGCGCGCAGGCCATCAATGAGATTCCTGGAAATGCGCCCGTCCTCTCCAAGCCATTTGATACCGACGAGCTGGTCGACGTCCTACGGAAACTCGTGGAATAGCCTTGCGGCAAATCTCCGACAACCGTGGGCGCCATATGAGCGTCAACGACGACTGCAGCTGCCTTCGTCGACTCAACGTCGGCTCACTCTCGGCAACCAACAGGGCGCCCTTTTTGTCAAGGGCGACGCCGACAGGGCGGCCCATCGCTTTGTTATCGCGGCCGACAAAACCACTGAGGACATCTGTCCGCCGCCCCCTGGGCTCCCGTTTCGGAACGGAACGAAGATGATTTGTTCCAGGAGCCGTGCTGGCCGACAAACGCACCATTTCCATAAGCGCGCCCGAGCGACATTCCGTTTGAGAGTCCAGATCCAGTGATGCGGTGTGGGAAGCGAGCGCGTGGTCGGGCTGGACGCTTGGCTACTAGACCCGGGCGCTGCGGCTTAATTCGCGGATCAATGTTCTGGCTGAAGTAGCTATAGGGCAGCCGTAGAAGGCCCCCAGCTTGACGCCGAAGAGCGCGATCTTGACGTATTCGTCAACACCTCAGCTGAGGAAAGCAACCTGCACCCCGGCGATTTGCGCCTATCGGAATTTCCTCGACTGAGGCCTCGCGGCCTGATGACGCTGGCCATCTTCAGCACCGATACCGAGCGGGTGTGAACCTGCTTTCGCTTGCTGCGCGAGCTGTGTGATCGCGCCGTCGCCACTCACCCCGGTCTGACGCAGCTTTCCATGGGCATGTCTGGCGATTTCGAGGTTGCGATCGAGGAGGGCTCGAACGTCGTGCGGATTGGACAGGCAATCTTTGGCGCACGCCCGACCAGCGATGCATTTACTGGCCGGGTCCGATGACCTCAAACGATTCAGCCCCAAACACGTAGGCTGCCTCACCGTTGTCCGGCAATGTAGTGGGATTAGAACACCTTACCACGCGCGGTCACGGGCCACAGTGCTTCTACTTTCGTCCCGCGGACACAAACATACCAATCGTGCAAATTGCAGGTTGGGTCGCAGTGTCCGGGAACCAGCTTGAGCTTCGCATTGATTGACAGCGTATTCCCCGGATCGTCGATCGTCCCGTGCTCGTCGGAAGCATCCACGAACGTGAGATCTGGACGGCCGAAGACCGTCGGCAGGCCACTGTCGACGGAATGCGCCTTCAAACCAGCATCGCAAACCGCTCTTCCGGGCTCTGCTCGGCTTATGATCGACGTAAGCACGAAAAGTGCGTTTTCGAACCCACCAACGCGCCCACCGTCGTCGGCGCGGATCATACCGTAATGCGCGTCCATGAAGATGTAGGAGCCACATTGGAGTTCGTTGTAGATGCCGGACATGCCTTCGAGATCGAACGTTCCCGTACCTGCCCCACCGACGATCGTGCACTTTAGGCCGRCCTCCCGCATCAGGCCYACCGTCCTGTCCGCTGCRGCCGTCGATTTCACAATCGCAGATCGTCGCTCGTCTGCATCTACGATGTGCTGGGCGGAGCCRTGGTAAGCCTGGATGCCAGCAAAMACCAGGTTTGGCGAKGCTGCGACCTGCTGCGCAAGCTTTACCGCGGGCATGCCGGGTCTGACACCGCATCGCCCGGCACCGCAATCGATTTCGACGAGCACTTCGAGGGTCACAGCATGCTCGGTCATGACCCTGGACAAGTCCGACACGTTAGTCGCRTCGTCCACGCACACAATGATGCGGGCGAGCTTSGCAAGCCGTGCTAGACGCGCGATCTTCTTCGGTCCACACACCTGGTTGGTGATGAGGACGTCCGTGACTCCTGCCCTTACTAGAGCTTCCGCTTCCGATACCTTCTGGCAGCAGATGCCACAGGCGCCGCCTCTGGCCACCTGGTAGAGAGCGATATCGGCAGACTTGTGCGTCTTCGCATGTGCACGAAGACGCACATTCATACCCTCAGCTTTAGCGCGCATRCCAGCGCAATTCCGCTCGAAAGCGTCAAGATCGATGATCAGAGCCGGTGTCTGTACATCATCGAGAGAATCCCCGATGGCGGCCGGGATGTCGTAACCAACTTCAAGATCGTCCATTGCTCCTGCCACTCCGTGAGACTCCAAACCTTCAACCTTC
>NZ_JBFTIM010000037.1:0-3466 GCF_056394765.1 Mycoplana sp. 10N416 | reverse complement strand
TGGATACGGTGTCGGTCACCGAACCCGGCTTCGTCGAGGCGAGGTCCGTCGTCGAATCCAGATCGCCCTTCGTGGAGGTGGTTTCCGACTTGTCGGACGACGACGAGCCGTTCCAGCCCTTGTCGCTGTCATGGGCGGACCGCAGCTTGTCGAGGGCTGTGCTGAGACGGTCGGCAAAGCTGTTGCCGGCGTCGTTGTCGTGGTCGGTGATCTTCGACAGACGATCGAAGATCTTCTCAAGCGTCAGAGCCGCAGTCTGGCTGTTTTCGTTGATGGCATTGCCGATGAGGTCGACGAGCGTCGTTTCAGCCTGGACTCCGGCTTTGGTTACATCGCGAATGTTGCTTGTCACTGCTTCTTAGCCTTTCTCCCCACCCTAAACCCTTTGGAGACGGTGGTTACTACTTCTATGGGTGCCGGATAATAGTTTTGGTTATTCCGGCGGTACGGCGGGACTAATAGTTCAGCGTTTTCGGAGGCGCAACAGCACTAACCCAATAAAAGAACTGAGAAGAATGGCCTCATTGCTGCCACATTATCCGGATGATCGGAGAACTGTTTTTTGAAATAGTTGCAGAAATCCGGTTTGCCCAAATTGAGGCAACAACCCGGTACGAATTGCCTGCGACAACTTATCGATACAACTGAATCCCATCAGCGCCCACTGAAAACATTAGCGTTTTCTGAAAGATGCAGGCCGCGACATACAAAAAATTCGCGCGGCAGGCGAAAATCAGGAAAAATCTGTGAATATCGCAATTTTACAACCGGAAGCTCGGCATTTGGAGGTGAGCAACCTCAAATTTGTCGGACGGTTTCGCGCTTGCCGGGGACGCTTCCCTATCACTCAACCCGAATCAAAGGGCGGAGCCCACTGATTCGCACCAGCGTCGGCACCGCGCACGGTCGACGGAAGTGTATCGTCGGTCGGTTGATACTGCGCCCGCGAGCGGCCACGCCTATAAAGAAGCCTGCACGTAGCTACCGCGGCATAGTCGGACGACGTCCCACCCGCCCCTGATGCCTAGGTGTCAAGCTTTCTTCGAAGGAGAAGGTGAAGGTGAAGGTTGCCTACCTTCGTATTGAAAGTCACATCGATCCGAAATGTCATTACGGATCTTGATCGCAGGTCGGACGTGCCTGGCGCAGATCGGCAATCCCGCATTCATGCGTGTGGACGCTCAGGACAGAGTAACCCGTCCCAACAACGCCAACAGGCTGTTCGCCAGGCCCACCTTAAAGGTGGATCAAAAGCGGGAGGTGCCATCCACGAGATAACGAAGTTTTTGAAATCGGCGCATCTTCTGCGGAATATGGTGCCCCATGCCGGCATTGAATGCTTGTCCATCAAGGTACATTTTTGCTCAATTTGATTACAGATCCGCTGATTTTCCTACGATTTCTTGTCATTGAGCGTCCAGCGTAGTACGCATTTGTTCACCTAAAGCCAAAAGCGAAAGGGGGATCAAAAGGGGGATCAATATGGCGAGGTCATTAAACAAGCTTTCGGCTTTGACCGTGAAGAATGCCGGCCCCGGTAAATTTTCAGACGGTGGCGGCTTGTGGCTGTACAAGCGAGAACACGGCCCGGGCCAATGGGTGCTCCGCTACACAATGCACAGCCGGCGTCGCGAAATGGGACTGGGCTCTGCCCAAGATGTGTCGCTGAAGGACGCTCGTGGAGCGGCGGACAAATGGCGTGGCGTGCTGGCCAAGGGCCTTGATCCGATGAACGAACGGGAACGTGAGCGACGGCAGGCCGAAAAGCGCCTGCACCTGTTGGAGGACGTCGCGAGTGATGCGTTTGAGAGCCGAAAGGCCGAACTGAAGAACGACGGAAAGTCGGGTCGCTGGTTCAGCCCGCTGGAAATCCATGTGCTGCCAAAGCTTGGCAAGAGGCCCGTGGGTGATATCGATCAGATCGACATCCGCGACACGCTCTCTCCCATTTGGCATTCAAAAGCAGAGACCGCGCGAAAAGCGTTGAACCGCCTCGCCATCTGCATGCGCCACGCGGCCGCCTTGGGGCATGAGGTGGATTTGCAGGCGACCGAGAAAGCGAGGGCGCTTCTAGGTCAGCAGAGGCACAAGGCAGGGAACATACCCGCGCTACCGTGGGCGGAAGTGCCGGCCTTCTACGCTTCTCTTTCGGACGGCACGACGACGCACCTTGCACTAAGGCTATTGATCCTCACAGGTGTGCGCTCGGCGCCGTTGCGGTTTCTGCGCCTAGAGCAAATCGAAGGCGATGTTTGGACCATCCCCGGCGAAAAGCAAAAAGGGCGCAAGGACAAGACGCCTGATTTCCGTGTCCCACTTGTGCCGGAAGCGCTAGCGATCATTGAACAGGCAAAGGCTTTTGCTCGCGACGGCTACCTCTTTCCGAGCATTAAGAAGGGTGTGATTTCAGATGCGACGATGGCGCGGCTGATGGAGCGTCGAGGGATGGTGGCTCGCCCACATGGCTTTCGCTCCAGCCTACGCGATTGGATCGCAGAAGCGACAAGTACTCCGTACGAAGTAGCGGAGACGACGTTAGGGCACACGGTTGGCGGCAAAGTGGAGCGCGCCTATCGTCGTACTGACTTCCTAGAGCAGCGTCGCAAGCTGCTGGAGGAGTGGACAAAGGTTGTGTCCACTCCTCCGAACGCTGGTCAATCTTCGTTTAATCCTCGCGAGCCGATTGCCGATTGATTCCGCGCACCTTCCCAGTCCAGCCGCGCGGCCTCAAATGCCTTATGAGTATCGGGGCTGTCCCCGACATGCTTCAAAAAAAGCGACAACGCGTCTTCGGAATTCCCTTTGTCCTTGAGGAAATCAGTTGCGACCCAGTAGTTATGCGTCTCTTCCTCAAGGAGTTTTTTTATCCCACCTCATGCTTTTAGTCCTCGCAAATGTTTCAGAATCTCTAAAATCAATGAGCGCCAGAGGCAAGATATGCAAGTGCTGCGCACCCGCTGATGCAAGGACCTGGCTGCACCTTCCTACAAATGCGAATTTCCATTTTGAATTTTTAGCGACATCTCCGCCAACGCTCTTCACACCGGCCGAATTGGGGCCGACGGCCGACCGTCCGCTGTTAGGACGCCCAACACGAATAGCGGACATCAGAGCTCTTGCCGCCGAGGACTGGGATTGGTCACGCCTGAAATCGCCGATGAAATTCAAGGTCGTCGCGCGACAGGTGATGCAGAATGTCTTGAAGAGCGCGAAGGCTGCCCAGAGGCGCCATCACTGGTGTCCAGTGAGTGCCGGAAAGCAGCATACACTGCTCACGACGTGCAGGCCATAAATCGTACTGGAGCCAGCAAATTGAACCGTCGCACGGCGACTTTAAGCTGGAAGCGGGCGCAACTATCTAACTGCCGTCGATCGCGGCGCCGATGCGGGCGATTGCCTGCTGATAGACACGCGCGGAGTTCCAGCCAGCGATGGCGCCCATGTTTCCTTGATAGCCCCCGCCGGC
>NZ_JBFTIM010000036.1:0-4312 GCF_056394765.1 Mycoplana sp. 10N416 | reverse complement strand
AGATTGGTGCCGGGCGCCATTGCCGCCACATGGGTTGCATAGAGGATGTAGGTGCCGGCACTTGCCGCATGGCCGCCTGATGGCGCGACATAACCGATGACAGGAATGGGCGACGCCAAGATATCGGCGATCATCTCGCGCATCGATGTGACCAGCCCGCCGGGGGTGTTCATCTGTAAGATCACAACTTCAGCGTTGCGTGCGACCGCAGTCTCAAGACCTTCCTTGAGTTGCCGTGCACTGGCCGGGCCGATGGCGCCATCGATATCGATGGTCAACGCCACCGTCGTCCGGCCGCTCCTCTCGCCGATCGAGGAAGAGAGAGTAAGGGCCGCAGCGGCCACCAGAACCGCAGCGAAAAGGGAAAAACGTGCGAGTTTCACGCTCAGAGCTCCATATACAAGATGTGGGCTTGATTTTGCCGAATTCCATCATAGCGGCCTCTCAATGACCCTCATTCGGGTTTGACAGCGAGATCCGTAAGACGGAACTGAGGAACGCCTCACCGTCGGCTCCCCGGATAGGGGATGATGCGCCACGCTGCGGCTACGGCATTTTCCCGCCGCAGATCGGCCAACAGAACCTTTTTCCCCACACTGGACGCGGCGACGTCACCCGCAAGTCACCCATCTCGCCTTCTACTCGGGCTGGCCGACCGTCGCTGCCGGTGATGAACCCGCCGTCCGGACCCATGAGCAAAGCCCCGCCGTGCTCGAGTGTGTCGGCAGTGGTCCCGCGATGGGCACTCCGCTCGGGATCGTTCGGCCCGGCGGCGCGATCGGCCGTGTCAGCGTGCCCCACTACGGAGCGGTCGATCTGTCTGGCCCTTTTTTCTACCATAATGTGATCGTGGGGGCGGGCCCGCTCCAGTACGCGCCTACATCGATGAATTACTGCCAAACATCATGGAAAGCGGTATTGAGCCTGGGCGGGTGTTCGACCGTACCGTCGACCTGGATGGGGTCCCTAGTGGATATCGAGCTATGAACGATCGTGAAGCGCTCAAGGTAATGGTCCGTCCGTGAGAGTAACATGACTGTGCACCGCCTCGCACGACTGGGGAGGGTAGACCAAGGCCGCCTCGGGCTCCCATTGCGCACTCTGCCAGCAGGTGAATTGGGGGCGCAAAACCGCCTGTCGGATATTCAACTCCCATATGTCCGTTTCGGGGCCGAAAGCTGCTCGTCCCCTTTCGGGAGCAAGGCGCCAACAAGCGGTCATTCCCTTTCGGTGCGCCCATGACTGGCGGGACAGAGGATGCCAAGACGGACGCAAATCAAATCATTGAGCGCATGATAGCCGCCGAGTTGTTGATCAGGGACGGCGGTCCTTTGATTTTCGACTAGCCAGTCTCTATATGTTTCAGACTGAGCAGTCGGAAATTAGTTTGCGACCTACTTTCATGGCTGCGTCGAATCGACATCGAACTTCGGCATTACAAGGGTGTGCAATGGCTATCTCCAGACGTAACTTCATCCTCGGCGCGGGCAGCGGTGTTGCGGGCGCGGCGATCGGCGCAGGGGTCGGCATCGGCTTCATGTCCGGGTCCGGCTGGCGCAACAGCTCGGCTGTGCCGCGCGCCATGCCAGTGCAGACGCTCACCGAACTCCCGGCCGAGGCGGATGTCGTGGTCATCGGCGGCGGAATTGCTGGCATCTCCACGGCGCTTTTCCTCAACGAAAAGGGCCTCAACACGGTTCTGCTGGAAAAGGGCGTCGTCGCGGGCGAGCAGTCGAGCCGCGCCTTCGGCTGGATTTATTCCAACGGCTGGGACCTCGGAAAACTGGAGCTCACCAACCAGTCTAAGACCATCTGGCAAGGTTTTGCAGCCCGTTTCGGTGAAGACATCGGCTTCCGTCGGTCTGGCAACTTCACGTTGATAGGCTCCGACGAGGAAGTCGATGTGCACGCCGACTGGCTGAAATCGGCGCTCGAGATCCAGCCGCAGATGGACGCCAAGATCGTTACGGGTGCCGAACTCGACACACTCATTCCGGGCGCTGGATCCAAGTTCAAGGCGGCGCTCTACCAGGCCAGCGATGGCACGGCCGAACCGACCTACTCCGTCTCCAAGATTGCCATGGGCGCCATTCGCGAGGGCGTGAAGATCGTCGCGCCTTGCGCGGCTCGTTCGGTGGAGCGCGAGGGCGGCAAGGTTGCGGGCGTGCACACCGAGAAGGGCTACATCAAGGCCAAATACGTCGTCATGGCAGGCGGGGCGTGGAGTTCGCTTTTCGCAGGCAATATCGGCGTGCGCGTTCCGCAACTGATGCTCGCCTCCTCCATGCAGCGTCTGAGCCGCGTCGACGGCGCGCTGCCGGGTGCCGGATATGGACCCGACTTCACCTGGCGAATGCAGGCGGATGGCGAGACCTCGGTCGGCGTCGGCACGAGCGCTGCTCCGATCACCAAGGACAGCTTCCGCTTCCTGTTCGATTTCCTGCCGACGCTGGAACATTCTGGCAATCTCGTCAAAGTACGCCTGAGCAAGGACTTCTTTGAGTCACTGCGCATGAAGTCGAGTTGGAGAAATGACGAGGTCACGCCATTCGAGCAGGTGCGCATGCTCTCGGGCGAGGTCGACCGCCACGAAAACGACACGGCGCTCGCCAACCTGCGCCGGGCATTTCCGCAGTACGAGAAAGCCGTGATCAAGGAGGAATGGGCAGGCATGATCGACGCAACGCCGGATTCGACCCAGTTCGTGACTGACATCCCGGACTTCCTCGGGCTCTTCCTGATCACCGGCTTCTCCGGCAACGGCCTGACCACCGGGCCCGCCTCCGGCCAGATGATCGCAGAGATGATCGCCGGCGAGAAGACCACCTGCGACCCGTCGATCTATCGCTTCAACCGCTTTACCGATGGTTCGGAATTCGTCTTCCGATACTGAGTTGGCGGGCATGCCGGGAGTTGCGGAAACGCCCCATCCGACGCCCGGCATGCCTCAGACGATTTCTCCGGGAGGGAAGCTCGCCGGAAACGAAGGTGACATGCCCAGACCGAAACGCATCGACAAGACCGCCATTCTCACGGCAGCCGAGGAGTTGATCACTGAGACCGGCGGGATTCATTTCACCATGGACATGGTGGCCGCGAAGGCGGGCATCAGCAAGGGCGGGCTGACCTACACCTATCCCACGAAGGATGTCCTGATCGAGGACATGTTGCGTCGCGAACTGGAGCGCTTTGTTGCCCAGCGGGAAACACTCACGAAAGGGAACCAGCCTCTCGACAGGCTGGAGGCGCATGTAAAGGCCTCGGCCGAGCAAAAATACGTTTTCCAGACCCGCGCCGCTCATTTGATGGCGGCGCTGTCGAACGAGCCTCGTCATCTCGAATACGTGCGATCCTTTTATCGCGGGGCCTTCGATCTGGCGGATCCGACGACGGCGGAAGGCCGCCGTGCGCGCCACGCCTTCCTCGCGATCGAGGGACTGTTCCTCCTGAGGGGCCTTGGCCTGATGCCGGTCATCGACAATGAGTGGGACGATGTTTTCGCCTACGCGTTGAAGGAGTTCTGAGCAAGACGACAGAGCAGTTAGCGCCGGGATCTCTTTGTCTCACTTGGCTCTCTCAACTGCGGCCGTCATGAAAACGCCGGGATGGTGCGCGGCCGCCACAGTATTTGCTCAAGCAGTGGTTGCTGCGGAGCCTGTCGCGTGGTTGCGCCAAGGAGCGCTTTGAGTACCTCCTGAATGACCAAAGGCCCAACCTCGACTGCATCTTCGCCGTGGGCGATGCCTACATTTGGGCAGTGGTCACGGAGCCGTGGACGGCCGACTTCCGGCAGTAAACGCTCGCTGAGAATGTCCGGTTTGGGGTCAATCCTTTACGTCCAGAAGAACTCCGCCCGAACGAATCCTTGAGCTTCCGCACGGAGGCACCCGCGCCGAGGCCGACGGCCGACCGTCCGCTGCTAGGACGCCCAACACGAATAGCGGACATCAGAGCTCTTGCCGCCGAGGACTGGGATTGGTCACGCCTGAAATCGCCGATGAAATTCAAGGTCGTAGCGCGACAGGTGATGCAGAATGTCTTGACGAGCGCGAAGGCTGCCCAGAGGCGCCATCACTGGCGTACAGTGAGTGCCGGAAAGCAGCATGCACTGCTCACGACGTGCAGGCCATAAATCGTACTGGAGCCAGCAAATTGAGCCGTCGCACGGCGACTTTAAGCTGGAAGCGGGCGCAACTATCTAACTGCCGTCGATCGCGGCGCCGATGCGGGCGATTGCCTGCTGATAGACACGCGCGGAGTTCCAGCCAGCGATGGCGCCCATGTTTCCTTGATAGCCCCCGCCGGCGCCGGC
>NZ_JBFTIM010000035.1:0-6435 GCF_056394765.1 Mycoplana sp. 10N416 | reverse complement strand
ACCGGCCCAGGCCGAACACTTGAATGGGCCGCACAAGCGGCCCATAATGCGTTTAAGACGCAAACCGGATAACGCGGGGTGGAGCAGCCCGGTAGCTCGTCAGGCTCATAACCTGAAGGCCGCAGGTTCAAATCCTGCCCCCGCAACCAACCACACCGGCAAAGCAGCCCACTCGGGACATTCGACCAAAAGCGCCTCCGCACCAGCGGCGAGGCGCTTTTTGTGTTTCTGCTCCGTGACCAACTCGCCGGCGTCCCGCTTCTCCGCAAAATCCGCATGCACCTTGGCGATGAAACGGCGCTCCATGAACATCAGGACGTCCATCAGGGCGAGGATGCTGGCGAACAGGCCGTACACCTGTCACGTCGTCGGCTGGTGGCCGGGCGTTTTGCCAATCACCAAATTCTGGACGAGCTGGCGGGCGATCGATATCCAGCTCTCGTCAAATGCATCCGCTCGCGATGACGGCATCGTCCTGACCGCCGTGATCGGGCCTTTGAGCAGACCGCCATTGGGGCTGTCGAAGGATGGGCGGTGCTGGTGATTGATCGCGTCGGACATCCGCTCTCCCTCCTTTTCAGGTAACACATGCTGGAAGGATGGCAGGTTACGCAAGTACCCAATCGCGCGCTTTGGGTTCAGGCTATAAGTCTGCCGCGTCCAGCGCGGCCGCCTTCTTGCGTTCGCTGACGGCCTGCGCGCCATGCCGGCCGGCGGAGCGCAAGGCGACGAAGAAGACCGGGGTCAGGAACAGGCCGAAAAGGGTCACCCCGAGCATGCCCGAGAAGACCGCCGTGCCGAGGGACTGCCGCATTTCCGCGCCGGGGCCGGTCGCGATCATCAACGGGACGACACCGAAGATGAAGGCGAATGCGGTCATCAGGATGGGCCGCAGGCGAAGTCGCGTCGCCTCCACGGCCGCCTCGATCGCCGTCCTGCCTTCCCGCTGCGCCTGTCTGGCGAACTCGACGATCAGGATTGCGTTCTTTGCTGCCAGGCCGATCAGAACGATCAGGCCGATCTGGGTGAGGATGTTGTTGTCCATTCCCCTGAGATCCACGCCGACCAGGGCGCCGAGGATCGCAAGCGGCACGATGAGGATGATCGCAAGCGGCAGCACCCAGCTTTCATACTGCGCGGCCAGCGCCAGGAAGACGAAGATGACCGAGAGCGCGAAAATGAACACCGCGGTGTTGCCGGTCGCCCGCTCCTGGAAGGCGAGTTCGGTCCACTCGAATGAGGTTCCGGCCGGCAGCATCTGCTTCGCCAGCCCCTCCATCGAGTCCAGCGCGGTGCCAGTCGAGAAGCCAGGGGCGGCATTGCCCTGCACGGGAACCGAGACATACATGTTGTAGCGCTGGACGAGCGTCGGTCCGCTCGTGTCACGGATCTCGACCAATGTTCCAAGCGGGACGAGGGCGCCGGTCGCTGAGCGCACCTTCAGCGCCAGGATGTCTTGCTGGTCGAGGCGGTACTGCTGGTCGGCCTGGGCCCGCACCTGGTAGACGCGGCCAAAGGCGTTGAAGTCGTTTACGTAGGACGTTCCGAGATTGATCGAAAGCGTCTCGAAGATATTTGGGATCGGGACGTTCAGCGCGCGCGCCTTGTCGCGGTCGATGTTCAGAAAATACTGCGGGCTCGACGCAGAGAAGGTCGTAAACACGCCGGTCAGGCCCGCCGTCTGGTTCGCGGTGCCGATCATCTGGTAGGCAAGCCCGAGCACGCGGCGCATGTCGGAGTTTTCCAGGTCCAGAAGCTGCATCTTGAAGCCGCCCGAACTGCCGACGCCACGGATCGAAGGCGGCGGCACGGCGATGATGAAGGCTTCCCGAATGCTTTGCAGCGCGCCAAAGAGCTGGCCGATGATCTGGTTTGCGCCCAGCCCCTGCTTCTGTCGCTCCTCGAAACTCTTGAAGCTGGCAAAGACCACCCCCGAGTTTGAAGCATTGGTAAACGTGGCGCCCGAGAATCCGGAGAAGGCAACCGCATTCTTTACACCGGGCGTGGTGCGGATGATTTCGGATGCCTTCTGGATGACGGCGTCGGTGCGCGCCAGCGAGGCGCCATCCGGCAGTTGCACCACGACGATCGCATAGCCCTGGTCCATTGTCGGAATGAACCCGCGCGGGACGATCTGGCTCATCTGCCAGGTGGCTCCCAGCAGGCCGACAAACACCAGCAGGCTCAGCGCAATGGCCGTCCTGGTCCGCACAAGCTGCCGGACCAGCCAGGAATAGCCTTCGCTCAGCCGCTTGAACCCGTGATTGAAGCCATCGGACAGTCGCCGGATGAGACGGGTGAGCGGGTTGCGACTGTGCTCCTCCTGCGAGTGAGGGCGCAGCACGATGCCGGCGAGCGCCGGTGACAATGTCAGCGAGTTCAGCGCCGAGATCGCTGTCGCCACCGCGATTGTCACCGCAAACTGCTGATAGAACTGGCCGGATAGGCCCGGGATGAAGGCCGTGGGCACGAACACGGCGATCAATACCAGCGAAATCGCGATGACGGCCGCGCCGACCTCGTCCATCGTCACGTGCGCCGCCTCCTTGGGCGTCATGCCGAGCGAGAGGTTGCGCTCGACATTCTCGACCACCACGATCGCGTCGTCGACGACGATCCCGATCGCCAGAACCAGGCCGAACAGGGTCAGCATGTTCAGCGAGAAGCCGAAGGCGAGCAGAAAAGCGAAGGTGCCTATCAACGATACGGGTATCGCAACAATCGGGATGATCGCTGTCCGCCAGGACTGCAGGAACACGAGCACGACGATCGCGACGAGCACCGCCGCCTCCATGATCGTCTTGTAGACCTCGTGGATCGACTGCGCGATGAACTCGGTCGGATTGTAGACGATGCGGTACTCCAGGCCCGGCGGGAAATCCGGGGAAACCTCATTCATGACGCGCTGGACCGAGGCCGCAGCGTCCAGCGCGTTCGTGCCCGGGCGGGCGAAAATGCCGATCGCCACCGCCGCCTTGCCGTCGAGATAGCTGTTCGACACGTATTCCTTGGCGCCAAGCTCGATGCGGGCGACATCCTGAAGCTGCACCAGTCGCCCGGCCGCCGTCGACTTGACGATCACGTAGCGGAACTGCCGCGCATCGGAGAACCGGCCTTCCGTCGTCACCGTATACTGAAAGGCGTTCTCGCCGGAGGTGGGCGGCCCGCCAATCGACCCGCCCGAGACCTGGACGTTCTGATCGCGAAGCGCCTGCACCACGTCGGTCGCCGTCATGCCGTAGGCGCTGAGCTTCTGCGGGTCGAGCCAGATGCGCAGTGCGTATTCGCGCTCGCCGAACAGAATCACGTCACCAACGCCGTCAAGGCGAACGAGCCGGTCGCGAATGCGCGTCTTGGCATAGTTGGATATGTAAAGCTGGTCGTAGCGGTCGTCCGGCGAGAGCAGGTGGACGACCATCATCAGGTCGGGCGAGCTCTTCACCGTCGTGATACCGATCCGGCGAACTTCCTCGGGCAAGCGCGGCTCGGCGATTGCCACACGGTTCTGCACCAGCACTTGCGCCTGGTCGAGGTCGGTGCCGAGCTTGAAGGTGATGGTCAGGGCCATGGTGCCGTCTGCCGTCGAGTAGGAGGACATGTAAAGCATGTCCTCGACGCCATTGATCTCCTGCTCGATCGGCGTTGCCACCACGTCGGCGATCGTCTGGGCGTCGGCGCCGGGATAGGCTGTGCGCACCACGATCGTCGGCGGGGCGATCTCCGGATATTGCGCGACCGGAAGTTGAAAATAGGCAATGCCGCCGACGATGAGCAGAACGATCGAGATGACCGAGGCAAAGATCGGCCGCTCGACGAAGAAATGAGGAAACCTCACTGGTTCGCCTCCGTGCTCGTCATATCCGTCGTCGTGTCCTCGCGTTCCGGCGGCAACTCGGTCACCTCGGCGGTCACCTTCACCCCGGGCCGGATGCGCATGAGACCGTTTATGACGACCGTTTCGCCGCCAGTGAGACCGTCGCGAATGACGCGGTAGCCATAAAGGCGCGGACCGGTGCGGACCGGTTTGGTGCTGACGCTGCCGTCCTTCTCGAGGACGTAGACGACGCGCTCGTTCTGGTCCGACCCGATCGCCTCGTCCGGCACCAGAACTGCCTGATAGGGAAGAGAGCCACCGATCTGGATGCGACCGAACAGCCCCGGCTGCAGGATGTACTTGGGGTTGGGGAAGCGGGCACGGATACGCATGGTTCCTGTCTGCTCATCGACCCGGTTCTCCGCAAAATCCAGCTTGCCCCTGAACGTGGAGTGCTGGAAGTCGCCGATCGTCACGGAGACCTCCAGTCCGGTTCCGCCTTCCTGCAGTTCTTTTCCGCCCGACCGGGCCCGGTCGGCGTAGGAAAGCAGCCGTCGCTCGTCCACGTCGAAGTAGAAGTCGATCGGATCGAGGCTGACGATCGTCGTCAGGATCGTCTGGTCTGTCTGGACGAGACTGCCGGGCGAGATGAGGCGACGATCGATGCGCCCGGAAATGGGGGCGGTGATCCGTGTGTACTCAAGATCAAGTTGCGCACGCTCGACGGAGGCCTCCGCCCCGCGCAGGTTTGCCTTTGCTGAATCGAGTTCACGCCGACGGTCATCAAGCGTCTGAACCGTCTGGCTGCCGCTCTTGACCAGCGCTTCCACCCGCTTGAACTCGGATTCAGCGAAGGTCAGCGTCGATCGTGCCACCTCCAGCGTCGCCGTCGCCTGGTTGAGCGCCGTCTTGAAGGGGCGTTGGTCGATGACGAACAGAAGGTCGCCCTTCTTCACGATCGAACCGTCCTTGAAATGCACCTCTTCCAGGTAGCCGCCGACGCGAGAGCGGACCGCAACCTCATCGACCGCCTGGAACCGCCCGATGAATTCGTCATTGTCGATCACTTCCCGTGTGACCGGCTTGGCGACCGTCACAGCAGGCGCCGCGTTCTGAGCGAGGACATCCTCCAACGGGAAAGCAGCGACCGCCATTGCAATGGCGACCCGCGTCAAATGCGGAGTCTTCATCATGCTTTGCCTCGACTTGCCAGACAGGAACTTCATCAAGCGCGACAGGGTTGCGACCGGCCCGCGGCGACGCCCGTTAAACAATGTCTTCCAAGAATTCCGCAAACGTCTCACTGCTCGGGACGCAAGAGCAGTAGCCCGAGGGAGAAGTATGCCACCATCTTCGCGCGGCGAAGGCAATATGCAACCTGCAATCGGTTGGTGTTGCACGCCCCGATTGAGGTTCGGCCATCAAATTCATCGGGGCCAGCCCCTGACCATCGGATGAAAAATGATTGCCGTCAACACCGGCACCGCATTTCCGAGATTGATGTGCCTCTGGGCCGCGCGCGACTTGTAGAGATTGCGGACCATCTCCCGCGCGAACCCTCAGCGGTCGGTCGAACTCTACGCTTAGACACACGGTATCAAGCGCTCCCAGGGATGGGGCCAATCCCAGCGCGCTTAGGTGCCGTCGATGGTGATCAGCATGTCCTTGCGACGGGTGGCAGAAAGCGATGCGGGCAGTGACGTCCTCTGCTCTGTAAAATCAGGGGCAGTAGACAGATCGTGCGGTAGGCGCCGAAAATTGTCGGTTCAAGTTTCGCAGCAATCATCAATGTCGCCAATCGAGAAAATCGACGTCTCAAAGTAGTGTTTCACGCTTGCGACCACGAGTATCAGGACTGCTCGCTGGCACATGTTGCGGTCGGCTTTCCACAGCGTTCTGGTCGTCGACCCGGATCTGGCGAGCAATAGGGTGGAGATCGCAATAACCATGCGAATGACCACAAGAGATATCGCGGCCCCTCGGGAAGCACTGATACCGCGTTCGCAAATGTGAATCCCGCATGTTTGCGCGACGTGCTATATTCGCCTGGCAGCCCGGAGGGGTGCATCGCCAAGTGTTCTTACAGCCGCGAAATAATGGCCGGGCTCGGTTTGCGCGGGTAATGTGCCCGATGTTTAGCCTGCGCCGCACCGAATAAACAAGAATGATCGGATCGCTCAGTGGTGCAGCACCTGCATCATTGTGAACACTTCGCGAAGGTCTGAGGACGGTCGGATAACACCGGGAGAACCTCATGAGTCGTCTCGAGCCTACCACACAAGCCTTCATAGATAGCCTTGGGGCCGCAACGCCCATCTACACGCTCTCACCCGAGGCCGCTCGCAACGTTCTCGCCGACGCACAGAAGTCGGTGTCGGTTAAGCTCGCGCCCGCGCGCAGCGAGGACCGTGTCCTCAATGTCGGCCCCAAGGGGCGCACCGACATCCGGATCTATCGGCCGGAAAGCGGCAGGGGCCCGCTGCCCGTGGTGATCTACACCCACGGCGGCGGCTGGGTGCTGGGCGACCGCGAGACGCATAGCCGGCTGGTCCGCGAGTTGACCGATGGAGCAAACGCAGTCGTTGTGTTCGTGGACTATGATCGCTCGCCCGAAAGCCGCT
>NZ_JBFTIM010000034.1:0-12931 GCF_056394765.1 Mycoplana sp. 10N416 | reverse complement strand
CGCGGCGTCATCATCGACACCGAGACGACCGGTCTCAGTTCGCGCAAGGACGAGATCATCGAGATCGGCGCTGTTGCCTTCAGCTTCGATGAGACCGGCACGATCGGTGCGGTGACCGCCGTCTACGGCGGACTGCGGCAACCGAGCGGCCCCATCCCCGCTGACATTACCCGGCTCACCGGCATTACCGACGCGATGGTCGCGGGACAAATGATCGACCTCGATCGGCTGGAGGCGCTGATAAAGCCGGCCGACCTGATCATTGCCCATAATGCCGGCTTCGATCGGCCGTTCTGCGAGGCGCTGTCACCGGTCTTTGCCGACAAGCCCTGGGCCTGCTCGGTGTCCGAGGTGGATTGGCGGGCGCGTGGCTTTGAGGGAACGAAGCTTGGCTATCTGGTCGGCCAGGCCGGCTATTTTCATGACGGGCATCGGGCTGTCGACGATTGCTTTGCGCTTCTGGAAGTCCTCGATGGCAATGGCGAATGCCACGCCGGATCTGCGTTCGCCGAGCTGTACGAACGAAGTCAGCGTTCGCGTGTCCGGATCTTTGCGGAAAATTCTCCCTTCGACCTCAAGGATCATCTGAAGGGGAGGGGGTATCGCTGGTCCGACGGCAGCGACGGCCGCCCCAAGGCCTGGTGGACCGAGGTTTCCGACGCTGATCTCGACGACGAGCTTTGCTGGCTGCGAACCGAAATCTACCGCTACGATGCCAGCCCGCCGATGAAGCGGCTGACGGCGTTCGATCGCTTCAAGGGGTAGTCGGAGCGATGAAAGGTGTAGAGCCGTCAGCACTACCCTTGCGCTGAGGATCAGAGATCCAAATTTCCTTCGCTGCGTCCTCCGTATTCGCGCCGAGAATGCGCTCTCGATCTGAAACAGGGGATATGGTCAGTCCGACGGCAGCGATTGGACGCTCAAAAGTCTGGTGGATTGAGGCCATCGAAGTCGATCTTGAAGCGGAAACTAGCGTAGTTGCGCACCGAGATTTACCGACGCGCACGCCCACTGAAAGCGGTTAGAGTCGTCGATCGACTCGATCGTGGTTACTCTCGGCGCGGATGTTATTCCGCGTCGACCAGTCCGTCGAACACCTCGAGCAGCGTATCGACAATCGTCTGGCCCAATGCATTCGCTGCCGCGGCAATCGTCTCGTCACTGCCCTCGCGGGCGGCGAGCGCGAGATTGCCACCCTGTTCCGCGATGATGGCACTTACGCGTTCGATCGCCCATTGGGCGAAATCCGCCCGTGACTGGATGGTCGTTGTTTCCATGAACAATTCCTTTCGCGTTCAGGATCTTTTTAGGGTTTCCCGGCAATGATAGCTCCGCGGGTTTTCGGTGTTGCGTACGCGCTATCTGGCTTGACCTAGATAATCAAGCGAGCAGCCTTGCCGCGTCGGCGCTCCGGATTGTTGTAGTAGGAGGCGGCCTGGGTCAGTGACTTGTGCTGCGACTGCTGCATCGCCTCCGGTAGCGGCACGCCGCGATTGGCGGCTTCGGTCAGATAGCCTGAGCGCAGGCCGTGGGCGGAATACTTCTCCGGGTCCAACCCGGCCCTCCCGCAGCGATTCTTGAGTATCAGGTTGATTGATTGCGGCGTCAGCGCGCGGCGATCGACATTGCCCCACTGATCGATGCGACGGAACACTGGGCCGCTGTCAATCCGGGCTTCGTGCAACCAGCGCTTCAGCGCCTCCACCGGCTTGCCGATCATCAGCGACCGGGCGTCGTCGTCCGGACCGGTCGTCTTGGTGCGACCGAGGCGGATCGCCAGGCAGGGCAGGGGAGGGGAGGCCGGGTCGTCGGGCACGGCGCCGACCGGTTCTTCCGCGACCAGATCCTCGACGCGCAGATTGGCGATCTCAGAACGCCGGCGGCCGCCGGAGGCGAAAGCGGTCAGGAGGATGGCGCGATCGCGGATATCGACAAGCCGGTCGCCGGTACAGGTGGACAGCAACTGGGCGAGAACATCGGCGGTGACCGCACTGATGCTCTTGCGCTGGCGCGGCCGCCCGGTGGCGCGGGCGGCCAGCCGCAGTGCGCTCTTCAGCGACGGAGCGGAGAAGGCGCCGGAAAGCCCGCGCCAGCGCGTCAGGATCGACCAGGAGGTCAGCCGGCGTCGCACCGTTGCCGGCGCATGCGGACCCTCCGATCGCAACAGTCCCTGGCTTCGCAACCCGATTTCCACTTCCGGCGGCATTCCGTGCGCCGGATCGTCTTCGCGCCGGACGGGATCCCAGAGGTGGTGGGCGACAAACTTGAGAAGCAGCGCCTCGGGGGCGGGCCAGGGGAGAGGAGTGTCGATTGCCAGCGTACACCAGGCCTCGAGATAGGCGAGGTCGGAGGCGAGCGCGCGCAAGGTGTTCGCGCCCATGCCCTCCTTCGCTAGGTGCTTCAGCGTCGCGACGTCGTCGTCGGTCAATAGGATAGCGAGCTGGTCCCGCCGGTCGAACGGCAGGATCGCGTCGAGCGCGTCGAGTTCCTCCGCCCTTTTCAGGCGGATATCACTTGCTTCGTGGCTGTCTATCATCGAGTTCACGCCCCGCTGTCGTTCGATGTCTTGTAAAAGTTCCGGAATATACGTATTTTACGGAAAAATGGAGGTGCAGGATGACATCCACCGTAACCGCCGCCGCGGTCTCGAAGAATTTCGGGGCTTATCAGGACGCCGCCGTGCGCGAGCCGGTCATTATCACCAAGAATGGCCGCCCACGCACCGTGCTGATTGCCTATGAGGATTATCTCCGATTGGCCAGGCGTGACCGTCGTGTTGAGGCTACGACGTCCTTGAGCGACGACGACATTGCCGCGGTCGAGCAGTCCGAAATGGAGCCGGGTTTCGATCATCTCAATGCCGAACTGCTGACGGACAAGAATGCTGCCGAATGAACCGAAGGTCGGCTGGATCTTCCGCTATTCCTATCTGTGGCATTGGCAGCATCTGGAGGGCCGCGAGGAGGGAGACAAGGATCGCCCGGCGCTCGTCCTGGCCATCGTTGCGGCCCTGGAGGATGGAACACCGGTGGTCCGGGTTCTGCCGATCACGCACACGCCGCCGTCTGATGCGGCTGACGCAGTCGAGATCCCGCCGGCAACGAAGCGACGTCTCGGGCTGGACGACGAGCGCTCCTGGATCGTTCTGACGGAAAGCAACCGCTTTGTCTGGCCGGGGCCGGATATTCGGGCGCTCGACAGCGACAGCGGCTACCATGGCGCCTTGCCGCCAGCGCTGTTCGACGAGGTCAAGCGCCGTTTTGTTGCGCTGGCGCGCAGCCAGCGGCATCAGGCGACGCCGCGCAGCGCCTGATCTAACCCGCTGAAACACTACCCTTGCCATGACGCCCTCGGTTTGCTTGGCCGTGGTTTCGGGCGACTTTACCGCCTTTGCACCGCCAGATCCATCACTATCGATACATGGTACCTATCGATAGTGATGCGTAAGCTAGAGCATCATACGCAGTGAGGAACCATAACTTTCCCATAGAGTTCGTTTAGCAAATCATTTACTATGATTTCAATGCGTTACGATCTCGCCAAATTGCCCATCCAGACCCTTTTGCGGCCAATCTCGGACGCCGGGATCGTGTTCGCCCGCCTCGACGAGCGTGTGGCCCGCTCGCCGGTCGGCGCTGGCTTTCTCGAGCGCATGCATTACGCCGACGCCTGTGCCTCGCTGTGGCTCGACGGCGAACTCGTGCATCTCGAGGACCTGGTGTTGCACGATGCAACAAAAGATATTCGCACCCCGACGCATGAATTGACCATCGCCCGCGACGTGCTGCGCACCCGCCGGCGGATCGCAGCGCAGCTGCCCGGTTGGGCTCTCAGCGCTGGCGGGCTGCGGAGCCTTCGCGGGCGCAACAACGTCGGTGGATCACCGGCGGGAGGAGAGGGCGCTGGCGAGATTGGTGCGGTGGTCACGGCCGCGGAGGGTGATACGGTCCGAGCAGGGGAGGGGGAGGTTTCGTCTGTTGATCCAAATCCCTTCGACGCGGAGCTGGCCGCGATCGATGCGGTGCTGGCGCGTTCGGAAGATGTGTTGAGGAGGGCGGCCGCGCCGGCGCGATCGGCGCAGGATCGCGACCCCCTCGTGTACGATCTCGACTGGGACGAGGACGAGCGGATGGAGGAATGGCTCACTGTGGTTCGGCAGACGGATCATTTGCCGCCGGTGCTGCAGGCCGTCGTCGCGCTGGATGCCTGGAACACGCTCGAGGTGCTGCAGCACGCGCCCTGGCTCGGCCGGCACCTCGCAGCCTCGATCCTGCACCAGGCCGGGGTCACGACCGGCGCGCATCTCGCCGCCATCAACCTGGGCCTGAAAACGATCCCCGTAGACCGGCGTCGGCATCGTAGCCGAGAAGTGCGGCTGCTGGCCATTGCCGATGGGCTGATTGCGGCCGCCGAGATCGGGCTTAAGGAACACGACCGGCTGGCGCTCGCGCGAAAAATGATGGAGCGGAAGCTGCAGGGCAGGCGGGCCTCGTCAAAGCTGCCGGAGCTCGTCGATCTCGTGTTCGCGACGCCGCTTGTTCATACTGGGACGGTCACCAGGACGCTCGGGGTCACGCCGCAGGCGGCGCGGCGGATAGTTGCCGAACTCGGCCTTAGAGAGATGACGGGGAGGGGGAGGTTTCGGGCGTGGGGGATCCTATGATCAAGGTGCCCCAGGGTACTCTCAGCCCGCCTTGGGAAACGATTGGAAGTGCCAAGATAATAGTGCCACGAAGCGGAACGCGGTGTCAGTGTCGCGGCGATCCGTCCGAACGCTGTGTTAGGCTTATTTGACGGGGGCTGCTTCACCCGGCTTCGCCGTCCAGACCATATGGGTTTTGTCACCGAGTTGGGCCAGAAATTCAGCGACATCGACCGGGCAGAGATGTTTGGTCACGGAGGACATTGGGTGAAAGTCGGGGGTGTAGCTGGTAACTTGACCATGCTCATCACAAAAATGATGAGCAGCACCCGGCAACATCTCCATTGGCAATGGAACTGCGGCGTTCGGGTTGTGGAAGACGCTCACTCCTTCGATCCAATTTTCTTCGTAGCCAGCTGAGTTCACCACCACACGGAATATTTTCGGATAGACCGAGTTGGGGTTGTGATCGACCATCTGACCTTCACGGATCGCCAACACATTTTGGGAGCCAAATTTGCCGAGAATGCCAAGTCGGTTTACTGGTCGAACGTCTGGCTGGTCAAGCCGTTCTGCTGCAGCTACTGGGGCGGCCGCCCGACACCGGACTGGATGTTCTCCGCCGGCTATTCCAGGGATGCCGAATGGAACGACACGAAGTGGGACAATGAACGCTTCAACTCGCTTCTGCTCGAAGCGCGCGCCGAGATCGACCAGAACAAGCGCGCCGAAATGTATGCCGAAATGCAGCGGCTATGCCGCGATGACGGCGGTGCGCTGATCCCGATGTTCGGCAAATACGTCTTCGCCATGCGTGACAACGTTCAGCACGGCCAGCTCAGCGAAATGTGGAACCTCGACAGCCTCCACTTCGTCGAGCGCTGGTGGATGGCCTGACCATCGGGTCAACCTCTGCCGCGGGAAATCTCCTGCGGCAGAGGCTGCCGGCCATCGGCGCAAGACAGTTCTAAACAAGCCGGGGAGGCGGCATGCCACGTATCTGGGTTCTCTTGGGTGAACGACTGGCACTGGGTGTCGTTACCCTTATCGCGATTTCCGCGTTGATCTTCATCGGTGTCGAATTGCTGCCGGGCGATCTGGCGCAGCAGATCCTCGGTCAGTCGGCGACGCCGGAAACGGTCGCGGCATTCCGCAAGGAGCTCGGCCTCGATCAGCCGGCTGTTCTTCGCTACTTCCATTGGCTGGGCGGTGCCCTGCATGGCGAATTCGGCAACTCGCTGGCGAATGGCCGGCCCATCTCCGAACTCCTGTCGCTGCGCCTCGGCAACACCCTGTTTCTCGCCGGTTTCGCTGCCGCTATTTCGGTGCCCCTGGCATTGACGCTCGGCATTCTGGCAGCGCTTTACCGCAATTCGATTTTCGACCGGCTTTGCAACATCGCCGCTTTGATCTGCGTCTCCCTGCCGGAGTTCTTCGTCGCCTATGTTCTGATCCTTGTCTTTGCCGTGCGCATGGCGCTCTTCCCTTCGCTTTCCGCCGTAGATGCGGCAATGCCGCTCGGTGAGCTTGTCTATCGGTCGTTCCTGCCGGCACTCACCCTCGTTCTTGTTGTCGTGGCACACATGATGCGCATGACCCGCGCCGCCATCATCAACGTTCTTGCCAGCCCCTATATCGAAATGGCGCGGCTGAAAGGAATGGGGCGGCTGCGCGTGATCCTCTTCCATGCGCTGCCGAATGCGCTGGCGCCGATCATCAATGTCGTCGCGCTGAACCTTGCCTATCTGGTTGTCGGGGTCGTGGTGGTCGAGGTGGTCTTCGTCTATCCGGGCCTCGGCCAACTGTTCGTCGATGCGGTGACCCATCGGGACGTCATGGTCGTGCAATCGGTAGGCCTGCTTTTCGCTGCGGCCTACATCCTGCTCAACCTGATCGCGGACCTGCTGTCCATTCTCAGCAATCCGCGCATCCTGAATGGAGAAGGCTGATGGTTGGCTTTTTCCGACTGTTGAACACGGCTCCGCTGGCGGCGCGTTTTGGTATGGCCGTGATATTGCTGATCGCTATCGTTGCGGTTTTCGCGCCTGTCATTGCGCCCTATGGCGAGACCGCCGTTGTGGGCGCGCAATATGAGCCGTGGGGCGGCGACTATCTTCTCGGCACGGACAATCTCGGGCGCGACATGTTCTCGCGGCTTGTCTACGGTACGCGCAACACCGTCGGCCTTGCCCTCCTGACGACGATCATCGCCTTCACGGTTGGATCCGTCCTCGGCATTCTCGCCGCGCTTCAGGGGCGTATGACCGATCGAATTCTTTCCAGGACCATCGACGTGATCATGGCCATTCCGTCCCTGATCCTCGCGCTCATGCTGCTGACCATCGTCGGAACGTCGATTGTCAGCATGATTCTGGTGATCGCGTTGATCTATGTCGCACCGGTGTTCCGACTGGCCCGTGCTTCGGCGCAAACCGTCGTCGTCATGGATTATGTGCAGGCAGCGCGGCTGCGCGGTGAGCGGCTGCCGTGGCTGGTCCTGCGGGAGATTTTGCCGAACATCGCCTCGACGCTCGTTGCCGAGTTCGGTCTCCGCTTCTGTTTTGTGTTCCTCTTCATTGCCGCCCTGTCGTTCCTCGGTCTCGGCATCCAGCCGCCGACGGCGGATTGGGGGTCAATGCTCAGGGAAAACGCTACGCTGATTTCCTTCGGCGACGTCACGCCGCTCCTGCCTGCCGCGGCCATCGCGCTTCTGACCGTCTCCATCAATTTTGTCATCGACTGGATGCTGCACCGGGCCAGCGGATTGAAGGACTAAGCCATGACTGACAACACCGAGGCCGGTTCCCGTCTCCTGACCATCCGCAATCTGGTGGTTGAAGGCCGCTCGTCCGACGGCTGGATCAAGCTTGTCGATGGCATCAATCTCGATCTGGTGCGTGGCGAGGTACTGGGACTCATCGGGGAATCCGGCGCGGGCAAGTCGACGCTCGGCCTTGCTGCCATGGGGTTTGCGCGCGACGGGTGCCGCGTTGCTGGGGGCTCGATCGATTTCGACGGCATCGATCTCGTCAACTCTGGCGAAGCCGTGCGGAGGGAACTGAGAGGAAAACGCATCGCCTATGTGGCGCAGTCTGCCGCCGCCTCCTTCAACCCGGCGCACAAGCTGATCGTCCAGCACTGTGAGGCGCCTGTCGTCAAAAAGGTGATGTCGCGCGCAAAGGCGATGGAAGACGCCATCGACCTGTACCGACGCATGCGCCTGCCTCAGCCCGAGGAGATCGGCCTCCGCTATCCGCATCAGGTGTCGGGCGGTCAGTTACAGCGCGCCATGACGGCCATGGCGCTGGCATGCCGGCCCGACCTGATCATATTCGACGAACCGACGACCGCGCTCGACGTCACCACCCAGATCGAGGTACTCACGACCATCCGGGATATCGTCGCGCAATTCGGCACGGCCGCCATCTATATCAGCCACGACCTCGCCGTCGTGGCGCAGATGGCGAACCGGATCACGGTTCTCAAGAGCGGCAAGGAGGTGGAGACGGCCGCTACGCGGACGATGCTGTCCGATCCGAAAGAAGATTACACGAAGTCCCTGTGGTCCGTCCGGACTCTGGATCACACACGCCCGGCGGAGCGGCCTTCCGAACAGCCGATCCTGAGCGTGCGCAATATCGATGCCTCATACGGCGTCCTGAAGGTGCTCGACGATATTTCGCTCGATATTCATGCCGGTCGGACGATCGCGGTGGTCGGAGAATCCGGGTCCGGAAAGTCGACGACGGCGCGCGTCATCAGCGGTGTGGTCAACCCATCGAGCGGCGAGCTTCTCTTTGAGGGCCGGCGCCTGTCGCCGGACTACCGCACGCGCTCGCGCGAGGACCTGCGCCACATTCAGATGATCTACCAGATGCCCGATACGGCGCTGAACCCAAAACAGCGCATCCGGGACATTGTCGGCCGTCCCCTCGAATTCTATCTCGGCATAAAAGGCCTTGAACGAGACAGGCGCGTTGCCGAGCTTTTGCAGCAGATCGAACTCGACCCGGCGAAGTACATGAACCGATTGCCCACGGAGCTTTCCGGTGGTCAGAAGCAGCGGATAGGAATCGCACGCGCGCTTGCTGCGGAACCGAAGCTGATAATTTGCGATGAAGTGACATCCGCGCTCGATCAGCTTGTGGCTGCCGGCATACTGAAACTGCTGGCGAAAATCCAGAAGGACCGGAATCTGGCGCTGTTGTTCATCACGCACGATCTTGCCACGGTAAAGGCTGTTGGGGATGAAGTGGTCGTGATGCAGCACGGGAAAATTGCAGAGTCTGGCAATGTTGGCGACGTCTTCGCGCGCCCGAAGAGCCTATACACAAAACGGCTTCTCCAATCCGTGCCGGAGATGGACCCGGACTGGCTCGCGCGCCTGCAGGCGTCAGCCACCGGCTCCTTGTAGCGACCGGCAAATGGCAAAGGGCATTTCGATAGCGCTCGGACGTCGGGCCCATGCTGCACCATATCACTACGGAACGAGGTCCAAGTCGTCAGGGCAACAACGTTGCCTTCTGACCGAGAGGCACCGACCTTGGAACCAGATGAGGCTCTATGATAGCGCTATACGCTGACTATATCGCGAATTTGAGGGCGTTGTTTTCCGAGTTGAATCGCCGTTCTGAAAACTTTCAAACCTTCAATGTTCGGCTGGAGTTGGCCGTAGCCGGTGGCCTTATCGTCTACGAGACGAAAAGGCGCAAATGCCCGCACGCGTGTGTCGCTGCTTACAGATGGACAGCAGACATAATAGGAAAGGCCTGACGGGACGCATCGTTGCCTGTCAGGCTTACCCCCAGTAATAGACGCTGACAGCCGCTCGGAGGTATCAGCAGCGTGATGCACAGCGATCAGGTTCACATCGACGTTGATATCGTTCGCGAGATGATCTCTGACCAATTCCCAGAATATTGCCACAAGCAGGTCTTGCGACTTGATACGACCGGTACGGTCAATGCAATTTTCCGGATCGGATCGAGTGTTGCGGCAAGGTTTCCACTCCGGGCAGCGGACCCAATCGAGTGCATGCTTGGCCTACGCAAGGAAGCCGCGGCGATGGCGGAGTTCGCCGATCACTCTCCGTTTGCTGCACCTCGATCGATCGGGTTCGGTCGACCCGGACCGAACTATCCGATGCCTTGGACGGTGCAGAGTTGGATAGAGGGTGACGTTGCCACGCCAGACGGCCTCGCGGCCTCGACGGCCTTCGCGCTCGACATTGCCAGCCTCGTCGGGTCACTGCGCGCGGCGAGCACAATGGACCGCCGCTTTGATGGGCAAGGAAGAGGTGGCAATCTTACTGACCATGATGATTGGATGTCGATCTGTTTCAAAAACAGTGAGGGCCTTCTCGACGTGTCCAGGCTCCGTCGCACGTGGACCCGACTGCGTGAGCTACCCTTTTCTGGGTCTGACGTTATGAGCCACGGTGACCTAATTCCGGCCAACCTGCTCGTGCGAGGTGAGCACCTTATTGGTGTACTTGACTGCGGCAGCTTTGGACCAGCAGACCCCGCTCTTGACCTTGTCGCCGTCTGGCACCTGCTCGATCAGGATCGGCGTGCAACCGTGCGCACCTATCTTCGATCAAGTGAAGTCGAGTGGAAACGCGGAGCGGCATGGGCATTCCAACAGGCAATGGGCTTAGTTTGGTATTACCGCAGCAGTAACCCTGTCATGAGCGCACTTGGCCGTAGCACTCTCGCACGCATTCTCGATGATCCGGAAATATGAACGGTCGATCTTTGTTCGGAGAATACCAGTTTCAGCTTTCACACGTGCGAGCCTCCTGGTGACAAAGTGAATGGATCGGTCTTTGAACGCCGCAATGTGCTGCGAACACGGTGAAAAATGTCCGCAATTGGCCCAAAACGCCGGTGGCAGTTCATGCTGAGCTGGGTTGGACTAAATGTCCCCGATCTGCCAAAAGCCCTGAGGACGCGACTGCCGTTATCTTTAGATCGGGGTCGGGCAACCGATTGACGTCACGTTGCTGCCGCGAGATCACGCCGGCCGTCCCACCTTCTTGACCGTTCGAGACCAGCCTGACTCACTGCCCATTGCGGACATTCAGGGCAACTGAGAAACGCATCTTGGTTTATTTGGGACGCAGCGCCTCGAAACTGATGATCTCGTCGTCCTTGTGCGGTGCTCTTCCATGCTGGTAGTTGCCTGACACCACTACATCGACAAAGCCTGTGCGCTGCAGCGCCATCACGAACTCTTCAACGCCCCACCACCGCAACTTAAACAAATCGAGTTCGGTTTTCACAAGGTTTCCATCTCGCCAGAGTTCATAGCGGAGATGGGTTAGTGTGGTCTGCGCGACATAGTCGGTTTCAATCCGATGATCTGAGAGTGTGAGCAGATCTCCATGCTCTGTTGTCCAACGCCGAACCGAACCGGTCGGCCCAAGAAAACTGCCTATGGGATCGAGGTCTATTATCAATTTTGCGCCGGGAACCAGATAATCATAAAACCGCCTCAGCACAGCGGTCGCCGATGTCGTATCCGTGACCAACTGAAACGACCCCGCCGGGATGATGATGGCACCAAAGCTTTTGCTATAGGAGAACTCTTCGAATGTCTGTCGTGTCACGCTCGCGGGAAGATTCCTCTTCCTGCATTCATCTTGGCAGTAACCAAGCATCTCGTCAGATGCATCGAACCCCTCTATCAAAAATCCGGACTCGAGCAGCGGCACATAAACACGACCGTTGCCGACAGCAGGTTCCAGGATCGGACCTTCGGATTCCCCAAGGCGTTGCTGATAATATTCCACATCGCCGAATGAACGCCCGACCGGTTTATCCAGATTATAGACCCAAGAAGCCAGTCTTCCATAACGATTGTTCATTGCAGCCTCGTAGATTGACTTTGTCGCGACGCTTTCGCCATACGCGAAATGGACTGCCATATAATTAAAGGAAACGATCCTCACCAGCCTTAAGTGGCCATATATGGGGCGGAAACGGACCTGCGCAGCGACCGCTCTTGGCGCAAAGCGGACGTGGCAATGACCCAAAACCGGATGAGAGCGATACCGAAAGAAGAAAGCGAATGGTTGGCGCGCTCGGTGCTCGGGGTCTCCGATCGTTCCGCCCATGAGGTATTCCAAGCGGCGGCAAAGAGAGGGAAAGGTTTCGGCGCGCTCTGGATCGCTCCTTTGCCGGAGAACCCGATCCGCTTAGGCGGCGGCAGCAAATAACCGCCGCACGCCGTCCGATCAGATCGCGCGAACGTTTTCCGCCTTCGACTTGCCGGTCTTCCGGTCCTGGCCAAGGTCATAGCTGACCTTCGAGCCGTCCCGCAGCGGGCCACCCGACAGCACTCCCGAGACATGGACAAATACATCCTGCCCGCCATCGTCGGGCGTGATGAAACCAAAGCCCTTGTCCTGATTGAAAAATTTAACAGTGCCCGTCGCCATATGATCCTCGTGAACTGAGCGGCCCTCTGCCGCCGGCGCAGCATATTCAGCATGCCGGGCGCCTGCAACCAAGCATCTGCGATCAACGACGAATGGCAAATTCCGATCGCTGCTTGGTCGGTGTTCATCGCGGCGATCATTTCGTGTATGTCGGTCGTGTCGGTACACGCTACGGTGCCAAGAAGGTCGAGACGCTTCTACCGAAGCTGAAAGCGATGGAAGCGGACAAGTCTCCCTTTACCGGCGTAGGGGAGCCGAAGAAGGAAAAGAAGGTCGTTTGGCTGAAGCCCGAGCTGGTCGCCGAAATCGAGTTCGCCGGCTGGAGTGCGGATCCGGCCTCAACAAGGGCGAGGCGGCGCATAAACTCAAGCGCGCGGTCGTTTGAAAAACGGGCGGTCGCGCACTTACGCAGCGCACGTCGTCAGATTCGGGATCATCTGCTCAAGCACGTCTCGCCGTTGAGTTGGGAACACATAAACTTGAACGGCATCTACAGCTGGAACACCGAGCACCAGATGCCTGAAGGATTCCGGCCCGGCCGCTTTTGTAGTGGCGCGGCAGGAGGTTGAGTATCTCCTCGAGCGTGGCGGTGTTGTCATGGTGGAATGCCTGAATTGTGGCCCCGCGGGCAGTTCGCACGGGAGAGGCGGAAGTGGGAAGGGGCGGTGTGCCCTGACCAAGCGCGATCTTCAGCGGTGACGACGCGCGACTTTCGTCAGGCTGCGTCGGAAAAGACGAGGTGGGTGGAGGGCTCGGCCAGCGCCAGGAAAGCCAAGAGATCCTCGCGCGAGAGCGCAGCGCAGCCCGCCGTGGGCGTGTAGTCGGGCCGGGCGATATGCAGGAAGATCGCA
>NZ_JBFTIM010000033.1:0-15022 GCF_056394765.1 Mycoplana sp. 10N416 | reverse complement strand
TGGCACGCGCTGCGCGTCATGGACGGCGCCACCGGCTTCACCCTGCAGGACAGCGAGGTCGACGGCCAGGGCCGGACCGTCAACGCCATCTACGGCAACGGCACGTTCCTGCGCAACAACCTGCATGACGTCGACAACGGCATCAACGTCGTCGGCCCGTCGGTGATCCGCGACAACTTCATCCACAGCCTGCGCGGCGGCAGCGACGCCCACTACGAYGGCATCGAGATCAACGGCGGCGGCACCGAYGCCCGCGGTGCGCATGACATCCAGATCATCCACAACACCGTCATCAACGACCACGAGCAGACCTCGGCGGTGATGATGAACAACGAGTTYGGCGGCCTGTCGAACATCACCATCGAGGGCAACCGCCTGATCGGCGGCGGCTACACCGTCTACCTCGACGGCCGCAAGGGTGGCGGCACCGTCGACGACGGCTCGATCAAGATCGTCAACAACCAGATCGGCACCGGTCACTGGGGCGAGTTCGCCTTCTACAACGACAACCCCATCATTTCCGGCAACGCACAAACGGACGCTGGGCAGCGAAAGCAACGCGACGTTTCCAAGTGAGCGCCGGGCACCCGCCAGCGCGGCAATCCTGTCGGTCCGGCGCCGCCAGCGTTGCGACGAGAGGTGGTTGGGGCGCTGTTATCCCCTGCCGCTCGCTTTGCGGACCATCTTTTTGGTTCGCCGCAACAACGATCCCGCGAGGCTCATCGCATGCGGCGGGTACTCCGCCAAGCCGGCAAACAGAAACCGCAGACCGCGCCTTGTTTTGCCGTCGTTCAACAGCACGATCGCCAGGTCGATGAGCATCCTCGATCTCTGCCGCTTGTACTTGCGAAGAACCGCCTTGTTCTTCCGCAGGATCCTCATCATCCCGATCGTCTGCTTGCGGCTGTTGGACGAAATGCTGTCACCGGAGATGAAACCCAGGACGACGGGTTCGATGTCTTCATAGATCGTCGTGTGCCGAGCAAGCCGGACTGCGAAGTCCCAGTCTTCGTTCGCTCGCGCACAGGTGTCGAACCAGACGGCTTCGGGGAAGCAGTCCCGGCGAAACAGGGTGTTTTGCACGCTGATCCGGTTCTCCGACAGCAGATGGGCGACCTGATCCTCTTCAAGCGTCAGTCGCCCTTGCGGCGGTGGCGCATAGGCAATCCTTGCAGGTCCATAGTTGAAGGAAGGATCGCGACCGTAGACGATCTTGGCCCCCGTCACCACGCGCACGTGATCAGGAAGTTGAGAAAACAGGGCAACCTGCCTCATCAACTTGTCCGGTAACCAGATGTCGTCGCTGTCCTGAAAGGCGATGAAATGGCCCTTTGCTGCAGCAAGGCCTGTATTGCGTGCTGCGGCTGCCCCCCCGTTTTGCGGGCGGCGGATATACTTCAGCCGTTCATCCTCGATTTTTCGCAGGAGCCCTTCGACGTCTTCGGTCGAGCCGTCGTCGACCACGATGAGCTCAAGGTTCCGGTAGGATTGCGTGAGAACGCTCGTGACGGCGGCAGTCAGGCTGCGCGTTCGATTGAAGGTCGGCAAGATGACAGAGACATCGGCATCCATTGGCGCCTGCCAGTTCATATTGCTCTCTCCCGCTTAAGCAGGCGCCAGCCCGGTTCGGTGGTTCACGGCCCATATCGCTGCGAACACTATCCGCAAAACAGACGGTGTGGAAAGACAGGCCAAAGCAGGCGCCACGACATCCATTCGGGGAGGGGCAAAGCAATTAAGAAAACAGCCGAGGCGGCATGCAAAAGCGTACGGCTGTATATGGATCGCAGGCCCCTTTTCACGCACGCCGGTAGTGCGGGCGGCGTCTTGCTTGTGGATAGGGTCAATTTTCAGTGCATAAGCATATCGGCTATGACTTTCCGGAGCGCGGATGAATTGACAGCGCCAAAGACTAACGCAAACATCACGCTGCGATATTCGATCAATATAGGTTAATTGATTTTATGCTTGGTGAATATCGAGGTGTCCTAAACGCATTCATCCTTTGGATGATGGCGGCATTGGTCGGTGCGACCAGTTTTGCTGGTTTGGCTCTGCGTGATTAACGCAACCACCTGAAAGTCAAGGATATTGACGGCCCGTTCCTCTTCCCTAATGGCGTAGGCCCTCCTCCTTTTGACGGTATTTCCCTACCTCGATGGGTCTATATCGGCGACGGCGCGCTTGCTGCTCGTCGGCCTCGCCGTCAGTTGTCACGGCGCTAGGCAAGATCGTTATTATCGGGTAAATAAGCTATATCTCATACACAATACTACATCCTAATGACCGTGAATGACCGCCAAGTTTGAAGCTTTAAAAGCACAGTTGGGGCTAGCACGCGTTTTTTATTGTGTCCCTGTGAAATGGGGGAGGCTGCGCGTGCCGTTGTAGGGAGTAAAGCAGCTATGAACTCAGCAATGATGTCGAACGGTAAGGAAATAACGGGCAATTTCATCCCTTCCATTGCAATCGATTCTTCCAGCAAGTCACAGAAAAACACGCTCGAAGAAACTCTTGCCCCGAGAGAAAGATCACTACTGATCATTGACAGCCGTGCGCTTGATCGCCAATGCCTCGCGCAGTGCATCTCGGCCCACAAGATCGATATGGACGTCGTCGCTTTCGGTTCCATGGAAGAGTGGAAACGCAAACGCCACGACTACCCCCCCCTCGCGGCCATCCTGCTGAATGTGGGAGGCAGGAAGATCGTCGAGCCGGCGGTGTCGGATGAGATCAAGAAGCTGGCAGCCGAGTTCGACGCGCCGGTCATCGTCCTTGCGGATACAGACGACCTGGCGCAGATCATGAAGGCGCTGGAATGTGGGGCGAAGGGTTACATCCCCTCTTCCGTCAGCATCGACGTGTGTATCGAAGCCATCGCACTGTCGCTGGCGGGTGGAATCTTCGTACCCGCCAGCAGCGTCTTCGCCATGCGTCAGGTCCTGGAAACCGGCAGCCCTGTCGTGCGACCGCTGGCCGGCATGTTCACTGCCCGCCAGGCAGAAGTTGTCGAGGCGTTGCGGCGCGGCAAAGCCAACAAGATTATCGCATACGAACTCAATCTGCGGGAAAGCACCGTCAAGGTGCATATCCGCAACATCATGAAGAAGGTGAAGGCCACCAACAGGACCGAGGTCGCCTACAAAATCAACGACCTGTTCCCGACGGACTTTTCCTCCTCCGACACGTCAAGCCGTCTCGAACATTGACGACCACCGGTTCTGGACGGCGTAATCAAAAAAGGGCTCCGCTGCGGAGCCCTTTTTTTGCGGCCGCACCGGCGCGGTCCACTTCCAAGAAGCGCCTCAGAGCCCCGTGCCTCGAAACACGACGAGCGGCGTTCGCGACAGGATCCAAAGATCCGTGCCAAAAGACATCATGCCGAAATAGCGGGTATCGTGCACGGCGCGCTCGGCAAAGCTGCAGCCGTTTCTGACGCTGATTTGCCATAGACCGGTCAGACCAGGACGCATTTGGAAGTAAGCCGTTCCCGGATACTGTGCGCGTTGCTCGGGGAGCATCGGCCGAGGGCCAACAAGGCTCATGTCGCCGCGCAGCACGTTCCACAGCTGCGGAAGTTCGTCGAGCGAGTACTTGCGGAGATATTTTCCGATCCGGGTAATGCGGGGATCATCCTTCAACTTCTGGCTATGCTCCCACTCGAGCCGCGCGGCCGGATCCTGGGCAAGATACTCGCGCAGCTTGGCATCCGCCTGGGGCACCATGGTTCGCAATTTCCACAGTTGGAACACCCTGCCATCCCTGCCGAGACGCGGTTGGTAGAAGAAAGCCTTCTCACCGTCCAGGCGGATCAACAGCGCCACGATACCGACGACGGTCAGCGCGAGCGGCGCAACTGCAAGCGTGACGAAGATGTCGAACAGGCGCTTGACGGCGAGGTAGACAAAGCGCGAGCCAACTGCAGGCTGCTGCGGCAGGGTTTGTGCCGTGAACCGCAACGCATATGGCAGATGGTCTTTCCGCATTGCGGCCTCCGCGTGATGAGGGGACATCGCTGCAAGCGCGCAAAGAAAGTCCTCGCCGGGAATCGAACCAGCGGGATACACAGTCAGTTGTTCATCGAGAGCACTTGCGTAAGGTTATATTAACCATAGGAAATGCCGCCTCAATAAATCGCCGTTAGACAATTCGATCTAGTCTCCGCGCAGCGCTCTGATTTCAGGTTGCTCTTTCGGCGGGACGAACCCCGTAGGCGCCAATGGCGTCTTGCCAGCAAAGCGCGGCGCCGGTGCCCAGCCCGACAATGGACACCGCAATCCGCCCCGGCGGGCGATAAGGCATAGGTCGAACGGTCCTACCCAAAGGGATTACCGGGGGCGGCAGGCGCAACCGGCGCACCCACCATTGACGATCTACCGTGCGATGCGCAGGCGCCCGAGAATGACGGCGACAGTTTCGGAGATCTGAGTGGTTTTGCAATGAACAGCATGGACTTGCGGTTCTATATTTCGCTCGTGCTTCGCCGGTTGCCGCTGGTCCTGGCGGTGGCCGTGACGGCGTTCCTTGCAGCGGTGGTCGTGGGATCCATGATGCCGAAGCTCTATCGCGCGAGCGCGAAGGTCCTGGTCGAGGCTCCGCAAATTCCGTCGGAACTCGCCCGCTCGTCGGTCGCCATCGGCGCGATCGAGCAACTCCAGGTTCTTCAGCAGCAAATCATCACGCGCAAGAACCTGATCGAGCTGGCCAACAGGCTTGGCATTTACGCCGATACCGAGGAGAGGCCGGCCGACGACGACATCGTCGCGGACCTGCGATCGCGCATCTCGTTTGAACAACTGGCCCTGGCCACGTCATCGCGCGACCAGGACACGACGATCTTCGAGATATCCTTTGCCGGACGCGACCCCGTTCTGGCAGCCATGATCGCCAATGAGATCACGTCGATGCTCGTCGACAGAAACCAGCAGCAGCGCACGGCCCGGGCCGGAAACACGCTGCAGTTCTTCAATCAGGAGGTTGCCAGACTGGGAACCGAACTGAACAAGCTCGAGGCGGATATCCTGAAGTTCAAGACGGAGAACAAGGATACGCTGCCGGACAGTGTGGAGTTTCGCCGCAGCCAGCAGAACAGTCTTCAGGAGCGGGTGTCCTCGCTCGAGCGCGAGGAATCGGAGCTGCGGTCCAGGCGAAGCGCGCTGATCGCCACCTACACCAACACCGGGCGCCTATCGGACGCCATTCCGCTGACGCCGGAGCAACAGATGCTGGCGGACTTGAACCGGGCGTTGGCGGAGCAATTGGCGCTGTTTTCCGAAACCAGCCCGAATGTGGCCGCCCTGCGCAAGCGCATCGCGACGCTGCAGAGCAGGCTTCCCGCCATGCCGGTGCGGGATGCCGCCCGTGACGACAAGAAACAGTCCGACGCCGAGACAGCTTCGTTCGGACTCGATCTGCAACTGTCGGACATCGACGAGCGGCTCCAGGCGATCGGACGCGAAAGAGCCGAAGCAAGCCGCCGCATCGAAGACCTGAGCCGGTCGATTACCGCCACGCCGGCAAGCGAAACGGTGCTGAACGCTTTGGAGCGCAATCGCGAGAACATCCAGACGCAATATAATGCCGCCATTGCCAGGCGGGCCGAAGCCTCGACCGGCAAGCAGATCGAGATGCGATCCGACGGCGGGCGTCTGACGTTGATCGAGGCTGCAACGCCGCCGCTCGATCCGACCAATCCGCGCCGCGGCCGCATCATCCTTCTCGGGGCCCCGCTCGGAATAGCGCTCGGCATCGGTCTCGTCCTGCTGCTGGAACTTCTGAACCGAACCGTTCGTCGCCCGGCCGACCTTGCAAAGCTTTTGCAGACGCAACCCCTTGCCACCATACCTGACATTCGGAGTGTCGGTGAAATTCGCTCTGTCAGCCGCAAACACCGGATCGCCGCACTCCTGTCCGCCGGAGCTGTGCCGGCCGGCCTGCTGTTGATCCACCACTTCGTCATGCCGCTGCATCTGGTGGTCCAGAAAATCATCTCGGGCCAGTCAGGATCCATATGAAGAGCGGCAAGCCACCTGAGTTTCACCGGCAGGATTGGGATTTTGATCCATGGAGCAGATACCGGCACCATTGCATGAGGCGATGCGACTACGCAGCATCGATCGGCTCGCAGAGCAGACCGTGCAATCCGCTGCACGGTTCGAGCGGGAGATGACTTGGGACAGCCTTCCCACACTGACGGTCAATTCCGATTTGGCCGAACACAATCGCATCGTCACCGTCAATCGCTCGAATCAGGCCTACAGCGCGTTCGACATGCTGCGCACCAGGCTGCTTCAATGTCTTCGGCAAAACGGCTGGACGTCCGTGGCCATCACCTCGCCGAGGGCTTCCTGCGGAAAGTCGGTCGTCGCGCTCAACCTTGCCTTCAGTCTGGCTAATCAGGCGGATTGTCGGACCGTCCTGATGGATCTTGACCTGAAGCAGCCCGACATCGGCCGCCTGCTCGGTATGAAGAAACCCTCTTCGATGGAGGAATTTCTCAACGGGAACTGCGAACTGCACGAGGTGCTGCACCGCTATGGGGACAATCTGGCAATCGGCATCAACAGCCGGCCGGTAAAGTTCTCCGCCGAACTGCTGCAGAGCCTGAATGCGGCCAAGGCTTTGCGGGACATGCGCAAGCGCATGACACCGGACGTGATCCTGTTCGACCTGCCGCCGATGTTGCCGAACGATGATGTGACGGCGTTCCTGCCGAACGTGGATTGCGCGATCCTCGTTGTCGCCGCCGACCAAAGCACGCTGGACGAAGTGGATGTCTGCGAGCGCGAGTTGGCGGAGCGGTCCAACGTGGCTGGCGTGGTCCTGAACAGATGCCGATACGGGCTCTTCTAGAGGGCTTGCCTGGGGACACGAGCTTCCCCTGAAACCGATCCGTTGTTGAAAAGGGAGCCGGCATGCGCAAGATAATGGTTGTCTATGGAACACGCCCCGAGGCGGTCAAAATGGCCCCATTGATCGCTGAGCTCGGCCGCTCGCGCCATTGCACGCCGATCGTGACCGTTACCGGCCAACATCGGGAGATGCTGGACCAGGTCAACCGCTTGTTCGGCATTCAACCCCATCACGACCTGGATATCCTCACCCAGTCGCAAACGCTCGAATCCATCACCGCTCGCGTGCTCCAGGGCGTCTCAAAGATTATCGAGGCCGAGGCGCCCGATGCGCTCGCCGTTCAGGGCGATACCACGACCTGCTTTGCCGCCGCACTTGCATCCTTCTACCGCAAGGTGCCGCTGATCCATCTCGAGGCGGGCCTTCGGACCGGCGATCGCCACAATCCGTTTCCGGAAGAAATCAATCGCCGCCTGACCACGCAGCTCGCGGTCCTGCATCTGGCGCCGACGCGAACGTCGAAAGCCAACCTGTTGAAGGACGGGATCGCAGCAGACAACGTGGTCGTCACCGGCAACACCGTCATTGATGCGCTGCTCCACGTATCCGCCGGCAACGCGAAGATCGCCAATCCGGACGTCGAGCGGGTTGCCGGAAGACGGTGCGTCCTGATCACCGCCCATAGGCGCGAGTCCTGGGGCGAGCCGATGGCCCAGGCGGCCCGCGCGATCGCCCGTCTGGCGCGCGCCTTTCCTGACGTCGCCTTTCTGCTTCCGGCCCATCTCAATCCCGCCGTGCGCGCGGTTTTGTTGCCGCCTCTGGAGGGGCTAGAGAATGTCGTGGTGACCGGACCGCTCGACTATGGCGACTTCGTCAAGGCGATGGCGGACTGTTCGATCGTGCTCACCGATAGCGGCGGCGTGCAGGAAGAGGCGCCCACCTTCGGTAAGCCGGTCCTGGTGATGCGCGATACGACCGAACGTCCGGAAGCGGTCACTGCTGGCACCGTGCAACTCGTCGGTACGGCCGAAGATCGCATTTTTGATGCGGCCAGTCGGCTCCTTTCGGACCGAAATGCCTACCAGGCGATGGCGCGTGCCGTGAACCCCTATGGTGATGGCCGGGCCGCGATACGGTCGGTGCAGGCAATCGAACACTTCTTTTCGCTCGCAGACCGGCCTGCCGAATTCGATCCCGGCATTGGGGTTGGAAAGGAACGATCAGCGCCAGGCGCCGCGCGTGTCGTAGATGACTTTGCCGCCTAACCGGGTGTGTCGCAGTGCCCTGAAGGGTTCGTGCTCGACGAGGAGCACGACGATGTCGGCGCGTTCCACGGCCTCGTGCGCATTCTCGAGGCGGAGGTTGCCGTAGCCTTTCAGCAGTTCGGGCATGGTCGAGACATAGGGATCCGCGACGAGGATCTCGACCTCCGGCAATGCCTTTGCAATCAGGGAAACCACTTCGATCGCCGGACTCTCGCGCGCGTCGTCGACATTTGCCTTGAAGGTCAGCCCCAGGCAGGCAATCGTCGGCGTACGGAATCGTTCGGCCTTGGTCACCACCTGTTCGGCGACGTCGTGCGGCCGCCGGTCGTTGACGTCGCGTGCAGTGCGGATGAGCCGCGCCAATTCCGGTGCCGCCGAGACGATGAACCAGGGATCCACCGGGATGCAATGTCCGCCGACTCCCGGGCCCGGGCTGAGGATGCCGACGCGCGGATGGCGGTTGGCGAGGCGGATCACCTCCCAGATGTCGATGTGGAGCGATTCGCAGATCGCCGACAGCTCGTTGGCGAAGGCGATGTTGACGTCACGATAGGCGTTTTCGGAAAGCTTCGCCATTTCGGCGCTCGCAGCGTCGGTGAGCAGGATCTCTCCCTGTGCGAACAGCCGATAGATGGATGCCGCCTTCTCGGCACATCGTGGCGTCAGCCCACCCACGACGCGATCGTTTGTCACGATCTCGATCATGATTCGACCGGGAAGCACCCTTTCCGGACAGTGGGCGACGAACACGTCGGCGATGGCATCGCCGTTGCGAGGCATCCGGAGGTCCGGCCGCAGGGCGCCGATCCACCTGCCGACCTTCTCCGTCGTGCCCGGCGGAGACGTGGACTCCAACACCACGATGTTGCCGGGCTTGAGCCTTGGAGCGATCTGTTCCGCTGCCGCCTTCACATAGGACAGGTTTGCAGTCCGGTCCTCGTTGAAGGGGGTCGGGACGGCGATAATGAAGGCATCTGCCTCGGGCGTTTCGGTCGTCGCGGTGAGCCGGCCCATCGCCACGGCGCCACTGACGGCCACCGCGAGATCCGGCTCGACAAAGGGCACCTCGCCGCGCGCGATCGCTGCGACGGTCGAAGGGTTGATGTCGACCCCGATGACGTCGATGCCGCGCGTTGCGATGGCGACGGCGGTCGGCAGGCCGATGTATCCCATCCCGATAATGGCCAGTCGGCCCTTGAATACTTCGCTCATCAACGATGCTCCACTACCTTACTCGGCGGCTGTTGGTTTGGCAGGCGAAACGGGCTCGAAGGCACGGGATGGACGGATCATTTCCCGCGCTGTCAGCCGGATGAAACTCGTGTTTGTCGCCAGGTAGCGCCACCAAAGCCGCCGCGGCTCCTGCAGCAGGCGATAGGCCCACTCCATTCCGGCGCGTTGCCAGGCAAGGGGTGCGCGCTTGGTCAAGCCCGCCATGATGTCAAACGATCCTCCGACGCCGTGCAGCACCGGCACGTTCAGCGTCGGGCCGTAGGTCGCAAGGAAGATCTCCTTCTTCGGCGAAGTCATGCCGATAAAAAGCATGTCGGCGCCGGAGGCGCGAATGGCGCCGGCAACCTGATCGGCCTCGTCCGGCGTGAAATAGCCGTGATGGCTGCAAGCGATCTTCAAGCCAGGGAAACGGGTACGGATCACCTCCTCCAACCTGCACAGGACGTCCGGCTGGGCGCCGAGGAGCGCAACGGTCCGCCCTTCCTGATGCGCGAGACCCAGCAGGCGGTCGAAAACGTCAATCCCGGCAATTCGCTCCGGCAGCGGACGGCGCAGGAGCTTGCTCGCCCAAACGATCGACTGGCCATCGGCGAGAAGCAGATCGCATTCGAGCAGTGAGTTTCGCAGCAGCGTGTCGTTGCGCAGCTTGACGATCTTGGCGGCGTTCAGGACACCCAGCAACATCCGGCTGCGGGTGGCAAGCGCCGCATGGCAGCGATCGATAACGTCCTCCATGCGCACGGCATCCATATACATCCCATACAGAAGTTGTCGGTGATGCGGCATGTCAGATCTCCCCTGACTGGCTGCCATTGCCATGATTGCCGACCGGGCCTGAGCGCCATGCGTAAATGAGCCAACCGAGCTCATAGGGACGGCACTCGTGGTCCACCGGTCCAGGCGGGAACAGCGTGTCGATCATCGGCAGATGCAATCCCGGCGCCATTGCGGTGGTAACCGCGGCGACCGCCCGTGCTGCCTTGGCCGGTTCGCGGCGGGCCACCTTGCGCCAGATGACGCCCTTCTGCGGACAAACGAGTGTTTCCACGGTTTCAGGATGCTCGTCGAGCCACTGCAGACCCATGATGATAGGCCGCCAGTGGTCGCGCCCGCCTGCCTCTTGCAGGTCGAGCAAGGCCATGGGCGCCATCGCGTGCTGATGGACGCTGTAAACGGGGTAGCGTTCGACCACGCTTCCATCGCGGGTATCGTAGTGCCACCACCACTGCCCGGCAGGCCCCTGCAGGGCGCAGATTCGAGCGGCGCACGATTCTGCCGCTGCCAGCGCCGATGCATCGTTCCGCGCGACCGACAGGCGCGCCAGTGCCTGAATCGGATAGACCTGGTCGGCGAAGCAGCCGATATGGGCACGCAGGCGACCGCTTGCGGTTGCCGGCAGCAGGTGCGGGAAAACTCCAGCACGCGATTGCGCCGCCCTCAGTCTCGTGCCGGCAAGGTCCACGACCCGCTCGGTGTTTCCGAGATGGCGTGCAGCGAGAGCGGCGATGAGGGCCCAGGCGCAGTCGACGGTGTCAATGGGCGCCTGCGATTCGAGCCGTGCTGCAAGCGCGGCGAAAAGGGCGTCCGCGCACATGCCGCCGGCTTCAGCCGCCCCCCATGCCGCCAGCGCGGCAGCACCGGCGTCGGGCGAGGCCTCGGCGCGCAGGGCGCATGTGCGCGCCAGTTCGGCGGCGGTGCGTCCGCCGAGGACCATCCGCTGAGCCTCATGGTCGACATGGGACAGCCCTAGGGCCGCCATTGCCGCGTATCGCAGGCTGTCGCCTTCCAGTCGCTCGGTCCAACCGGTGCCGGTTCGGACCGCGCGCAGCGTGTGCCCGAAAACGCCGCCGTCGTGCATCCGGCGCAGACCGTCCTCCGCCAGCGTCAACAACTGATCGACCCTTGCGCGGGCGGTTGCCGAAACCTCGGCAAGTGCTTGCAGCCGGCTGGATGGACTCGATTTTGGGTGATCGACTGAGATTCGGGCCGCTGGGCGGCGGTCCGAACTCGGCTCTTGTTCAATCGGATCCGATGAACGCTTTGCTTCGAATGACATAAAACCTTCCAATGCCTCGCCGTGTTCAGAAGCGGCGGCTGATAAGGTTGCAGAATGAACTGCGTGAAGAGCGGAGAATTCCTGTGTCTTCCGGAAGCATGCTAGGAAATTCTCGACGATAATCCACCGCGCTCATAGACTTAACGGCACCGCCAGACCTTGCCGCCGGGGGTGTGGACATGCGCCGATAGGATAGGGGCATGCGTGCGTTTCTTGCCTTTCCGTATAAGGGAAAGGTTCGATTCGACGGCCGTCTACCTCTCTCGGCAGTCTTTCGGCATCGGCCCGTTCCTGCAATCTTTCCGCGGGGCTCGCCGTCGCGGGCCGCCTCCACATGAGAGCGCGGATATGGACGCATTGCGCACGCCTTCAGACAACCCGCGAGCAAGTCAGACCCACTCGCCTCTCAAAGGGACTGCGGGGCTTGCGGTTGTCATCGTCACCTACAACAGCGAAGAGGTTTTGCCCGGACTTCTGGATTCCCTGGCGGAGGGATTGGAAGGCCTCGCACGTCGGGACGTGATCGTCGTCGACAACGATTCGCGTGACGCTTCCGTCGAACTGGCGCGCGAGCATCCATTCGGCGTCAGGGTCATCGAGACGGGCCGAAACGCTGGCTTTGCGGCTGGCATCAATGCAGCGGCGGCAACGATCGACAAAGACATGCACCTTCTTGTCCTCAACCCGGACATTCGGCTTCATCGCGGCGCGGCAGCGCGTCTTGTTGCGCGCCTGGATGATCCTTCGATCGGCGTCGTCGCGCCGCAGATGCTCAACGAGGATGGGATGGTGGCCCAGTCGCTTCGCCGCGAACCGTCGCTGATGACCGCATGGTCCGATGCGTTGGCCGGAACCCGACTTGCCGCTCGCCTCGGCCTCGGCGAGATCGTCGCCGATCCCCTGCTCTATCGCACCGGCGGAAAGGTCGACTGGGCAACCGGTGCCGCGCTTGCGGTCTCGGCGCGGTCCCGATCGGTCGTCGGAGACTGGGATGATTCCTTTTTCCTCTATAGCGAGGAAGTCGACTACATGCAGCGGGTCAGGCGGGCGGGCCTCACCGTCATCTATGATACGCAGGCGCGCACCACGCACATCGGCGGCGCCTATCACAACGACTATTTTCTCTCCACGCTCATGACGAAGAACCGCATCCGGTACTTTCGTCGCCACCACGGCGCCCTTGCCACGGCGCTGTTTCGCCTGAGCATCATCGTCGGCGAAACCATGCGCATGGGTCTGGGTGCCGGTCACCGCGCGGCGCTGCGGGCCGCACTGGGCGGATCGCTCACGCAGCCCGGTTACGGCGCGCCAAACCGATAAGTTCAGCATAAATCTCGTCCATCCGGTCGAGCTTCGCCGACCACAGCCCGGTTTTGGTGACGTGGGCATGGGCCGCAGCGCCCATGCGCCGGCGCAGGGCAGGATCGTCGACGAGCCTGCGGATGGCCGAGGACAGGTCGCGCGCCAACGCTTCCGGCGTGGTCGCGGCAAGCTTGATGGCGCATTGATCAATCGTAGCGGTGCCGGGGCCGCCACGGTCGACGACGATCAGCGGCAGCGAGTGGCCCATGGCTTCCAGCGCGACGTTTCCGCCCGGCTCCCGATAGCTCGGAAACACGAAGATGTCCGCCTGACGATAGAATTCTGCAACTTCGTCCTTGGATCGCCAGCCCTGCAGGCGCACCCGGTCGCCGAGGCCAGACGAGTCGACCAGGGCTTGGCACGCCTCGCGTTCCGGACCGTCTCCGACGATGTCGAGCTCTATCGGAAGCTCCCGCACGAGCGCCATGGCCCGCACGATGTCGCGTGCGCCTTTGGTGCGGACGAGCCGGCCGACGAAAAGCAGTTTCACGGGCCCGGATCTGCCGAACCGGTCGACAGGCGGTGGGACCTGGTCCAGCGCCGTTTCACTCATAAGCTCGAAACGTTGCAGCGGAACCCCGGCAAGATGTTCCCGCACATAGTCGGCGATGCCAAGGACACAGTCCGCACGCTGATAGGTCGCGCGCAGCAGCGGGTCCCAGCGCAGCCGGTAGCGGTCCAGTTTGCGCAGCTTCATGAACCAGGGACTCGTGCCCTCGTCTCCGGCGAAGCCCTCAGGAGAAGAAAGCCCCCCACCCACCGGTCCCATGACCAACGGAATGCCGAGATTTGCCGCCGGCGACGGATAGCGCATGGCAACCGGCACGGGTTGATGGACGAGATCGAACTGGTGGCCGGCGGCGAGCGCGGAGCGAATCCAGTGCCGGGCTCGGAAATAGAACGGGATGTATCCCGGCTTCATCAGGCTGTTCAATCGCTCCGCCCGTCCCAGCAGCGCCGGTTCCGTCCATTCCACGATCTCCATGCCGGAAAGTTGCCGCCGGGCAGGCACCGCATTGCGCTTGTGATAGGTCAGCAAGGTGACGTCATGGCGTTCACCGAGGTGCTGCGCCCAGCGGGATGCGACCCAGGCTTCACCGACGTCTTCGCCGTTGCAGGTCGGAGCAACAAGCAGGATCTTGGCCACTTCCACCACCCTTCAGCGTCCAATGGCGTCCGCGCACATTGCCCGCACCGTGGAATCTATGATCCGCCGATCGGGACGATCAACACGGCACAAGGTAGGTCCAGGCTCTGCCGGTTGCAGGGCGAGCCACCTCGAAGGGACGAGAACAGCCGCCCCACCTGTCCGTTTGGCGGGTGGCTGCAGGCGGATTAGAGGCCAGTCTGACTGCAGGTTTATGGAGTCCACGACATTCCGGGTCGCCTATTGTCCGGGCCCCATGCCGGTTGTGCACCGCTCCATTTTCCAGTTCTTGGGGAGTCTTCTCGTGATCGGCGCCGTCCGCAATGGTTGCCGCCGCCCGCAATACGCCTCCTTGGTTGCAAAATTGCGATATTCATAAAAAACGTCAAATTCATCGTAAGCGCGAGAGGTCGAAATTCACTCGCTTTGCGGAGTTTGAGATTTCCCTAATGGTTTCAATGCGCGGCGCTCGAATTCAGCTTTCGTAATGCTTTTCCGCAAGAGACTGGCTCCAGGATTCTGCCGCAATTCCGGCAGCACGGATTTCTACCAATATTTCAAGAAACAAAACCCCGCAGCGGCGAATAATATGGCAGCAATCGGGCGATATTGTTGTGTTTTCTTACTTCTCCAGTGCTGTTGCCCTCTCAAATGACCTGACCTATTAGTCCCCGCCGTAACGCCGGACCTACAAAATATTAACCGGCATAGCCCAGAATAGTACCACCGTCTCCAAAGGGTTCAGGGTGGGGAGAAAGGCAAAAGAAGCAGTGACAAGCAATATTCGCGATGTAACCAAAGCCGGAGTACAGGCTGAAACGACGCTCGTCGACCTCATCGGCAATGCCATCAACGAAAACAGCCAGACTGCGGCTCCGATGCTAGACAAGATCTTCGATCGTCTGTCGAAGGTCACCGACCACAACAACGACGCCGGCAACAGCTTTGCCGACCGTCTCAAGCTGCGGTCCGCCCATGACAGCGACAAGGGCTGGAACGGCTCGTCGTCGTCCGACAAGTCGGAAACCACCTCCACGAAGGGCGATCTGGATTCGACGACGGACCTCGCCTCGACGAAGCCGGGTTCGGTGACCGACACCGTATCCA
>NZ_JBFTIM010000032.1:0-15444 GCF_056394765.1 Mycoplana sp. 10N416 | reverse complement strand
CGAGTAAGGCGTGCGCACCCGCAGGTCGTTGGCAACTTCAATATATTGGCTGTCGATCGGCTCGAAGTCGTAAGCATCTCTTCCTTTGTCGTCAGCAAATGCGTCGAGAGCGGAGGTCTGGCGATCAATCCAGTGCGCAATCCTTCTGTCGGCGGTCTTGCCGGGAACGAACCAGCTTCGCCGCTCATCGTCCCAGCGTGCTCTGGGGAAACTCTGGCGGAACTGCTCGACGGTCGCGCGATCGTACGGGAAAGCCACGAAGGCTCCGGGTGGAACTGAGGAGGTCGATGGGAGGTGGCGCATTGGAAGCCCCGTGTTTTCCTTGGAGAAGGAACGCTCCGGCAGGGCGCAGGTTCAGAACAATCAACAATGACGTGTGATGTCGCCCGCCGAGGTGATGCTTGCTATCGCCCGGCGGTCGGCCGACAATCACCATATAGCATACGGGCGTTGGGCTGAGGGCTTCGACCTCCTCTCCGAGGGGCACCCCGCCCACAGCAGTCGAAGGGGTTAGCCCGCTACGTGCAGACCTGCGCACGGGACCCTGGATGTCATCTATAACCGGGAACAGATCATCGGCCCGCTTTTTGACACATTTTGATTCGGGAATCAGAGAAACCAAATGGCTTGCGCACCGTTTCTTGCTCCGTGGAGGTACCAAGTATGGCCCGGGCATTGTGGAAGGGATTTCTGACGTTCGGGGCGATCACGTTCCCCGCCATCTTGTACACAGCCGTGTCCTCTGCGGAGCGGGTGAGCTTCAACATCATTAACCGCAGGACGGGCAACAAGGTTCGTCGAGAATACATCGACAGTGGCAGCGGGGAGCCCGTCGAACGTGACGCTCAGGTGAAGGGGTATGAGGTCGAGAAAGACCAACATATCATTATCGAACCGGATGAGATCGCCGCGATCGTTCCTGAGAGCGACAAGACCATACGCGTCTCCGATTACATTCCGAACTCGGAAATCGACACCGTTTTCCTCGACAAGCCCTACTACCTGATACCCGACAAGGCTGGGGAAGAGGCGTTCGTGCTGTTGCGTGACGCCTTGGTGCGCTCCGGCGTGGCGGCCATTGCCCACGCCGTATTGTTTCGCCGCTTGCGCACCCTTCTGATCCGTCCCCACGGCAACGGCCTGATCGCCTCGACCATGAACTTTGACTACGAGGTCAGATCCGCCGAAGAGGCCTTCGAGGAAGCTCCCAAGGTTCACATTGAAGGCGAAATGCTCGATCTCGCGAAGCACATCATTGCGACCAAGAAAGGGACCTTCAATCCCAAGGAATTCGATGACCGCTACGATACCGCGCTGATGGAACTGGTGCAGGCCAAGGCGGAAGGCAGAACAATCAAGCCGCCGAAAGCACCGAAGGTGGAAGGCGTGAGCAGTCTGCTCGAGGCATTGCGGGAGAGCGTCGGCGTGACGGAAAAACGAAGGACGAGAACCACCGCCAAGTCGAGGGCGGCAGACGCTGCAAAGACGGGACGGAAAACAGCGTCCGGCGAACGTAGAAAGGCTGGGTAGGCACCATGGCTGTCCGTCCATACTGGAAAGGTTACCTGAAGCTATCGCTCGTCACGTGCCCGGTCGCGATGTCACCGGCGACGAGCGAATCCGAAAAGGTCCGGTTTCACACCATCAACCGAGAGACCCATAACCGCGTCGTTTCCCACTACGTGGACAGCGTCACGGGCAAGGAGGTCTCCGACGAGGATGAGGTCAAAGGCTTTGACCGCGGCGGCGAGTACGTCCTTCTTGAGGACGAAGAGCTGCAGGCCGTCAACCTCGAGAGCGTCAGAACGATCGAGATCAGCACCTTCGTTCCAAGGGAAACCATCGATTGGATCTGGCTGGACAAGGCGCACTACCTGGTGCCTGACGGCAAGGTCGGCGAAGATGCCTTCGCGGTTATCCGGGATGCAATGGCGGCCGAAGACGTCGTTGGAATTTCCCGACTTGTTATCGGACGCAGGGAGCATGCGATCATGCTGGAGCCGCGAGGCAATGGCATCGTCGTCTGGACCCTGCATTATGGCGATGAGGTGCGCGACGAGGACGAATATTTCGACCGCATCACGGCTGATACGGACCCGCAACTTCTCGAGGTCGCCCAGGAGGTGATCCAGGGGCAGACGAAGCACTGGTCGCCGTCGTTTGTGAAGGACCCGATGCAGGAGAACTTGCTGAAGATCATCGCCGCCAAGAAGAAGGGCCTGAAGAAGGTCGTCAGGCCGATCGAGCTCCCGACCGCATCCAAGAGCAACGTGGTCGATCTGATGGCGGCGCTGAAAAAGAGCCTCGAAGGCGGCTCGAAGAAGTCGGAGGCCAAGGCGAAACGTTAGAACTGCGCCAGGCTTCGATGATCGGCAGCACGAGGAAGACCAGCCGACCAGCAACGTTAGAAAGCGGCACCGCGAAAACTAAGCACCATGCGCAACATCTGGCGTACAATGTCGGTTGCCTTTTTTGAAGGGAACCGGCAATGCCCACCGATCAAGAAGCTTTGGACCTGATCGACCGCCATATCGCTGAAGCCGAACAGCACATCGTTGACCAAGAGCGGCTGGTCACTCTTTTGGAACTGCACCACAACCGACGCGGTTAGGTTTCTGGACGTGCTGAATGAGTTCTTGCGGCTTCACCGGCTGCATAGCGAAAAGATCAAGGACCGGGCTGCGCATCGCGGCATGATGAATGACAGATGCGCTCGGGCGTTGGAGGGAAGGTGCTTGAACGTCATCTAAGGAACGAGCGGCGAGGACAGGGGTGTTTCGCCGCTCAAGTGACGTTCAAGCGGCCACATAAACAAGCTCGCTTTGGAAAGGTTCCCGCGCGAGAATCTTTTTTCCCGTTAGTAGAAGGGCCTCCATGAGGAGCCACATGAAGGCCCTGTGCAACCTGCTTGCTATACAAAGAAAGGCAGGCGGCAGGTTGGGGGAAAGCGCCGCCCGAATTAGTGTACAGTACAAGCGATTGCTCAAACATGGTCGGGTTCGAAATGTTCCGCGACCTCAGAAATTTTTTGTTCGCCTGTCGTTCCAGCTGTGACAGTGTCAGGGCTAGCGGCGGAAAGTTGAACCGCATCGGCGACTCGACCACGCCCGCCCACGCGGTGCGCATCAAGGGTCGCCCGAGAAGCTCGTCGCTTGGCCAGGCGTGCTAGACGCAGCCTGCAAAGGCGGTGGCCATTCACGAAGTCGGCCACACTCTCGTCGGAGGCGCTACCTGCACGAAGTCGGCATCGCGATCGCGAGTTCATTCTGTATGGCAACACCCATATCGGGGGCAATCACACCATTTTGGGGTGCGTTCAGCACGCCCCTCAGGGCTGGCAGGAACAGCGTGATGCCGCCTTTTCAGTACTGCATTTGCCATGATGTCCAAAAAGACTTATATACAGGCTTGCGATAGTCAATTTTTTTGGCCTTGACTCGTACTTCTGAGAGCGGGCCGTCCCGAGTCCCTCTTCACCAAACCGAAGAACTAAATGTTCTCGTCGCGCGTCTTGGATGCGGTCGATGCGCGACTCTAAAAACACGTCGAACCGCACGGCATAACGGAGGTCAAAACATGTCGGCAGCGACACTTTTGCCTGAGACCGTAGCTGACGCCATCTGCAAAGGCGTTCACATAGTCAAAGCATTCCGCGATCACCTTGGATACACCATCGAAGACCTGTCGGTGGCAAGCGGTCTCACAGTTGCAGAGATCGAAGGTATCGAGACGAACTCAGTTTATGATGAAACCCACCTCGGTCGCCTTGCCAGGGCGTTCTCGCAGCCTGAGACCGCCTTTATCAAAGTGGCCTAAAGCGGGACTGTTCGGATCGCTCCTCGAAGGAGAAGCGATCTCGATCCGACTGAACGCGAGAAGTAGCGAAAGAGAGCCGACCCTGGGACTTCAAATGGGCTTGCTTAGGTAGCGCGAGCCTTGCACGGCAAATCGCCAAGGTCGCTCAACCGCTTTGTGATCCCAATCCGAGCGCCCCTTGCCACCGGGGTTGGAATTATGGGAAGTGCCAGCGAAAAGGGTGGTTCGTGAATTGGAAGTCCATTCATTTCGCCAGTCACGCTGAGCGCTTTGCAAACATTTCCAGGCCCCGCGCATAGCTTGTATGGGTTATCCGTCCCGCGTCGTGCCATCATCGCATCGACCGCATGCGTTGGCTCGAGCGCGCGAACTAGGACCGCGCCACCCGTGTCGCAGACAAAATTCAGGCACCAGTGCAGTCCATAAGACCGATCGTAGGCTCGGGCTGGCTCACCAAACATAGGTGCGTTGGCACGCGTTTGCCTCCGATAGCTGTGAGATGCCTCGTCGTCCTGTCGATAGGCTTCGGTTTCGACGATCATGCCACCGACACCGTCGACCAGCAGGTGGGCACCAAGAAGATCGGCAGCAACCGCGACAGCGTCTCGGAGGAAGAAGTCACCGCACCGAAGGATTGAGTTCGTTTTGCGCCGGAAGCAGGCGTAGAGACTTACTTCGCTCGATAGGCTCAGGCCACCTGGCGCTGTGCTATTTGCGACCTACTGCCATCTCTTCTCTAATTGCTGGATCAGTATCGAGAAACTCCGGTTCGACCGTTGCACCCACAGCATCGAAGTAGCGACTCATGAAACTGCGAAAGGACGCGGCTAACGCGATATCGGCAATATTGACATCGGAGAAGCCCACGTCCCGCAGCTGCTGTATGTCTGCTGCGGTTATCTGCGATGCGTTGCTGCTGATCTGTTCCGCGTAGGCCAGCATCTCAACCTGCTGATCACTAAGCCCAGCATTGCGGTAATTCCTTCGAACCGCCAGCGCTTGTTCACGCCCAAGCATCGTGGAAATGCTGCGGAAATAAACGTGAGAGCAGTAGCTTGAGGGGACATGCTGAGCCGCAACAAAAGTAATCAGCCGAAAGTTCAGTAGACTGAGCGAGAATCCGTCCCGTATCTGATGGAGCAGGTTCTCAATTGGAACGATGAGATCGGGACGTGCGGACCAGCACTGGGTGGCCTGCATCACACGTCCCATTGCTTTCACCTCGGCATCGTAAAGCGCTGCGATTTCGCCCGTTGCCTCGGCGGGTTCGATGGTCTTGATGAACACGACGACCTCCGAATGTGGTTAGCTCCACCAGACTAGCATGCTCGCTAAATCGTTTGGGCTCAACTGCGACATTTTTGGCGAAGAACTGTGCGCGGCAATGCCCGCTTAGGGGCCGTGAGCTGACTGTCCGATGAAGAGACAATCGGCGGGAAGCAGACTTCGGAGCCATAGTTGCATGTGTCCGGGATCACCCAAAGCGGTCATCAAACTTTTTTGGCCGGAGAGTGGCTCGGCCGTGCCTCAGCCGTCAGTCGTCGTGTCTGACAAAGCGATAGCCGACGCCCGGTTCTGTGCGAATGATCTTCGGGTCTGCGGGATCGCGCTCGATCTTGCCCCGCAATTGACCGATGAACACCCTCAGATAATGCAGGTCCTCGCCATGGGCGACGCCCCAGACGGAGGTGAGCAGCGTCTTGTGGGTCACGACGCGGTCCGCGTGGCGCGCGAGCATGACGAGCAGATCGTATTCCTTCGGCGTAAGCCGCAGTGGCTCGCCGTCACGGATTACCGTCCGCTTGATCATGTCGATCGAAAGGCCGTCGGTAGAGAGCTGCGCCTGGCTCCCTTGCATCTGGACGCGATGGCGAAGCGCGGCGCGAATGCGCGCGGTCAGCTCGCCGATGGCAAAGGGTTTTTCGATGTAATCGTCAGCGCCGAGATCCAGCGCGGCGATCTTTTCGCTTTCCCGGTCGCGCGCTGAGAGGATGATGATCGGTAACTGCGACCAGGTGCGGATGTTGGCGACAACATCCTTGCCGTCCATGTCGGGCAGGCCGAGATCGAGGATGATGACGTCGGGCGCGCTGGTGGCGGCTGCCTTGATGGCTTCACCGCCGGTCATAGCCTCGACGACTTCATAGCCCGCCGCCCCGAGCGCTGGACGAAGGAACCGCTGGATTTGCGGCTCGTCGTCGACCACGAGAATACGTTGCGCCGTCATTCCCAATCCTTCCTTGGCAGTTCGGCGACAGCGACCGGAAAGCGCATGGAGATACGCGTGCCGCGACGCTTGACTGCCGGGCTTTCGGCCTTGATCTGCCCGCCCATCGCCTCGACGAAGCCCTTGCTGATCGCAAGGCCGAGGCCGGTGCCGCGCGCGCGGCCATCCGGCTTTCCTTTCCGGAAGAATTTATCGAACACTTGCTTGAGATCGGCGGGGACGATCCCGGTACCGAGGTCGGTCACCGAAAGCACGATCTCGTTTCCCTCCCGCCGGGCATAGACGCTGACAGGCTCGTCGCCGCCGAACCTGTCGGCATTGTCGAGAAGGTTGAACAGCACCTGGCCTAGCAGCACGCTGTCGCCGCGCATCAACGGTAGATCGGACGCGATGCTCGTCTCGAAGGCGCGGTTGGGGAAGTATTTTCGCGCCCGCTCGATGGCCACGCGCACAACGTCGGCGACGTCGACCCAGTCGCGCTTGGCATTCAATGTTCCCGCCTCGATGCGGGTCATGTCGAGCAGGTTGGCGACAAAGCGTGTGAGCCTGCCGCCTTCCTCCTCGATCGATTGCAGGAGGTCGTCGCGGCTTTCCGCCGGCATCCGATCCCCGAGCTGGCGAAGGCTCGTCACTCCTCCCATGATCGTCGCCAGCGGCGTCCTCAGATCGTGGGAAATGGACGAAAGCAACGCGGCGCGGAACTTCTCGCCTTCGAGGCGTGCCGCCTGATCGAGGGTTTCGCGCGATAGCCGAGCGCGGTCGACGGCGATCGCCGTCTGGTCGAGAATTGCTGCCAGCGCCCGCTCCTCGTTGATCTCCAGTGGCTTGTCCCGTTGCACGTAACCGCAAACACCGACGACACCGTTCGGGGTCATCAGCGGCCTGAACTGGAACGGGCTGTTCGGCAGCGTGCCGGTTCCGTTGCCGGCTGCCTCCTTCCGTTCGAAGGCCCAGCGGGCGGCCGTCATGTCGGTGACGCCGAGTTCGGTGTCCGGCGGCCAGGCGACGCTCAAGGCAATATCGCCGTCCTCCGGCAGCAGCAGCACCGCGTTACGCCTCAGCATCTTCTGCGTCTGGGTGACGGCAGCCCAGAGCACGTCTTCGACGTCGACGGTACCCGACAGCGTACGGGAATAGTCGTAAAGCGCCTGCACGGCCGTCGCCCGCCGCTGGGCCGCCTTCGCCTGTTGCCGAATGCGGGATGCCAGGCTGCCGACAAGGGTGGCGACCACGAGGAAAACGAAGAAGGCGAAGACCTCGTGCGGCTCGGCGATGGTGAAGGTGCCGACCGGCTCGATGAAGAAGAAATTATAGGCAAGGCCGGAAAATAGCGCCGCGGCGATCGCGGCGATGTAGCCGGCGTAGGTGGCCGAGACCAGCACCGCGAGCAGGTAGAGAAGCGATATGTTCTGCAGGATGACGAAGCGTTCGATGACGAGGCCGGCCACCGTCGCCGACCCAACGGCGGTAGCGGCAATACCGAGCCAGCGGGCAAGCTCTTTCGGCGATACGCGGGGGCGCGGATGCTTCGGCTTTGTAGAGGGGCTCTCCCTGTCGGTAATCAAATGAACACCGATGCCCGCTGCCCGCGCTGCCAGGGCATCGGGCAGCGAACGACGAAAGAACCGAAATGGAAACCGATTGTGCCGCGCGCCGATGATGATCTGCGTCGCGTGCTCGCGTCGCGCGAGTCTGAGGATTTCCTCGACGAAATCGTTGCCGATGACGCGGCGCGTCTGCGCCCCCAGTCGCTCCGCGAGGCGGAACGTATCATCGAGCTGCCGCATTGCCTCGCGGTCACCGTCCTCGCCGTCGGCACGGTCGATGGAGACGACGATCCACTCGGCGTTGAGGCCCGAAGCAAGACGGCTTGCCGTCCTGACCACCTTTTCCGACAGTGAATCGGGTCCGATGCAGACAAGCAGCCTTTCGCCGGCCGCCCACGGCCCTTCGATGGCGTGTTGCTTGAGGTAGTCGACCATCTGGTCGTCGACCCGGTCGGCCGTGCGCCTAAGCGCGAGCTCCCGCAATGCTGTCAGGTTGCCCAGCCGGAAGAAGCGATCGATAGCGCGCTTGGCGCTGTCGGGCAGATAGACCTTGCCCACCTTCAGCCGCTCGATCAGTTCTGTCGGCGGCAGGTCGACGAGGAGCACGTCGTCGGCACGGTCCAGCACCGTGTCGGGAATGCGTTCGCGCACCTGCACACCGGCGATCTGCGAGACGACATCCGAAAGGCTTTCGAGATGCTGGATGTTGACCGCGGTCCAGACATCGATGCCGGCCGCGATCAGTTCCTCGATGTCCTGGTAGCGTTTCGGGTGGCGGCTGTCGCCGAGATTGGTGTGGGCAAGTTCGTCGACGACCATGATCCGCGGATTACGGCCCAAGGCGGAGTCGAGGTCGAATTCCGACAGCGTCCGGCCGCTGTGGATCACCTCGCGGCGCGGCAGGACCTCCAGTCCTTCGAGGAGCGCTGCCGTCTCGTTGCGTCCGTGCGTCTCGACGAGCCCGATGACGATATCCACGCCCTCTGCCTTGAGGCGTCGCGCCCGCGTAAGCATGGCATAGGTTTTCCCGACGCCAGGTGCAGCGCCAAGGAAGACCGTGAGCTTTCCTCTCGTGTCACGGTCGACCAGCGCAAGGAGGGCATCGGGATCAGGGCGGCTTATTCGCTCGCGGTCATTCTCGGGCATGCAATGTCTCGAGCTTTATCGGTTCTCTGAAGCAGCCAAGGCGAGGTTCAGTTCTAACACATTCACACGGGGCTCGCCTATGAAACCGAACAGGCGACCGTCGATTGACTTCTCTACGAGAGCGCTGACCTCCCGTTCTGGAAGGCCGCGCACCCTGGCGACGCGCGCAACCTGGGCCCTCGCGAATTCAGGCGAGATATGCGGGTCGAGGCCCGATCCCGATGCCGTGGCGGCGTCGGCCGGAACTTCGCCCATGACACCTGCGGCCCGCAGCCGTGCGATGTCCGCGCCCACGCGCTCCTTGAGCTTGGCGGAAGTGGTGCCGAGATTGGAGCCGGTGGAAGCACTGGCATTATAAGGTTCCGGTGCGGTCGCCGAGGGGCGCGGCCAGAAGTATTGTGCGGAGGCAAAGTTCTGGCCGATCAGTTCGGAACCGATGACGGCTCCATCCTTGAGGATCAGGCTTCCATTCGCCTGCCGTGGCATCAGCGCCTGCGCGATACCCGTGATCACCAGCGGATAGACCAGGCCCGTGATCACGGTCAGGGCCAGGGTAAGAACAAGGGCGGGACGGAGTTGACTGAGCATGGTCACACCAGATTGAGGGTGGAGACGACGATGTCGATGGCCTTGATTCCGACGAAGGGCAGCAGGATGCCGCCGAGGCCGTAGACCAGCAGGTTGCGGCGCAACAGCGCGGCCGCGCCGACGGGACGATATTTGACGCCTTTCAGCGCGAGCGGAATGAGCGCAACGATGATCAGCGCATTGAAGATGACGGCGGAAAGGATTGCGGACTGCGGCGATCCGAGTCCCATGACATTGAGCGCCCCGAGCGCCGGGTAGGTGGTCACGAACAGTGCGGGAATGATGGCGAAATATTTCGCCACGTCGTTGGCGATCGAAAAGGTGGTCAGCGAGCCGCGCGTCATCAGCAGTTGCTTGCCGATCTCGACGATCTCGATGAGCTTGGTGGGGCTCGAATCTAGGTCGACCATGTTGGCGGCCTCGCGGGCGGCTTGCGTTCCCGTCTGCATGGCAACGCCCACATCAGCCTGCGCGAGCGCCGGGGCGTCGTTGGTGCCGTCGCCGCACATGGCGATGAGCCGGCCGCCCTTCTGTTCCTTGCGGATGAAGGCGAGCTTGTCCTCGGGCGTGGCCTCGGCAAGGAAATCGTCGACGCCCGCCTCGGATGCGATTGCGGCGGCCGTGATCGGATTGTCGCCCGTGACCATCACGGTGCGGATGCCCATTGCCCGCAATGCGGCGAAGCGCTCCTTGATGCCCGGCTTGACGATGTCCTTCAGGTGGATGACGCCAAGGAGCCGGTTGCCGTCCGCCACGGCTAGCGGCGTGCCGCCGGTGCGGGCGATCTTGTCGACGGCCTGCCGGAAAACGGCGGGGACCTCGGCCTCGGAAAGGCCGGCAAACTTCAGGACGGAGTCGACCGCACCCTTGCGCAGCCGACGACGCGCATGATCGACACCGGAGAGCCGGGTTTCGGCGGCAAACGGGATGATCGCATCCATCTTTTCCGCCGGCGCGTGCCGGCCGAATTCACCGGTGGCAAGCGCCACGATCGAGCGGCCTTCCGGCGTCTCGTCCGCCAGGCTCGCCAGTAGCGCCGCATCGGCGAGTTCTTGTTCTGTGACACCCGGAACAGGCAGGAAATCGCTCGCCATGCGGTTGCCGTAGGTAACCGTGCCGGTCTTGTCGAGCAACAGTGTGTCGACGTCGCCGGCCGCCTCGACGGCGCGGCCCGAGGTGGCGATGACGTTGAAGCGCACGAGCCGATCCATGCCCGCAATGCCGATCGCCGAGAGGAGCCCGCCGATCGTGGTCGGGATCAGCGTGACCAGCAATGCGGAGAGCACCGTGACCGAGAGAACGGTCGCCGAATAGCCGGCGAGGCCCCAGAGGGTGACAACGGCGATCAGGAAGATTAGCGTCAAGCCGGAGAGCAGGATCGAGAGCGCGATCTCGTTCGGCGTCTTCTGGCGCTGTGCTCCCTCGATCAGGGCGATCATGCGATCGACGAAGGTTGAGCCCGGAGCGGTCGTGATTCGGACCTTGACCCAGTCGGAAAGGACCTGGGTGCCGCCGGTGACGGCGGACCGGTCGCCGCCGGCTTCGCGGATCACCGGAGCCGATTCGCCCGTGATCGCGCTCTCGCTGACCGATGCGACACCTTCGACAATCTCGCCGTCGCCGGGGATCAACTCGCCGGCTTCGACGAGAACGAGATCGCCGATTTTCAGCGTGGTGGCCGGGACGTCCTGCGTCTCGCGCCTCTCGGAAGACAGGAGCCTGCGCGCCGTCAGCTCCGACTTGGAGCGGCGCAGGAAGTCGGCCTGCGCCTTGCCGCGCCCTTCGGCAACGGCTTCGGCGAAGGTTGCGAACAGCACCGTGAACCACAGCCACGCGGCGATCTGGCCCGAAAAGAACGGGCTGCCGCCGCTGGCGACGAGGTCGCGCACGAAGAACAGGGTGACCACCGCCGCCACGACCTCGGTCACGAAGATCACCGGATTGCGGACGAGCTGGCGCGGGTCGAGCTTGAAGAAGGCGGCCTTGGCTGCGGGCAGAAGGATCGCCGGATCGAAGAGGCGGGGTGCGAGGGGTTTCCTGGACATATGCCTGGTTTCCTTCAGAAGGTCTGGCCCGAGATCATGGCGAAATGCTCGATGATCGGGCCGAGGGCGAGCGCCGGGAAGAACTGCAGCCCGCCGAGGATGAGGATGATGCCGATCATCAGGCCGACGAAGAGCGGCGTGTCGGTCGGAAACGTGCCTTTCGACGCCGGCACGCGCGTCTTGGCGGCGATCGATCCGGCAATGGCAAGCACGGGAACGGCATAGGCGAAGCGGCCCAGCAACATCGCAATACCGAGGGTGGTGTTGTACCATGGCGTATTGCCGGAGAGCCCACCGAACGCCGATCCGTTGTTGCCGGTGGCGGATGTGAAGGCATAGAGGATCTCCGAGAGCCCGTGCGGCCCGGCGGTGCCGATACTGGCAACGGCCGACGGCAGCATCGCGGAGATCGCCGTGAAGCCGAGGATCGCCACCGGCAGGATGAGTACGGCGAACATCGCATACTTCATCTCGCGCGCCTCGATCTTCTTGCCCAGTAGTTCCGGGCTGCGGCCGACCATCAGGCCGGCAACGAACACGGCGAGGATCGAAAAAACGACCAGGCCGTAGAGGCCGGAGCCGACACCGCCGGGCAGGACTTCGCCGAGCTGCATGAGGAACATCGGGACGAGACCGCCAAGGCCGGTGAACGACCCGTGCATGCCGTTGACGCCGCCATCGGACAGGCCGGTTGTGACCGCCGCGTAGAGCGCCGTCATCGCCTCGCCGAAGCGGATCTCCTTGCCTTCCATGTTGCCGAGCGCCGGATCGAGGCCAAGGGCCGTCAGGATGGGGTTGCCGGCTGCCTCCGCCCAATAAATGATTCCGGCGCCGACGATCAGGAAGGAGAACGTGACGGCAATGAAGGCCCAGCCCTGGCGGCGATTGCCGACGAGCTGGCCGAAGGTGTAGAGGAGTGCCGCCGAGATCGACAGCATCGCGAAAATGTTGAGATAGTTCGAAAGCGCTGTCGGGTTTTCGAACGGATGCGCGGCGTTGACGTTCAGGAAGCCGCCGCCGTTCGTGCCGAGCTGCTTGATCGCCTCCTGGCTGGCGATCGGTCCGAGCGCGATCGTCTGCCTTGCCCCCTCGAGCGTCGTCGCATCCGCCGAGGCGCTAAGCGTCTGCGGGAGGCCCATCGCCATGAAGGCAAGCGCCACGACGATGGCCATCGGCAGGAGGATATAGAGGGTTCCACGGACGAGATCGACCCAGAAATTGCCGACCGTCGAGGCGGCCGAGCGCGCAAAGGCCCGCGTCACGGCAAGCGCGATGGCGAGGCCGGTCGCGGCCGAAACAAAGTTGTGCACCGTCAGCCCTGCCATCTGGCTAAAGTGACTCATCGTCGTCTCACCGGCGTAGTTCTGCCAGTTGGTATTGGTGACGAAACTGACGGCCGTGTTGAAGGCAAGGTCGGGAGGGACGTTGCCGAAGCCCTGCGGGTTCAATGGCAGCCATGCCTGGCATCTGAGGATCGCGTAGAGCGAGGCGAAGCCGACCAGGCTGAAGGCGAGCATGGACAGCGTGTATACGAGCCAGCCCTGTTCTTTCGCCGGGTCGACACCGGCAGCCACATAGAGGCCGCGCTCGACGGGGGCGAGAATTGGCGAAAAGACGCTGCGCTCGCCAGAAAGGACCCTCGCCATGTAAAGCCCCAGCGGCTTGATGACGATCAGGACGGCGAGAAAGAGGAGGCTGATCTGCAGCCAGCCGATGGCGTTCATGGGAAAATCTCCGCAGAGGACGGGTCAAAACCGTTCAGGCGCTACGAGCGTCACGACGAGATAGACGGCAAGCGAAATGGCGACGAACAGGCCGATAAGAGGTTCGATCATCGATCCCTCCTAGAGCCGGCTGAGCGCGCGCGCGTAGAGCGCAAGCACGACAAAACCGCCGATGCCGGCGGCAAGAAATACGATGTCGAACATGGGCATCCTCCGGATTTTTCTGACGTCCGGATGATGCACCCTCGTGAGATCAAATATCGATTGGGATGATTGGCGGGGGACATAAGGAAAACATAAAGACCGCAAAGGCGGACGCAGCCGCCAGTGCTGTCCACTCACTGGCGCAATGAAGTCGTCCGGTCCTGTCGCTGGCGACATCTGCTTTCGGGTGGTCGCCAAGGGTCTCGGAATGGCGGGAATGGGGGCGCAAAGCGGACAAGGCTCGACTGCGTTAGGCCCTAAGCGGTCGTGCTCGTGATGAGGGGCCAGCAGAATTGCCATGGACCCTCGATATTGGAGCAGTTGCGCCCCCAAATTAGTGGCCCGTTTTTGTTGGGCGAACCACGCACTGGCTTGAGCGGGCTTCCCTCCCAGCTTGGCCGCTGGCGCTGGTTCCGTATCCAGCGATACCTAGGGTCGGGGCGCGGCGGCTAAGCGGCCTTCGAAGCGGACGACGTCTTATTGATGGACGTCACCGCGAGGTTCGTGAGCTTGTTGTTCGTCGCCTTCTCCTGGTCGAGGATTTCACTCAGGAGCGTATGCGCCTCGACGTGGCCGAGATCTTTCGCCCATTCGCGCAGCGAACCATACCGTGCGATCTCGTAGTGTTCGACAGCTTGGCACGCAGCGAGCAGGCCGGCATCAAGCGCGGTACCCTCGGCCTCCTGCATCAGCCCGTCGGCTTCCTTGATCAGCCCTTCGATGGCATCGCACTTTTCGCCGGAGGCCTTCTTGCCGATTGACTTGAAGACCCGTTCCAGCTTCTTGATCTGATCCTTCGTTCCGCGAGGTGCTCTTCGGCGGCCTTCTTTAGGTCGGCGCTCTTTGCAGCCTTGGCGACCTTGGGTAGCGCCGTGGTGATCGCATTTTCAGCGTAGTAGACATCCTGCAGGGTGTGCTCGAAAATCTCAGCCAGCGATTTCATGGTGTTCCTCCTTGGCAATGAAACGCGACGGAGAAATCAGCTGGCGTGGAAAACGTTCCAATCGTCGCGTCGAACGACACGTCAAATTCAATAGACACCCTGCCACAGGAGGCGCACTGCGCCGCATCGGCTCCATCTGTATGGCAGGAGACACGTCAAAACTCATCCTCGCACCCTCACTTCTTCCGTATGAGGATTCCCGCTTCCTCAGCAGCGCGAATGAAGGCATCGCGGGCGATTTGTGAAGGCGCTTCATGTTTCAGAACAGCCCGGCAGACTCGCTTGGCTTCTTTGTAGGCCGCGCCCTGTTTGCCACGCGGCCAATGCGAAAGGGCGGTGGCCGCCTGATGCGTGCTCCGCACAATTTCAACCTGGGCTAGGCCTCCCAACTCCAGCTCTACGCTTTTGGTCCAGTACCTCGGGTCCATTCGCCTCGCTCCTCAGTAGATCAATGGATCGGGACGAGATATCGGCTTCTTCCGCCGCTGCCCTGAAGGCTTCACGAGCGCCGCGATCGTCAGCGCCGCCCTCCAGGGCAGTTGCGCAAACAACCAGGGCACGGTGGAACGCAACGCCACCCAACGTGGGCCAAAGCTCCATAAGGCATTCCGCGGCCTCACGGGTGTTGTCGACCTGAAGAACCGCAAACTCCTCTTCAAACTCGATCTCCACGAGAACGGCTTTCGACCACTTCCGGGGTTTCTGAGCGGGCATGCGGCATCTTCTCCGCTGCGTAATCAGCTAACAGCGCAGCGAGTTCCCTGTGGGACAGGAGCCACGGAATGAACGACACGTCCCTCTGCGCGACGGGCACTGGCTTGGGGCCGCCTCTGCGTTGGCCCAGGTCGACTTCTTCAAATGCCGTCGCAAACTACCTATCTTTCATCGGACTAGCCATGGCAGCATCGGAAGCGGCCAATGTCTCGCAGTGGATTCATCTGCAGCGCCTTTGCGACACTCGCATTCATCGGGACGTTTTGCAGTGTCGGCAACGCGCGCGCCGAGGACCTTCTAGGTGACGTGATCGACGGCATCGTTCAGGCGACTGCTCCAGTTCTCCAGAAAGCGATCATTAGATCAAGAGATGACGCCCTATCGGCTGGCGTCCAACCAATACCTCCGGCGATTCGGCAAAAACTGCAGGGTTTTGTAGACAGCAGTACCCTGGACATTGCCCGCTACCGAGTTGGGGGCGGTGGCGAGC
>NZ_JBFTIM010000031.1:0-17473 GCF_056394765.1 Mycoplana sp. 10N416 | reverse complement strand
TACAAGACCGACGCCAAGGTGAAGGAACTGCTGCCCGACAACAAGCACCTGCACAACTGGCTGGACATGGCGCGCGAGCGCATCTCCTTCCAGGGCCTGCCGGCGCGCATCTGCTGGGTCGGCCTCGGCGACCGCCACCGCCTCGGCCTGGCCTTCAACGAGATGGTCAAGAACGGCGAACTGAAGGCGCCGGTCGTCATCGGCCGCGACCATCTGGACTCCGGTTCGGTCGCCTCGCCGAACCGTGAGACGGAAGCGATGAAGGACGGCTCGGACGCCGTTTCCGACTGGCCGCTCCTGAACGCGCTGCTCAACACCGCGTCGGGCGCGACCTGGGTGTCGCTGCACCACGGCGGCGGCGTCGGCATGGGCTTCTCGCAGCATTCCGGCGTCGTCATCTGCTGCGACGGCTCGGACGATGCGGCCCGCCGCATCGAGCGGGTGCTGTGGAACGACCCGGCCACCGGCGTCATGCGCCATGCCGATGCCGGCTACGACATCGCGCTGGACTGCGCCCGCGAAAAGGGCCTGCGCCTGCCGGGTATTCTCGGCAACTGAATCCTCTTTGGCCGCGGACGGTGACTGGCAGCGCGCGGCGAAAATGCTTAACAACTAAGCCAGCAAGGAGAACGGCATGAACTTTTCGAAAACCCTGAAAATGGCCCTGTTCGGCGCGGCCGCGCTGGGTCTGACCGGTCCGGCCATGGCCGACCAGCTGGCCGACATCAAGGCGGCCGGCAAGATCGTCACGGCGACCGACATGCACTACGCCCCCTTCGACATGCTGAACAACGGAACCTACGAGGGTGTGACCAAGGATCTGTTCGACGAGATCGCTAAGGAAATCGGCGTCGAGCCGGTCTATCAGGATATTCCCTGGACGGCCGAGCTGCCGGGCCTCGAGGTCAAGAAGTTCGACATCGTCATCGCGCCGGTGACGATCACGCCGGAGCGCCTCGAGCGCTACACCTTCACCCTGCCGATCGCCGATGCGACCGTCTCGCTGGTCAAGGCCGCCAGCAATAGCGAGATCACCAAGCCCGAGGACATCAAGGGCAAGACCGTCGGCGTCCAGCAGGGCACCGCGCAGTTCAAGCAGCTCGAAGCCTACGGCGAAAAGCTGGGCGGCGTGAGCGTCAAGGAATACGGCACCACCGACGAGGCCTATGCGGACCTCGCCGCCGGCCGTCTGGATGCGGTTGCCGGCTCGCTGCCGAACCTCACCTACCTGGTGAAGAACCGTGGCGAGACCTTCGCGCTGCTGACGCCCGCCCAGTTCGGCGAGCCGAAATATTTCGCCTGGGTACTGCGCAAGGAGGCCGACAGCGAAAGCTTCGCCAAGGCCATCAACGACGCCATGCTGAAGATGACCGACGACGGCCGCGTCAAGGCCATCCAGGAAAAGTGGCTGGGCACCTACACCGAACTTCCCCGCGAAGTCCCGACGAAGTAATGAAAACGCCGCGGGCGGGAACGATCCCGCCCGCGCGCATCGGCCAAGCGGAGTGGCGATGTTTTCGATTTCGATCTTTCTGGACAGCTTTTGGCCGCTCTTCTGGGCGGCACGCTATACGCTGTCAATCTCGATACTGGGCATCGGCCTCGGGCTGGTGATCGGTGCGTTGGTATGCGCCGCTGCCTTGTCGCACGTGACCTGGCTGCGCCGGTTTGCGGCATTGTGGGTGAGCTTCCTGCGCGGGGTTCCGCTGCTGGTCCAGCTGCTGCTGTTCTACTACTTGCTGCCGGTCATCGGCATCGACGTGCCGGCCATGGTCGCAGCCGTCGTGACGGTCGGCATCTGCGCCAGCGCCTACATTTCCGAAATCTGGCGCGGCGCGATCATGGCGCTCCCGAAGGGACAGGCCGAGGCCGCAACCGCTATCGGGATGGGGCCGCGCGACATCTGGGCCCGCGTGATCCTGCCGCAGGCGATCACGCTGTCGCTGCCGGCGCTGGTCAACGAATTGATCCTGCTGGTCAAGGCGTCCTCGCTGGTATCGGTCGTCGGCATCCTTGAGATTACACGCGCCAGCCAGGCGCAGGCGGCGACGACCTTCCGTCCGCTCGAAGTCTATCTGGCGGCGGCCTGCATCTACCTGCTCATCAATCTCTGCCTGGCCGCGTTGGGCCGTTATCTTGAACACCGGATGGCCGTGTAATGGAGTGGAGCATTCTGCAACAATACGGGCCGATGCTGCTGCGCGGCTTCGCGGTCACGATCCTGTGCTGGGCGCTGGGCACCATCTTCAGCATGGCGCTGGGCCTGGTCATCGCGCTGGTGCAGCGCTACGGGCCACGTCGGCTCGGCTGGTTGGTCCAGGCCTATATCGAGGTCATTCGGGGCACACCCTTTCTCGTGCAGCTTTTCGTGCTCTACTATGGCGGTCCGCTTGTCGGGCTGCGGCTGGATGCCGTGCCGGCGGGGCTTCTTGGCCTGACCCTCTATGGCAGCCCTTATTTCGCGGAAATCTTCCGCTCGGGCTTCAACGCCGTGCCGGTGGGCCAGATCGAGGCTGCCCGCGCGATCGGCATGTCCGAGCCGGCCATCGTGCGCCGCATCCTTCTGCCACTGGGTCTCGTCTCGGCGTTGCCGGCGCTGGTCAACTTCTCGATCATCCTGACCAAGGAGACGGTGATCCTGTCGATCATCACCGTGCCCGAGCTGATGTATCAGGTGCAGCGCATGTCCACTGAGACCTTCCGCTATCTCGAGGCGAACCTGGTGCTGGCGCTGTTCTTCTGGGCGCTGGTGGAAACAATCTCGCGCTTCGGCCGCCGGCTGGAAACGCGCATAACGAAACATCTTCTGATCGAAAGGACGTAAGATGCTTGCCGCCTCAGCCGTCGAGATCCGCAACGTCAACAAGTACTACGGTGGCTTCCACGCACTGAAAGACGTGGATCTGTCGATCCTGCCGGGCAAGGTAACCTGCCTGATCGGGCCGTCGGGCTCGGGCAAGTCCACGCTTCTGCGCTGCGTCAACTTCCTTGAGGAATATGATTCAGGCGAGATTCGCATCGACGGGCAACTGATCGGCTACGACGCTCCAGGCGGCCGCAAGATGGCGGGCCGCAAGCTGCGCGAGATGCGCCGGTCGATCGGGATGGTGTTCCAGCAGTTCAATCTCTGGCCGCATATGACCGCACTTCAGAACGTCGCCGAGGGGCTGATCCGCGTGCGCGGTTTGCCGAAATCCGACGCTGAGGCCCGCGCCGCAGAGGCACTGAAGAAGGTCGGCCTCGGCGACAAGATGGGCAACCATCCCTCGCGCCTGTCGGGCGGCCAGCAGCAGCGTGTCGCCATCGCCCGCGCCATCGCCATGGAGCCGCGCCTGATGCTGTTCGATGAGCCGACCTCGGCGCTCGACCCGGAACTGGTGGGCGAGGTGCTGAATGTCATGAAGACGCTCGCCTCCGAGGGCATGACCATGGTCGTCGTCACCCATGAGATGGGCTTTGCCGCCCATGTCGCCGATCGGGTGGCCTTCATGGAGAAGGGCGAACTGGTCGCAACGGACGTCCCGAGCCGGATCCTGCACCACCCCGAGGACCCGCGTATTCAGGCCTTCCTGCGGACCTATCACGAGCGCAACAGCTTCTGAATATTGCTCCTTGGCCGGCATTCCGCCCGCTTAAGGTCAAGGTAGCTCCAGGTGCTCACGCATACATTACGGGTATCCGCCTTGGCGTCTTCGCGGGTCCCAATGTCCTTTCGTGCCGTCCTCTCGGTGGCATCGAATGCATCAAGCCACCGTCCTCGACAAAGGCAGCCGGATCGAGAAGCTGGTGCAGGCGTGATGTCAGGGTCAAAGTCTACAAGCACATACTGTTTCGCAACTTTGATTGATGGTTCGCGCAAGGGCAGCGTCTGCTGTTCCATACGACAGATTACGACGCAAAGCGGTGTAGCCGGGTGGGTTCAAGTTTGAATTGCGACTTGCGAGAGATAACAATGGCTTGTCTCACGCGAGGAACAGCGCATGACACGCACCTACTCCCAGATCGACATGGATGAACGCCGCAGGATCTCTCGCTGGCCGATGGCCGGCATCAGTATCGAAATCATCGCGGAAAAACTCGGCCTCCACCGCTCGACGATTTTTCGTGAGATCAAACGCAACACCTTCGTCGATCCGCAGATGCCGGATCTCAACGGCTACTATTGCGTCACGGCTCATGACATGGCGCGCCAACGCCGCGCCAAGCCGCGCGGATCAGGCATGGCTGGTCGCCGCAGCAAATCGCCGGCCGAATGCGACTGGAGCTCCTCCGGTCTCGGTCAGCCACGAGACAATCTATTAGTTCGGCTACTCGCCGGATGGTCAGGCGATCAAGCTGTAGCGGCATGGCCCTCTCGTAGGTCCACGTCCTTTGATCAGTGATGAAACAACGTGACGCCAGTCGGGAACATTTAACCCCACCCGCGACATTTTTGTAATGGAAGTGGACAAAATTGCAGATGCCAGCCAGCGGCCCGCCAAAACCGGTCTGGAAATACGGCATATTTCGTGTGTTTATTCGAAAGCCACATGACTTAAGTCAGGGCCATTGACAAATACCCATCAGGCCCCCTACCATCGGGTAAGCGTTGACCTTGAAGCTGAGAGCGGCATGCTTCTTGCCACAAGCAGCAAACAGGAGCGCCACCCAAACGAATGCGAGAAACGGCCGACTATCTTGAACGCAAACAGGGGGGTATTAATGCTATGAATCCGATTTCACGCCGATTTTTCCTTGGTGTTTCATCTGCAGCTCTGGCGGCAACGGCGGCCGGTTTCTCACCGGCGCTCGCTGCGGCACCCGCGGGCGAAGCTCCAATGTTGAAGGCGCTGGTTGACGCTGGCAAGCTGCCGCCATTGGCCGAGCGGTTGCCCGAAAACCCAATGGTCGTGACCCCGCTGACCGAAATCGGCAAGTATGGCGGCACTTGGCGAAGCGCTATTGTCGGCGGTGGTTCACTGTCGATGCTTTTCCGATACCAGGCCTATGAGCCATTGGTGCGCTACAACCCGGAATGGAGCGGCATCGTCCCGAACGTCGCTGAAGCCTATGAAGCTAATGAGGCTGGGACCGAGTTCACCTTCACTCTGCGAAAGGGCATGAAGTGGTCGGATGGCCATCCTTTTACCACTGAGGACGTCATGTTCTGGTATGAGGACGTATTCATGAATCCGGATATCGAAGTAACCAACCAGGATCACCTGATCATTGGCGACGACAAAGCCATTTTCAGCAAGATCGACGACCAGAGGTTCAAGGTCTCTTTCAAAAGCCCGAATGGCCTGTTTCTGCTATTGCTGGCTTGGGCCGACAGCGATCAGACCGCCCGTTTTCCCAAGCACTATCTCAGCCAATTTCTGCCCAAGTATAATCCTGATGCCGACAAGCTCGCAGCCGCCCAGGGAATGTCTGGCTGGGTGCAGTTGTTCCAGAAGAAGTCCGGCGCGGCGCTTGAAGACGACTTCTTCCTCAACAGCGAGATTCCGGTCGTCCACCCATGGAAGATGAAGGTTGCACCAGGCGAGAGCACGGAGAACGCGGTTGCTGAGCGAAATCCATTCTATTTCAAGGTCGACACGGCGGGCAACCAGCTGCCCTATCTCGACGCGATCAACTACGCGCTCGTCGCCGATGCCCAGGTGCTGCTCCTGAAGGCGCTTCAGGGCGATATCGATATGATAGATCAGTACATCGGCACGACGACCAATAAGTCGGTGCTGTACGATGGCCAGGCAAAGGGAGACTACAATTTCTACACGATGATCCCGACCGAACCGAACGACATGGTGATCTGCCTCAATATGACCCACCCTGATAAGGTCAAGGCAGAGCTCTATTCGAACAAGGACTTCCGGACGGGATTGTCTATGGCGATCGATCGCCAAGCGCTGATCGAATCCGTGTTCGTCGGCATCGGCGTCCCATCACACGCGGCGATCCGCAAGGGCGATCCGCTCTACAATGAGAGGCTGGCGACGCAGTTTACCGAGTTCGATCTTGCCAAGGCCAATGAGGCACTCGATAAGGTCGTGCCTAAGAAAGACAGCGAAGGCTATCGCCTTGATGCGTCCGGTCGTCGCGTGACGATCGTGTTCGAGACCGACCAGAATCGCCAAGCGATCGTCGACATGCTTCAGCTCGCCATGCCGATGCTGAAGGCGGCCGGCATTGACGGCCAGTTGCGCCTGATGGATCGCTCGCTGTGGGAAGTCCGCATCCGCCAGAACATGGACTATGACGCTACCACGAACCGCTTCGGCGGCGGCGGTGGCCTCGCTGCCCTCCTCGATCCGCGCTATTTCGTGCCATTCAGCGACAACGCCTTCTACGCTCCGGGCTGGCAGATTTGGTACGGCGACAAGAATGCGGCCAATGCGGTCGAGCCACCACAGCAGGTGCAGGACGCGCTGAAGCTCTATGACGCGATGAAGAGCACGGTCGACGATGCCGAGCGAGTGGAGCTTTTCAAACAGATACTCGAAATCGCAGCAGACCAGTTCTATTCGATCGGCATCAAGACTCCCAACGAGGGGTTTGGAATCCGCAAGAACAACATGCGGAACATCCCGGACAAGATTCTAAACTCCTTCGGCTACCCCGCGCCCGCGCCGACCAATCCGGAGCAGTATTTCAAGGCATAATCGCAAGCAGGCTGCCATTCGCATCAAACGGCTGGCAGCCTCCTCACCGCGACCCTGCCCGCATGGGAGAGGCATGTCCACGATGCCGAGAACAGGTCCGCAACTTCCGGCAGTAGCTCAATTCTTTGATCTGGAACCGCAGATGAACGAGACATTCAGGGCAACGGGCGGCTTGCGCTCGTCCACATGGTACGAGACGGCGACGCGCTGGACGCAACTGACACTGGTCGAGGATGACCCGCAGACCTACGATCTCGAATTCTGGCTCAGGATTTTCGACGAGACCCAATCCAATTCTGCCTGCCTCTCCGCCGGAGGCTATGTCGCTTACTATCCCAGCAAGATTCCGCTGCATCACGTCAGTCGTTTCATCGGCGGCCGCGATCCCTTTGGAGAGTTGGTGGCGGGCGCCAGGGCGCGGAACATGCATGTCGTGGCCCGCGTCGATCCGCATGCGGTACATGCCGATGTGGCGGCAGCGCATCCGGAATGGATTTCGGTTACCGCCGAGGGCGCGCTCCGGAAACACTGGTCATTTCCCGGCGCCTATATCACCTGCGCCTGGGGTGACTACAATCGCGGCTTCATGAGCGACGTGATCCGGGAGGTCGCGGCGAATTACGATATAGATGCGGTGTTCGCCAACCGCTGGGCCGGACATGGCGTTTGCTACTGCGCCCATTGCAGCAGCGCTTTCAAAGCCAAGACTGGCTACGAATTGCCGCGTGAACGCGACCCGCACGATCCTGTTTGGCAGGCCTGGCTCGGCTGGTCGCGCCGGACGCTTACCGACCTTATCAACCACTGGAATGGCGTCGTCGCCAGCGAGCGGCCGCATGGGCGCTTCATCCCCAATATCGGCAATTCTTCGATGCTGGATTTCGACCTCGACGAGGTCGAAAGTTACTGTCCGATCCTGTTTGTCGACCATCAAGGACGAAGGGGCGTCATCCCGATCTGGTCGGCGGGGCGTGATGGCAAACGCATGCGTGGTGCTATGGGCGACCGACCGATTGGTCTGATTACCTCGACCTCAGTCGAGGAAAAATGGCGCTGGAAGGATTCCGTGCAATCGCCGGAAGAGATCCGGATGTGGATGATTGACGGGATGGCGCATGGATTGCGGCCCTGGTTCACCAAGTTCAACGGCAAGGTACCGGACAGCCGCTGGGTGGCGCCGATTGCCGAAAGCTTTCGGTTGCACGCCAAGCTCGAGAAGGATCTAGGCTCGCTGCGTCCAACGGCCGAAATCGCTATGCTCGATCCGAGCACGACACTGCGAAGCTGGCATCCCGACGATCGCGAGGACGCGGAGGGACACGAACTTGGCCTATATCATGCGTTGATCGAGGCGCGGCTTCCGTTCGACCTTCATTCCGACCTTGACCTCAGTGATGCGTCTCTTGACCGCTACAAACTTATCGTGGTCGCTAATGCGTGCTTCCTGTCGTTGGAGCAGTGCGAGAGCCTGACGCGTTACGTGCAGCGAGGCGGAAGCCTTGTCGCTAGCTTCGAGACCTCGCTCTATGACGAGTGGGGAACGCGACGGTCGGATTTCGGGCTGGCAGAACTGTTCGGGGCGAGCGTAGTCGGCGAGACCCTTGGCCCCCTTAAGAACACCTATATGGCGCTCAGCGGCGAGGAGCATGCACTGCAGCGGGGTTTTGGCGACGCGCAACGCATCATGGCAGGCACACGGCAGATCGCGGTACAACTCCATGATGGGGCTGGCGCAAAGGTTCCGTTCCGGTTCATCCCTGCGTTCCCGGATTTACCGATGGAAGAAATCTATCCGCGCGAGGCGGCCTCGGACCCGGCCGTCATCACGCGGCAGTTTGAGGGTGGCGGGCGGGTCGTGTATTTTCCCTGGAACCTCGGCGAGATATTTTGGGACGTGCTCAACCTCGACCATTCGATCCTGTTCAAGAACTCAGTGCGCTGGGCGCTCGGCAGGCAACCACGCGTCGAGATCGAAGGTCAGGGCGTGCTCGACATAGCTACGCTCGAGGGCGATGGGAAGCTTTGTCTTCACCTTGTCAACCTCACCAACCCGATGATGATGAAGGGACCGGTCCGGGAAATCATCGCGGTCGGCAGGCAGCTGGTTTCGGTAGCATTGGCGGACGGGGTGGGAGCCGCATCGGTGCGGCTCCTGGTTTCGGAAGCCGTGCCAACTACGCGCATTGAAGGCGGTCGACTCGAAATCGAGGTGCCGGGGATTGCTGCGAGCGAAGTCATTCTGATTGATTTTGGCAGCTGACCGAATGTTGAAATTTATCCTCAAACGGCTGCTTTACATGATCCCGACCCTGATCGGGATGTCGATGATCTCGTTCTTCATCATCCAGCTGCCACCGGGGGATTTTCTGACATCGTTGATATCGGCCATGGCCGATTCAGGGCAGGGACCGGACCCGGCGACGATTGCGAAGCTAACGGCTACTTATGGGCTCGATCAACCATTCATTGTCCAATACTGGAAATGGGTATCGGGCATTCTGTTGCGCGGCGATTTCGGCTGGTCCTTCGACTGGGGGCAGCCGGTGAGCAAGCTAATCTGGGAGCGGCTTGGCACCACGCTGCTGGTTTCGCTGCTCAGCCTGATCTTGATCTGGGCGATCGCGCTACCGATCGGCATCTATTCCGCGGTCCGCCGCTATTCGATCGGCGACCATCTGTTCACGCTGCTGGGTTTTGTGGGGCTCGCTATCCCGACGTTCATTATGGCGCTTGTCCTGATGTACGTCTCCTACCAGTATCTCGGCCAGAATGTCGGCGGGCTGTTTTCCGAAGAGTATCAGGGCGCGCCATGGAGCTGGGGCAAGTTTTGGGACCTCTGCCTACATCTCTGGATACCCGTAGTCGTCATCGCCACGAACAGCACTGCGGCGTTGATCCGGGTGATGCGGGCCAATCTGTCCGATGAGCTGAACAAGCCATATGTCGTGACGGCGCGCGCCAAGGGTCTTAGCGAGTTTACGCTTATCATGCGCTATCCTGTGCGGCTTGCGCTGAACCCCTTTATCTCGACGATCGGGTGGGTTCTGCCGGCACTGATCTCGGGTGTGACCATTACGGCGATTGTCCTCAACCTACCGATGGCCGGGCCGCTGCTGCTGCGTGCCCTTGTGAGCCAGGACATGTATCTCGCAGGTGCATTCATTCTTCTAATGAGCGTCCTCACGCTCGTCGGCATGCTGATCTCCGACGTCCTTCTTGCCGTACTCGACCCGCGGATACGACTGCAATGACCGCTCATCCCGATCACGAGGAACTGCAAATGCTGGGCGACGGTACACTTGTGGAATCCGTAGAATCCGAAACGCAGTTAGTCATGACTGCTGGCGTGAAGTCGGCCGTGGCTGGCCAATGGACGCTGCTGCTTTGGAGATTCCGGCGCCAAAGAGTGGCTATGGCGTCAATGATCGTCATCGTACTGGTCTACCTGGTCGCGATTTTTGCCGAGTTCCTTGCGCCGTATGGTCCCGACATGACTAGGCCGCAATACACCTACGCGCCGCCGCAGGGCATCAATATGTTCGTCGTCGACGCAAACGGTTCCTGGCAATTCAAGTTGCATGCGGCCGGCTACAAGATCACGGTGGACGAGGAGGCGATGCGGCGCACATTCGAAGTCGACCCGGAGAAGATCATCCCTCTTGGTTTTTTGGTCGCTGGCGAGACCTATCGACTCTGGGGCCTGTTCGAGACCAATGTGCATTTCCTTGGACCGACCGATCCGACCCAGACAGTGTATTTCCTGGGCAGCGACCGAATTGGGCGGGATCTTTTCAGTCGCCTGATCTACGGCACTCGCATTTCGCTTTCGATCGGACTGGTTGGCGTGGTCATCAGTCTTGTGCTGGGCGTCTTTCTCGGTGGCGTCTCCGGCTATTACGGCGGCGCAATCGACACTGTTATTCAGAGAGTCGTCGAAATCGTCAGCGCCATGCCAACCATACCGTTGTGGATGGGGCTGGCTGCAGCCATACCGCTCTCGTGGTCGCCGGCGCTGGTCTATTTCACCGTCACGGCTATCGTGTCCCTGCTTGGTTGGACGTCGTTGGCGCGCGAAGTGCGCGGACGATTCTTCGCGCTTCGGGAAGAGGATTTCGTCACTGCGGCACGCCTGGATGGCTCAAGTGAGATGCGGTTGATCTTTCGGCATATGTTGCCGTCGATCACCTCGCATTTGCTCGCGATGGTGACCCTTGCGATACCGGCGATGATCATCGCGGAAACCTCGCTCTCCTTCCTGGGTATAGGATTGAAGCCGCCTGTGGTGAGTTGGGGCGTGCTCTTGCAGGACGCTCAGAACATCCGCGCCATCGCCAATGCGCCTTGGCTGCTGATCTGGCCGGCTCTGGCGGTGATGGTTTCCGTTCTATCGTTCAACTTCCTCGGCGATGGCCTGCGTGATGCGGCGGACCCCTATGGCAACTGACTCCACACCTGTCACAAACGCTTCGATCCTCGATGTGCGCAACCTCACTGTCGAGTTCGCGGTACGCGCAGGCATTTTCACCGCCGTGCGCGATGTGAGTTTTACGCTGCAAAGGGGCAGGACGCTTTGCCTTGTCGGCGAAAGCGGTTCCGGCAAGAGCGTTACTGCACGCGCCATGATGCAATTGGTCGATGCGCCGGGCCGCATTGTTTCCGGTTGCATTCACCTCAATGGCGTTGCGGGCTCCGCCGATATCGCCAAGCTCAATCCACGCGGTGAAGCAATTCGCGCCATTCGCGGTCGCCGCATCGGCATGATCTTCCAGGAGCCGATGAGTTCGCTGTCGCCGGTCCACACCATCGGTGCGCAAATCGTAGAGGTACTGCAACTGCACCTCAAAATGGGGCGACAGGAAGCCAGGAACCGAACAATCGAGTTGCTAAGGCAGGTTGAAATTCCAGATCCGGAGCACAACATCGACCGCTACACGTTCGAGTTCTCCGGCGGCATGCGGCAACGAGCCATGATCGCAATGGCGCTTGCCTGCAATCCGGAAGTACTGATCGCGGATGAACCAACGACCGCGCTCGACGTTACGACGCAGGCCGAGGTGCTGGATCTGATCTCCCGCATGCAGCGGGAACTTGGCATGGCGACGTTGTTGATTACCCACGATATGGGCGTTGTCGCGGAGGTTGCCGACGACGTGGCCGTGATGCGTCGCGGACGGATCGCCGAGGCCGGGACAGTCGACGAAGTGTTCCACGGCGCGCAGCATCCCTACACCAAGCGGCTCCTGAGTTCGGTGCTCAAACTCGAGCGGACGTCGCAGCTGAAAACGGTGCCGACTGTCGGTACGTCTATCCCGATCCTTTCCGTGCGCAATCTTAGCAAGACGTACCAACCCCGTCAGGGACTGTTCCGCAGCCGAATGACGGGTGAAGTCAAGGCAGTCGACGATGTCAGCTTCGATCTGATGTCCGGAGAAAGCCTAGGCATCGTCGGAGAGAGCGGTTCTGGCAAGACGACGCTGGGGCGTTTGATACTCAGGGTGACGGAGCCCACCTCCGGCGCCGTGACCTATCAACCGAAGTCAGGCGAATGCATCGATGTTCGAGTCCTTGATAAGCGGGCCCTTCGTCGCGTGCACCAGGACATAAGGTTGATCTTTCAGGACCCGTTCGCCTCACTCAATCCGCGTATGACCGTGAAGCAGATCGTCGGGGACCCATTGGTGGTCAACAAGATAGCTTCCGGTGAAGCCATGGAAGCGCGGGTCGCGGAAATGCTGGCGATGGTGGGGCTCGATCCGCTGGCGATGGAACGCTATCCACATGCGTTCTCTGGCGGTCAGCGTCAGCGTGTCGGAATCGCGCGGGCGCTGGCCCTAAACCCGCGCATCGTGATCGCTGACGAAGCTACCTCGGCTCTGGACGTGTCGATCCGAAGCCAGATACTCGACCTGCTACTCGAATTGCAGCAGAGGCTTGGGCTAAGCTTCCTGTTCATCAGCCACGACATCGGCGTCGTGCGCTATTTTTGCGACCGGGTGGCCGTCATGCGCCGCGGCCAGATCGTCGAGATTGGCACTGCGGAGACAATATGCACGACGCCCTCGCATCCTTACACCCAGGCATTGATTTCAGCTGTTCCGCATCCTGATCCTCGACATAAGCGGATGAGTGCTCGGATACGCTTCGACGCCCCACACAACTGACGAAAGGATTTGGACGATGGCGAAAGCAGCATTTCTTGGCCTCGGCGTGATGGGTTATCCCATGGCGAGGCATCTCCGCGCCAATGGACATGAGGTGACCGTCTATAATCGGACCACGACCAAGGCGGAAAAATGGGTGGCAGAACATGGTGGCAAGTTCGCCATGACCCCCGCGGAAGCTGCTGCGGGCCAGGATGTGGTGTTCGCCTGTGTCGGCAACGACAATGATCTCCGCGCGGTTACTCTGGGCGAACAGGGGGCGTTCAAGAGCGTTCGAAAGGGGGCGATCTTTGTCGACCACACCACGGCCTCGGCGGAGATAGCGCGCGAACTTGCCGCCGCCGCCAAAGCTGCGGATTTTGGGTTTCTTGACGCGCCGGTCTCCGGCGGGCAGGCGGGCGCCGAAAATGGCCAACTCACGGTCATGGTTGGTGGCGAGCAGGCGGTCTTCGATGCTGCGCAGCCTGTGATCATGAGCTTCGCCAAAGCGGCCCGACTGCTTGGTCCATCCGGAGCGGGTCAATTGGCGAAGATGATGAACCAGATCTGCATTGCGGGTGTGGTACAGGGACTGGCGGAGGCCGTGCATTTCGGTAAGAAGGCTGGCATGGATATCGAAGCCGTCATCGAAGTGATCTCGAAAGGCGCGGCGCAGTCGTGGCAGATGGAGAACCGTTACAAGACCATGAATGCTGGCAAGTTCGATTTTGGATTTGCGGTCGACTGGATGCGCAAGGATCTCGCCATTGTGCTGGAGGAAGCTCGTGCAAATGGTTCGAGGCTGCCTTTGACTGCGCTCGTCGATCAATTGTACGCCGAGGTTCAGGCGATGGGCGGGAGTCGCTGGGATACGTCGAGCCTGCTGGCCCGCCTGGAGCGCTAGCTCCGTCAGTTGCCGGTACGGAAGATGATGGCTGATTTCAACTCATGACAAAAACACAGATCCCACCTGTAGCAAGGCAGCTTTCTGTCCGTTCGATCATGGAAGCGATCATGCGCGAGGGCGCGACCTCGCGCGCGAACATGGCCAAGCTCACCGGTCTGTCCCGGCAGACGACCACGCAAGTCGTTCTGGAGCTGGAGCGCGAAGGTTGGTTGCAGGTGTGCGGCAAGATACAGGGGCCGGTGGGCCGCAGCGCGCCGACCTATGAAATCAATCCGAATGCCGCCTTCGTGCTTGGCATTCGCCTCGGCGGCACACGTGTACAGATGGCGCTCGCCAATCTCGGCGGCCATGTGGTTGCCGAGGTTGCCGAGGCGACGGATGGCCGTGGCGGGCATCAGGTGGTGCTTCAAGTCGGCCGACTGTTCCGATCGCTTCTGACCTCCTCCAATATAGATCGGTCGCGGATCCGTCTTGGCGTGATGGGCAGCCCAGGTGTTGTCGATCCGAAGTCCGGCATCATCGAAATCGCATCGAGCATCCAGCATCTCAACGACATCAATGTGGTCGATGAGCTTCAACGTGAGCTGGAACTTGAACTCACGATCGACAACGGCGTGAATCTCGGAGCGCGGGGCGAGTACTGGCAGGGGGTAGCGCGGGGCGTTCGGCACTTTGCTTACATTGCATTGGGCACCGGTGTCGGCATGGGTATCATGGCGGACGGCCAATTGCTGCGCGGAGCGCGTGGCGCTGCCGGCGAAATAGCCTACCTGCCGCTTGGAGGCGACCCTTTCGATCCCGCCGGCTTCGAGAATGGGACTTTCGAGACTGCGGTCAGCAGTATAGCTATCATTCGGCGCTACAGGGGCTACGGCGGGGACAAAAGTGCCAGCGTGCCACAGATATTCGCTTCCCTCACCTCAGGCGACAAGGCTGCTGAGGCGGCAATCGAAGAAACGGCGAGGCTCCTGGTACTTGCCATCAGCGCCGTTCAGGCGGTGACGGACCCCGAAATGATCGTGCTTGGCGGCAGTATCGGCATGCGGGTCGAATTGGTCGAGCGAGTGCGTGCGCTTCTACCGCGATCGGTGCCGCGTCACGTGCCTGTGGAGGCCAGCGTCCTTGGCAATCGCGCGACGCTGGTCGGAGCCTTGGGGGAGGGGCTCGATCAGTTGCACGGGGACCTGTTTGGTGTCAGCTCCATTCGGAGCGAATTCTCGCTGATCGATCTCGCCGTTGACGTGCCAAGTGCTTGAGGGAAAAAGCCTGACACGACCTGGGATCATAGGCCGATGTCATCGCTCATTGTCATAGCTTCGGCCCGTTGGCCGCGCCATTTCGCACTGCCGTATTGTCTGCAATTGACCTCACCCCGGCTGTGCGGGGTGCAACTGCCTAGCATAACCTCGCCCGCCAACTTCCCGTCTGCCAACATGCCCGCGAAGCGATAAACGATAATCGTTGCCTCATACTCGGCCTCGAAAACAAGGTGAATTGTTGCTCCCCGAACTTCGCCCTTTACCGGTCCACTGAATGCCTCAGAGTCTTGGTAACCGGTAATTCCAGCTGTGCTCGACACCAGCGAGACGCGGTGGGTCCTCGAATGGGTGGCAAACTGCACCTCGAATTCCCAACTACCAGACAGGTCATTTGGCAATTGCGCTTCGTCACATTCGATGACGGGCTTCAACAAGGCTGTGGCTATGGCGGTTCCGACGATTTCACCCTCTCCAGCTTGAAGGTTGACCATTTCCAGCCTGATTTTCCCCGGCCCAGCCGAGACATCGTCCAGCATGATGCGTGGCTGGCCGTCGAGCAATCTGCGCCGAAGTTCCAGACCGTGCAGCGCCCCAGCCCAGGTCAGTTGCAGCAGCGGAGCGTCCTCACCTTCGTCAGGGGCGATCTGTTGCAGCGTTGCTCCCGGCACGGACGCGATCGCCGCCGCGATTGCCTCGAAGCTGCTTTGCCAGAGGTTGCGTTCCGCGGCCTCGTCACGGATGAACCAGGCTTCGAGTGCAGCGACCAGGCCAACGATCTCTTCCTTGCCAACCTTCATCGGCCTACCGAATGCACGGTGTGGCGGCGAATTTGCCCATGCGGCGTCAATCAGGTGCTTGCGGCCCAGTAGCAGGCCGCTCGTCTGCGGACCTCGCAGCAGTTTGCCGCCACTGTAAACGACAAGGTCAGCGCCACGCGCCAACCATGCGTCGGGTCGGCGGATCGGCAGCGAAGCCGCATCCACCAGCAGCGGTATCCTGTGGCGATGTCCGAACTCGACGAGTTGCTCCAACGACACCGTCGCTGTGCTATTGCGAGACGCCAAGAAGGCAATCATGGCGATCTTCGATGTGTCGATTGCCGCCAAGTCGGCAACGGATTCGATCTCGACGATTTCGGCCCGTGTCATGCGTATCGCCTGGTCGTAGGGAAACCTATGACCTTTAAGCATCATTACTTGCGATCGGCGTGGCAGTTCGTGCGGAAGGCGCAGCATTCTCACTGGATCATTGCCGGCCAGCGCGGCGGCGGTGGCGATGGCGATCGCTGCAGCGCTGCCTGCCGTAACTAGTCCGTCCTCGGCGCCTGTAAGTGTTGCTATGCGCAGCCTGGCACGTTCCATTAACTCGTCGATGTTGACGAACTGGCGCGATGCCGCCTCCATCGCTGCGCGAACCTGCGGCAGAATCAGGCTTCCGCCATATACCGAGCGCGTGCCGCAACAATTGATGAAAGGCTTTACGCCTAGCAGTCGATAAGGGTCTGTCATCATATGTCCGAAACATCTGAATAACTTGGGTGCACTGTCTCGCAGATCAGTCGAGAAATAAATAAGGACATTCCCATGACTGTTTGGTCAAGGCTCCCACATGGGGTGCGGAATCGCACAAATTTTGCAGCAGCTGCCGTGGCGGAGAGTTCGTCCACTGCGGAAAACTCGACGGTCCCGTCATTCATGAGTGCAAAGAGCTCGATCATCCGGTTTCTTGGGTCCTCAGGGGCCGACGGCTCCAACTCTACACTTTTGGTCCAGTACCGCGGGTCCATTCGCCTCGCTCCTCAGCAGGATCAATGGATCGGAACGAGGATATCGGCTTCTTCCGCCGCCGCCCTCCAGGGCAGTTGCACAAACAACCAGGGCACGGTGGAACGCGACACCATCCAACGTGGGCCAAAGCTCCATAAGGCATTCCGCGGCCTCGCGGGTGTTGTCGACCCGAAGAACCGCAAACTTCTCTTCAAACTCGATCTCCACGAGAACGGCTTTCGACCACTTCTGGGATCTCTTGTGCGGGCATGCGGCATCTCCTCTGCTGCGTAATCAGCTAACAGCGCAGCGAGTTCCCTGTGGGACAGGAGCCACAGAATGAACGACATGTCCCTCTGCGCGACGGGCACTGGCTTGGGGCCGCCTCTGCGGTGGTCCAGGTCGACTTCTTCAAATGCCGTCGCAACGACCTATCTTTCATTGGACTAGCCATGGCAGCATCGGAAGCGGCCAATGTCTCGTAGTGGATTCATCTGCAGCGCTTTTGCGACACTCGCATTCATCGGGACGTTTTGCAGTGTCGGCAACGCGCGCGCCGAGGACCTTCTAGGTGACGTGATCGACGGCATCGTTCAGGCGACTGCTCCAGCTCTCCAGAAAGCGATCATTAGATCAAGAGATGACGCCCTATCGGCTGGCGTCCAACCAATACCTCCGGCGATTCGGCAAAAACTGCAGGGTTTTGTAGACAGCAGTACCCTGGACATTGCCCGCTACCGAGTTGGGGGCGGTGGCGAGC
>NZ_JBFTIM010000030.1:0-17890 GCF_056394765.1 Mycoplana sp. 10N416 | reverse complement strand
GCCTCGACGGGAAGCATGACGCCCGATCCCCAAAACCGCGAGCCATCCTTGCGATGGTGCCAGCGCTCGTTGGCCGCCCGACCGTCGTGAAGTGCGGACCACATTTCGCGTTCTGGAACATTCGCCGCGCGATCCTCCGCGCTAAAGAAAATTTCGCCCGACCTGCCCAGAATTTCACTCTCACGATACCCCAGCAGCCGTTCGGCGCCGCTGTTCCAACTTGTRATTCGTCCGGCGTCGTCGAGCGTGATGATCGCATATTCGTTGGCGCTATCGAGGATAACCTGCAGCCTCTCCTTGCTCCGGCGAAGGAGTTCTTCGGCGCGTTGGTGGGCTTCCTGAGCACGTCTGCTTTCAATGCTGAACCCGAGCTGGCGAGCGATTGTAAGTGATAGGATTGCCTCGTCCTCGGTGAAAACATGCGGCTGTTCGCGATAGGTCATGAATTTTCCAATGACGCGTCCATTGGCGGTCAACGGAATGAAGGCCAGTGCGTGAATACCTTCGGCCTTTATCGTTTGCTTGAGAGCTTCCGGTTCATCCGAGGCTTCAATCTCACCAATGAAAATCGGAACGGCTTCACAGTCGCCTGGCTTCCAGGGCGAATGTCCGTCGACAGCCTCGCGATACGCTTCTGAAAGGCCGCGCCAGGCGACAAAGCGCATCACACCCGCCTGATCGAAGAGCAGAATCGAGGCGCGCTCGCAGCGCAAAGCCGTGCGGATGGCGTCGAACGTCGCGTTGTACACGTCCGCCAATGAATTTGCCCTGTAGAGGGCGTCGGTGAACTGAAAAAGGGCCCCCAGTTCGTCCGCCTTCCTGCTCCTCAGCCGAGAGTCACGAAGATATTCCGTCATGCCCACCTCCGCTGCGACAGAGCGTCCAACGCCACCCGATTCTCAACTCCGCGTCGGATTTCATTAGCCGGGTCGAGGTCCCGCACAATATTGTCGGCGTGTGCGCCGTCAGACGCAGTCACTCCTGCTTCCAAGCGACGGCTGGCCAAAAACCACTGGGGCCGCGCCCCGGTGCGCTGAAGGGGTCGCTCGATTAAGCGCTCCGCGGCAGAGCCGAACGGCCCTCTCGCACAAGCGAGCCTGGAGACTCCCGCTCGGTTTTCAGAGCATTGACCTCCTCACGCCGTAATAGTCGTCGATACCGCGGCTGTATTCGGGATTTGACCAGTCAGGATTGGTGCCATCGTCATAGGAAGGCGCACCCTCCAGATCGTCCTTATTGAGGTCGACGATATAGCCGCCTTGGCTTTCATCGTACTCCAGGATGCTCCAGGGCAGCGGATGGTAGCTTTCGCCCATCCCCAAAAAGCCGCCAAACGACATGACGGCGTAAGCGACCTTGCCTGACCGCTTGTCGAGCATGACGTCGTAAACCGATCCAAGGGACTCCCCTTGACGGTTGTAGACATTGGTGCCCTCGACTTTACTGGCGGCGATCAAGGCTCCGGTCTCGTTCGTTGCAACGCCGCCCGTGCCAGAGGCATCATAATCAGTCATGGAAGTCTCCTTTCGCTCCGTCACCATTGTTTATGGATCGCTAATAAACGAGCGCCTGCGAAGGTGGTTCCATTGTCCTGCAACAGACATGAATTCGAGTTGCTGATATATTGGCCGATAAGTCCCAAGGGTCCCAAACTGCATGGCATGGTGTCAGGAGGAAGAGGGGGGGTGCAACCGAAGAACATCTACCACATCGCCAAATGCTCGCCGCGCTCATCATGCTCGCAGAGGAGGATGCGAAAGAGAGTTCGCGGTCGCCATACTGGTCTATCAAGGCCATGCAGGCGAACTGGACGTACTGATCCTCGCCACCAAGGCTGCGGAGAACGCTTTGTGGGCGTCGAGCGGCTGGAGGAGAAGGAACTCCGTCGTCTCAGCAGAGCGCTGTACCAACGGGCGGGTCAGATGGCGCACGCCGAGGACTAGACGAGCTTAGGGAGAGAAAGCAGCGAACGAGATCAACGGCAACCGACGCGAGCGCCTTGGCCCGGCAAATGCGCACAGAACGGAGCGAATCATGATTGATGAACGTGAGGATGAAATACGCCGCAGAGCTTATTCGATCTGGGAAAGCGAGGGGCGCCCCGATGGTCACCACGAGCGCCACTGGTTGCAAGCGACCAAAGAGGTAGACGCCGCCACCGAAAAGGGCGCGGGTGAGGCTCAGAAGCCCATCGACCCCGCACTCATGCCAATAGGGGATCCTGCTGGCGCAGCGTAAAACGACCCCTCCTCATGGGCGCTCGGAACCGCGTGCGTGACGGCCACAGTTCCCTGGGGGAGCCAGGTCAGTACGTGAGAGCGGCAATAACAATGCACAGAGGGACGCCGACTGACATGATTGTGGCCGCTATGATCGCGGCCGTCCTGAGAATGCGCGTGCGTTTTGCGCGCTGGGCGTTCCATTCGTATGCCATGGTTCCTCCCCGTCGTCGGCCACAGCGAACAAACCATGAGTCGAGTGCAACTCTCCAGCGCGAGCGTTTTCTAATCGCTTTAGTATCGCATGCTTGTGGATACTAGATTGCACCCGCCCTCATGAGCGTATCCTAACGAAAGGACATGTCTCGTATAAAGCACCGATCCTTTGCGCTGGCGGATGGCATCCTCCAGTCAGGATCGCCGATAACGTCCATGTGTCAACCCATTAGCGCGAAAAACAGGGGTAGCATCAAGTCCCCGGCCGCCGCATTATTCGGACGCATACTGCGACAGTAACCTCCGCCCGAAACGTCCGCGCGGCTGTTCGGCTCACCGCGCCAACCCTTGAGCCATCTCCAGGTGGTGCTGCAGGGCCGGAAGCGTATTTGACGCTTATGCTTTGAGATCCGGATTGTCACCGCCTTCGGCATAGCGCTTGAACAGATCGACGGCGTCTTCATGCGCGTCAACCTGGTCCTCCTGGTACTGCTTGGTAAAACCGTCGCCCTTGCCGTCGATCACGTCACCTAGAAGTTCCCCGACGCGTGCATTGCCGACACTGCAAAAGGTCCCGATGAAGGCGAGTGTCGCAAAAAAGCGCTGCAGATCCACTGCGAGACATGGGCCGCTTCCGATGCTGCCATGGCTAGTCCAATGAAAGATAGGTGGTTGCCACGGCATTTGAAGAAGTCGACCTGCGCCAAGAGGCGGACCCAAGCCAGTGCCCGTCCCGCAAGGGACATGTCGTTCATGCCGCACCTGTGACACAGGGAACTCGCTGCGCTGCTAGCTGTTTACGCAGCGGAGGAGATGCCGATGCGCGCACAGATATCCCAGAAGTGGTCGAAAGCCGTTCTCGTGGAGATCGAGTTTGAAGAGGAGTTTGCGGTCCTCCAGATCGACAACACCCGCGAGGCCGCAGAATGCCTTATGGAGCTTTGGCCCACGTTGGATGGTGTTGCGTTCCACCGGGCCCTCGTTGTTTGCGCAACTGCCCTGGAGGGCGGCGCTGACGATCGCGGCGCTCGTGAAGCCTTCAGGGCAGCGGCGGAAGAGGCCGATATCCTCGTTCCGATCCATTGATTCTGCTGAGGAGCGAGGCGAATGGACCCGAGGTACTGGACCAAAAGTGTAGAGTTGGAGTTGGGAGGCCCGGCCCAGGTCGAAATTGTGCGGAGCACGCACCAGGCGGCGACCGTCCTCTCGCATTGGCCGCCTGGCAAACAAGGTGAGGCCTACAAAGAAGCCAAGCGAGTCTGCCGGGCTGTTCTGAAAGATGAAGCGCCTTCACAAATGGCCCGCGATGCCTTCATTCGCGCCGCTGAGGAAGCGGGAATCCTCATACGGAAGAAGTGAGGTGCAGATGAGTTTTGATTGGGCACGGGATCAGCCGCAGCTCCTGCCAGGAGGACAGTTCACCGGTGCGGCGCTGGCGCAGGCGAAGGCAACAATCCAATCGTTTGCTGAGAACGGTGCAGTTAGCTAACACCTGAGGAGGCAAAGCCAACGGCATTGAAAGCATGAATTTTTATGTCTGACTGCAGGTGAATCAAGCCTGTGCGCTCACAAGATAACCGTCGTCGACCCGATCCGACGCCATTGGGCCATGGATTTCGCAGCGAACTCCGGCAGGATCATAGCGTATTTCCACGCTTCCCTGGAGTTGGCCGGACGAAAGACCTTCAATCAGGCGCGATCCAAAGCCTTTGCGAAGCGGAGGCGCGACGGCCGGCCCTCCCGACTCTTTCCAGCAGAGGCGGAACTGAGTGGCGTCCGAGGCCTCAGTCATCCACGTGACACTTACGCGGCCGGATTGGACGGACAACGCACCATGCTTTGCCGCATTGGTCGCAAGCTCATGCAGAATGAGGGCGACGGCCACGACCGCCTGCGGGGGCAGGTTCAGATCAGGCCCATCGATGTCGAAGTGACTGCCGGAATAGGGCGACAAGGCTTCACGGACAACCCTGGCGAGGCTGGCGCTTTGCCAGTCTCCATGGGTAAGAACGTCATGGGCCCTTCCGAGGTTTTGGATGCGGGCATCGAAGGTCGCCTTCGCCAGTTCCAGCTCCGTCGCGGGGCCAAACGTCTGACCTGCGATCGCGAGGACGGTCGCCAGTACGTTTTTGACGCGGTGGTTCAGTTCGGCAACGAGGACGCCCTGGATCCGCTCGGCCTCCTTGCGTGCCGTGATATCCCGCGCGATCTTGGATGCACCAACAATGCGGCCATCGCGCCCAACGATCGGAGAGACCGAAAGCGACACGTCCACGAGACGTCCGCTCTTATGCCGCCTGACCGTCTCATGAGGTTCCACGCGATCGCCGGCCCTGATACGCTCGATGATGCGCGTCTCTTCGTCAAGGCGGTCGCCTGGAATGAGAATCGTGAGCGACCGTCCCATGACCTCTTCGGCCGTATAGCCATAAAGGTGCTCGGCACCGTCATTCCAGTCGGTGACCACCATGTCGAGGTCGATACCGAGAATCGCATCTTCTGACGAGGAGATGATTGACGCCAGGCGTTGCAAATCCGCTTCGTATCCGATCCGGTCCGTCGTTTCGTTGACCACGCAAAGCACGGCGACGATACGTGCGGCTTCGTCGGCAATGGGCGAGTATGAGATATCGAAGTATACCGTCTCCGGTCCTTCGCCCCTTTCTATATAGAAGGGCCGGTCCTTGGCGACGACGGTTTCGCCGGTCTCCATCACCTGCCGCAGAAGAGGCTCGAGGTCGTCCCAGAGTTCACCCCAATGCTCTCTCGCGGGCCTGCCAAGCGCAGCCGGATGCTTCGTACCGATGGTTGGCGCGTAGGCATCATTATAAATCGCGACAAACTCGGGGCCGCAAAACATGACGATCTGGGCGAGCGAGGGAAGGGCAATGTCGACGGCGCACCGCAAATGGACAGGCCAAGCCGACATCGGTCCAAGACTGGTTCCAGCCCAATCATAACCGCGGATTAGCGCAGCCATTTCTCCCGACCGAACAGGCGCAGCAGCATAATCGAGCATAGAGCCTCCTGTGAGACTCCTATTTTTGCGGGCGCTGGTGCGGCGAGTCAATTGCGATTACAGGGCAAGAACCACCATTGCGCTCGAGGGTGCCAGCTTGAGCGCGCCCAACTGCAACCGCTCCGCTTAACTCGCTCTTATGCGGCGTCTCGGCTCCATGTAGATATCGGCTTCCTTAGCGGCGCGCACGAAAGCCTCCCGCGCCACCTCCCTCGGCGCTCCATGGCGCAGGACTGCGTGGCACATCCTAACGGCATGGAGATGCGCTTCGCCTGGGGCGGCTGGCCACTCGCTCAAGCATTCGGCGGCTTGCAAGGTGCTGCGCACCTTCCGCCATCGATTTGGGGGCACTCTGAGGTGAACGCAACTGCTCCAATAACGAGGGTCCATGGCAATCCTCCGCCCCAAAGAGCACCGCCGGCGACGGGAGGTCGCCGACGTGCTCTGTCCAAGTTTGGAGTTTGGGCCTGGCAAAAACCCATCATGAAACACGATGTTCCCAGAATTCAGCAGCATGCTGAACCTAGATGCAACCGCCTCGATTCAGTAACGGGCCGGCACCAGCTTTTGACGTGTAGCGGCTCCGGGAGTACTCTACTTGCGCCTGCCGGGGCGGGCCCGCTGATCGGTCATCGGGTTTGGGATCCTGGATCGCGCTTGCCCCGACAGGCACGAGAAGCGGCCAATGACACACTCAGCAAGGAACTTGGTGGCGCGCCTATCGCAGCAGCGGGCCGGCGGCCCCCCAACCTCCTGCGGCCGTCAAAGTGTCACGATCAGTAGCAGCACAAACAGCAGCGCGGCGGCAAAGATCGACAGCTCTACAAATCCATCGTCAAACATCGCGGCATCCTCCAGCCAGGACGGCAGATAACGCGCAGTGGTCGCGCATTCCCGCGGCGGCTACGCGTGAACCCGATCTATCAGGAGGCGGGATCGGTCGGGCTGACAGAAGAGTCCGGCGCTAGGATGTTCGCATCTCGGCATGCGCCCATAAAGGCATATCGAGCTTCTTCTAGCGTCTTGGGTCTACGAAGCGCATCAATGCATGCTCGCCTGGCTTGACTAAGGTGCTCATCGTCCCCCTTCGGCCATATCTTTGCGAACGCGGCAAGAGCGTCATCCGGGCCCTGTATGGCAATTATCGTACCGCTGGGCGTTGTGATGCAAACCGGCGATTTCCAGTGGCCTGCGTTCATGACGCGGCGCCTCCTAAACGCGGGAAGGATGAAACCGAGCCCACTGCTTGAGCGTGGGCGGTGTGCGAATGGGCTCATCCGGGTTTTCGTCTGGGTTGGGCAACGGCTCTTCATCCGGCAAGCGTTTGGGTGGTGGTTCCGATACCGGCGGCGGATCACTGAACGGCGGCACCGGTGGGTCTGGATCATGCCCAGGTGGCACGGGAATGCTCATGGCAGAAACTCCTTCTGCCGAAATCAACTCCGACGGAGCGGCGTTGTTCCTGTGTCTTCTCTACTAATGCGAAAGAGGGCAGGGGGGACTTTGGAACATAATAGGACGGCAAATGTTTGAGGCTCGTCCTGCGGATGGCCAGCTTTGTGACAGGAGACCCACTCCGCAGGATGCGTCGGTGGCACGGCTGAAACGTGCCCCGGCGGTTTGATGCGGCCCTCCACTACCCCTCAAATTTCAGGGGTCCCGTGGTACTATACCTGGATGATGAAGGAGGATCACCTCGATCGGTTAGACATCTGGCGCCATGCTGCGATCACAGCAGGGATTCCGCCAACTTGTCGTTCTGATCCGTTCGGCTATATCGCAATCATGCGCAGCCTCGAGTTACTCGCGAGCACCAACCTGGAAGCATCCGCTGAGTGGCCGTACATGCCGGCAACAAAAAAGGCCGGGTTTCTCCGACCTTCCGTATCACCCGCTGCCGGTACATCCGTGGTCAACGTGTGAAGATTGTGCCTGAGTAACAGATGATCGTGTCGATTGCGTGACGGGCAATCCGCTGCAGTTCGGGTGCCGGGGCGATGCGCATACGGAAAGGTGTCCACCGCGCCGATAATTTAATCGACTCCCGCAAGGTTCCGGTCATGAAGCGGCGAAGCACCGGACTTCATGCTCGAGTGGGCCTTTTAAAGGCATCAGCTTCGCTGTGACGTATCCTGCCCTGACGAGCATTTCTCGCATAATACGGATGTCGCTCGACCTAAAATCGACGTGCTGGATATTGGAGGACATCCAACACAACTTTGTGCTTCAGCAAGCAACCCATAAAGAGACGATGCGATCAGGGGATAAGCGTTCGACTCGCGGCTGACGACAGGATGACGGCTTTGACCTTGGCGCGCTTGCCATGAGGCAAATGCGGTTCAAGCCCGCTCTTCAATGACGGTTGCCGTTCGCGCTGGGCAAGGCGGAATGGGATGGAACAACAGGTAAGACTTCTTCGCAAAAATCGTATTCAAGTGCGATCATAGGTGAAGGATGTCAGCAGTGTTGTAACGAAATTACTCGCCTTGTCCTTGACAAGCACTTCCGTCCATTCATCTGTCCCGCGCAAACGCAGATCGGTGTAAATGCTGTCTACTGCGGCCTCTTCAATGCGTTTGATGTTGGCCAAAAAGGTGGCCTCTCCCTCCCCGTGATACATGTCGCGGATGACCATTCGCAGTATTTCCTGCATCGCGATCTGCCACGCTGTGTTGATCGCTTGGAGTTCACCGGTATGCTCTGCCATGACAGGTTCCTTTCGGTGTGACGGGTCTTTGGAGGCGGAATATGCCGCGCTTTTGGCTTCGGGCTGAAACAAAGCGCTAGTGACCGCGTCTGCCGCATCAGGCCACGTCCTCGCAGAAAGCGCCCTGATGGCCCGTTGCCCCAAGGCCACTTGAACAAGGTCATGAGTTCGCCACCCGTGCCCGAAAGCTGGGCGCTAAGCTCGTCTGGCCTTACGGTTCGCATAGCGCCGATCGCGCTCCGCCTTTCGAGCGGCCTCGTCTTCGAGCACCAGTGCTATGCGATTTCTTTCCGCTGTCTCGCGCGCTTCGGTTTCCGCTCGCGCCGCAGCATCGGCGGCTGTCTGGTGCTCCTCGGCCTCGGCTGCTCGGCGGTCGGCTTCGCTGCGCTTCACCCGTTCGCGTTCTACGCGCCGCTCTTCCCTGGCAGCAGCTACAGTCATCCGTTCCGCTTGCCTCGCCAATCTCGCCGGCTCGCCGGCAGTTCTCGCGTTGTGGTAAGCGTTCAAGAGAGCAGTTTTTGCCGCCGCGGCGGCAGTCCGACGATCGGAATGGTCGGTGTTTCTGGCGTTTTTCAAATCTTCTTCCTCAAATGGTGTCGCAACAATTCAGGCTCTCTTGGCCCGCTTAGCGAGTAGAGAGGCCGCCGCGGCCTCACGGTCCTTTGACTCTTTTGCGAGGCGGGCTTCGCGAAGCCGAAGCGTCTTGGCCTCGCGAGCCTGAACGAGGGAATCAAGTTCTTCAGCGGCGTTGTTGCGACCAAAAAACTGCGATTGAGCATCGGCGAAGGCAATCTCCGCCTGCTGCCGAGATTTGCTGTGTGTTTGTGACATGGTTCTTTCCGGATTGGGACGTCGCCGAGTCCCGCGGCAACAAAAAAGGCCAGGCAAGCTGCCTGACCTCGCTGGTATCATGCTCTCGACAGTGCCAGTACATCCGTGGTCAACGGAGAGCGGATACCGGTATGATTTAGGCGGCCTGCAGGTTGCAAGCCGACATCTTGCCCGACTTGTTGTCGCGCTCGAGGTCGTAGCCGATCTTCTGGCCTTCTACGAGGTCGCGCATTCCGGCGCGCTCGACAGCAGAGATGTGGACGAACGCGTCAGCGCCGCCGTTGTCAGGCTGGATAAAGCCGAAGCCCTTGGTGGAATTGAACCATTTAACTGTACCTGTGGTCATGATGAACCCTTTCATAGCAATAGAAGGACCACAACGCTTACAGCGCTGCGGAATATGATAGCGATTTTTGAAAGAAAGGTTCGTTCAGGGCGCGTTGCCAGATGCGCGATAACCAAAGCTAAGCAAGCAAATATCGACATTCGGTATATAGGCTGTCCCGATCGGAGTGTCAACTTTTAGTTTTCGCTCGGTCAATGAACCTCAATATTTGGTTGCAATTTCACGGACTTCTTACAATCGAGCCGCCTGTACTTCCTAAAGCGGATTTAGTGTGGCCCTTGGCGAACCTAGTCCTAACTCGCCGGAACAGGCCTCAGACCGCCAGTTGCCGTGCGCCGCGTCTGTAATCGAGCATTGGGGTCAAGTTTGCCTGTGGTGTCCAATTCCACGGAAGCAATTGCTCCAGCTTGCTAACCGGCGTGTCCGCGATGTTGGCGAGGACGTGGGCAAGCCAGGGCCGGAAGGATGAAACCGAGAAGCCGGCGCCCACTTTCGAGCGTGGGCGGTGTGCGAATGGGCTCATCCGGGTTTTCGTCTGGGTTGGGCAACGGCTCTTCATCCGGCAAGCGTTTGGGTGGTGGTTCCGATACCGGCGGTGGATCACTGAACGGCGGCACCGGTGGGTCTGGATCATGCCCAGGTGGCACGGGAATGCTCATGGCAGAAACGCCTTCTGCCGAAATCAACTCCCGCGGAGCGGCGTTGTTCCTGTCTTCTCTACTATGCGAAAGAGGGCGGGGGGGACTTTGGAACATAGTAGGACGGCAAATGTTTGAGGCTCGTCCTGCGGATGGCCAGCTTTGTGACAAGAGACCCACTCCGCAGGATGCGTCGGTGGCACGGCTGAAACGTGCCCGGCGGTTTGATGCGGCCCTCCACTACCCCCCGCAAATTTCAGGGGTCCTGTGGTACTATGCCTGGTGAAGGAGGATCACCTCGATCGGTTAGACATCTGGCGCCATGCTGCGATCACAGCAGGGATTCCGCCAACTTCTCGTTCTGATCCGTTCGGCTATATCGCAATCATGCGCAGCCTCGAGCTACTCGCGAGCACCGACCTGGAAGCATCCGCTGAGTGGCCGTACATGCCGGCAACAAAAAAGACCGGGTTTCCCCGACCTTCTATTCTGGGTACTCCACCCACTCGCATTTTCTTCGCTCCCCCATCGTCATGAGAGAGGTTAGTACTGCCGTCGTCCATAAGCGGATGGATGAGCCGGTTTCTCACGTCGGGGGTCTCGACAGGTATGTCGGAGTTGAGGGAGGACGTGACGAAATGAAGCCGGTCACCGAGGGCGTCAAACGCTGGAAGCTGATGGTTATCGGTGCCCTCGGCGTCATCGGCATCGGCGGAATGGCGCTGGGTGTCACTTTTGCCGATGCCATCCGCCGGATCGGTGTCGTGCTCGTTGGCAAGAGCCGATCCGGCTCGGACGAAAAAGCCCGGCGTGTGCGGTACGCCGGGCAAGCACACTTGGGGAAGTGGCGGAGGGGGCCGCCACCAGCCAATTGTACGTCTTCCTCGCTTACGGGAGCGATAGCCAAATGTCTCTACACACTTCTTGGGGTTGGACTCGGGCAAAAGCCCCGAGTTGCTGAGTGGTGGCGGGATTCCTCGTCACCGCCAGTCGATCAACTGCACCGCTCTAATGACCATGCTCATCCGCAGTCACGCGAGCGGCCGCTTCAGCCGCGAATTTTTGGCGGTGTCCAGGGTCTACAGAATGAAATCGTCATTGGTCAGATTGATGATCTGCTTGAGGTCCGCGTCAATCTTAGAGATGTCGAGCCTGTCCTCGCCGCGGACGAAGTCGGTGACGATGTCGCGTTTTCCTCCGCCGGACAATGGGTTGAAGCCACCATTGTTGACGAAGCCGGCGTTCCCGACGGTCGAGGAGCGACGCAAACAGCGGCACAAGTATCTCGTGCGTCGGAACATCGCGAGGTTCCCCAGATGGGGTGGAGGTGCGTTGTGATCAGCCTTCGCCTCCTAGTAGCTGAGAGCGACAATCACGATGGCCGTCCGAAGCCCGGCTGAGACGAGGCTGGCCGTGATCATCGTGGCCAGCCGCCAGAGTTGATCGCGATTCGCCCGCGTCTCATTCCACTGATAGATGCCGTGGCGAGGGCGGCGTTCATTGGAGGGGCAACCGTAGTTGCGTGCCCTTGCGCAGAACGTAAACCGGCGGCGGAGCTTCGGTCTGCTTCTGCATTTCCTGCCGGCGAGCATGGATGCGTTCGCGCAACGCACGGGAGGCGGCGACTTCCGCGAGGGCTTTGGCGATGACTGTATCGGTGTTGCTCATAATAAGAACTCCGTTTTGTTCCCTATATGTTCTCATTCCGAGTGCAAGGAGTCAAGGCTGCGAGATCGCATCACGGCCAAACTCACACATGCAAAGGAAAATAAATCGATCGCCTTCTTCGTTCTACTTTTACTGCATAGAGCGAGGAAAGTGCATGCTACGAGTAGTTGTCTTGATGTTGGCGTCGTGCCTGACGTTCGTTTTGCCGACAGAAGCCAAGGAACTGGCGCGCCGCCCTTTCTTGGGCATTGCGATGAAGACCGAGACCGGCTCGAGTGGGCCGTCAGTTCTTGTGGATCGTGTGATCGAAAATTCGAGTGCGGCTGCCGCCGACTTGAGGCCTGACGATGTGGTAGTCTCGATCGACGGCAAGAAAATCAGCGCGCAGGAAGACGTGATTGCGGCGATAAAGCCCAAACGCGCTGGCTATGTTCTCAACATCGACCTGTTGCGTGACGGGAATCCGATTTCAAAAAACGTCCCCTTGATTGGTCTGCCACAAGAGACGTCGAGCGACTTCGAGACGATATATGAGGCTGTGGCAGTAGACGGCACCATGCGGCGTACGATCACGACGCGTCCGCCAAAGACGGCAAACCATCCTGCGATTTTGTTCGTTGGGGGCATCGGCTGTTACAGCATGGAGTCGCCGCTCGATGACCAGGAAGGCTACCGCCAGTTGCTTTCCTCGCTGACGCGACAGGGCTTTGTTACGATGCGGGTCGAGAAAAGCGGGATGGGCGACAGTGAGGGGCCGCCGTGTGCGACGGTCGATCTTGATGCGGAAACAGGTGGATACATCGCCGGCCTGAACGAATTGAAGCGCAAGCCATATGTCGACCCTGACGCGGTCTTTATCGTCGGCCACAGCATTGGAGGCATCGTTGGTCCTCTCGTAGCAAAACAAGTCCCAGTCAGAGGAATTGTCGCAATGGAGACCGTCGGGACGACATGGTTCGAATACGAGTTGATCAACCGCAGACGCCAATTGCGACTTGCCGGAACTGCACCCGAGGTGCTGGGACGTCAGATGCAACTCAAGCAATGGTGCATGCATCGGCTCTTGATCGAGCGGCAAGCGAGGGAAGAAATCCTCCGGTTGCGTCCTCAATGCGAAGAGGAAATGCAAATCCCCACTGCTGATGGCTATCTACAGCAGATCGCCGCGCTGGACTTGCCAGCTCTATGGGCGAGCTTGAAGGTCGACACACTACTCGTCTACGGCAGTGCAGACTATCTCACCAGCGCGGATGAGCATGTTGCGATTGCCGAGGTGGTCAATGCGGCGAGGTCAAATTCCGCATCCTTCATCGAGATCCCCGACCTTGACCACTATATGACGCGCGTCGCAAGCCAGCGGGAGAGCTTTGACCGGAACCGCTCTGAACGTGCGGCAACCTTTCATGACGGCTTAGGGCCGACGATCGGAGCCTGGCTGCGGGACCGTCTGGGGTGAGTTGTTGGACGATAACAAGGTCGGATGGCTAGGGCGGGCTACTCCTGCGACTCCAGAAGCCGCAATCCGCCATCGTTGATCCTTGTTCCTAGCGACTCTAGCCTCAGTTCGACCGCGATCTCTTCCGCCTTAGGTGGAACTTGGTCGACAAGGCCAAGGGACTCCAGGCGCTCAGCCACCACCGTCGGGACGACATGAATGCGACCATCCGCTATTCGCTCTAGCCATCGGATTTCTTCCAGGCTGAGATCTTCGAGCGTGTCAGCCATTTGTGCCTCCCGTTGTTCAACGAACAACGGGCGAGCGGTGTGACGGGTTCCAGGCGACAGGGCTGGGGAGCAAGTAAGGGCGCACCTGAGCTAAACGCCAGGCCGGCCGGAGGATGGAATTGCGTGGGTCAGGCTGTCAAAGCCAGTTTTTGCCTCCCGATCGTGGAGACTTGAGTCCTTCGCAGCGAAGGCGATAGGGGCCCCCCTCGAAAGGGCAATCTCCAGTGAAGACGCTTCAGGAGACTTGACTATGGCGGGTGCATTTGGCCCTATGCCCGGTTTGCGAGTGGGGGAGAACGATGCATCTGGCAATTGCTTTGGTCGTCTTTTTGATGCCTTTTTCAGTTGATTTGCCGAGCGATGGGTATGTGATGACGGTTGGCAAGTGCAACTATTGTGGATGCCGGGGCGGGCCCGGTTGGCGCATTAAAAAGACAGGCCAGTGCGCCAGCAAAAAGAACCTCGCCAAACAGTGCGGCATGCCTCCGAGCGAACGTTTATGCACAAGGGAAAGTTGATCCTGGTCGGCGCGTCGCTGCTCGCATGCGTCGGCTCCGCTCTTGCTGTAGAGCCGATCATGGTCGCGCCACGGTCATCGACGGACACGATCGAGATCGCTGGCGAGCGGATCAGATTCAATGGGATCGATGCCCCTGAGAGTTGGCAGGTGTGCGAGGACGCCGCCGGCAATCCGTATCGATGCGGTCAACATGCGGCCACGGCCCTTGAGAAATTCCTTGCAGCGTCACGTCCGACGCGATGCGAGTACGTCGAGCGCGATCGATACCGCCGTTTTGTCGGCAATTGCTACCGACGCGACGGTGAGAGCGTGAACCGCTGGCTCGTCATTGAGGGCCATCCAGTCGATTGGAAGCGGTACAGTCAAGTCAAAGCTCCCGCTCCCCATCTACTTGCCCTGTGGCCTCTTACGTCAACGACTTCTGCCATCAGCCACGGTGCCCGTGGGTATTAGGCAAACCCGACCGGAGAGGCTGTTGGGGCCTTCTTCGAAAATATTCTGATAGTCCGGAACATTTCGAGCATGACCATGTTTTAGCATTCGCTTGTCAGCGCAGCGGCTTCTTTTGCTAGACAAGCAGGTTGGCGATGAAGGGGGCCTTCGTGAGAAGTGGTAATCTCATGGAGGCCCTTCCGATCCGCCACGAAAAATTTCTGAACGTAGGAACATCTCGACCGCACCAATGTTTAGCGATTGCTTGCATTGCACAGGGCGGCTTCCCCTCGTTGGGCCGCCAACGCAGGCCCTCTTGTCAGCCAAAGAAAATTTTTGCTCGTCCGGAACCTCTCGACCCGAGCCATGTTTTAGCGATTGCTTGTCCTGCACACTCAAGGGCGTCGGTTCCCCCAACCAACCTCGCCCGCCCAACAGGCAAGTAGATTGCGCATACGGGGCCTTCGTGAGGCAGTGAGCACGGAGGCCCTTCGCGCCTGTCCGCCAATTCGTGGCGTCGGAACATTTTCAACGGCAACGTGTTTGTGGCTCGCTTGAGCGTCACCCGAGCGGCTTGCGACGATTTCAAATGGACGCGCGAATATGCCATCGGCTGATCGTTCAGGAGTGGCTGGAGAGCGGCTGTCTGTCGATCCACGCCCGGATGCTTGTTTTGGCAATCGCTTGTACTGAGAATCCAGAGTTCCTGCGGCTTAACCGGGCTTATCTCCAGTCCTCTTTTCGATAACTGGCTGCAAAGCCTCTGCAATGCAGTCATCAAGCAAGGCCCGCAGGTTTTGGGCGCCAAGGACAGACATCCTCAAGCGGGTAGAGACCTCAGCGATACCGGGATTGTCGTATTCGTTGATGCTGGATCCGAGGGAAAGGTAGACGACACCGCTGGCGTATCTGGCCTCGGTCACCAGATCGACAAACCGCACTCCGTCGCTCCTGTCGACAATCTCCAACTGCTCGCTCCCTACGAAAAGAACCTTCGCGGATCCGATGACCGTTTCGTCGTTGGTACTCATAAACTCGATCTCCAAAACGTAAACTTCGATCGAGTGTTAAACGTTCACCGGTGCCGCAGTGTTTCCAAGTTCATGCTCTCGGTGCCGTTGAAGGCTGGCCTGCGATCCTGTTTCAAAACATTTCCTGGGCCGGCCGCTGGGAACGCAACCCCCTAGGGAGGAATAATGTTTCGATGACTGACTATACGAACGATGTGGCGGCAAACAACCTGATTGCCGCCAGTAAAGTCGAGAGCACCAATGTCTATAACCGCCAAGGAGAGTCCCTGGGTTGCGTCATGCTCGATAAGAATCAGGACGGTTGCGTACGCTGTCATGTCATTGGCGGCTTTCTTGGGATGGGGCAGTGCGTCTATGGTTGATAGGTAGCCATATCAGCGGCAATCCGACGCCGCGAGCCGCCCGAACCTTTGGTGCTGGAGGGCATTGTTTAGTCGTGCCGGCGCTTCCATGTGTCCAGTTCAAAGCGCCGGCTGGCTTAGCACGCGTGGAGACATTATGTTTCGTCGGCGCCAGACTCCTGGTTCTCTTGAGCTTCCGGGGCGCCAGCATCTATGGATGGTTTTGCCGCAGACTGCCCCCCTTGGAGGGGAATCCGGCGCGAACGCTCCTGTTTTTCACTTTTCGGAATCGTCACAGTGAGGAGACCGTTCTCGAAGCGAGCCTCAACCCTTTCAGGATCGGTGGCAAAGGGAAGCCGCAAAGATCGTTGGAATTCGCCGAACGTCCGCTCGATCGCGTGAAAATTCTCTTTCTCCTCGGATTTTTCGATGCGCTTCTCACCTCGAACCGTCAGAATATCGTCATCGAGACTAATGTTGATGTCCTCTTCAGCGACCCCTGGCAACTCCACAGTCAGCTTGAAGGCATTCTCGGTTTCGGAGACATTCATGCGCGCGTCGATAAAGCGGCTACTCTGTCCGGCCGTATCGCGCGACAAATCGCCTTGAAACGCGTCGTCGAAAAGCCGGTTAATGTCGCGATAGAGGCTGAGGACCGGAGAAAAACCAAAGCCTCGGTAAGGTGACAAATGTCTTGCCATCACAAACCTCCATTCTTCCCGCAGCGACCAGCTGCTCGCCACTAACTATCTGGAAGGAGACTGGTTCCCAGTCGGCTAGACAAAATGTGGACGTGCTCCACGGGTTCAGCCGGAGCGGGGATGCGCCGCCTTTTCAAGGACTTCCGGCCCTTGAAGTTCTCGGACGCATTTCCAATATTTAAGTCCTCCCGATTTCATCCGGTCCGTATGAGAAAGGAGATCAAATATGCGCACTCCGGATATGCCCTGGTTGGTTCCTCTCGACGTTCGCATGCAGAATGGCATCCAGCGTATCTTCACCGGCCCTTATGAGGCGCTCGATTTCCTGGAGAACGAATGGCCGATGCGCCGAGGCCAAAAGTATGAGAGGGCGGTGCGTCTCTGCCGGGGAGCACTCAACCGTACCACTCCCCCTGCAGTTGCCCGCGAAGCCTTTGTATCGGCCTGTCTTGAGGCTGGAATGCCCATATCCGCAACGCTTCAGCACGTATTCAAATCCCCCGGCGGGCAGCGATCTGCCCGGTAGGCCGGCAAGCTGGAGATGAAGACGATGGTTTCAAAGGGGAAATTCGTCATCGACATGGATTCGACCGAACGCGTTCTGACCAGGCCAGCTAGCGACGGATTTGCTACCAGTGAAGAGTTGGCGATGCTGCAGAGCGTACTCGAAGAGGCTTGCAAAGCTCGAAAAATAAAGCGGCCTTCGGCTGACGCTGAAGCGCTCGCACAATTCCTGCTCGATATGTTCCGGATTGGCGCGCGGGACCAAGGCAGCTTGCGACGACTCTTGCCGTGGGAAAACATTCGATGAAGAGACAACTGGTCGGGTGGTGGTGATCAACCCGCTCGGCGCGGGCAATTGGTTGGATGGTGGTAGCAAGACGCAAAAGGTTGAGCGGTGCTCGGGGAACGCCGCTCAATTGAGATTAGTACCCACACTCGTGTGCCGATTTCATCCCATGTTCGGCGTCCGCCTTCGTCTTGAAGGCTTGGCCTACCTGCATCTCAGTCTTGCCATCCGGCTTGTGCTCCGAGATGCTGCACTTTCCACCGGCCTTGTGCTGCACATAGTATTGGGTCGCGGCGAAGGTTTGGCCTGCACTGAGGATCATACAAGCTGCCAACACAATCCTGAACATGACGCTCTCCTTACGTGGCATCGGAACTGATCGGGTGGAGGTGATCAACCCCCCTTTGCCGCGGGCGCGGGGTGGCTCGAAGTACCGGGAGGCCAGAGCAAGCAGCACCGGCAAGCTCGCCGGCTCCTGCCCTTGGCCGACCGTCGCCTTCCCCTTACAGGATGAAGTCTGTCTTGCTCATAGCTAGGCTGAGATCGAGCACCATCGAAAAGTCGGCCTTTCCATCGCCGTTGACGTCGCCGTGGATGTAGGTGTCGCCGCGTTTGATCTCGTAGCGCAGTTCGCCGGCCTTCTTGTGGAAGGCCTCAGTGCCGATGAAGGTGAAGGCCTGGTCGCCGCCGGTCTTCGTGCTGGCGT
>NZ_JBFTIM010000029.1:0-18039 GCF_056394765.1 Mycoplana sp. 10N416 | reverse complement strand
AGCGGCTTTCGGGCGAGCGATCATAGTCCACGAACACAACGACTGCGTTTGCTCCATCGGTCAGCTCGCGGACCAGCCGGCTATGCGTCTCGCGGTCGCCCAGCACCCAGCCGCCGCCGTGGGTGTAGATCACCACGGGCAGCGGGCCCTTGCCGCTTTCCGGCCGATAGATCCGGATGTCGGTGCGCCCCTTGGGGCCGACATTGAGGACACGGTCCTCGCTGCGCGCGGGCGCGAGCTTAACCGACACCGACTTCTGTGCGTCGGCGAGAACGTTGCGAGCGGCCTCGGGCGAGAGCGTGTAGATGGGCGTTGCGGCCGCAAGGCTATCTATGAAGGCTTGTGTGGTAGGCTCGAGCCGACTCATGAGGTTCTCCCGGTGTTATCCGACCGTCCTCAGACCTTCGCGAGGTGTTCACAATGATGCAGATGCTGCACCATTGAGCGATCCGATCATTCCTGTTAGTTCGGTGCGGCGCAGGCTAGACATCGGGCAGTTTCCCACGCAATCCGAGCCCGCCCATTATTTCGCCACTGCAAGAACACTTGGCATGCGCCCCTCCAGGCTCCGAACCGAATATAGCACGTCGCGCAAATATGCGGGACTCACATTTGCGAACGCGGATACCAGGAAGCTTTCGTATACCGGCCGCAACCTGCGCCGGCGAGCAGTTCTGATACTCATGTCCGCAAGAACACCACTTTGAAACGTCGATTTCCTGGATCGGCGACATTGATGATTGCTGCGAAACTTGAATCGACAATTTTCGGCGCCTGCCGCACGATCTGTCCACTGCACCTGACCTAATAGAGCAGGAGGATGTCATGTTGACAGCATCGCTTTCTGCCACCCGCCGCGAGCTACTAGCCGCCGCAGCTACCGCTGCTGCCACAAGCTTGCTCCCTGGAACACGACGCGGCGCACTGGCCAAGGAGGCGATCCGCCCCTTCACCGTCAACGTCCCGCAAGCCGAGCTCAATGAACTTCGCCGACGCATCGCCGCCACACGTTGGCCTGAGCGCGAGACCGTCGGTGACCAGTCACAGGGCATCCAGCTCGAAAAGCTCAAGCCGCTCGTCGAATACTGGGGCACCGGCTATGATTGGCGCAAGGCGGAGGCCAAGTTGAACGCGCTGCCACAGTTCATGACCGAAATCGACGGCCACGATATCCACTTCATCCAAATCCGTTCGAAGCATCCCGAGGCCCTGCCGCTGATCATGACGCATGGTTGGCCTGGCTCCGTGCTGGAGCTTCTCAAGGCGGTCGGCCCGCTGACGGATCCGACTGCGCATGGCGGAGCCGCCGAGGACGCATTTGATCTCGTCTTGCCATCGATGCCTGGCTACGGCTTCTCCGGCAAGCCGAAGGCCGCCGGCTGGGGTGTCGACCGCATAGCAAAGACCTGGATAGAGCTGATGAACCGCCTCGGCTACAGCCGCTACGTCGCCCAAGGCGGCGATTGGGGCTCTCCCGTCTCCGGTGCCATGGCGCGCCAAGCCCCGGGCGGCCTACTAGGCATTCATATCAACCTGCCGGCGGTCGTGCCGCCGGAGATCGCCACAGTGCTCGCTGCCGGCGGACCGGCACCTACGGGGCTATCCGACAAGGAACGGGCAGCGTTTGACGCACTCAGTTCAGCCGCCCGGAAGGGCAACCGGTCCTATGCCGTCATGATGGGCAGCCGGCCTGAAACGATCGGCTATTCGATAATGGATTCGCCTGCCGGGCTCGCAGCGTGGATGCTGGGCCACCCCGGCTTCTCGAACTGGACATACGACAGCAGCGATCCCGAGAAGTCTCCGGATGAGGTGCTGGATGACATCACGCTCTATTGGGTGACTGGCACCGCGACCTCGGCGGCACGGCTCTACTGGGAGCACGCCGGAGCCAGCCCGATCTTTGCGGCGGCGCAGAAGACGTCCGACATTTCGCTCCCGGTTGCCATCACCGTCTTCCCGGGCGAGAGCTACCAGGCCCCTAAGACCTGGGCCCGGCGCGCCTATCGCAACCTCAGTTATTTCCACGAGGCAGACAGGGGCGGCCACTTCGCCGCGTGGGAGGAGCCGGAGCTTTTCTCTGCTGAGCTGAGGACGGCCTTCCGGCCACTGCGGTAATCAGAATGAGATGAGCTGGGTCGCCGGCTCGTGTTGGCTGAACTCACCACCGATTGGAGGAGCCAATGTCACCCGCAATCAACGCCGAACACAACGAGCGCGAACGGGAGCTGCGAGGCCAAACTGTTGTCGTCATTGGTGGCAGTTCCGGTATCGGGCTGGAAACTGCGAGGCGCGCTCGAGCAGAAGGCGCGGATGTCTTCATCACCGGACGCGATCGCGAGCGTCTCGAGCAAGCGGCGCGTGCGATCGGCATTGAGCACATCGCCGCATTCGACGCTAACGATGCGACCTCACTGCAGTCATTTTTCGAGAATCTACCGGGGACGATCGATCATGTAATGGTCACCGCCGGCGCTCCCCACTACCGGCCTCCCCTCGAAATGCTGCCGGAGGAGGCGCGCCGAGATCTTACGCAGCATTTGCTGCTCGCAATTAATGTCGCACGCAGCGCATCAGTGAAGATTCGGCCGTTGGGATCCGTGACGTTCATGGGGCGGCACGGGCGCGCGCCACCCGAAGCCTGGCTTCGCAATCGTCTCGACTGTCACCGTCGCGATGCCGACCCTCATCGCAAGCCTTGCGCTCGAGCTCGCGCCGATCCGCGTCAATCTGATTGCAGCAGGCTTCGTCGACACGCCATTGTCGGCCTCCCTGCTGGGCGAGGACCTCGACGCGAGGCGCAACGAATTGCGCTCGACGCTTCCTATCCGGCGGCTCGTGGGACCAGCAGATGTCGCCGCGTTGGCCGTTCATATCATGACGAACTCCGCATTGACGGGTGCCACCTATGACATCGACGGCGGCCAGCAGCTCGTTTCCCGATGAACGATTGAGACAGGCATCGAAGAAACCATCGCGCAATCCATTGCTCCCACTGCCGTTACCATTCTCATTCAAGACTAAGGAGATCGACATGAGTGGCACTTCGACAATCAGTGACCCCAAGACCAACCCTGAGGAACTACCGACTGTTGATTTGAAGCTCGAGGTCGTCGCCATCCCTGTTACGGATGTCGATCGCGCCAAACACTTTTACGAGGGACTGGGTTGGCGGCTCGATGCCGACTTTGCTTCGGGGGACAAGTTTCGGGTCGTGCAATTCACGCCTCCGGGTTCTCCGAGTTCGATCCACTTCGGCAAGGGCGTAACGTCGGCCGCACCGGGATCGGCCCAAGGACTCTATCTCATCGTGTCTGACATCGAGGCGGCGCGCGCCGCGCTCGTCGCACGCGGTGCCGCCGTCAGCGAGGTGTTCCATCGCACCGCCATCGGAGGACCCACCGTCAGCGGCGCGGACCCGGAACGGCGCAGCTACAATTCATTCGCCACCTTCAGCGATCCGGACGGCAACAACTGGTTGCTCCAGGAAATCACCGCGCGACTGCCTGGACGTGTAAATGAGGGCGACACGACGTTTATCTCGGCGATTGAGCTCGAGGCAGCGCTCAAACGTGCAGCCGCCGCACATGGCCAACATGAGAAACGCAGTGGGGGCCACCGCGATGAGAACTGGCCGATCTGGTACGCCGAGTTCCTGGTCGCCGAGCAGGCCGGCAAGCCGCTGCCGCTTTAGGCGGTCCGCCCGCACAGGCCTGCGCGGGGCGATTGATCTCTCAGAGGGCCACGCGCGCCGCAGATGCTGCCGCCGCTGACCGCCGTAATATGACAGCCAAAGGTGAAGCCGTAGCTTTCAACGCCGGGATCAAGGAAGCGGATCTCGAAGGTGCCCTCGGGCGCACCCACGGCCTATACCGCTGGAGCGGACCCCAAACTGGATATAGGTTGGGGCAAGGATACGTCCCTCCTGCAGCTCAGCGCACCGATCTAAACGCCGCCCTGAGTTCTTGGGCGAAAATCATCGGCTGTTCCCAGGCCGCGAAGTGGCCACCCTTTTCGACCTTGTTGTAGTAGATGAGCTTGGGATACGCGCGCTCCGTCCAACTCCGCGGAGCTTGATACTGCTCGCCAGGGAAGACGGTCACGGCCACCGGAATGGAAACGCCCTTGGTGTTGAAGAAGCCGCCCTTGTATTCCCAATAGAGACGAGACGCTGAGACCCCGGTGTTTGTCAGCCAATACAGCGTGATGTCGTCGAGGATCTCGTCACGCGTCAGTTCGCCCGTGGCGCTCGCGGTCCGGTTCAGAGCCGAGGCGATTGCCGCAGCCGGTTGTGCGTCGGCGTCATTGTGGTCGAGGAGCCAGGCGGCGAGGCCAACGGGCGAATCCGCAATTCCGTACAAGGTCTGCGGGCGCGACGCCATGTATCTCGCGTAATCAACTTGCTTGAAAGTTCTAACTAGCTGTTGATACGCCTGTTCTTCTTCGGCAGACAGACCTGCGGGAGGCGGATTGCCGGCCTGAAGTGCCTTGTCGACGTCCGCGGGAACGGTGGCGGGCATGTTGCTGTGGATGGCGAGCAGTCCCGCAGGTTCCTGCAAGCCCATTTGGTCGACAACAAACGCACCCCAGTCGCCGCCCTGGGCAACGTAGCGGCTGTAGCCGAGGCGCTTCATCAGTTCTGCCCAGGCTCGGGCCATTCGTTCGGGTCCCCAGCCGGTGGACGTCGGCTTGCCGGAGAAACCGTAGCCCGCCATCGACGGGATGACGAGGTGGAAAGCGTCCGATGCGTTCCCACCCTGCGCTGTAGGATTGGTCAGCGGCTCGATGATCTTCAATTGCTCGAAGACCGAACCCGGCCATCCGTGCGTGACGATGAGCGGCAATGCATTTTCATGCTTCGAACGGACGTGGATGAAATGAATGTCCAGGCCGTCGATCTCGGTGATAAATTGCGGAGAGGCGTTGAGCTTGGCCTCGCCCTTGCGCCAATCGTAATCCGTTGCCCAATAGCGCGCGAGGGTCTGGATCGTCGCGAGCTGCACACCCTGTGACTGATCAGCGACCGTCTCCTTTTCGGGCCAGCGAGTGGCCATAATGCGCTGCCGAAGATCAACAAGCTGCTCGTCAGGAATGTTGACGCGGAACGGGCGGATTGCATCGCCTGTCACCGCAGCACGCAGAGTTCCGGGAAGCAGGCTGATGGCCCCGACGGCGGCCGTCGCGGTAAGCAGTTGGCGCCGTGTGGACGATAACAATGTCGCTGACATGGCGCCCTTGTGGGTCCGTCTCATTGTCCTTCCTTTCAGGTCGATGGAGCTCCTACGGCAGTGTCATGCCTTGGGCAAAGCTGCGATCAGTTCGGCTGTCGTCAGGATTGCGTGGGCGAAAGTCGGGCCGTTCAGCTCGTGCGCCGCGTGCATCATTTCATGCGAAAAGGCGGCCGTCGCATCGCGCACCAGCGTCACGTGATAGCCGAGCTCCATGGCGAAGCGGGCGGTGGACTCGATGCAGGTGTTGGCCAGTAGTCCGACCACGATCACATGGGTGATCCCCTTTTGCTTCAGCCGAAGATCCAGATCGGTATTGGCGAAGCCGCTTTGTCCCCAATGCTCCTTGGCGACGATGTCGCCAGGCTTGGGCGCGAAGTCGGGGTGCCATTCGCCCCCCCATTCACCGCGCGCGAAGCTGTGGCGGTGAATGATCTGTCGTTGCGTGGGATTTGGATGATTCCAATCCTCATAGTCGCCCGGCTCCCACTGCCGGTGCGGGACGATAGCCACCTGGATGCCCGCCGATCGCACAGCGCGGTCCAACCGGCGAAGGTTGTCAAGAAGACCCACCTCATCAGCGATGGGCTTGATGTTCGGATAGGCCTTCCCGCCCTCGGACAGGAAGTCATTATACGGATCGACGAGGAGGAGCGCGGTCCTCTCGCGAGAGTACGTGAGGTCAACCATTGATCATCTCCCTGGGCCGCAACGCGACAGGTCGCATTGGTTCCACGAGACTTTATATTTTCGGCCGCTACGACAGCGAAGGAAAGTCCCTAATCCGGATTATTTGGTTTGAGAGCGCACTCATGACCGATTGTTCCGCACGATAGTGAGGCGGGATGACCTTGGCCCAAGACGAACCGTCGGCGAAGGCGCCATGCACGAGCACAACTGTCGGAGCCGCTGCGCTGCCGGCGGCAAGACTCTTGGGGTTCCCAAGCGCAGGCGGCTCCAAACAACGCGGTCCTGAACTGCCAAATGCGAACTGCAGCGAGACCCCGCGTCCCCGCGGCTTTCCATTTTCGCCTAGCCCTGCGGAAACTCGGTCGAACCAATAGGGCCGATACATGCCGTGCTGGATATCCTCCTCGCGTATCCACACGACCTTCACGGGGCCATCCACATGCATAGCGATCGGCGCGGAGCGCGCCGTCAGCCCAGCGAATGTACCCGGGCGACCGAATGGCACCTCCGCATACAAGGTAAATTGCCCGGGACATATCGGGGATGCATGCGGCCTGCTATCCTTGAAGCATATTCACTGCAAAGGAGGGAGAGCCAATGTCCGACGCGATCAATCACCAGCGCCGCCACCTCTTCGGCCTTGCCGCCTTGACCGTAGCCGCAGCCGAATTCGGCGTCGCCGCGCTCGCGAATGCGCAATCCGACGCTGTGTCCGCCGCGGCCAAGACGCGGGCACATGCAGACTTTGCAGACGTCAAGCAGGTAAAGGCCGGCGTGCTCGATGTCAGTTATGCTGTAGCTGGCCCGGCCGACGGCCCAGTCGTGCTGCTGCTACACGGCTGGCCCTATGACATCTACAGCTATGTCGATGTGGCACCGGTTCTTGCCGGGGCGGGCTATCGAGTTATCGTGCCCTATCTTCGCGGCTATGGCGCCACCCGTTTCCTTTCCGAAGACACACCGCGCAATGGGCAGCAGTCCGTTTTTGCCGACGACATGATCGCGCTGTTGGATGCGCTCGGCATCGAAAGGGCGATCGTCGCCGGTTACGATTGGGGCGCCCGTACCGTAAACATCATGGCTGCGCTCTGGCCCGAGCGCTGTCAGGCCATGGTGTCGGTGAGCGGCTATCTCATTGGCAGCCAGGCGATAAACCGCAAGCCGTTGGCTCCGGCAGCGGAACTGGCCTGGTGGTATCAGTTCTACTTCGCGACCGAACGGGGCAGTCTCGGCTATCAGGCCAATACACGTGACTTCGCAAAGCTGATCTGGCGCACGGCCTCGCCCACGTGGAAGTTCGACGACGCGACCTTCCAGCGTTCCGCAATGGCCTTGGACAATCCGGACCATGTCGCCATCACCATACACAACTATCGCTGGCGGCTCAGCCTTGCGGAGGGTGAAGCAAAATACGATGCATATGAGCGCCGGCTCGCGGAAGCGCCCATGATCGCCATTCCGGCAATCACTCTTGAGGGGGATGCGAATGGTGCGCCCCATCCCGATCCCGCCGTCTACGCCAAGAAGTTCAGCGGAAAATACGAGCACCGTACGATTACCGGCGGCATCGGCCACAACCTGCCGCAGGAAGCGCCGCAGGCCTTTGCCCAGGCCGTGCTCGACGTCGCTCGGATGTGAGATGCCACGTCACTTTTCTGACGACCGCGAAATCCGCGAACTGCTGTCATCCTATCTGAAGAAGAATGGGCTACGGGTCAGCATTGCCGCCGATGGCCGGCAAATGCGTGCCTTCCTCGACGCCAACACAGTTGATCTTATCGTGCTCGACCTCATGACGCCAGTTGATGACGGGCTCATGCTCTGCCGGGAGCTGCGCGCTGGAAAGCACAAGTCGACGCCGATCTTGATGGTGACGGCCCGTAGCCACGAGATTGACCGCATCCTTGGTCTCGAAATGGGCGCCGACGACTATCTGGCCAAGCCCTTTGCGGCCCGCGAACTACTGGCGCGGATCAAGGCGGTGCTGAGACGCACGCGCATGCTGCCGCCAAACTTCAGATCAGCGAGGCTGGCCAGTTGCTGAGCTTCGGAGAGTGGCGGCTAGATACTGTCGCCCGCCACCTTCTCGACCGGGAGGGGACGGCGATCGCCCTGAGCGGAGCCGAATACCGCCTGCTGCGCGTCTTCATCGACCATCCGCAGCGTGTCCTTAACCCCGACCAGCCAGCCGGCTGCGCCAGCGGCTTGGCGATGATGCGCGCGAACCGGCCTACATCAAGACCGTGCGAAGTGTCGACGTCGCCAATGCTGACCGCATGCAAGGCGCTGCCCGGCCGATCCGCCGGAGTTATGCGGTCACCACAGATGCTTTGAATTGTCGTGCCGATTAGCCGTAAGCGACGCCCTGCTTGCTTTGTCCAATTTCTATAATATAACCATCAGGATCGCGGATGTAGCACCGTGTTTCGCGGTACTTGTCCTTCGGCTCTGTGATAAACTCGGCCCCTCGACTTCGCCATAGTTCATAGCATGCTTGAATATCTGCAACGCGGATATTCATAAAGCTGTTGACCGCATCGGGATCGGCCGGGACGCTGAGCGTTACCGACGGTTTGTCGGGCGTCGGACCGCCCCCCACGTTGACAATGAGCCACGTGTTCGCGATCTGGATGTACCCCGGCGCGCCCCTGCTGTCGCCTTTGCTCAGAATGCGACCTCCAAAGACCATCTCGTAAAATCGAAGCGATCGCTCGATGTCGGCGACGGTGAGAAAGTGTGCGACGGTGAACCCATCGTGCGGCGGCATTTGATAGCTTTTCTGCTCGACCTGTACCGGGTTCATCGACGCCTCCAATTCGGATGTGGCAGTCTCGGTTCGCCAGAATAGGTTCGTCAGGATACATTCATTTTTAACTTGGTGCAAAGCTCCGTGACACGGAGCAAGGAGCGACCGCTTGGTTACGGACCCGTATTTGATGAGTCGAGTGGGGCCCCGGTCTGTGTCAAATTGCAGCTTCGCCCGCGATTGCCGCGGCGGTGGCTCGCACGCCGGTCACAATGGTCCCAGCGTCTGCTTGCAGGCGTGCGGACAGTTCCCGCAACGACCGAAACGAGGGCGCGAAGCGGAAATAATTCCCGGTCGCGGCTGATGGCGGTTGCCGAAACCAGACCGTCCGCCTTTTGGCTCAACGTGCGAAAAAGCGGACAGCCATTTCGCGGACCCGGCCGGCGTGGAACTAAGCAACTCTGCGCTTGAGAAATCAGCCAGAACTGGTGGGCCCAACATTCGTGCGCTGTCCGGTCATCACACAGCCAGGTTCTAATCGGCGATCTCGGCGGCCCACCCGCGCTCGGTGAGGTCGACCTGGTCTGACGCAAACACTGGGTCGAAACCGCGCTCCCACGGAAAGAGGCCAGCTCTGTCAGGCCAAACGATCTGCAGGCAACTGAACTCGTCTCCCCGGTAGAACCAGCGGCTCCATCCCAGATAATTGGCGTGGTGGCGCTTGGCGACGAGAAAGGCGTAGGCTGGCAGGTTGGAAAACACGTCGGCGGTACGCTTGCCAATGGGCAAGCTGCGCCCGGTTTTTGCGCGACGAAAGAGAACCCAGAACATTTCATGGGCGACCTCGCCGTCGGTGCTGAAAATTATGAGCTCAGGTTGGCCCGCGCTCAGCACAAAACCCGTTGTGTAGGAGAAGCCCGGCATTCCATCTTCAGCCATGGCCGCCGTGCGCAGCCAGCCATGCTGTCGAATGTTCCCGACAAATGACCGCTCGGCGTGGTCAAGTTCGTCGTTCGGCCAATCCAAGGTGGTGATCATGCGAGGACGGTACCTTCAGGACCGTTAAAAATCTGATCCAATAGTCAGCAGTGTCCCGACATATGCATGTTTGAGTGAGGGAAGTTGAGCCGCAATGCGCTTTCCTTCTTCGCGCGAAATCCGGCCACACGCCTCGACAACCAGATGTACAAGCGACGGGTACAATTTCGGGGAGCAGCGCCAAGCTCTCCAGATTGCGGCATCGGCTAATCGTTAGCCGTCGAAGGTTGGCATTGGGCGTCAATCCTTCAAGCGTCGAGGGATCGGCCCAAGAGATCTCGAGCTCGGCAACATGAGCCGGGAGCGAGAGGCCAATGAAGCTCTTGCTTTTCGGTTGAAACCGCCAGAGCGACAGATACTCCAATGCCGTTAGCTCATTCACGCCCCTGTCCTGAGGCTTGTAGATCCAGACCAATGACTTCAGCGTCGGCAAGCGAGAAAAATCGATGGCCGGGCGGTCTGGGTGCACGCCAAAAAATTGCAACTGCGGCAGCGTGTAAAGCGCATCTATATTCTTCAGCGCGACATCCCAAAACCAGATCGCTTCGAGATGTTGTAGATCGCTGAGACAATCTAGATCAGACTCTCGAAATCCGAACGAGGGCGTACCGAAAACCGCAGGGATGGCTGAGACACTCCTCGACGCAGAGCGCGAGCATGTCGGTTTCCAGCCCAAGGTGCGGCACGGGCGACTTGTCTGACGGCCCCGCGAACAAGCGCGTGCATCTCGGCAGCCCCATGCGTTCCGACCGGCTGCTTCCGGCACGGCGACCACTAGCGCGAACGGCCGATAAGGGGGCGCATCCTCGCCCGCGTACCGCCAAGCAGGCCTCTATTAGATTGCAAAGGGGTGCGGTTCTCATCTAACCGCACCCCCGCTGTTGTTGGTAACGCTAAGTGAATGGCTTGTCTCCAGGATAGGCTTTCGGCGTTTCCCATGCTCCGATAAGCCAGCCTGGGTACTTTTCTTCACATACCGAGCGAAGTCTCAGGGAGATCTCGGACTGATAGTATGCGGCCAATCTAAGCGTGTCCAATGTCGAAGGCATCCCGTCTGGGTGCGCTTTTATGATGGCAAGGAGTCCTTTTCGACTAAGCACATGTTGCGCCTCTCGCAGAAGACGCAACGCGATTTTTCGGCCGCGCAGATCCGAATGAACCCACACACGCTCGATGCACGCAACCGAGCCGAGGGCCTCAAAAAGCACGTCGTTCTCCAACGCTCGTCTAACGAGGCTGGCGTCATCAGCAAGGATGTGGAACGCCATCATAGCCTGCTGACTAGGCCTGTCGAAAACGTCGAGGTACCAAGCGTCCTGCCTCTCGGGCAAGTGGCCAGGCTGGACCAAGAAACCCCTGAGAATTGCCAAGGAAGGCGCAATGGTATCGCTGCCGACAGCACCTCGTAGCGTGACAGCGAAGTCCAAGGCCTCTGTCGCATCCGCATGCTTGCTGAAACAAGTCTCGTATCTCAGATTTCCAAGGTCGTAGTCCACGAGCATCGAAGAGGTCCTCAATTTCTCGGTATTTAGAGGACGCAATGTCTCTCCTCAATTACCTCAAGCTAGGATGAACGGGGTTCGATTCCGAGCGTCAGCCTTCTGACCTCATTGGCCTCAAAGTAGGACTGGAGGATGCGAACCACGATAGGCTGAACATATTCGCATGCATCTTTCGCGACGTCGGCATTGGGATGTCCTCCTCGCTCAAAAGCGTCTCTATCATAATAGGCTTGGTAAAATTCCCACAATCGGCTTCAAGCTATTCGCGCGTGATCGCCGTATAGGCTGAGAAAGGATCGTCGGATCCGCTGACTCTCGGTTCTCACAGGCTCCGCATTAGAAATTGGGAATGCACCGCTGGGTGGGGCAGGTCGTGATGGGAAAACGGCACGCTTACCGGTGTGTCCGATCCGCGCAAGGACAATCTGGCGCGTTCAGGTTTGTATTGGGGCGTATACGCGGCGCGAGATATCGACCTTGATGCAACCTTCATCCCTGATCAGCCGAGTCCGCTTGGGTCTGCCTGTAAAGAATTATTCCGGTCCACAGCCTCACTCATCGAACCCCCGACCCCTGACCGCAGCAAGTCGAGTTGTTGTTGCAGCGGGCGCTTGCGTTGGGGCGGAGCGACAGCGAGCAGGTCTTTTATGGCAGCGCGCAGCCGTCGTGCAATTTGTGGCGAGCCTGAACCAGCAATTCGGATCTCATCGAAGGCAAGGTGAACGTAGTCTTCCCAAGTCATCGACGACGTCACCAGGCGCACCTCGCCTGCCTCGTCGCGGTATCGGCCATCTGGAAAAGGACGCGGTGCCAGTTGACGAAGGCAATCGTGCAGCCGGTCAATGGCCTGTACCGCCGTCGTCGGATCCTGGAAGGGCCCGTCCGACAGCGACCGTTCAGCAATGTCAACCAACAGTCGCAGACCATAGGCCATGTCCTGGTCAAGGGTGCGCTCAAGTCCGAACTCGATGGAGCGCATCGCTGCGTTCACGTCAAGCCGCGCCCCGTCTCCGGTGATCTCAAAAAGTGGGGCGTCGGCCGGCACGAACTCGCCCAGTGCCGGCCGCAGCGTGAGCACACAGCCGCCCGCCTTGGCAACTCGGACCAGCTTGTCGTGGTCTATTCGGATGATCACCCCCGATGTGGGAGCGGGGATCGTCGACCCGTCGGAGTTTGTAGCGCCAACGTCCGCATAGATCTGGTCGAGCAGCTTGCGCGTATCGTTGCCGACAAGCTCAATCAGTGCCGATACTCTAAGGGCACGCCCGATATGATCAACATACCAGACCAGAACCATTATGCTTATCACTACCAGTATGAAAGCGACCAGTACCGCGACGCCCGGAACCACGCCTTCGTCGGATTGCACCTCGCGGAGCGCCAGCATGGCGTGGGCAAACGTACCCACAAAAATGCCAATCGCGAGCTGACTTGGCTTGTCCTGAAGGATGCGCTGGACGATCCGAGGAGAGAATTGGCCCATGGCGAGTTGCACGACAACCATCGTGATTGTCAGCACAAGCGCCGCGAGGCTAACCATTGACGCCGCTATTGTTCCGAAGATTTCGATAGCCGCATCCGGCCCACCACTGAGCCATTGCGGCACGAGGTTATAGTCGTATGCCTGGTCGATCGCGATCGTGCCGAACGATAAGGCAACGCCGGCCAACACACAAGAAAGCGGAATGAACCAAAGGCCCGCACGTCGTCTGGAAAACAGCCTAAGGAAGCGCACAGGCGGCCCTCATTTGAGTGGAACAGATGCTTCAACGGGACGAGCCGTCAGTCATTGGCATGCGTCGCAGTCTCTTGCTTGCCAACATCCTGGCACCAGACAAGCTGTGACCCTTCCCAACTTAGCGGCCTTAGGTAGAAAAACCACCGATTGCTACTCAACCTGCTGATAAATAATGGCTATTTCAACTCTCGTAATGGTAAAAGTGGTCGATCGCTGCGGCTGGGAGATGGCCGCTATGCGGACGAAACCTGGCGATTGCTCCGAACGGCACTCGCGCTAAAGCTAACGGTGCGGAACCATCACCCGTCCTAGCCGTTTCCCCGACCCTCGACAGGCGGGCGGAGCGTTCGCATTTGTACTCGGCTCAGTGGCCGCCTGGGCTTGGCGGCTGACTTCGGAGGCCAGGGAAATGTCTCACCAGGAAAGGAAGGCGAAATGGCAAGCAACGCGTTAAAAGCCCTTTTGGGCGTGCTCGCCGTGGCGGGCTATCAGAATCGCGACAAAATCGCGGAAATCCTTCGAGGTCTGCGCAATCCTCCGCAGCCAGGTCCTGACGGAAAGCCATCGGGAGGCGTGGGTGACCTGCTTGGTGGTTTCTCTGGTGGGAACCTCGGCGGACTCGGAGAACTGTTAGGCGGTGGTGCCACAGGCGGGGGGTTAGCTGGAGGACTCCGCGATTTGCTGCGTCAGTTTGAGCAAAAAGGTCAAGGGGAGACGGCGAAGTCCTGGGTCAAGCCAGGCGAGAACGAGGCCATCGACAACCGTCAGCTCTCGGAAGTTCTCGGACCCGAGGTACTCGACGACCTGTCTTCGCGAACTGGCCTGTCACCTGAGGAGATTCTCAGTCGCCTGAGCCGGGACCTGCCGACGGCGGTTGACGACATGACGCCGGAGGGCAAGCTTCCGCCGGAGGATAATGATGACCCGGCTCCGAAAAGTCAGCCGTCCGTTCCCCCGATCAAGCCACAGATCGTCTAGGGTTTCAGGAAGGCGGGCATCCAACGGCCGCCCTCGCGCGATCGACGTACCTCCGCTCACGTGCGTCAGGAAGGCTGATAGCTTTCCTGACTCCTTGCTCAGGCGCTGCGAATCCAACGATGCGGCCAACCTTATGGGTCGCGGACTTCGGCGCGCCGGATCATCTCGAAGCCCTGGTTGAGCCTACTCAATCATTGCGAGGGTGCAACTTCCAAGAGATCACGGCGTTTCCCTATCGGCCTGCCTTGGCGCTGCGGGCCCAAGCCCCTGAAGCGCGGTTCGGAGGATGGTCGATGGCACAGTCCGTAAAGCTTTGGTCCATTGGCACGGCCGTGCCGCCGTATGTTATTGACCAGCGTGAGGCGGCACTCGCCTCGCATGAAGCTTTTTCCTCTCGCTTTGCCGACTTTGAGCGGCTCGCGAAAGTTTTCGAAAGTTCGGGGATTCGTCGGCGCTTTGGCGTGCGTCCAATCGACTGGTACTTGCGCACGACAGGCTGGGTCGAACGGAACAATGCTTACATCGAAGGGGCGAGCGCCTTGTTCGTCTCTGCGGCCAGCAACGCACTGGCCTTGGCACGCACAACCGCAGCCGATGTGGATACCATCGTGACGGTGTCGTCGACCGGCATTGCCACACCAAGTTTGGAAGCACGGGTAAGCCGGCAAATGGGATTCCGCGACAATGTCGAACGGGTTCCTGTCTTCGGGTTAGGCTGTGCCGGCGGCGTCTCGGGATTGTCGATCGCCTCGCGACTGGCGACCTCCCGTCCGGGGGCAGTGGTGCTGCTTGTGGCGGTCGAAACCTGCACGCTGGCATTTCGGATGGACAAACTGACGAAAGCCAACATCGTCGCCACGGCGCTATTCGGTGACGGTGCCGCCGCTTGTGTCCTGAGCGCGACCGAGGGCGGCCTCGCTGAGGTCGAAATGAGCGGCCAGCATACATGGCCCGACACGCTGGATGTCATGGGCTGGAGTGTCGATCCGGAGGGCTTCGGGGTTATATTCGACCGCGCGATACCGCCCTTCGCAGAGGCCAACATTCAGCCCGCGCTAGTTTCGATCCTGGAACGCGCGGGACTTACACTTGAGGACATCGACAGGTTCGCCTGCCATCCGGGTGGCGCGAAGATCATAGATGCCCTGGAGACCGCATTGTCACTTGGTCAGGGAACTCTGAACCATGAGCGCGATGTGCTGTCAGAGTATGGGAACATGTCCGCGCCAACGGCATTGTTCGTGCTGGATCGTCTTATCTCAACTGGATTGCCGCGCCGCACGTTACTGACTGCTATGGGACCTGGGTTCACCTTGAGCTGCGTGTCCCTGAAGGCCGCGGCATGATGTGGTCTACGCTGCTCCTGACGGCGGTGACTTTCGAAAGGCTGGGAGAGCTTTGGCTCGCCAGACGCAATACCCATGCCCTTTTGGAAAACGGAGCTGTTGAGGTGGGGGCGTCGCACTACCCGGCAATCGTCGCTCTGCATGCCACGTGGCTCGCCGGTCTCTGGTTTCTCGGGTGGAACACGCCGCTGCATCTGGAATGGCTGGCCTTGTTCGCAGGACTCCAGATCTTGCGGCTTTGGACCTTGTCGACGCTTGGCCGGCGCTGGACGACGCGGATCATCGTGGTGCCGGGAGAGAGACTTGTGACTGCCGGCCCCTATCGTTTCCTTCGGCACCCGAACTACGTTGTGGTGATAGGCGAGATTGCAGCTCTACCGATGTGCTTTGGCCTCTCGCGCTACGCGCTCCTCTTCTCGATCGTCAACGCTCTGATGGTGACAATACGGATTAGGGCAGAGAACGCAGCCCTGTCAGGATTGAGCCATGCCGAAGAGGTCTGAGATTAGGCACTCTGCCAGTGGCCCTGTCCTGGTGTGGACGGGCTTTATGGCGATGTGCCTCGGAATGTTCATGGCCATACTCGATGTTCAGGTGGTTGCGACTTCGCTTCCAACCATCCAGTCGGCTCTCGATATCAGTCCCAACCAGATGAGTTGGATTCAGACCGCCTACCTCATCGCCGAAGTCGTCGCTGTACCTTTGACCGGATTTCTGACTCGGTTCCTGACGATGCGCTGGCTGTTCGTGTTGTCGTTGACCCTGTTCGTCATTGCATCGGCCGGCTGCGCGGCGAGTAGCAGTTTCGGTAGCCTCGTTTCATGGCGCGTTTTGCAAGGCTTTTCTGGTGGAACGCTGATCCCGTCGGTCTTTTCGGCCGTCTTCATCCTCTTCCCCAAGGAGCGGCAGGCCATCGCTACCACGATTGCCGGTGTGCTCGCGGTACTCGCGCCTACCGTCGGGCCTGTCGTCGGCGGCTGGATGACAGAGACCTATTCCTGGCACTGGCTGTTTCTGATCAATGTTGTTCCGGGAATCCTTGCCGCCGTGGTCGCAGTGCGTTCTCTGCCGCGCCAAGGCATCGAGGTTTCTGAACTTCGCCATCTTGATGGCGTGTCTCTTGTTCTGATGGCCATGAGTCTAGCCTCATTGGAGCTTGCCCTGAAGGAGGCGCCCACGAGCGGCTGGACGTCGTCCTATGTAGCGGCTTTGCTGGGCGTTTTTGTCGTTGGTGGAGTGGCGTTTGTTTGGCGGTCCACGCATCGCGCACGCCCGCTTGTCGAGCTGAACAATTTCGGCGATCGGAACTTTCTGGCAGGCTCGATCCTCAGCTTCATTCTCGGCATCGGGCTGTTCGGCTCGGTCTATCTCATGCCGGTCTTTCTCGCCTTCGTCAGAGGACACAATGCATTCGAAATCGGCATGACGATGCTGATAACCGGGATCGCGCAGTTACTGACAGCCCCCATAGCTGTCGCCTTGGAGAAACGACTGGATGCCCGTCTGCTGTCGGCAGCGGGCTTTATGCTCTTTGCTATCGGCATTGCGATGAGCGCCTTTCAGGACCCGCGCTCCGACTACGACGCGATGTTCTGGCCGCAGGTCGTGCGCGGCGTCGCTATCATGTTTTGTCTTCTGCCACCAACACGTCTGGCGCTTGGCACACTTTCGGTGGACAAGGTTCCAGATGCAAGCGGGCTGTTTAACCTGATGCGGAATCTCGGTGGCGCAATCGGCATCGCGTTGATTGACACGATCATATATACCCGCGCTGAGCCCCTCGGGCGCGCGCTTCTGGAGCGCCTGCAGGCGGGCGACACGGATGTGGCCGCATTCATCGGTGTTCCGCTGCAAGCAATGGTGGAACACAAGGATGGTTTGGATGAAACGACAATGGCGTTGCTCGCTCCATTGTTGCAGACGGCCGCGACCGTACAGGCAATCAACGAGGCATGGATGGTTGTTGCGATGCTGACGGCTTGTGCAATGCTGTGCTTGCCCTTCGCGAAACCCGTCGGTCCGGCAGAATAATCACATCCGCAAAGGATTCGGCATGAGCGTGAGGCTCCGGCACCCACCATCTTCAGTCGCGAGTGGCTGCTTGGGGGCCGATGGCCGACCGAGTCGCGGCCGACAGCGGAGACAACCTCTCCGGATCGCGATAGCCAGCCAGGAAGCCGACGAACCATGATTAGAGGACCGGGTGTAGTCTCCGCCATACCGAGGCCATCGAGCATTTCGCCGGACGAAGCCAGGCGTAGTTTTCCACCGCTGCTTGGGCAACGTAGGCGAGGACGGCATACGCTCCGCCGAAGGTCACGGCGGTCATCTGGCTGAAGAAGAGGTCGATTTTCGAGAACACGTTGTCCCAGCCGAGCGCGAGGATCAGCGCCGCCACCGGGATGAGCCAAAGCGCCGCCAGAGCGCCGGAAATCTTCAGTGACCATGCAAAGTTGGGCTTGGCGTGGGGCGGGATGTCTTCGGCGAGCACGGACCCTAGCCCGATCCCGATTTGTGTCCTTCGCCAGCCTCGAACGAGACAAGCCCCCCGCCCTCCGAAATAGCCGACCATACCGGTGACCTTGCCCCGCTGAATCCATGTTGAAGTAAGCTCCGCCCCCCCCTGGCGTGCACCCCGAATTTGGGCCAGCGGGAGCTGGAATTTTCCGGGGTTATGGCGTGCACCCCGAATTTGGGCCAGCGGGAGCTGGAATTTTCCGGGGTTAAGGCTCATGTCGGCGGGGGTGCCGATGAGCCATTCATGAGCGAAATC
>NZ_JBFTIM010000028.1:0-18233 GCF_056394765.1 Mycoplana sp. 10N416 | reverse complement strand
AAAGGCACCTGCCTTGCGATCTATTCGCGTGTCGTCAATTCCGAATGCTCCATCACCGACGTCCTCAAGACGGCCTACCCATGGGTGATGGGGTGGGAGGAGCAGCTCAAGGAACTGTTTGCGAGCTATGTCGAGGCCAAGCAGGCGCAAAACGTTCTCGACTACGATGACTTGCTTCTCTATTGGGCGCAGATGGTTTCCGATCCGGAACTCGCCGGCGACATCGGCAATCGCTTCGACCACGTGCTCGTCGACGAGTACCAGGACACCAATCGCCTGCAGGCCTCGATCCTGATGGGGCTGAAACCGGGCGGGCGGGGCCTGACCGTCGTCGGCGACGACGCGCAGTCGATCTATTCCTTCCGTGCGGCAACCGTCCGCAACATTCTCGACTTCCCGAACGAGTTTTCGCCCAGGCCTGCGGACGTGATCACACTCGACCGCAACTATCGATCGACGCAGCCGATCCTAGCCGCGGCAAACGGCGTGATCGATCTGGCCCGCGAGCGCTTCACGAAGAACCTCTGGACGGACCGGCCATCGGAGCAGCGCCCTCTGCTCGTCACCGTGAAGGACGAGGCCGACCAGGCGGGCTATATCGTCGAGCAGGTGTTGGCCAACCGCGAGGTCGGCATTACGCTCAAGCAGCAGGCGGTGCTGTTCCGCTCATCGAACCACAGCGGCGCGCTCGAGGTCGAGCTCACCCGCCGCAACATTCCCTTCGTCAAATTCGGGGGTCTGAAGTTCCTCGACAGCGCCCACGTGAAGGATCTGCTCGCCGTCCTCCGCTTCGCCCAGAACCCGCGCGATCGCGTCGCCGGGTTTCGGATTCTCCAGATGCTGCCTGGCATCGGCCCGCAAACGGCCGGGAAAATCCTCGACACTATTTCCGCCGACCCCGAGCCCCTGCTCTCTCTCGCCGAGATCCCGCCGCCGCCGAAGACGGGCGAGGACTGGACCAATTTCGTCACGCTGCTCACCGGCCTGAGGAAAGCGGGCGGTGGATGGCCTGCGGAAATTGCCACGGCCCGCACCTGGTACGAACCGCACCTCGATCGGATCCACGAGGACGCCGACACCCGCAAGGCAGACCTCCTGCAGCTCGAGCAGATTGCAACAGGTTATCCCACCAGGGAACGGTTCCTGACCGAGCTCACCCTCGATCCACCCGATGCGACCAGCGACCAGGCCGGCGTGCCGCTGCTTGACGAGGACTATCTCATCCTGTCGACCATCCACTCCGCCAAGGGACAGGAATGGCGTTCGGTGTTCATGCTGAACGTTGTCGACGGCTGCATCCCCTCCGACCTCGGCGCGGGTACGACGGCCGAGCTGGAGGAAGAGCGGCGGCTGCTCTATGTCGGGATGACCAGGGCGCGCGACAGCCTGGCTCTACTCACACCACAGCGCTTCTTCACCCATGGCCAGAACAGCCAGGGCGATCGGCACGTTTACGCATCGCGGACGCGGTTCATCCCCGCCACCCTCCTGCAGTTTTTCGAGGTGACGAGCTGGCCAAAGGTCGCGGCAAGCGCCAGCGAGCGTAGCGCCCGCCAGGTACGGATCGACGTCGCCGCCAGGATGCGTTCGATGTGGAAGTGAGCGCGTGGGAAAAGCTCTGATTGACGATCCAGCGCCATCGATCCGGAAGATCATCCATGTTGACATGGATGCCTTCTATGCGTCCGTCGAACAGCGGGATAATCCGGATTTGCGCGGCAAACCCGTCGCGGTCGGAAGTCCCCTTGCCCGCGGTGTCGTCGCGGCGGCAAGCTATGAGGCACGCGCGTTTGGTGTTCGCTCGGCCATGCCGTCGGTGACGGCGGCCCGCAAATGCCCCGATCTCATCTTCGTGAAGCCGCGCTTCGATGTCTACCTCGCCGTCTCGCAACAGATCAGGGCGATCTTCGCGGACTACACGCCGTTGATCGAGCCGCTGTCGCTCGACGAGGCCTATCTGGACGTCACCGACAACCTGAAGGGCATGACGATCGCGACCGACATCGCGCTGGAGATCCGTGCTCGCATCAGGGAGGCCACAGGACTGAACGCGTCGGCTGGGATCTCCTACAACAAGTTCCTGGCCAAGATGGCGAGCGACCTGAACAAGCCGAACGGCCAGGCGGTGATTACCCCGAAGAATGGCCCGGCCTTCGTCGAGACCCTGCCAGTGAAGAAGTTTCATGGCGTCGGTCCGGCGACCGCAGAAAAGATGCATCGATTGGGCATCGAGACGGGCGCGGACCTCAGGGCGAGGTCGATCGAGTTCCTGAGCGAACATTTTGGCAAATCGGGGCCTTACTTTTACGGCATTGCCCGCGGGATCGACAACCGACAGGTCGAACCCGATCGCGAACGGAAATCCGTCGGTGCCGAAGATACCTTTGCACAGGACATCTCGGAACTGGCATGTGCGCAAGACGAACTCGCGCCGCTCGTCAGCAAGGTCTGGCAGTATTGCGAGAGCCGTCAGCTATCGGCAAAGACTGTCACCCTCAAGGTCAAGTACTCGGATTTCCGGCAGATCACGCGCAGCCGAACGATTCCCAGATCGTTTTCCGACGAATCCGAAATGCTGGGCATTGCAAGCGCGCTGCTGGAGGCGATCTATCCGTTCTCGAAGACCATTCGGCTGCTCGGGGTGACGCTCTCATCCCTTGAAACCAACCACTTACAAAATGAACAGCTCAAACTGTCACTGCAAAATTGACCGTCAGCGTTGGTGATGTCGGCACGGCGGATGTGCCGGCAAGTTTATCTGTGCTGGACCGACGGGCTAACGCGCCACCGCTTGGCGATCCATCACCGGGTCGGAAAAGCTGAGCCGCCCGCATTTAGGACCATCACCGCTTCTGATCAAGCCACGTGAAATCAAAGCGCACCACCCCATAGCCGAGGCTCGTGGCCGATCTCGCCTTCTCGGCACCTTACTGGAACCTGCGCCCCCTGGATCGAGAGGAAAATCCTTGGGCTCCTGCAAAACTCCCAGAAGCGGACATTTCGGCGCGCGCCTTCCGCCAGGCCGAGGTCGGGGCGTCACGCACGATGATCGACCGGACAGGGGTCGCTTCGGCTTGATCTGGTGGCCGACAGCGCCTAGGGCTCGGCCGACAATCACGCACGGTGTAGCCTCACGAACATGGGCTGCCGCTCTAAGACGCGTCAGGGGAAGGCGATCAGTTCTATAGCGCGCGGGCACTTGGCAAATCAGGATGAGCGTCATCCGCTCGTGTGACGGCTTACCCTCATTGGCTGCAGAAACGGCCACCCCGACCCTTGGCCGCTGTTGTTCCCACCTGAACTCGGCCCCGTCGCGCCGTGCGGCGGCCTTGTCAATCGCTCCGGATCTCAATCGAACAGATCCGGCGCCGCATCCAGCAAGATCTCGACAGTGCGCATATAGTGCCTGCGAATGAGGTAAGCCGCGTCCTCGGTCCGGCGCGCAATTACTGCGTCGGCCAAATCCCTATGTTCGCCGAGATCGTCGCGAGGCGCACTGAGATAATGGACGGAGAGGCGTCTGTAGCGGGTGGCCTGGTTGGAGAGCATCTGGCGGAAATGCAGGAGGCGGGGGGAGCCGCACTCCGAAACCAGCGCGAGGTGAAAGCGCTGATGCGCATCCTCCCAGACGAAATCGATCTCTCCGGCCGGCGTCAGTTTCGACCGCTTGCCCAACTCGTGCAGGGCGGCAACGATCTGGCCTTCCCAGGCGTCGTTGCCCTTGCGCATGGACCGGGAAATCGCCAGCACCTCGATGTCACACCTGACCTCGGCAAGGTCGATCAGATCGGCGCGCGACACCGCCGCCACGCGATAGCCCTTGTGCTCTTCGAGCGTCACCAGCCCGTCCCCCGCAAGGCGGGTCAGCGCTTCGCGCAGCGGGCTCATTCCGGAATCGAACTGTTCCTTGAGCACTTCGAAACGAAGCCTTTCGCCAGGCTCCAACTCCGCGTTGAGAATGGCAGTTCGCAGCGTCTCGACGATTTCCGAGGTTTTTGTGCGGACGTCCGGGCGTCCCTGGGCTTCGACCGTCATCACAGCTCCCTTGGTAAGACGTGCACTCTAACACAGTGCGATTAGAAAAAACGCAGTTTCATCATACTTTTTAGGCGATAGTTCGACCCGAATCCACGTTCAACATTACGCCTGTCATATGTGGTACGGCATCGCTGATGGCAAAGGCGACGTAGCGGCCAAGCTCGTCGGGTTCGACCACTTCGCCCATCGGCAGCACCGTGGCCGCCTGTTCGAGATGGCCGGGCATGGCGCGGGCTAGCTCGGTTGCCGCCGTGCCCGGAACCAGCGTGTTGACGCGAATCTTGTGAGGCGCCAGTTCGAGGGCCAACTGCCGCATCAGCCCATGAAGCCCGGCCTTTGCTGCGGAATAGGCCAGCAATCCTGGCATTGCGCGCACAGCGGTCGATGATCCGGTGGCGATGATCGATCCGCCTTTTCCTTGCGCCACGAGGATTCGCCCGGCCGCGCTTACGGTGTTGTAAGTGCCTGTCAGATTGACGGAAATGGACGCCTCCCACTCCTCGTCCGTCACCTCCAGCGCCGGCTTCTTCGGCGGCGCCACGCCCGCGTTGGCAACGACGGCGTCAATTCTGCCGAAGCGCTCCATGGCGTGACGAAACATCTCGTCGACACTCGCGCGCAGGCGGATATCAACCGGACAGATCGTGGCCTTCCGCTCCACCATTCCGGCAGCGGATTGCGCAAGGCCTTCAGGTTTCAGGCCCGAGAGCACAACGCACGCGCCCTGTGTCGCACACGCTTTTGCAATTGCCCGTCCGATTCCGGATTCCGCCCCGGTCACTACCACCACCTTGCCATCCAGACGCATGCAATCCTCCTCCGCAGCTTTCGATGAATCGTGCGACAATTCATAAATTGTAGAAAATAAGCTATTGCATAGAAAATTGCGGGTGGCTATCGTTGTCGCATCATGTGGGGAGGAAGTGATGAACAGTAACCGCAATTTGCTCGCCGCCGCGATCGCGCTGGCAGTCCTGTCGCCGGCGCCGGCGATGGCCCAATCGGCATCAGGAGAGCCGATCCGCATCGGTGCCCTGGTCTCTACGACCGGGGGCCTTGCGTCGCTCGGACTTGCGCAGCGCGATGGCATCCTGCTGGCGCAGAAGGTCGTCAACGGCCGCGGCGGCATCGACGGCCATCCCCTCGAGGTGCTCATCGAGGACGACGGCTCGAACCCCGATGCGGCGATGAGCAAGATCAACACTCTGGTCCATTCCAGCAAGGTCACGGCCATCGTCGGGCCGACCGGTATTGCTCAAACGGTTGCAGTCGGCGCAGTCACTGAAGCGGCGGAAGTTCCTTTGCTTGCCTTTACCGGGCTTGGACCGGCCGTCGAGCAGTCGCGCCAGTGTGTCCTCCATCTGACGCCGGCCCAGCAACTGAACGCCCGGGCGTTGCTGAGCTATGTGCGCGACAGCGGTGCGAAGCGGGTGGGGGTGTTGCACGATTCCGGATATGGCCAGGTTATCTGGGGGGCGATGTCGAAGCTCGGCCCGGATTTCGGGGTGGAGTTCGTTCAGGTCGAGAAGTTCGAACTGTCCGCAACCGACGCCACGGCGCAGGCTGCCAAGGTCAAGGCCGCGGAGCCCGACATCGTCATCGTGCTGAGTGCGTCGGCAACCGGATTCCGCAATCTGAGGCAGGTGGGCCTCACCCAGCCCATCGTGTCCGTCCACGGCACCGCACTTTATGAAGTCGTCAAGGCCATGGGTGATGCCGCCGACAACGTGATCCATGCCGAGTTCCTGATCTCCGAGGACCCGCTACCCTATCAAAAGGAATTCGTTGAGGCGTTCCAACAGGAATATGGCCGGCTGCCGAAGCATTTCGAGGCGGCGGGCTGGGATTCCGTCATGGCGATCGCCGCCGCTTTGGGGAAAACCGGTCCTCAGCCCGCCGAAGGGGCGCTGTGCGCGGCGGTGCGCGTTCCCTACCAGGGCGCGTTCGCCAAATATGATTTCTCCGCGCCCGACATGGGCGGCCTGACGCTGGAAAGCTTCAGCTACTCCCTGCTGACCAAGGGTCAGTTCAGCCGGCTGCCCTACAAGGCGGCCGAGTAAGTACAGGCGACACTGAGGCCGGCGCGGCGGAGCCCGCGTCTGGCCGGAGGGCAAATTCCATGAGCATCACTCTTGTCTGGCAGTCTCTGCTGGCCGGACTGACGAACAGCTTTGTCTACGCCCTGATCGGGATCGGCATAGCTGCGATCTACAAGGGCACACGCATCGTCAACGCGATGCAGGGCGATTTCGCCGTGATCGGCGGCATGGTCGGCGTTTTCGCGATGGCCACCCTGGGTGTGAGCTATCCGGTCGCCTTCATCATCGGCATCGCCGCGGGCGCTGCGACGGGCTACGGGATCGACGTGCTTTGCGTGCGGCCGATGATGCGGCGCCATGCCGAGGAAGATGCCTTCCTGCTCCTCACCATTGGACTGGCCTTCACCATATCGGCTGCTGTGCTGTACTTCGCGGGACGCGACGCGCACTTGTTGCCCGGCATTGGCGGTCAGGGCACCGTGCAGATTTTCGGCGCCTTCATCACCATCCATGCCCTCTGGCTCATCGTTATTGCCCTCGCTGTCGTGGCCGCCCTTTGGGCCTTCTACCGCTACAGCATAACCGGACTGTCGATGACCGCCGTTTCGATCGACGCGGATGGCGCGGCGACCAATGGCATCAATGTCGCGCGGATGCGCGGCAACACCTTCATTCTGGGCGGCGCGATCGGGGCGTTGGCCGGGATCCTGATCACGCCGCTGATCGCGGTGAGTTACAACATGGGTCTGGGTATCACGCTCAAGGGATTTGCCGCGGCCATCCTTGGCGGACTCGCCAATCCGCTCGGCGCGGTCCTTGGCGGGCTGGTCATCGGCATAACCGAAGCGCTGGCCGTGGTCGGGCTGTCGTCCGGCTACAAGGACGTCGTCGCCCTGACGATCATGGTGGCGATGATGATCATGATGCCGAACGGTCTTCTTGGCCGCGCCGGACGGCGTGGAGGTTGAGATGCCGAGTCATGCTTTCCTCCGTACCACCGTTCCGCTTGTCGTGAGCCTTGCCGTTCTGGCGCTGATTCCGGCGCTTCTTGAACGCCATGCGACGGATCTCATGGTCTTCGCCGGCATCTACAGCATCGCCGGTCTGGGAGTCGGCCTGCTGCTGGGGCAATGCGGCGTCGTCAATCTGGCCCAGGCCTTCTTCTATGGGATCGGTGCATACGCGTCCGCTTATTGCACGACTGCGCTCGGCTGGCCGCCGCTCGTGGCATTGTTGGTGAGCATTTCGCTTTCCGGCCTGATCGCGCTTGCGATCGGCTGGCCAATTCTCCGGCTGACCGGTTTCTTTCTTGCGCTGGCGACCTTGGCCGCCAGCATGATCGGCACGATCCTCTTCTTTGAACTGGACTGGGTGACGGGCGGTACGCTGGGCATCGGAGGCATACCCTTCCTCTCGTTGGCCGGGTTCGCCTTCGATACACCCGCCCGGTTCTACTATCTGGTGTGGTTCGCCGTCCTCGTTCTTCTTCTGCTTTCCCGGAATCTGGTCAACGGGCGCCCGGGTCTTGCAATGAAGGCCGTTCGCGACGCTGCGCCGGCAGCGGAAGTTCTCGGTGTAGAGATCCACACCTTGCGGCTAGGGGTGTTCGTCATCTGCGCCATGCTTGGTGCGCTCGCCGGTTCGCTCTTCGCTCACTACGTGACCTATGTCAGCGTCGAAAGCTTTACTGTCCAGCGTTCGATCGTATTTCTGCTGATCCCGGTGATCGCGGGTGCTCGTACCGTGTGGGGAGTGGTTCCGGGAGCCCTGTTCGTCACCCTGGTGCCCGAATGGCTGACTGGTTTCGGCGATATCCACCAAGTGCTTTTCGGTCTCGTGCTCGTCGCTGTCGTGACGCTGCTGCCGGAAGGGCTGACGGGTCTGCCCGCACGGTTGCGTCGGAGGGCTGCATCATGACGGCAATGCCAAAACTCCACGCCGATGCGACATCCATCTTCGAACTGCGTGGCATTGCCCATGCCTTCGGCGGGCTTACCGTACTGCGGGATGTCAGCTTCACGGTCGCACCCCGCCAGATCACCGGCCTGATCGGCCCGAACGGTTCGGGCAAGACGACCCTCTTCAACATCGCCTCGGGCTTCCTGAGTCCGAATTCCGGAGCGATCGTTCTCGATGGGGCCGACATCACCCGCTCGACCATACAGGAACGCAGCCGCGCAGGAATGATCCGGACCTTCCAGACGCCCAAGGTCTTCGGCCACATGACCGTGGCCGAGAACGTCGCCATGGGTCTCTACAACTGCACGTCCGCAGGGTTTTGGGCGAGCATGCTGCAAACGGGCTCGGCCCGGCGGGAGCAGCGCCGGATGGTGGACGAGGCGACGGCGATGCTGGAGCGCTTCGACCTGAAGCGCCTTGCCGGCGTCCGTGCCGGCGAACTGCCCGCAGGCCAGCAGCGCATCGTGGAACTGGCCCGCGCGCGCATTGCGGCCCCTCGGCTGCTGTTGCTGGACGAGCCGTCATCCGGCCTGTCGCACGACGAGGTTCAGAAGCTGCGCCAATGGATCAGTGCCCTGGCCGAGGACGGGATCACCATCCTGCTCGTGTCGCACGACATGGGCCTGATGGAGGTCTGCGAGCAGGTCCATGCCCTCTATTTCGGCCAGATCATCGCCACCGGGCCAATGGCGGCCATCCAGGCCGACCCGGCGGTGCGCGACGCCTATCTGGGAGGATGATGCGATGCTTGAGGTTCAAAACATCGATGCGGGTTATGGGCGGGTACCGATCCTGCGCGGTGTCACCCTGCAAGTTGCTGAAAACGAAGCGGTTGCGATCGTCGGAGCCAATGGTGCGGGCAAGTCGACACTGGTCCGCGCGGTGCTGGGGCTCTCAACCCCCACGGCAGGCAGCATCCGGTTCAATGGCGTCGACATCACCCGGGGCGTCGCCCACGACCGCGTCCAGCATGGCATCGCCGTGGTCCTGGAGACGCGCGGCCTGTTCGGAGAGCTGACCGTCGCCGAGCATCTGCGTCTTTCCGACCATGCGGGCCGCAAGGCCGCCCGGCCAGACGGCTTCAAGCCGATGACGATGGACGAGGTGCTCGATCTCTTCCCGGTCGTGCGAGAGAGGCTTTCGTCACGGGTCGAGCTCCTGTCGGGCGGACAGCAGCAGATGGTGGCCGTCGCCCGCGCCCTGCTGCTGCAGCCGAGACTGCTGGTTCTCGACGAACTCACCACGGGGCTCGCACCGAAGGTCGTCCAGGAGATTCTCACCGCACTTGGAACGCTGCGAAGCCGGGGGCTTGCGCTCCTCATTGTCGAGCAGAGCATCAAGCTGGCGGCGGCGATGACCGATCGTGCCTATGTGATGGCCCTTGGAAAGGTCGTGCACGAAGTTCGCCACGGCGAGTGGGAGCGGACGCTTGCGGACGATGACGCGCTGTCGAGGGCATACCTCCATGGATGACCGGGAAGTGCTCGATCGCATGTTCGAGAATGGCAGGACGCACAGCGTCTGGCGCGATGCGCCCGTGCCCCGCGCGCTGTTGCAGCAGGTCTACGATCTCGCCAAGCTGGCGCCGACCAGCGTCAACTGCCAGCCCGCCCGCTTCGTGTTTTTGACCACACCCGAGGCCAAGGCGCGACTACTGCCGGCAATGGCGCTGGCGAATGTGGAGAAGGTGCGTGGCGCGCCGGTAACGGTCATTGTGGCCACGGATACCCGCTTCTTCGAAAACATCCCGCGGCTGTTCGTCCATCGTCCGGAGGCGGCCCAGCCGTTTGCCGAGGACGCGGCACTCGCCCGCGAGACGGCCGAGCGCAACGCCACCCTGCAGGGGGGATATTTCATCCTCGCGGCGCGCGCCCTGGGTCTCGATTGCGGTCCCATGTCGGGTTTCAACGCAAAACAGGTGGACGCCGAGTTTTTCCCGGACGGCCGCCTGCGCAGCAACTTTCTGATCAATCTCGGTCACGGCGACCACGAGAAGCTGTTTCCACGCCTGCCGCGCCTTTCCTGCGACGAGGCCTGTTTCTTCCTGTGACAGCGACCCTGTCCAAGAACTACATAAGGAGAATACCATGCGTTACGCGAGTTTTTTGAAGGACGGGACGGTCGAGCATGTGGCCGCCTCGTTCGATGGCCGCTGGCGGGATATCGGCCCTGGCAGCCTTCTGACGTTGATACAGTCGCGGAGAAATCTCTCCGACGCGAGCCAGTGGACCCCGGGAGCCGAGATCGACCTGGAGACGCAGACATTGTTGCCGTTGATCTCGCGCCCTCCCAAGATTTTCTGCGTCGGCCTCAACTATCTCGATCACGCGGCCGAGAGCCCCTACAAGGACAAGCCGACCTATCCGGCGGTGTTCCCGCGCTATGCGACCAGTCTCGTTGCGCACGGCCAGCCGATGATCCGCCCGACCGTTTCGGAACAGTTCGACTACGAGGGCGAACTCGTCGTCGTCATCGGCAAGGGCGGCAGGCACATTGGCAAGAGCGAGGCGCTTTCCTACGTTGCCGGTTACTCGATCTTCAATGAAGGCTCGATCCGGGATTACCAGTTCAAGTCGCCCCAGTGGACCATCGGCAAGAACTTCGATGGCACCGGCGCCTTCGGCCCCGTTCTGGTAACGCCCGACGAACTGCCGCAGGGAGCCAGCGGGCTCAGCATCGAGACGCGGCTCAACGGGCAGGTCATGCAGAAGGGCAACACCGCCGACCTTCTCTTTCCTGTGTCGGATCTCATCGCGACCATCAGCGAGGCGATCACGCTGGAGGCTGGCGACGTCATCGTTACCGGGACGCCCGCCGGCATCGGCTGGGCGCGCAAGCCGCCCATCTTCATGAAGGACGGCGACATCTGCGAAATCGAGATTGAGGGCATCGGTCTGCTGCGCAATCGCGTGCGCGACGAAGTCCGGATCTAGGCACACTGTTTATCCATCGAGGGGGAGTCAAACCTATGAGCGTTCTTATCTATCGGCTGGGTCATGTGGCACTTGATGTCACTGACCTGGATGCTGCCGTCGCCGACGCCCAGGCGATCGCGGGTGCCCGGCTTGTCAGCAAGGATGGCAATCGCGCAATCCTGACGGCAAACCGCCGCCATGCCGAATTGGTGCTCAATAAATCCGATACGAACACGGCGCGTGCCATTGGTCTGGAGGCGACCGGACCGCAGGCCGTAGAGGAAGTCGCAAACCGCGTTCGCCGGCTCGGCCTGCGCATCCTCAGCGAGACCCCTTCGCTTGATGTGATCCAGCACTCCGTGACCTTCGCCAGCAGCGAAGGCCACATCTTCGAGGTTCACACCGCCATGCCGGAAGACCAGCCCGCCCGCTATGCCGGCGCCGGCATTCATCCGCGCTACATCGATCATGTGAACCTGGCCAGCGCCGATCCGAAGGCGATGGCGGAGGAGTTCTCCGAGGTGCTCGGCCTGGTGCTCTCGGAGCGCACGACCGGCTACGAACTGATGTGGATGCGCGGCGGAGACGGACGCCACCACACGGTCGGTCTGGTCAAGGGGCGGCCCGGGCTGCACCACTACAGCTGGGAATTTTCCGATTTCGCCGATTTCAAGCGGCTCGGCGATACGCTGGATGCCTGCGATCGCAACATCGTCTGGGGACCAGGCCGCCATGGCGCGGGAGACAATCTGTTCGCCTACTACTTCGACACATCCGGTTTCCTGGTCGAATGCACGGCGGAGATGGAGATCATCGGCGACAACCGCCCCGCGAAGGTCACCGATGTCGGTGTCAACCTGTCCAACGCCAAGGTGGTCAACCGGTGGGGAGCGCTGCCGTCGCAGGTGTGGATCAATCATCACACCGACTTCGCCGCGGTGGAAGAGCTGGTCGCATGACCACTGAGGACAACCAGAAGATCCTGGATGTCGAATCGGCCCGCTACGCAGCAATGCTGGCGGGCGACTGTGCGGCGCTTGAACCGTTGCTCGATGAGGACCTGCTTTACACCCACTCCGATGGCGCTCGTGACAGTCGCGAGACGTACCTGGAGAAGGTCAGGCAGGGCCATTTCATCTATCACGCGATCGATCACCCGGCAGAAAAGGTCGTCGTGTTGAGTGACTGCGCCATCGTCGTCGGTCGCATGCACGCCAGCGTGAGCGTCGCAGGCAGCAGACGACAGATCAACAATGCCAGCATCGCAGTTTATCGAAAGGTCGAAAACGGCTGGTGCTTGCTGATGTACCAGCCGACGCCGCTGCACGCATAGGGCGTTGGCATCACCTTTAGTTGCGGAGTTTCGCAGTTCGCAGGGACGTGGCCGCCGCGGAAACAGGCGGCGTGAATCATCAAGGGGAGGAGAAAGACCATGTGTAATTTGTGTTCGAGACGTTCCATTCTGAAAATGCTGGGGGCTTCGTCGCTGATGGCGGCATCATCCTTCAGTTTTCCGGCGAGTGCCGCGGCTGCGGCGCAGCCTGTCGCCGACGGTAAGCGCATCCTTTTGAAAGGCGGCAGCCTGCTTACGATGGAGCCGGAAGGCGACCTCGTAGGAGACCTTCTGATCGAGAACGGCAAGATCGCCGCGATGGGCGCCAATTTGCAGGTGGCGGACGCGGAGATTATCGATGCCACCGGCATGACCGTAATGCCCGGCCTCATTGATACCCACCGCCACACATGGCAAACGGCGCTTCGCGGCATGGGTGTGGATTGGACGTTCGAGGAATATTTCGGCGCCGTCCATATGAAATTGGCCCCGCGTTACCGGCCGGAAGACACCTATGCGGGCAACTTGCTGGGGGCGATCTCGGCACTTGATTCGGGCGTTACCACCCTTGTCGACTGGTCGCACAATCTCATCAGCCCGCAGCATGTCGACGGCGCCATCCAAGGGCTCCGGGACGCTGGCATTCGGGCCGTTTTCGCACAGGGGCCGGCGAACGAAATCTGGCGAAATCGCGAAAAATACGCAAACACGCCCTATCCGCGTGAGGAGTTCGAACGGGTCCGCAAGCATGTGCTTTCGTCGGACGACTCCCTCGTCACGATGGCGCTCGCTTCGCGTGAACCCGGCTGGCAGGGTTCGCCGGAGGCGATCGCGAAAGACTTCGCCATGGCGCGAGACCTCGGCATTCGGATCACCATGCACGTCATCAGCCAGGACATGGAGTGGAAGCGCTATCCGTCGATCCGTCACCTGCACGAACTCGGTGCGCTTGGACCGGACATCACCCACGTGCATTGCACATGGGTCGAGGACGACGAGATCGAGATCATCAAGGATACCGGCGGCACCGTCTCGATTGCGCCGAGTGCCGATGCAAGGTTGACCGGGATGTGGGGCAGTGTGCCGACGGGTCGCCTTCTCGAGCGGGGCGTGCGCCCGAGCCTCAGCGTCGATTCCGAAACGGGCGTGTCCGGCGACATGTTCATCCAGATGCGCACGGCGTTCGATGTCGAAAAGGCGATCATCAACAGCAAGTTCGAACCCCGGAAGGAGGGTGCGACCCTGAAGGCGCGTGACGTCCTGGATTTCGCGACGCTGCAGGGCGCAAAGGCGGTCGGGATGGAAAACCGGATTGGCTCGCTACGCGTCGGCAAGCAAGCCGACATCCTCGTGCTGCGCCAGAACGACCTCAATTTGTACCCGTCGAACGACCCGCTCGGAGCGGTGGTCGTCAGCGCCCATCCGGGCAACATCGACATGATTTTCGTCGACGGCAAGATGGTCAAGCAAAACGGCCGTCTGCTGGTTGCGGATGTCGATAAAGCGAAGCGTGCGGTCGAAGAGTCTCGCGCACATCTTCTGGCGAACTAGTCGCGGCTTTGACCGTGGCGCGAAGGCGACAGCAGAACGCCACATGACCTTCTGCCTGATTTACGGATCAGGCAGAAGGTGTTCTGGAGATTTTACCCCACTTCACCGCTAAAACAGATCACGGTCCCAATGCGGCTCGGGTCCAAGGGTACCGACCAAAAAGTCGATGAAGGCACGCACCTTTGCCGGCGGTCGGCGATTGCTTGCATAGATGGCGAACACGCCGGGCAGTTCGATTGGCGGATGGTCGAGGCTCAACGATATCAGGCGCCCGGCGCGGACGTCGTCCCCGACCAGAAAGGTCGGCTGATAGATGATGCCATGGTCGGCGAGCGCGGCGGCGACAAGCGCGTCGCCGTTGTTGGCATGCAGGCTGCCGGTGACCGACACGTTGACAGAACCTTCCGCACCGAACTGCCACCGGTTCGTACCGATGGACGTCGAAAGGGTATAGCCGAGGCAGTCGTGGGCAGCCAGGTCGGTGACCTTCACCGGCGTTCCCCGCTTCTTCAGGTAGCCAGGTGAAGCGGCCACGAGCAGGCGACAGGGAGCGAGCTTCCGGGCAATCAGGCTCTCGTCTTCGATCTTGCCGATGCGAACCGCCACATCCCATCCTTCCTCGACAAGATCGACCGCGCGATCACTCAAGCCGAGATCGATCGTCAATCCGGGATGCTGCTCAGCCAACTCCGTCAGCCGCGGCACGATTTCGCGCAGGCCGAACGACACCGGTGCGTTGACGCGCAGTGTGCCGGTGACTTCCACTCGCTCGGCCGTCGCGATCGCGTCCGCCTCGGCGAGCTCGGACAGAATGCGCTCGACGCTTTCCAGGTAGCGCCGGCCCGGCTCGCTCAAGGTGACTTTGCGGGTCGTCCGGTGAAGAAGCTTGACGCCCAGCCGCTCCTCCAGTGCACCGACATGCTTGGTCGCCATCGTCTGCGACATGCCCAGCGCGCGGGCAGCGCCGGACAGGCTGCCCAAGGCCGCGACCTTTGCGAATACCTCCATCCCCATCACCCGATCCAGCATACCGACCTCATTCTCCTGGTGTGAGCTGTAATGCTCCGTTCCCTGATTATCATATCAAATGCGAGTGTGCATATGTGACCTATGACAGGGCGCCCATGGGCGTCAGCACAACATTGACGAGGAGAGCATCATGCTCGTGAATGGAAAATGGACAGCCGACTGGCAGCCAGTCCAGGCGAAGGATGCCAAGGGCGGGTTCGTAAGACAGACCTCGAGCTTTCGAAACTGGATCACGCCTGACGGGCGTCCCGGCCCCACGGGAGAAGGCGGCTTCGCCGCTGAAGCGGGGCGCTACCACCTCTATGTTGCCCTGATCTGCCCATGGGCATCCCGCACGCTCATTGCCCGCAAGCTCAAGAAGCTTGACGACCTGATCTCCGTGTCGGTCGTCGAGCCCGCGCTGACCAAGGAAGGCTGGCGGTTCGGAACCTACCCCGGTTCCGACCTGGATGTCGTCAACGGCGCCCGGTACATGCATGAAATCTACACGCGGGTCGATCCGCAGATCAGCGGCCGCGCGACCGTGCCGGTCCTGTGGGATAAGAAGACGGCGACGATCATCAACAACGAATCGGCCGATATCCTGCGCATGTTCAACAGCGGTTTCGGTGCGCTGGGCGATGAAAGCGTCGACCTCTATCCAGAGGACCTGCGGTCTGAAGTCGACGCGCTGAACGACCGGATTTATCCCCGCCTCAACAACGGTGTCTATCGCGCAGGATTCGCGACGAGCCAGCAGGCCTACGAGGAGGCCTTCGGCGAAGTCTTCGGAATGCTCGATGAGCTGGAAGCCTTGCTGACGGGCACGACCTTTCTGATCGGTGAGCGCCTGACAGAGGCCGACATTCGCCTGTTCGTCACGCTTGTGCGGTTCGACGCGGCCTATCACGGCCTCTTCAAATGCAATCTGCGTCGGATTGCCGATTATCCGAACCTCACCCGGCATGTTCGTCGCATGCTGTCCGTCCCGGGCGTGGCGGAGACCGTCAATATCGATCACATCAAGCGGGGCTATTACTCGATCAAGAGCCTGAACCCGACAGGCATCGTCCCGGTCGGACCCGCTCTCGAGTTCGAAAGCCTGCTCGTGCCATCGGCGCCAAGACTGGAAGCCGCTGAATAACAGCCTCGCCACACCACCCCCGCCTTTATCACCCGGCCGACACCCAGGATCGACAGAGCATGCTGAGCCAAATACTTCTGACCACCGTCCTGCTACCTTTGGCTCTCGGCGTGGTGATCGCCCTGCCGGGCAAGGGGGAATCCACGAAGAGTGTGGCGTTGACCGCACTCCTGGTCCCGCTTGCATCCGCGATCGCGAGTGTCGCCATAGAAGGGCTTCCGGCGTTTCCGCCCATTGCTGCAAAGCAGAAACTGCCGGTGCTCCTGTTTGGCGGCGGCATCATCTTTGCGGGTCTCGCCGTCGTGTTGAAGGCGCCGCTTCAGCGCGGCGTCGCCGCGCTCGTCAGCGTCCTGTCCCTGGCTGTTCCGGCCTGGTGGCTGGGACGCAACGTTCTACTCGCCAATCCGACGAAGGCCGCCACCCTTGCGATGGTGCTGGTCATCGTTGCCTTTGAATTGTTCGTCCTGGCGGGCAGCCGCGCCCGCAAGCCGGCGGCAGCGGCTCTTCCTGCCGCTCTCGTTGCCACGGCAATCGGCACGGCGCTGACGGCGATCCTGGGCGGTTACATCGGGATGGCGCAGATGAACGGGGCGCTGGCCGCCCTCTTCGGCGGATGGCTGCTTGTTCGTTACATCGCCTACCTGCGAGGCGACGATGATGCCTTCGTGCTGCAGGGCATGGCTGCATTTTCCTTTGCCTGGACTGCGGCTGCCGTTGTTGCAATGACGGTGCTGTTTGCGCCGAGCGCGTCACCTGCTGCCCTTGTGCTCTGTGTCCTGCCGGCCGCCATATTCGTCGCCCTCAACTGGCGTCGCGCCGAATTCGCGCGCCAGCCGCGCGCCTTGCGACCGCTGATATCCGGCGGGCTGGCGGCGCTGCCCGCCATTATCGCCATCCTCATCGCGGCCTTGAACGAAGGTTGAGACCGCCACCCATCCGGACTTCCGGGAACCCCAGCCCCATGTCGGGCGATCTGAAAAGGAGAAACCATGAAACGCTTGAGCTTCGCCACCGCCATCGCCGGCCTCCTCATGACGGGAGCAGCATTTGCTGCGGACAGCTACGACATCGACCCGACGCATGCCTGGGTCCGGTTCGAAACCAATCATGCCGGCTGGTCCCAGGCGCAGGGGGCGTTCAAGGCTGTGTCCGGCACCATTTCCTTCGACAAGGAAGACGTGACCAAGAGCTCGGTCGAGATCGTTCTCGAGGCCGGCAGCATCGACACGAACGACGAGAAGCGCGACACGCATCTGAAGAGCCCTGACTTCTTGAATGCCGAGGAGTTCCCGCAGATCACGTTCAAGAGCACGACCATCGAGAAGACGGGTGACAAGACGGCCAAGGTCACGGGCGACCTGACCCTGCTCGGAACGGCCAAGCCGGTGGTTCTGGACGTCACCTGGAACGCAGAATCCCCGCTTCCGTGGGACGCGAACACGATCAAGACCGGCTTCTCCGCAACGGGCACCTTCAGCGGTCCCGAGTTCGGCATCGCCAAGATGACCGACTTCGGCCTGGGTCCCGACATCACGCTCGACATCGACGTCGAAGCCGTCAAGAAGTAAGCGTCGAAAGCAGAAGCACGGCCGAGCTTGAAAAGCCGGCCGTGCTTAGCACCGTGGTGGAAAGCGTCGCGTTCTGTTTGCAAAACGGGCGAGTTGGACTTCGGGATCATAAAAGGACCGGGTGCTGCCGGCCAGCGCCGCCTCGCGGGTACTGTGGATGAGAACGACGCCCCTATCGGTCCGCTGGCGGGCAGCCGGCGAACCGGCTACCGAACAGCCCCGCCGGCGGGCAGACGGCGCAACCAAACGCGGTGTCAGCCAGGCGCGGTTTCATGCGGGCGATGGTTGTTGACTATTCCCGACCGGCCCACGCTTGATAGCGCGTTTCTTGGTTGTAGGCTTCCCGTTCAACTGAGCTATGGCTGCGAATATATCTGACGGCGAAGCCCTGCACTCCCAGTCCTGATACTGCCGGACATGGGTCAGTTCATGCACCCACCCGACTGCGTTATCGAGCGCATCTGCTTTATTGGCAAAGACGATAACGTAGTCGAGGGTGATGGCATCTGCCGCGCTGTAGCGAAAGGCGTTCAATTGCAGACTTAGCTCGCCACCGCCCCCAACTCGGTAGCGGGCAATGTCCAGGGTACTGCTGTCTACAAAACCCTGCAGTTTTTGCCGAATCGCCGGAGGTATTGGTTGGACGCCAGCCGATAGGGCGTCATCTCTTGATCTAAT
>NZ_JBFTIM010000027.1:0-24604 GCF_056394765.1 Mycoplana sp. 10N416 | reverse complement strand
GCCCTGAACGATGCCCTGGGTGCCGATGTAGATCCACGAACCGGCGGTCATCTGGCCGTACATGGCCAGGCCCTTCTTATCCAGCTCGTTGAAGTGGTCCCAGGTCGCCCAGTGCGGCACCAGGTTGGAGTTGGCGATCAGCACGCGCGGCGCGTCCTTGTGGGTGCGGAACACGCCGACCGGCTTGCCGGACTGGACGAGCAGCGTCTCGTCCTCGTTGAGGTCCTTCAGCGTCGCGACGATGCTGTCGAAATCCGCCCAGGTGCGGGCGGCGCGGCCGATGCCGCCATAGACGACCAGCTCGTGCGGGTTTTCCGCGACGTTCGGATCGAGGTTGTTCATCAGCATGCGCAGCGGCGCTTCGGTCATCCAGCTCTTGGCGTTGAGCTCCGGCCCCTGGGGCGCCCGGACATCGCGGATGTTGTGGCGGGGATTGGTCACAGTAACACTCTCTGATCAGGCCAGCATATTGCCGGAAATGATGGTGCGTTGGATTTCACTGGACCCCTCATAGATCCGCATGATGCGCAGATCCCGATTGATCCGTTCTATGGGGAAATCACGGGTATAGCCATAGCCGCCGTGCAGTTGAAGCGCGGTATCGGCGATCCGGCCCGCGGCCTCCGACGCGCCAAGCTTCGCCATGGACGAGGCAAGCGAGAAGCGTCCGCCATGGTGATGCGCCAGTTCGCGCTGGCGCGCGGCTTCCTGCGCCAAAAACAGAGCCGAGCGGAACGAAACGCCCATATCGGCGATCATCCAGCGGATACCCTGGCGTTCGGACAGCGCCATGCCGCCAATGACGCGATCCTTGGCATAGGCAATCGCTGCATTCATCGCAGCACCCGCAAGGCCGAGGCTTTGCGCGGCAACTTCGATCCGGCCGTTGTCGAGGACCTGCATCGCGATGCGGAAGCCCTTGCCCTCTTCACCCAGCAGCGCGCTTTCGGGCAGATGACAGTCGAGGTTCAGGGTGAAGACATGACCGCCCTTGAGGCCCATGGTCTTTTCCGGCGGACCAGCGTCGAGGCCGGGCGTACCCTCCGGCAGGATAAAGGCCGAGATACCGCGATGCGCCTTCTCGGGATCGGTCACAGCGTAGACCACGATGAAGTCGGCAACACCGCCGTTGGAGATGAAACACTTGGTGCCCTTGAGGTGCCAGCCGTTTTCGGTGCGCCGCGCCCGCGTTTTCATGTCGGCGGGATCGGAACCGGCAGTAGGCTCGGTCAGGGCGAAGGCGCCGAGCGCTTCACCAGTCGCCGCCTTGGGCAGCCATTCCTGCTTCTGTGCCTCGGTGCCGCCGATCAGAATCGAGTCCGTCGCCAGATAATGTGCCGTCAGCGCCGAGGCGGTCGAGCCGCACGCCCCCGCGACGATCGAAACCGCCCGCAAGAGCGCCGGGGCGGAAATGCCGCCGCCGTCATAGGCTTCCGGCAGGTTTGCACCCATCATGCCCGCCTCGCCCAAAGTGGCAAGCTGCTTGTGCACGAAGGTTGCCGTCTCGTCGGTTTCAGCCGCCAGTGGCGCGATCCGGTCCGCGCAGAGCCGCTCGAGCACGTCGCAGAACATGCCCTCCTCCTCGGAAAGCATGTGCCATGGATCGTCAATCTGCGTCATACGAATTCTCCAGTTCGAATTGCTTCAGCACCGCCTCGATATCGCCGCCAAGACGCGGAGCCGACGTCGGGGCCACATGTTTGACGCTGTCGAAACGGACCGGTTGGCCGACGACCGGCGCTCGGCCGAGGACGGGATGTGCAAGCTCGCTCACCAGCCCACGCGTGATGGCATGCTCGTTGTCGGCAGCCTGCGCGATATCCCAGATCGGCGCGGTCGGCAGCCCGTGCGCAGACAGGGCTGCGACGGCCTCTTCGGTCGCCAGCACGCCTGACCATTCTTCTATCAGCGCCCGTAGCGCGGGCTCGTGTTCGGTGCGGCTGCTGTCGGTCGCAAAGCGCGGATCATCGGCGATCCCCGGCTTGCCGATGAGACTTGCCAGACGCTGGAATTGCCCGCCATTCAGAACGGCGATCACCACCTGGCCATCGCTGGTCCTGAAGCAACCGAAGGGCGTCGACAGGGGATGACGATTGCCGACGCGACCCGGCAGGACGCCGCTGTAGAAATGCTGGGCGTGGCTGGTGGTCAGCATGGAGAACAACGCGTCATACATGGCGATATCGAGGGCGGCCCCCTGCCCCGTCGCATTGCGCTGGACCAGCGCCGCCATGATCGACCAGCTGGCAAAGAGCCCGGCAATCAGGTCGGCAATGCTCTCCCCGGTTTTCAAGGGCGCGCCGCCTTCTTCGCCAGTCGCAGCCATCAAGCCCGACATGGCTTGCACGACCAAATCATAGGCGGGCAAATCCTTAAATGGGCCATCCTGCCCGAATCCCGAAATCGAGCAATATATCAGGCGCGGATTGGCAGCGCGCATTGCCTCCGCACCGAGACCGAGGCGGGCGGCGACACCGGGGCGGAAATTCTCGACCAACACATCCACACGAGCGGCAAGGTCCTGCGCCAGTTTCAGATCCGCAGGCTTCTTCAGATCCAGCGCGATACTTTTCTTGCCGCGGTTATTCAGTGTGAACAACGCGCTTTCGCCGTCCTTGAACGGCCCGACATGCCGATAGTCGTCACCTGCCGGCGGCTCCAGCTTGATGATTTCCGCCCCCAGATCGGCCAGCAGCGCGGTGCAGTACGGCCCGGCAAGCACGCGCGACAGGTCCAGGACCTTGATACCCGACAGCGGTCCGCTCATGACATGCTCTCCGGCGCGAGAGCAGAAAGTCGCTCAACAAGCCCGTAGGCCACCCATCTGTCGGCCACGGCCGGGGCTCTGGCATTGCTGCGAACCTGCATCTGGCTTGTTCTCCTCGGCTAATTTCACTGAACTAAGTCTAAACATATTTCAAGGGCTATGTCTAAACTTATTATCGTGCTATGTATAAACTTATTCCGAGATAACCGGCGCGATAAGCGGAAAGCCGGGGCTCTAGGGGTGGCAATAGATTTGGGGGAACGACCCAAGCGGCGTTCTGCGATTAGTCCGCATCGGATGGCATCTGGACCAGGATCGGATCTTGTCCGATTATCTGACCGCACCACCAGATTGCAGGAGCGTATGTGAAGCAAACCGGCTCAACCTTGCCCAAGGCGCAAAACATCGCCAACGAAGTTCGACGCCGCATCGTCGAACGTGAATGGCATCAAGGCGACCGCATTCCGGATGAGGCCGATCTGGCCATCGAATTCGATGCGGCGCGCGCGACAGTCAACAAGGCGCTTCAGCTGCTGGCCGACGAAGGGCTGCTGGATCGCCGCCGCCGCGCAGGCACGCGCGTCGCGATCAATCCGGTCCGCAAGGCAACGTTCTCAATCCCCATTGTGCGCGAGCAGGTCGAGCAGGCGGGCATGACTTACAGTCATCGCGTCGTGGCGCAGCGGCCAAGTCCGATCCCGGCAGAGATCGCCGCGCGCCTTGGCCTTCCGGAAGGCGAGGTCCTGATCCACATGCGGGCGGTGCATTACGGCGACGGGAATCCCTTCCAACTGGAAGACCGCTGGATTAATCCACGCGCGGCACCGGGACTGGAGCGGGTCGACTTCCGACACTTGAACGCCAATGAGTGGTTGGTGCAGAACGCACCCTATCTGCGGGCAGAGCTGACGTTCTCAGCCGAGAATGCCGACCAGCGGGATGCCAGGCTGCTGCAGACGCGACAGGGACGCGCGCTGCTGATCCTGCACCGCACGACCTGGAACGACCTCGGTCCCATCACCACCGTCAGGGTGGCTTGGCAGCCCGGTCATTTCGTTGGAACCGACAACAGCTACGACAAGGGTAACTGATCCGCCAGGGTACGCGCCTGAGCGCATTCGTTTTCCGGGGACGGGTAGGCAGCTCAAAGCAGCTATTGCGGATAGCATCGGAAATTGGCGTCTGGCAGCTACCGCCTTTCGCGATCAGGTCACGAAAGCCGTCATCAGCCGCACGATGCACATGCGGTCATTCACACGCCGCGTCGAAATGCCGGGGAAACGCCTGACGCAAAACCATTAGTATTGTTTTGCGCAGCACCTCGGGATTGCCGCCAGGCGGGTTCAGGTGGTCCCAGAACCATGCACCGTGGACCAAATAGTTAAGACCTTCGCTCAGTGTATCCGGGTCGAGCGCCCCGTACCCGCCTTCGCGCGCGATTTCGGCGATCAGATCGCGTGCTTCGGCGTTGTAGGCGAGGTCGCCGGGCAGACTGATTTCGTTGTAAAGCTGCATGCTCTTGCGGTCGCTGGAAAAGACGACAAAGACCGAAACCCATTTCGGATGCTGGAGTCCGAACCGCTGTGCACATTCGACCGCCCCGATCAGCCGCTGGACTGTCGACAAGTCGGGCGAGCGCACCATCCTCGTCCAAAGCGCCTCATACTGCGCGCTCAGATATTGCAGGACGGCCCGGAAAAGGTTCTCTTTGCTCCGAAAATGAAAAACAACCAGCGCGTTTGAAGAATCGGCATGCGCTGCGATGCGCTGCATTGTTACGCTCGCCAATCCCTCCTCGGCTATGAGATCGATAGTGGCATCGATGATCCGCTGAATGCTCGCTTCGCCACGCTCGCGCCGGCGGTCTTTGGAGGCAGGCTTGTCTGGTGAACGCTCAACCCCTGCCATTGCGACCCTGCGCTTTTCCGGTGTCACGGTCGACGTGCGCCTCGCCATTTTCACCACCTTCTTCCCGGATCCGATCAGCGGAAAACTCCAGCCTGTTCCGGATCCGGGCGTTAAGTATATCAATCGCGGACTGATCACATTTGATGCGAATGATCAAGCGCTGGTCGGCCCCGTTGCGCACACGCGAACCATGGCTTCCTCGCGCCGCAAGCATGACTGCGCCCGCTGCGCTGCCGTCAGAGCGCCGGACGCGCGTCAGCGCTCCTGTACCATTGGCCTTGCGCCGTTTCATAAGCCACCGCCGCGCGGAACACATCCGCGTCACAATATGTGCGTCCGACAATCTGGATGCCCGTCGGCACGCCATTGGCGGCTTTGCCCGACGGCACTGAAAGAACTGGACAACGGCTCATCATGTTGAACGGCGTGGTCATCGCCCAGCCAAGCGACGGATTGACGAGCTTGCCGTTGATCTCGAGCGTGTCCTCGGTGTGATCGAACTCAGCCGGCACCGCGGCGATCGCGGTCGTCGGGCAGATCAGCACATCGTATTTCTCAAGCGTTGGCCCAAGCGTCTGGTACATCCGCGCCGCGACCTCTAGGGTCTCCACAAAATCGGTGGCCTTCGAGTTGCTGCCTCCCTTGGCGAACTCTCGCGCGTAGCTCGTCATGTCGTCGCCGCGCTCCTTGAGCAGGGGCGCCAAAGAGGCCCCGAACAGATGTTCCAGATAGGCCATGCCAGCCTTCAGAACCTCGTCGCTCCAGCCCAGGTCGACCTCTTCCACCGTGGCGCCCAGCGAGCGAAACACATCGCAGGCAGCCAGGGTGTTCTTGCGCACCTCGTCGTCCACTTCGAAGGAACCGAGATCCATGGAAAGCGCGATCTTCCAGCCGCTGATCGGCTTGTAGTCGAGTGGCAAGCGCAGCTTCGGGCGCAATGTGGCGATATCGAGCGGGCTTGGCCCCGACATGACATTCTGCAGCAGGATTGCGTCCTTGACGTTTCGCGCCATTGGTCCGGTATGGCAATAGAAGTCGAGATTGAAAGGCGGCTCATCGGGATTGCGGCCATAAGGCGGCTTGAAACCCACCACCCCGCAGGCCGACGCTGGAATGCGAATCGATCCGCCAATGTCCGAACCGGTCGCGATCGCCGATGTGCCGGCCGACAACGTCGCTCCCGCTCCGCCGGACGAGCCGCCGGTGGTGAAATCCGGGTTCCACGGGTTGCGGCTCACACCCCAGCGCTTGGACCAGGTGAAGCCCGCGCAGCAGAATTCGGGCGTCGCCGTGCGGGCGTGCACGATGCCGCCGGCCTTCATGATGCGCTCGTTGTTGGTCGAGGTGTGGTCGCTGATCTCGTCGTTCGTCAGCAGCGAGCCATGCGACGTCGGTTTGCCCTTGATATAGCTCTCGTCCTTGATGCCGATCGGCAGGCCTTCGAGGGCGCCGGTTCTCGCCCCCCTCGCATACTTCGCTTCGGCCTTGCGCGCCAAATCCATGGCCTCATCGAAGTAGGTGAAGGTCAGGCAGTTGATCGTCGGTTCCGTCGCTTCGGCGCGGTCAATCGTCGCCTGCATCAATTCAACGGGTGAAAGCTTTTTGGCCTTGAACAGCTGCAGCGCCTCGTGCGCCGGCATGTAACAAAGGTCGAGATCGGTCATGACAAGTCTCCTGCGGTCGCTGCGATCGCACTTGGAAGGGAGGAACGGATGATGGGGCGTGGGCCACGGCGCCGCGACAACCTGGCCGAAGTTCGCCGGGTTGTCGCGGGTGACGCTATTTCTGCAGATCGGTCCAGATCTTCGTGTAGATATTGCGGACGTCTTCCGGACATGTGGGCATCAACTCACCCTTGTCGATCAGATCGGCGGGGACGTTGATTTCCGGAGATGTTCTCATGTCTTCCGGCATAAAGGCTTCGGAGCCCTTGATACCGTTGGCATAGCGCGCGAAAGCCGAAATCAGGGCCGCGTTTTCGGGAGCCATGATGAAGTTCAGGAACAGCTTGGCGTTCTCGACATTCTTGGCGTCCTTGAGGATGGCGACATTGTCCATGAAGATCGGATAGCCCTCTTTCGGGTAGCCGTAGACGATCTTGTCGTTCAGCAGTCGCTGGCGGAAGGAGGCACCGTTCCAGTTCACGCCGGCCGCAACATCGCCCCGGCCGAGGCCGTCGACGGCTCCGTAGTCAAGGGAGAGCCACTTCGGCTTGGCCTCCACCAGCTTGTCACGGACCTTTTTCAAAATTTCCTTGTCGCCGGTACAGTATTCGCCGCCGAGATATTTGATTGTCAGGTAAAGGACGTCGCCCAGTTCAGGCACGACATTAATCTTGCCGACGAGTTCTGGCGGCGGATCCAGGAAAATCGCCGATGTGTTCGGATCGCCGCTATAAACCGACTTGTTCACCGACATGCCGGTTGAACCCCATTGCCACGGAACCGTGTATTTGCGGCCCGGATCAAACTTCACATCAATCCATCTCGGATCGACATTCTTGAAGTTCTCCATCTGGTCGGGACGCGATTCAAGCAGCAGGCCTTCCTCGATCCAGATCGGCACCACGCTCGCCGACGGAACGACGATATCGAATCCGTGGCCGCTCTGGCGGACCTTGGCGAGCGCGGTGTCGTTGGAATCGAAGTCGGTGACGGTCACCTTGACCTTGTATTGCTCCTCGAATTTCTTGATGAGTTCCGGGCTGGTATAGTTGCCCCAGTTGTAAATATTGAGCTCTCCTTCGGCGAGAGCCGCGCTGGCCGAGGTGAGCATCATCAAAGTGGCCGCGGCCACCGTCGCCTTCCAGTCCATGAATGTTCTCCCGTTGTGTTGGGGCCTTCGGTCTGCGACCTCAGGCCCGTTTTCCGATAAAGAAAAAGGCTGTAACGACCCCGACCGATAACAGCAGGAATACCGACGAGACCGCATTGACTTCAGGGGTGACCATGCGTCGGATCTGGCCGAGCATGTAGGTGGGCAGCGTTTCCTGGCCGCCTGACTTGACGAACTCGGTGATGACCACGTCATCGAGCGAGACGACGAAGGCGAGCATCAAACCCGCGATCACGCCCGGCCACAGCAGTGGAAGCGTTACCCTCCTGAAGCACCGCCAAGGTGTCGCATAGAGATCCGCCGCCGCAGTTTCGAGCGACAGATCCATGTTCTCCAACCGCGCCCGGATTGGCAGGTAGGCGAAGGGAATGCAAAACGCCGTGTGGGCCGCGATCAAATAGCCGAGACCGGTGTAGCCGGTCGCCAATTTGATCCGGGAGAAGAAGATGAGCAGCGCGACGGCGAGAACGATCTCCGGAACGACCAGCGGCTGGTTGATGAAGGCGTATTTGAACCGCAGGCCGCGATAGGGCTTCGTTCGGGTTGTCGCGAGCGCTGCCATCGTCGCCGCGATGGTTGCCAGAACCGAAGCCACCGCGGCGATCTGGAAGGAGCGGATCGAGGCTTCGATGACCTGCTCGTTGTTCCAGGCCGCCTCGAACCAGCGCGTCGAGAAGCCTTTCCAGATAGCCGTCGAATTGTTGTTGTTGAACGCGAAGATCACCAACGTGGCGATCGGCAGATAGAGAACGAAGAAACAAAGTGTCGCCACGAAGGTAAAGCCGCTCTGCTGCCTTACATCGAAGCCGAGGGAGCGGTTTGCAGTCATGACGCGCTACTCCGCCAAAAGTTTGGAGACAAAGGGATGGGGTTTGCCGAGACGCCAGGCCGCTGGCCGAGCCCGGCCAAAACATGCCTGATCTGGCGCTGATGCCGATCGCCGACAACTGGATACGGTTTTAGCCATGGCCAGCGTCCGATCTGTCGGTGTAGCGAACGAAGATCAGCATCGCGATCATGACGATCACCATCAGGGCAATCGACAGCGAAGCGCCGAGCGGCCAGTTCCTGCCCTGGCCGAACTGCAACTCGATCAGATTTCCGACCATCAGGTTTGAGCCGCCGCCCATCACACGCGGCGTCACGTAGGCGCCAAGCGACGGAATAAACACAAGGATCGAGCCGGCAACAATTCCAGGCTTCACCAGCGGGATAATCACGCGCCGCAAGACCCGGAAACGGGTGGCGTAGAGATCGTAGCCCGCTTCGACCAGGCGAAAGTCGATCTTCTCCATGCTGGCGTAAAGCGGCAGCACCATCAGCGGAAGAAATACATAGATCATGCCGAGCAGCACCGCGAAATCGGTGTACATCATCGGGATCGGCTGATCGATAATCCCGGCTAACTTAAGCAGCGAATTGACCACGCCTTCATTGCGGATGACCTCCTGAATGGCGAAGGTTCGGATCAGCACGTTCGTCCAGAACGGTATCGTGATCAAAAACAGCCAGATATCCCGGGTTCTCTCGGGTCGGGTGGCAATAAAGTAGGCGGTTGGAAATCCAAAGATCAGAGCGAGGATTGTTGTCGCCATGGAGAGTTTGATCGAGCGCCAGAAGATCGTCAGATGCGCGTCCGCGAAGGACAAAGTATCATCGAAGATATCGCGCTCGAAAAACACGCCGACCCAGGCGTCGGTCGAAAACTCCCACTTCACATCGCCATACGATCCCGGAACGAGAAACGAATAGACCAGCACGACCAGCAAGGGGCCGGCGGCGGCGAACAGGATGATGATGAGAGCCGGCGCGGATAGCAGCCAGCGCGAGCGGACATCCGCGCGTTCGAATCTGTTGATAGTCTCCTTGGCGGTTGCCATCATTCAATCCTTGAGCACTTGCGCGGCATCCTCGCCGATCTGGATGCCGACATGATCGCCCTTTGCGAAACCGCAGCCGCCGTTTCGCGTGTTTTGTTGACGGACGGTGAACGGGCCGCCTTCACTCAAACGGACCTGGATATGCGTGTCCGTACCGAAATAGACGATGTTCTCGACGACGCCCGCGATGTCGCCGGCACCTTTGAGAAGTTTGGCGTGTTCCGGGCGGACCACCAAAGTGGCCTTACCGTTCGGCTGATAGCCGTCCGCGATGGTGGCGGAGATGTTCGCGCCGGAGCTCAGCGTTACATTCGCTTTGCCACTGGTGACGCCATTGACCCTGGCGATGAGGAAATTCGTCTCGCCGATAAAATCGGCAACGAAACGGTCAGTCGGACGGTCGTAGATCTCCCAGGGCGATCCAACCTGAAGGATCTTGCCCGCCGACATGACCGCGATGCGGTCCGACATCGTCAGCGCTTCTTCCTGGTCATGGGTGACGAAGATGAAGGTAATGCCGGTTTCGGCTTGCAGCCGCTTCAGTTCGACCTGCATTTCCTTGCGCAGCTTATAGTCGAGCGCCGAAAGCGGCTCGTCCAGCAGCAACACTTTCGGCTGCGGGGCGAGCGCGCGAGCAAGCGCCACGCGCTGCTGCTGGCCGCCGGAAATCTGGCTTGTGCGCCTGTTCTTCAGGTCCTGCATGTGGACGAGCTTCAGCATTGCGTCGACGCGCGCCTCGATCTCGACCCTCGGCCTGTCGAGCATCTCGAGACCGAAGCCGACATTCTGGGCCACCGTCATATGCGGAAACAGGGCGTAGCTCTGGAACACCGTATTTACGGGCCGTCTGAAAGGTGGAAGCGGAGCGATATCTTCGCCGTAGAGGAAGATTCCGCCATCGGTCGGGAAGTCGAAGCCGGCGATTAGCCGCAGCAGCGTTGTCTTTCCGCAACCCGATGGGCCGAGCAGCGTGAAAAACTCGTTTTCACGGATCGTAACGGAAACATTGTCGAGCGCCTTGACCGCGTCGCTCCCGGTTGACTGAAAAATTCGTGTGACGCCCTTCGCCTCAATGGCGGACCGCATGGCTGCCAATGCACTTCCCCCTGTCGCGCGCCTTCGCCGCCATGCACTGGCGAGAAGCCACCTCCTACCCTCAGCGCTTGACGCTAATAGTACCTAACTAACTAGTCAATAAAATACATCTGGACATTGAAGTAGGCAAAGGCAGTTCGAATTGGATGTAGCCGAGTGTATCCTTCGCCACCTACGGTTGGGTGGCTAGCCGCGACGATCACCGCCGTGGGCCAAGCGGTATTGTCACATAACCTGGTGTCAGTGGGTTTGGCGTAGAGTCGGTGGGACGAAGAATTCAGCCATCAGCTACAAACGTCACCGTTTCCCGAGAGAGTTTATCTCCCACGCGGTCTGGCTGTATTGCCGGTTCCCTGGTCGAGGAAATGCTGTGGGAGCGCGGCATTGTCGTGTCGTACGAAACGATCCGGCGATGGGACCGAAAATTCGGTCCGGTTTACGCCAACCAGCTACGCAGAAAGAAACCGCCGCGCGCGCATCCGGTAATCCGCAAGATTTCATTCACCGGCTCCTCCCCTGATGACCGAAAATCTCGCTCGCGATGGCGCGGATCGCCCCATCCGCAAGATGCTGAAGGACGAACCTTGGTTCTCGCCAGGAAGGATCGGCACGGACGGCGCCAACAGTTTCCATTTACAATCAAAATGTCGGTCGACTGCGGGCTTCTGCATCCGGTCTACTTGCAGGAAGGCATCGAGATGCGACCATTTCCGGGTGACGAAGAGTATGCCCAAGATCGGAGGCTTCCAAACCTTCAACACGGCGCGGAGAACAATTGCCGGCTTCGAAGCACATAGAGGAAGCTGACGATGAGAACGACTGACCGCCCCACTACCCACCGCCCGCCCCGCTCCCTCCTGACGGTACGCGAGGTCGCCGAACTCGATGGCTGTTCCGATAAAACCGTGCGCCGCGCGATCGCCGCCGGGCTGCTCGAGGTCATCCGGATCGATCCGGCCGCGTATGCCGCCTACCGTGGGGGTTTCCGGGCATGATCCACAGTCCGATAATACCTTGTTATGTCAAGCAGTTAGGCAGCTCTCGAGAAGACAGTGCGGCCGTTATTTGCGGAGTTTTCATTGATGGTTCGCTCCTTCGACGAGAACACCGGCGCCCGGGTTTCGGTGATCAGCATATCCTCGCAGTTGAACGACCTGTACGTCATCGCCCGGGCGCTCGAACCGGTTTCGCCAACGCCTCGAACACTTCCAATTGAAGCCGCGGCCAGCAGTCAGGCGATGTCTATGCCCGGCCGCACCGAAGTCCAGTTCGGCGACCAACTGCCGGTGCGCGAGAAGCTGCATTTCTTCGGCAGTGACGGCAAACCGGTCTAGGTCTGTCGGCAGTCTTCACTGCGATCGCCTCATCGTTGCGATCTGAACGAAGCCGAGGATGAGCTTCGGCCCGCCAGCCTAATCGTTCGTGGTCAGAAGCTTGGCGCCCCCGGCCGCCTGCACGGCCAGGCTGCCGAACCGGATGCCGGCCTGGAGGCAGGCTTCTTCCGCCGCGCCATCCAGCCAGGCATCGATGAAACCGGCATTGAACGCGTCACCAGCACCGGTCGTGTCGATCACAGGCACGGTTTCGGCAGGCGCATGCAGCAGCCTGCCCTCCGATGCGAGCCACGCGCCCTCGGCCCCGCCCTTCAGCGCCACGGCCGGGAACGCGAGCGACAGTTTTTGGATCGCCACCTGCGGGTCGGATGAGCCGGTGATCGCTTCCGCCTCTTCGAGATTGGGTAAGAACAGATCGACACCGGCGCAGGCTCGTAGCAGGCCGGGGTCGTAGATCAGCGTCGCATCCCAGCTCGGGTCAAGCGAGACGGTCAGGCCCTTTTCCTTGGCGCGGGATACGAGGTCGGGGATTTCGTGCAGCGTCGCATATTCGGCGATGTGCAGATGCCGTGCCTCTTCCCAGTCGAACGCCGCCTCCAGCGTCGCCGGCAAGGCAGGGCCGGCGCGGCGCGTGAGAAAAGCGCGATCCTGGCCGACGACGGCTGCAACCGTCACCTGCGGGCCGGCATCTTCGGCATATTCCACGAACCGAAGATCGACGCCGCTCTCACGCACCTGTTCCTCGACGCTTGCTGAAAGCGAATCCTTGCCGAGCCGGGCGACCAGGGCGACCTTCCGCCTGGCATGCGCCAGATGCGCCGCAGCGATAAACGCGCCGCCGCCGGCCGCAATCTCCATGCCCTCGGCAAAGGTTTCTCGGCCAAGCACCGGCAGATGGCCAAGGCCCGTGAAAATCAGGTCGCAATAGACCCGACCGATGCTGAGCACCGCGGATCTTGTCTCGGCATGCATCATCATGAACGGCCCAAAAGCTTCTCTGTGCTGGCGTCGAAGAGATAGAGGTTGCCGGGCGCTGCTTCGCAGGTTAGCCGGCTGCCAACTGCCGGCACGAATTTTTCCCGCGCGGTCGCGATCACCGAGGTGTCGCCGATGTCGAGATGCACCAGGGTTTCCGGCCCCAGCGGCTCGACCGCCGTGACCGTTCCGGTGACTACAAGGCCGTTGCCACTTGCCGTATCCTTGTGCGCGACCAGGTCGTGCGGCCGGACACCGATCAACAAGTCGCCAGCGGCCGCGGTCTCGACGCCCGCACCGTTCCGCTTGCCGCGCATCAGGTTCATCGAAGGACTGCCGATGAAGCGCGCGGTGAACACGTCCACCGGGCTTTCGTAGAGCTCGGAAGGCGTGCCGACCTGCAGGATATGGCCGTCTCTCATCACAACGATCCGGTCAGCCATGGTCATGGCCTCGATCTGGTCGTGGGTGACGTAGACCGTCGTGGTCTTCAGCCGCTGATGCAGGCGCTTGATCTCGATGCGCATCTGCGAGCGCAGCTGGGCATCAAGGTTGGACAGCGGCTCGTCGAACAGGAAGGCGGAGGGATCGCGCACCATGGCGCGGCCGATCGCGACGCGCTGGCGCTGGCCGCCGGAAAGGGCGGCCGGCCGCCGATCAAGCAGGGCTCCGAGGCCGAGTATCTTGCCGGCTTCCTCGATCCGCTTGCCCTTCTCCGCCTTGCTGAGCTTCGATGTGTACAGGCCGAAACCGATGTTCTGGCGCACCGTCATATGCGGATAGATCGCGTAGTTCTGGAAGACCATCGCGATGTTGCGCTGTTTCGGATCGCGCTCGTTGACCACATCGGAGCCGATCTTCAGCGTGCCGCCGGAGATTTCCTCAAGGCCGGCGATCATCCTGAGCGTCGTCGACTTGCCGCAACCGGACGGGCCGACGAAGACGACGAATTCGCCGTCGGCGATCGACAGGTCGATGCCCTTGACCGCTTCGACCTTGCCATAGCGCTTGACGATTTTTTCCAGCTCGATCGTCGCCATCAGCGGGCTCCCGTAAGCGCGGTAAACTTTTCTGTAAGTTCGGCGGCAGCCGCCGCCTCGTGTTCGGCAGCCTTCTTGGCGTCGGCTTCGAATGCGGCGAGCTTGTCGCGGTAGCTCGCAAGCGCTGCCTCCATCGGCTCCGGCGCGGGACCGCCGAAGCGGCCGCGCACGGCGACGAAGTGCTCCGGCGAGACGATCTCCTTGAACTTCGCGAGATCGACCGATGGCTTGCGGCCGGTCAGGTGCTCGAACGCCTTCAGGAACGGCTCGTAACCGTCGTCCGTCAGGCTACCCTTGGCGGCGACCACGCTCTTTGCCGTCGCGGCGGCAATTTCATGCGCCTCGCGGAAGGACAGGCCTTCGAGCCGCACCAGCGAGTCGGCAAGCTCGGTGATGGTGATGCAGGACCGGCGGATGTTCTGGTCCACCCGCTCGGGATCGATGCTGATCTGGCCGATGAGCGCAGCCAGCAGGTCGAGCACGCGCGAAGCCGAGGCAAACGCCTCGTATCCCATGCCCTGCGTCTCGCCCTCGCTGTCGTTCATGTCGGTGAACGGGGTGTTGTGCATCACGTCCAGCATGGTGCGCGCCCGGCCGAAGGTCTGGCTGGCGAGGTGGCGCAGATGCTCGATCGGCACCGGATTCCGCTTCTGCGGCATGATCGATGAAATCTGCACCAGCGCATTCGGCACATAGATCTGGCCGACTTCGAAGCTCGTCCAGAACTGGAAGTCCTGGATGAGACGGCCGAGATGCAGGAACATCAGCTCGATCGCCGAATAGGTGGAGGTCGTGTAGTCGACCGAGGCGATGCAACTATAGGAGTTCCTGAGCGGGCCCGAGAAACCGAGGAGATGGGCGACGCGGGCCCGGTCGATCGGGAAGCCGGAAGTGGTGATTGCGGCCGCGCCCATGGGCGACAGGTCGACGATCTTGCGGGCTTCCGCGAAGCGCTCCATGTCGCGGATCAGGATTTCGATCGCCGCCGAGAGATAGTGGCCGAAGGTCGTCGGCTGGGCCGGCTGGCCATGCGTATAGGCGACGATCAGCGTGGCCTTCTGGCGGTCGGCGGCATCAATCATGGCGGCGAGCAGCTTGCGCGCCTTCTCCATCAACGCATCGATCCTTGCCTTCAGGCCGAGCTTGAAGAGCGTGTGGTCGATGTCGTTGCGAGAGCGGGCCGTGTGAAGGCGGCCGGCGATATCGACGCCGATGCGGGCCTTCAGCTCCTTCTCGATCAGGAAGAAGAAGTCTTCCACTTCGCCGGTATAGACGAGCGCCGAGGGATCGATTTCCCGGTCGATAGCCTCCAAAGCACCCGCGATCTTGCCCGCCAGCTCCAGGTCGAGAATGCCCGTTTCGACCAGCATCACCAGATGGGCGCGGTCGATCCGGCGAAAGCCATCCACATGATGATTCTTGGCGCCGTCGAAGAGGGGACGCAGGACCGTATCCTTGTAGACCGGATCGGGGAACGTGCTGGTGTCGGAAAGGCGCGGGTTCCTGTCGGTCATGGCATTACCCTTTCAGGCCTGCCAGCATCACACCACGGACGATGTAGCGCTGCAGGACGATGAAGACGATAAGCGTGGGAATGGTGGCGATCGCCGCCCCGGTCATGATCATTTCCCACTGGATCTGCTGCTCCACCGCGAAGCTCGAAAGCCCGACGGGCAGCGTGTAGAGTTCCTTGCTGGTGGTGACGATCAGCGGCCAGAAGAACGCCGTCCAGTTGCCGAGGAAGGTGAAGATCGCGAGCGCCGAGAGCGCCGGCGTCACCAGCGGCAAGGCCACCTTCCACCAGATCTGGAATTCGTTGAGGCCGTCGACGCGCGCCGCCTCGATGAAGTCGTTCGGCACTGTCTCGAAGAACTGCTTCATCAGGAAGGTGCCGAAGGCGGTCATCATGCCGGGGAACATGATGCCCCAGTAGCTGTCCAGCCAGCCGAGCTGGCTCGACATCAGGTACCAGGGAATGACCAGCATTTCGGTCGGGATCATCAGCGTCGAGAGGATCGCCAGGAAGATGAAATAACGGCCGCGGAACTCGAACTTGGCGAGCGTGTAGCCGACGAGGCTGTCGAAGAAGCAGTTCGACAGCGTGACGGTCGTCGCGACCAGCATCGAGTTGAAGAACCAGCGCATGAAGCGCCCGTCTGCCAGCACGGTCATGTAATTCGAAATCGTCGGCGCTGCCGGAATGAGGCGCAGGTCATAAACCTGATCGGCCGTCTTCAGCGAGGTCGAGAACATGAAGAGCAGCGGCGAGATCATTATCAGGCCGCCGATGAAGAGCAGCGTCCAGACAATGATCCGGCCGGGGCGGACATTCGCCTTGTAGAGCGGAGGGGAAAGCGTTGCGGCGTCGCTCATTTCTTTTCCCTCAGGATCCACAGCTGCAGCAGCGAGACGATCAGCAGGATGGTGAAGAGCACCACGGTCTGCGCCGCGGCATAACCCATGGCATAGGAGTTGAAGGCGGTCTGGTAGATCATCAGCACCAGCGGCTTGGTCGAGCCGAGCGGCCCGCCCGGATCGTTGGTGGTCATGTTGTAGACCTGGTCGAAGATGCGCAGGAACCCGATCGACGAGAAGACCACGAGGAAGACGGTCGTGGGCTTGAGCAGCGGCAGGGTGATCTTGCGCAGGATCGCCCATTCACCCAGCCCGTCGATGCGGGCGGCCTCGTAGAACGTGTTCGGGATGGCGCGAAGACCGGCCATGAAGATGATGATCTGGAAGCCGAGGCCGGCCCAGATGGCGGTGACCATGATCGCATAGAGCGCCTGGTCGGTGGAGCCGATGAACGGCTGCTGCGGAATGCCGAGCATGCCGAGGACGCTGTTGATGATGCCAATCGGCGGCGGCTGGTAGAACCAGCGCCAGACCCAGGCCATCGCTGCGGCGGTCGTCAGGAACGGCAGAAAGTAAAGCGCGCGGATGAAATTGTGCATGAAGCGCACGCGATCGAGGAAATAGGCGATCACGAAGGCGAGCAACAGGCTGATCGGCGTGCCGATGATCAGGTAGGTGAAGGTGTTCCTGAACACCTTCCAGAACTGCGGGTCCTTGAAAAGCTTGATGTAGTTCGCGAACCAGACGAGCTTGGGCGGGCGCACCAGATCCCAGTTGGTCAGAGACAGGTAGAACGCCTGAAAGGTCGGGTAGAAGCGGATGATCGCGTAGAACAGGATCGGCACCGCCAGGAATCCCCAGACCCAGAGAAGCCGCTTCGTCCGCATGGACAGGCCACCCGAGATTCCGGCCGGGGAGCCGGTGGGGCGGCTTGGTGCCGCCCCCTTTTGTTCAATCGCTGCCATGGGCAGATCCACTCTGCTGGATGAGGTGATTACTGCTGGGCCGCGTCGATCATTTCCTGCTCGGCCTCGGCGGCCTGGGCGAGCGAATCCTTGGTCGACTGGCCTTCCAGCAGCACGCGGTTGACCATGTCCATCGCGTTCTGGCGCTGACCCTGTTCATCCTTGAAGAGCGTCGTGTGCGAATATTCGAGGCCCTTCAGGAACGGCGCGTAGATCGGATCCTTCAGGTTGGCGTCGGTCAGGGCCGCGGAGCGCAGCGCCGGCAGTTCGCCGACCGTCTTCAGCCAGATGTCCATGGCGGCCGGAGAGGTGATGTAGGCCAGGAACTTCTTGGACGCTTCCAGTTCCTCGCCCGTGGTCTTGGCGCTGATGCCGTTGGCGAAGTAGCTCGCATAGTTGGAGCGCACGCCCTCCGCATTGGCCGGCAGTTCGGTCACGCCCCATTCAAAGTCCTTGATGCCCTTGAAGGAGCCAAGGCGGAAGGTGCCGTCGATCGTCATGCCGGCCATACCGGCGCGGAAGGCCGCCTGGCCCTCGTCCATGAAACCGACCTTGCCGATCTTCTTCTCGAGCTGCAGGCTAGTGTAGAAATCGAGTGCCTTCAGGCCCGCATCGCTGTTGTAGGTGACCTTGGTGTCGCCGTCGGCATAAGGCTCGCCGCCGAACTGGCGGATCAGCACTTCGCGCCACCACTGGTGGTCCTGGCCGCCCATGTCCATGGTCGAGCCGGCGACGGTGACATTGCCCGCGTCGTCGAGCTTGGCGATCTTCTGGCCGGCGGCGACGAATTCATCGAGCGTCTTCGGCGGGTTGTTCGGGTCGAGCCCGGCCTCGGTGAAGAGCTTCTTGTTGTAGAACAGGGCGAGCGAGCGCACGGCGGTGGGCAGGCCGTAATAGTCATCGCCGCGCTTCATGGCCGTTACGATCGGGAAGAAGTCATTTTCGATCTTGTCATGCGGGAAGGCGTCGGTCGGCAGCGGCTGCAGGATGCCGCCGGCGACGAACTTGTCGAGCCAGCCATAGAAGAGCTGCATGACGTCGGGCGCGTTGCCGGCCAGATTGGCAGCGATCACGCGGGTCTGGTAGTCGGCGTAGGGAAAGGTCACCTGCTTGACGGTAATGTCCGGATTGGCCTTCTGGAACTCGGCGATCAGCTGGTCCATCGCCTGTACGCGCGTGTCGTAGACATACTGCCAGTATTCGATTTCGACCGCCTGCGCGGCGTTGAACGCGAACGTGCTGAAACCGGCGAGAAGACCGGCGAACAAAGTTGCCTTGCGCATTTGACCCTCCACTTGCCCCACCGGGTCTCCCGGTCTCGGGGATCTGATTGTTCCCTGCATCCGCCCGCGGTGCTCGGCGGTCCGGTGCGTTCATCGTTTGCGGAAGAGGGAGTTCCCCCGGCCCCTCCCGTCCGAAGCGCTGTCGCAGCGCTGTCTTTACGGTTTCCTGCAGCGGCCGGTTTGTCAATAAGATAATTTACTTGAATTATTCTATTGCGGGGAGCCGATTTCCGGCGCTATGAATTTCAAGGCAACGGAACTCACCGAGATGACGGTAAACACGATCGGCACGCACCCGGTGGCAATCGGGAACAATCCCGAACGAAGTCGTGATCACAACCGGCGCGTCGTGCTGGATGTGGTGCGCAGACAGGGTTCGCTGGGCCGCGCCCACATTGCCAAACTCACCCGTCTCACGCCCCAGGCCGTCGCCAACATCGTCGACGAACTGGTCGGAGAAGGGCTTTTGAGGGAGATGGGCCGGATGCGCTCCGGCCGCGGCCAGCCGCCGATCCAGTTCGCGGTCAATCCGGAAGGCGGCGCGACCATCGGCGTGGAAATCGCCGCCGACCATATGGTCACGGTGGCGCTCGATCTGGCCGGCCGCTTACGTGCGAAAAGGATCACGTCTCTTAGCAGCACGACGCCCGATTACGTTCTCTCAGCATTCACCTCGGAGCATTCTGCCGTCGAGAAGTCCGTCGGTGTCCGGCTGCTCGGCACGGGTGTCGTGATGCCGGGGCCGTTCGAGATCGATGGCATGACCTCGGTCGGCCCGACCACCCTGCCCGGATGGGCGGGCATCGACGCGGCTCAGGCGCTGGGCCAGGCCTGCGGTCACACGGCGCTTGTGGAAAACGATGCGACGGCGGCGGCCGTCGGCGAGCGCCTGTTCGGCGCCGGCCTGGCCATCTCGAATTTCTGCATGATCTATTTCGGCGTCGGTGTCGGTCTCGGCATCATCCAGGATGGCGCGCCCTACCGCGGCGCCTTCGGCAATGCCGGCGAAATCGGCCACGTCACCGTCGTGCCGAAAGGCCGTGCCTGCCCGTCCTGCGGCCAGCTCGGCTGCCTGGAAGGCTATGCTTCCGTCTATGTGCTCAAGGAAAAGCTCCGTTGCGCCGGCATTGCCGACAGCGAGTTCGGCGATCTCAAACGGCTGCACACGGCCGGACATCCGCTCGTCGAGGAATGGATCGACGATGCGGCGACCTATCTCGGGCCGATGGTCGCGATGCTGGAAAACATTCTCGACCCGGAGACGGTCATCCTCGGCGGCGCGCTGCCGGATGCGATCATCGACGACATCATCACCCGGATGGGCAATTTGCCGACCTCGGTCGCAAGCCGCAGGCAGCGCGACCTGCCCCGCGTCCTCCGCGGCAAGACCGGCCAGCTGACGGCAGCGCTCGGCGCCGCGTCCCTGCCGCTTTTCGACATGGTAACGCCCAAGCTCGAGACCTCGCTTGCGGCCGCTGCCGGTGTATCTGCATGACGTACGGGGAGAGAATTTCATGCTGACAGCCCGCGAACGCATCGAACGGCAGATGGCGGACCCCTCGCTCATCCGCCTGCACCGCAAGCTTTCGCAGCTGAAATCAACCGTCACCATGATGAATACCGGTGCGCATCCGGACGACGAGCGCAACGAAATGCTCGCCTGGTTCCGCCTCGGCCTCGGCATGCGCGTCATCATCGCCTGCTCGACGCGCGGCGAAGGTGGCCAGAATGCGCTCGGTCCGGAACGTCTCGGCGCGCTCGGCGTCCTGCGCTCCCGCGAGTTGGAGGCGGCGGCCCGCACGATCGATGCGGACGTTTCCTGGCTCGGCCATGGCCCCGCCGATCCGGTGCATGACTTCGGCTTTTCCAAGGATGGCGATGCGACCTTCACCCGCTGGGGTGAGGCCCGTGTCGTGGAGCGCTTGGTGCGCGCCTATCGCATGGAGCGGCCGGACATCGTCATTCCGACCTTCCTCGACGTACCTGGCCAGCACGGCCATCACCGCGCCATGACCCGCGCCGCCGAAACGGCGATCGGCCTCGCTGCTGATCCCGAGGCCTACCCCGAGCATTTCGCCGAAGGCCTGAAGCCCTGGAGGGTCGCCAAATACTACCTGCCGGCCTGGTCTGGCGGCGGCGACACCTATGACGACGAGGTCCCGCCCCCGGATGCGACCATAACGGTTCTCGCCGAAGGCCGGGAGCCGGCGACCGGGGCCGAATACGGCCGCATCGGCGAATGGTCGCGCTACTACCATGCCTCGCAGGGCATGGGGCACTGGCCGAAGCAGGCGCAGAAGGCCTGGCCGCTGCACCTGAAGCTGTGCTCCGCCGGCTCCAGGACGGAGCAATCGGTCCTCGATGACTTGCCCGCGTCATTGACCGTGCTCGCCGATTTTTCCGGCCTTCCCGCCAATGTCGCCGCAGCTCTGCGTTCCGCAGACAACGTGATCGCCGCGGCGATCTCGGCCTTCCCGGATCGCGATGCGATCGTCGAGGCACTGACCGAAGCGGCAGGCTGGCTCGACATCGTGGCCTCCGCCGCGCCGGACGCGTTCATGGCCCTGCACAGCCACCGGCTCGCCCGGAAGCAGGCGCAGGTCGATGCGGCGATCCTCGATGCGGCGGCAATCTTCGAAAGCGCCCATGCCGGTCCTTCCGTCATTTCACCGGGGGGCGCTGCAACGCTCACCGTCGAACTCGGAGCGGGTGCTTCCGGCCGCAAGGTCGAGGTTCTCCCGGTCCTGCCGGAAGGCGTCTCCTCCTCCATCCAGTCACTTGCCCATGAACGCATCTTCGCGCTGGCCGCCGCCTCCGACGCGCCGCTGACGGGCCTCTATCTGCCCGCCTGGTCGGCGCTTGGCGGCAATGGCCATGCGCATGTGAAAGTGTCTGCGGAGATCGGCGGCCGCACTGTCTCCGGCAGCTATGATCTCGCCGAGCCCTTCGCCGTCTCGCCGGCACAGTCGCTGACCCTGCTGCCCGACGCCCTGCTCGTTCCGCTCGCCTCCCCGCAGACCGAATGGGCCATCAAGGCCGATATCACCGGCCCGAGTGCGCCGGTCTCCTTCAAGACGCCCGCCGGCTGGACGATGAGAAAGACCGACGGCGGCTGGATCGCGTCCGCAACCGGCGAAGCCCAATCGGGGCTGATCGAGATCGAGCCGCAGATCGGCGGCCGTCCGGCCTTCCAGATCACGCCGATCTCCTACCGCCATGTCGGCCGCGCCAGCTTCCGGGCTCCGGCAGCGCTGAAAATCCTGACGCTCGACCTGAAACTGCCGGAAGGCGCACGTATCGGTTATGTCGGCGGCGGCGCCGACCGGGTCGGCCTGTGGCTCACCCGCATGGGCCTCAACGTCACCGAACTCGATGCGGCCGCGCTCTCCGGCGACCTGTCGCGCTTTTCCACCATCGTCGTCGGCATATTCGCCTTCGGCATCCGCAAGGATCTCGCTGCCGCGGCCGAGCGCCTGCATCGCTTCGTGGAGAACGGCGGCCATCTCGTAACCCTCTATCACCGCCCGAGCGACGGCTGGAATCCAATGGAGACGCCGGTACTCCGTATCGAGATCGGCTCGCCGTCGCTGCGCTGGCGCGTCACCGATCCGCGCTCGGACGTCACCGTGCTCGCACCGGATCATATCCTCCTCAACGGTCCGAACGTCATTGGCCCGGATGACTGGCAGGGATGGGACAAGGAACGCGGCCTCTATTTCGCTTCGCGCTGGGATGATGCTTACGAGCCGCTGCTCGCCATGCACGACCCCGACGAGCAGCCCCTCAAGGGCGCATTGATCTCCGCTGCGATCGGCAAGGGGCGCCATACCCATACGAGCCTCGTGCTGCATCACCAGATGGACAAGCTGGTGCCCGGTGCCTTCCGGCTGATGGCGAACCTCGTGCGGCCGGCGTGAGCGCCGAAACCGCGCCAGCGACGGGAGCCACGCGTGCGGCAAACGCCCGCATCGCGATCGGCTGGCTGCTTCTCGACATGGTACTTGTTTCCGGCGGCTTGACAGCGCTGGTGAAGGCGCAAGGCGCGAGCTATCCGGCCTTCCAGCTCGTGTTCATCCGGGCGATGATCGGGCTTCTCTTCATCCTGCCGCTGATCTGGCATCACCGCGCGGAGATGGCGCGGATCAAGCATCCGTGGCGCAACATCTTCCGCATTTCCTGCAATGCGGTGGCGCTGACGAGCAATTTCCTCGCCATCACCATGCTGCCGCTCGCCACCGTGAACGCCGTCGGCTTCTCCCGGCCGCTCGTCACCATGGCAATGGCGGTCATCATGCTCGGCGAGACGGTCAGCCGCGTCCGCTGGGCCGGCGCGGCCCTTGCCTTCGTCGGCGTGGTGATCGTGATGGCGCCGGGCACATCGAGCTTCGATGCCGGGGTGCTGGTCGTGCTCGTATCCGTCATCTTCGGCTCGCTTGCGATCATTCAGACCCGCGCGCTGAAGGACGAAAACACGACCGTGATGATGGTCTTCTATACCGTCGGGCTTGCCGTGATCACCGCCGTCCCCGCCGTCTTCACCTGGCAGCCGGTCGCAACCTTCGACTGGCTGCCGCTGCTCGGCATCGGTTTTCTGGCGCAGATCGGGCAATATTGCTTCCTGCGGGCCTATCGCATCGCCGATGCGAGCGTGCTGGCGCCGGTCGGCTACCTGTCGATCGTCTGCGTAACCATCACCGGCTACATCTTCTTCGACGAGATACCGGAAGCCCGCGTCGTCATCGGAGTCATCGTCATCCTCGTGGCGCTGCAAGGGGCCGCCTGGCTCGAACGCCGGCGGTGACGCGATCTTCGACGCGGTCGTGATCCTGTAGCTGCCTTGAGCTGACCGCCGCCGGCTCCAAGTTTCTCCGGCACGCGCAAATCATGGTTCAGGTCTGGAAGCACGCGCGACACGACGGCTGCACCGATCAGATTGACATCGGCCGATACCGCGCCGATGGCCGATTCTAACCGAACATCACATGACTGGGCAAATGACGTGGTTTCCGGTGCGCCGCAGCAGTTTCTGGCCGTCGTTGAGGCGGACCTTGTTCTCTTCGACTCTGGGTGACACTGAGCTTGGTAGCGGGGTTGCACGCTTCGCCGCCCGGCAAGCGCGATTCCAGGCGCAGTGATCGGAATAACCGTAAACCCCGAGAATTGCCGCAGGCACCGCGAGGCAAGCACCGCGGTCGCTACGGCGACCCGCATTGTCAATCACCGAGCGGGGCCATCTGTTGATCCGGGACCAGATCATTTTCATGGGCCCAGTGCCGACTTCTTAAGGACGACACGATCCGCCAGCGGCAAATCGCTCGCCTTTCCGGGGGCGAGGTCGCCCAGCCTGACATTGGCACGGGCACGCCGCCATCCCGGCCCTCGTCCAGATGCTCGATGAACTGGAACAGCAGCGCCTGGCTCTAGCCGGGCAATTGGAAGCCGTTCCGGCGACTTCTCGGCTGACGTGACGCTGCCACTCAATGGCTGCCTGCTCAAAGGCGCGATCGCGGCGGCCAGGACGATGCCGTCATCGCGAGAGGATGCATTTGACGAGAGCTGGATATCGATCGCCCGCCAGCTCGTCCAGAATTTGAAAAACGCCCGGCAACCGGCCGACGACGTGACAGGTGTACGGCCTGTTCGCCAGCATCCTCGCCCAGATGGACGTCCTGATGTTCATGGAGCGCCGTTTCATCCCCAAAGTGCATGCGGATTTTGCGGAGAAGCTGCAGGCCGGCGAGTTGGTCAGGGGCAGAAACGCAAAAAGCGCCTCGCCGCTGGTGCGGAGGCGCTTTGGTCGAAAATCCCGAGTGGGCGGCTTTGCCGGTGTGGTTGGTTGCGGGGGCAGGATTTGAACCTGCGGCCTTCAGGTTATGAGCCTGACGAGCTACCGGGCTGCTCCACCCCGCGTTATCCGGTTTGCGTCTTGAACGCATTATGGGCCGCTTGTGCGGCCCATTCAAGTGTTCGGCCTGGGCCGGTGCGTGTCGAGAAGATGTTTCGTTGGGAAAGGCCGCTTGTCGAAGAAGTCTACAACTTTTCGGGCGCCTTTTCTTTATCAACTTGCCTTTAGCAGACCTGGCAGCGACCTACTCTCCCGCGTCTTGAGACGAAGTACCATTGGCGCTGGGGCGTTTCACGGCCGTGTTCGGAATGGGAACGGGTGC
>NZ_JBFTIM010000026.1:0-26231 GCF_056394765.1 Mycoplana sp. 10N416 | reverse complement strand
TCCGCGAGCGCGGGGTCCGCATCGACCGCACCTACCAGCTGAACTTCGGCGGCAATACCGACTTCCTCAACATGCTGGAGCGGGAGCGCCTCGAATCCAAGAAGGTCTCGAAGACGCAATCGGTGCTGAGCCAGCTCGACGTGCCCCTCCAACCCGGCGACATCCATGTCGGGCCGAGCGATCACGTGCCGTGGCTTGCCGACCGAAAGTTCGCCTATATCCGCGTCGAGGGAACAACCTTCGGCGGCGTGCCGCTCAATGTCGAACTGAAGCTCGAGGTCTGGGACTCGCCCAATTCTGCCGGTGTCGTCATCGACGCGATCCGCTGCGCCGGGCTGGCACAGGACCGGGGCATCGGCGGACCGCTGGTGGCGCCGGCAAGCTACTTCATGAAGTCGCCGCCCCGGCAGTTCACCGACGCCGAGGCCCGGCGCCTGGTCGAAGCGTTCATTGCCGACGGGGACGGGGCGCTTCGGGGGGCGGCGGAGTGACCACGACCTTCTTCCTCGTCCGCCACGCCGCCCACGACAACGTCGGCCGTTTCCTCGCCTTCGAATTAGTATCGCAGAACGTCCAACGGTGGATGCTGACAACGCTCATGCTCTCGCGAGAAAGTCATACGCTTGTATAGTGAAGGCTATCGCGATCCAGTAAAGTCCGAGACCTTATTGTTGGCGATGGAAAACGATGAGTCCCTCCTTCATTTTCCCGCCGTACGCCATCCCGCGGCGCGAGCTTCAGCTTCCGTGCAGAACCACCTTTCCCCATGCTGCAAACTGATCTTGGTCGCAGAGTAATATTCCTGCCCCGGAACGTGATAGATGCGCTCTCCGGTTCCAATGCTGATGTTTCCTTTGATCCTGCAGCCCGTGGCGAGAGCGGCAACAGACGACATCCTGCCGGTGTCGGTGGAGAACACCACCAATGCAGTAGCCAGCGCACCAAGAACTAAAATACCGGGTGCTCTCCTGATCAAGGAACGCCGCTTTTGACGAAGCTTCTGATAGCGCATGGAGCAATCCCCCTTTGACGTCGAGATAGCACGCGAAGATTGATGCTTACATTAGATCATTAGTAGGCTTTCATTGAGCGGATCGATGAAGTGGAGAGGCATCCCGCCACAAGGCTTCATCTGGCCTTCCGGGATCGGAACGATATTCCCTCTTTAATGTTGTGTTTTCTTGAGAGAACAACGTAGAGGAGATCTGCTATGAACACGGTGGTCGCTCTCGCCGTCGCCAGCATGACAGCAATACTAGCCGTCCCAGCGGAGGCGCCTATGATTGTAGCGCCTGAGGTACTGCGGAAACCGAGCGATTTCCTACAGGCTATCGCGGCAACGGGCGCGACTGGGGCAGAGGTGACCGTCGTGGCTGGGGCAACGGTCATCTTGGCTATCGCCAATGTTGTCCCGGGTATCACCAGGACAACGACGGCTGGTGGTATCCCCTGGCTGCCTTTGGTGCTGGTGCCATGATTGGCGAGCCAATCCCCCTGTGTATGCGCCTCGGCTTCGTGTGAGCTATGCGTCGGCCCACGTCCAATGGTGCGCATCGCGTTATCGTACCCACAGGGCTTATGACAACACCTATGTCCCGCGCGTGGGCTATAGGGCTCAACGCATGTCGCCCTATACGAGAGGGCGCAGGAGCGCCCCTTCTGGCTTGTCTTTAATGACCATCATGCTGCGCTAACGACACTATTCCTGGCTCCCTTGCTTTACTTTTGTGCGGTAGCTGCTTCTACGCGCGTCGCTGGCCAAGCCCCATCTGCTTCGCCAAAGATGAGCGAGCTTCCGAATAATTTGGAGCGACCATAGGGTAGTCCGGCGCGAGCTTCCACTTTGTGCGATAATCTTCCGGCGCGAGCCCGTGAGTGTGGAGGTGCCGCTTTAGCGATTTGAAGGCCTTGCCACACTCGAGGCAGACAATGGCGTCACGCGAAACCGATTTTTTGATCGACACGGCAGGCTTTTGACTTTCCTCCACGGCGACAGTCGTTGGGGACGTCGGAGGGACTTTGCCCAAGTCGCTCAGGGCCGCGTGAACATCAGAGATCAAAGAGGCAATAGCGGATTGCGCGGTTACATTCTTGGCGACGTATGCGGAAACCACATCAGCGGTCAGTTGCGCCAGTTCGTTCTTGCGTTCATCGTTGGACAAATTTGACTCCATCTATTGAGTGGATGCGATTAGCGCGTCTTGACCAATTTATACAAGCTCTCGTCGGTCTGCGCACGGAAAAGCATCGGGAAACCCGAGGGATGATTTGTAGGCTGGCATGTCATTTTACGCGTATTGCCCTGGCGTTTGGGCGCTGCTCTCAATGAAAGCCTCTAGACTTCACCTTCAGCGACGTCGGTATGTAGATTCGGGAGGTAGATGCCGCGAAGAGGAGCCGCGGCCGCCTTTCGATCTCGCGAAGAACAGCCGATGCCAGCACTAGTCTCCCGCCGAACATCAGGCCCTTCGCCGCCTGGGCGCTGTCGAACCAGAACGAGCCCTGCGACCATCATCCAGTGGCCATATTGCCGCAGTTGCCAGTCGGGACAACAGTCACTTCGGCAGTGGTTAGCCAGTGGCCGAAGGTAGCGGCAAGCGCCTGCGAGCGCAGGTGCGCGCCAGGTGCGGATTGACGTCGCGGCCGTCGAGGCGAAAGAGCGGTTGCGCACATTGCTGCAAAGCGGCCCGGTTACATACCTTGGAGAGGTCAAAATCACTTGAGCTGCATGCGCTAGCGATCGCTGAACTACCAGGCAGCCGCTCTTACAGTGACATGCTGCGCAAGCGCCGGAGGCTCGAATGCTTCTCCCTAAATGCTTCGCCTCGCTGTGAGGCCGTCCACCCTCCCGCCATATGAATGTTCCGCAGGTGGAACTTCTTCGCGCGGCACGACTTTGTGCGTAGACCGTATTCAAGGAGATGGGACATGGTGCGCAAAGCCTCAACGCCGAAAAACGAACTAGTAACCATCCACGATCAGCACCTCCACCGAGGCAAGGGCGGAGAGCTTCACCAGGTTGCCGAGGACGGACATGACATCCTCACTACCGCTCAGGGTGCACCGATCGACGACGACCAAAACTCCTTGCGTGTTGGCGCGCGCGGGCCGGCTGTCATCGACGATTTCCATTTTCGAGAAAAGATTTTCCATTTTGACCACGAACGCATCCCTGAGCGGGTAGTGCATGCCCGAGGGTATGGTGCCCATGGCTTCTTCGAGACCTATGAGTCGTTGGCGCATTATACAAAGGCCGACTTCCTCCAGCGTCCTGGCGAGAAGACGCCTGCATTCGTGCGCTTTTCCACCGTTGCCGGGAGCAAAGGATCATTCGATCTTGCCCGTGATGTCCGCGGTTTCGCCGTCAAGCTCTACACCAGGGAAGGCAACTGGGATCTGGTCGGAAATAACATTCCGGTTTTCTTTATTCAGGATGCGATCAAGTTTCCGGATGTCATCCACGCGGTAAAGCCGGAACCGGATCGGGCGTTCCCACAAGCGCAGTCGGCCCATGACAACTTCTGGGACTTTATCAGCCTGACGCCTGAAAGCATGCATATGATCATGTGGGTAATGTCGGATCGGGCCATTCCACGTTCGTTCCGCTTCATGGAAGGGTTCGGGGTCCACACCTTCCGCTTCATCAACGCAAAGGAAGAATCGACGTTTGTAAAGTTTCACTGGAAGCCAAAGCTGGGCCTCCAATCCGTCGTCTGGAACGAGGCGGTCAAAATCAACGGTGCGGATCCGGACTTCCATCGGCGCGACCTCTGGCAGGCGATCCAGTCGGGCGATTTCCCGGAATGGGAGCTCTGCGTGCAGTTGTTCGACGAAGAGTTCGCCAACAATTTCGATTTCGACGTTCTTGATCCAACCAAAATTATTCCGGAGGAGGTCCTCCCCGTAGAGCCAATCGGACGACTCGTTCTCGACCGAATGCCGGACAACTTCTTCGCCGAAACAGAACAAGTGGCGTTCATGACGCAAAATGTCCCCCCCGGGATCGGCTTAAGCAACGATCCGCTACTCCAGGGGCGGAACTTCTCCTACCTCGATACGCAGTTAAAGCGTCTTGGGAGTGCGAATTTCAGCCACTTGCCGATCAACGCTCCGAAATGCCCTTTTCGCCACTTCCAACAGGACGGGCACATGGCGATGAGAAACCCGATCGGCCGGGCGAACTATCAGCCGAACTCCTGGGGCGAGGGACCGCGCGAGTCTCCGGTGTCAGGATACCGTCATTTCCCTTCCGACGAAATTGGGCAAAAGGTGCGCGTCCGGCCCGAGAGTTTTGCCGATCATTACAGCCAGGCACGACAGTTCTTCATCAGCCAAACCCTTCCCGAGCAGCGCCACATCGCCATGGCTCTGACGTTCGAACTGAGTAAGGTCGAAACGCCGGCAATCCGCGAACGGATGGTGTCACATCTGCTGAATATCGACGAAACCCTCGCAAGCAAAGTGGCGAACGCACTGGGAATTAAGAAGGTGCCGAAGCCCGCCGACGCCGCCGTCGAACCTAGACAGGATCTCGACCCGTCCCCTGCCCTAAGTATTGTGAAGAACGGTCCGAAGCGCTTTGAAGGCAGGAAGCTTGGAATACTGATCACCGACGGAAGTGACGCGGCACTGGTTCAGGCGTTGGCAGGTGCGATCGCAGGTGAGAAGGGCATTGTGGAATACATCGCCCCCACGGTTGGCGGGGTCACGATGTCAGATGGTGCATTCCTAGCCGCTCAGCAGATGATCGATGGTGGGCCGTCCGTCCTTTATGACGCGGTCGCTCTGATCCCCGGGGCAGATTTTGTCCCCGACCTTTTGAAGGAAGCGACGGCGCGAGACTTCGTTGCCGACGCGTTCGCGCACTGCAAGTTCATCGGGTATGCCGCCGCCGCCACCCCATTGTTCGAGAAGGCAGGCGTCACCGAACTGGACGAAGGCGTCGTCGAACTTGGCAGCGACACTGTCGAGGCTTTTGTCAGTGAACTTGGCAAGCTTCGGATCTGGGCTAGGGAACCGTCGACTAAATTGCAGTAGCCCAAGTTGGGTGTTGCGGATCCGCAGTTCCGGGGTGCGCGGTCTCCGGAAGCATGCGAGGCGACTTGCTTGCCCCAACCGGCCGTGGGGACTGGACGAAACCACGAAAAAAGGGCCGGCGGCGGACAAGGACCTTCGCGAGGCTTTGACAAGACGCAGAAGTCAATTGATCAGTACGACGTTCCAGGGAGTGCGGGTTCGAGAAACAAACCCAGCAGGCTCTCCCTTCGAAGGAGTGGACAGTGAGGATAGTTCCGGCGTGCGCGGTTTCCGGAAGACAGCAGCAAGCATTGCTTACGGCTACTGAGAACCGAAACCTGCCGCCTACATGCCGATGCCCGGATCACCCGATAATCTCGGCAGAAACAGTTGGAAGCTCTAGGGTGCCGCTACCACCAGGGCCGAGCAGCTTTCGTCGCTATCGCCACAATAGCTGTGGCAAGCGTTTGAATCGAAATACATCGCATCCCCCTTGTTGAGCGACACTTCTTCGCCGTCAACATTCACATTCAATCGACCTTCAAGAACATAAATGAATTCCGCGCTTCCGTGCCGATGCGACTTTGACCGCTTTCCGGTAAACTCTGCGAGGTAGGCGTCCATGCGCCGGTCAGCAATCGGGTAGTCCAAACTCTCGAACAAATAGGACGGACCTTCCTCGGCTCCAGGCGGGACCGGCAAGCGCAGACGGTCTCCCTTTCTGGTCACCGCAATACGCGGACCTTCCTTTGTGAAAAAATGATCGAGATCGACGCCGAAAACCAGCGCAATGCGAAGCAGCGTCGGAAGTGTGGGAAAGAGCTGGCTTCGTTCGATCTTCGACAACATTGCCGATGAGAGGCCAGTGTGGTTGCCGAGTTGCACGAGCCCCATCTTCTTTTTGGAACGCAGGGCCTTGATGCGAGGACCAATCCGGTAGCGTTCGAGTTCGTCCGTGAGGGTATCAGACAACACGCCTTCATCTCCTTTTCATGAGACGACAATCGCCGGCAAAGTTTCAACTGTCAATAGAAACTAGTTTCATATCACGAATATTTGAATAGCGTGAAAAGCTGTTTTCGCCATATGAAATATTGTCGCTTCTTGAAGAGCGAGCAGTTTCAGATCAGGGAGAAAGACGATGAGAGTAATCCACGTAGTCGCCGCCGCGATGCTGGCCATGGCAGCCACCGGAATGGCCGCAAACGCGGCTGAAAAGGATATCGTCGATACCGCCGTTGCCGCTGGTCAGTTCAAGACCTTGACGGCTGCACTCGATGCCGCGGGTTTGGTTCCCACTTTAAAGGGAGAAGGACCATTTACGGTTTTCGCACCGACCGATGATGCCTTTGCCAAGCTGCCGCAAGGAACCGTTTCGGATCTGCTGAAACCGGAAAACAAGCAGAAGCTCGTCGACGTGCTCACCTATCACGTAGTCGCAGGAAAGGTGATGGCGGCTGATGTCAGCAAACTCGACGAGGCCAAGACCGTCAATGGTAAACCAGTTGCTATTCAGGTGGATGGCAGTTCAGTCAAGCTCAATGATGCCAATGTGACCGCAACTGACATTGGCGCGTCCAACGGCGTCATCCATGTGATCGATAAGGTGATCCTACCGCCGCGAGGCTGACAATTTTCCTAGATCACCGCTTGCCTGCGTCACGCCGCACTGATTGAAGCGCACGGAGGATCGTCATGAAATTTCTGGATGCAATGACCTTGGGGCTGATAGTCCTGGGGGCCTGAATTGGGGGTTGGTTGGCCTGTTCAACTTCGACCTCGTTGCCGCCATATTCGGGATGGGGTCCTTCCTTGCTCGCTTCGTCTATGTCCTCGTAGGGCTATCGGCAGCGTGGCAGGTCATGCCGCTCTTGTCCGCTGTTGGGCCTGCGGGGCCGGCAGACGCATTAGGCACACCGGAAGGGAATCGCCCCCGGCGATCCCTTCCGAACTTGGCGCGAGGGATGGTTCTTTGCTCGAATTTCTAGGCTTTGCGGCTGCATCGTTCGCACCCGGTATCGGAGGTATACTCTTTCGTCCGGGGGAATGGTATCGACAGCTGAACAAGCCGTCATGGCGACCACCAGACTGGCTGTTTGCTCCGGTGTGGACGCTTCTTTATGGAACAATCGCTGTGGCCGGCTGGCTGGTCTGGCGGGAAGCGGGGTTCAGTGGCGCGGTGATCCCGCTATCACTCTACGGCGTTCAATTGCTATTGAATGCCGCTTGGTCACCGATCTTTTTCGGCCTTCATCAAATCGGCATGGCTTTGGCTGAAATGTCTTTGTTGTGGCTGTCGATCGTCGCAACCGTCATCTTGTTTTATCCGGTACATGTAACAGCAGCTGCGATGCTTGTGCCTTATTTTTGCTGGGTGAGTTTCGCTCTGGCGCTCAACCTGTCGGTCTGGCGACGGAACAGGGCAATCACTTAATCGGTCGTAGTATTTAGACGGCTTCATCTGCCGTCGGCGTGGGCTCCTATATTCATCGCTGCCTACCGGGGCAGCTCTGAAAATTTTCGACCGTGGCCCAGCCAGTACCATTTCGTCATTCCAAAGCAGACCTTTGCCAACGCGTTCGATTGCCGGCGGGTGTCCTCCGATAGCAAGCACAACATCTACACGCCCGCTGACGAGATGGTTTCGTAGCTGCGTCGCTCCAAAGCCTCGATCGTCAGCGACCAGGTAGCTGCCAAAGCTCTCAACTTTGCTACCTCTGGTCGATCTACTGCAAGCATGACACAAGGCCCGCCGGCTCGCCACCCCGACCGCCCGTCCAGAGACCATTTAAATCGGCTTACGTCGCTCTATAATCCTCATGATGTGTAACGACTACGAACAGCACATCCTTTACGCCGAATACTGCAAGATGATGCAGGAGCTTGCGCTCGGGACCCCCTCGCACCAGAGCGAACTCGATCTGCCCAGGGCAGACGATATCAAAATTGGCGACATCGCGCCGGTGATGCGAGTCGCGTCGGCGGGCGTAGTCGAGCTTTCTCCGATGCGGTTCGGTTTCCCGCCGCCCACAGAAAGAAAAGGCGGGCCGGTTTTTAACTTTCGATCTGAGGGACGGCACTTCCGAGACAGCAAGCGATGCCTGATACCCGCAAGCGCGTTCTTCGAATTTACAGGCACAAAATACCCGAAAGCAAAACATCGGTTCACGCTCAGGGGAACGACGTTCCTGGCGATCGCAGGTCTGTGGCGTGAGGGTACAGGGAACGAGCCCCCATCGTTCGCGATGCTGACAACGGAGCCAGGGCCGGATGTCGCCCCCATCCACAATCGGCAGGTCGCCGTTCTTAAACCGGACCACTGGCGTCATTGGCTCGACCTGTCCAAGCCGGAAGACGAATTATTGCGTCCTCTCCCGCAGGGAAGCCTTGACGTAGAACTGGTTCGTCCGGGTCGGGACTAACGTCTTCGGAAGCGAGAAGGTCATATTGAAAGTTTAAGCCGCTGCTTTACAGGACCTTGCGATTGTGCGCTTGGCGGTGGCCGCTAGCCTTCAGACAGGCCGTTGTGCTTTACGATAACGCCTCAGTTGATCACTTCGGCGAGAAGGGTGCGCGCGCGCAAAATCCGGCTTTTAATCGTGCCGATCTGACATCTGAGCTGGACCGCTGCGGCTTCATAGCTCCAGCCGTCTAGAATGACCAAGATCACGACAGCCAGGCGGCAGACGGTCGACGCCTTGTTGCAATTCGGTCGCCCTCAGAGCCCAAACTTGCGAGGCCTCGACACGGCCCGGATCTAGAGCTGCCGCGTCGAGCGGTCGTTCCCGTTTCCTGCGGATGCAGACCGTAAAGAACGTGTTCCGCATGCCGGGCTGGAACTGGTAAATGAGGTACTCGACGTTTGCTGTGTCTTTGCAGTAGCCAATTGCTGGATCACCAACCGAAGTGTGTGATCAGCGCGGTCCGAATTCGTCCGTTTCATGGCATGCTCACCCGGATTTCGGCGGATGAACCTGGAACCGATCCTGATCCGAAGGGTTGAGAGTTGCGAAGTCGATTCCGGCTTCGATACCCGAGGAGAATGACATGCCCAACCAAACTGGCTCACACGGCAAATCTGGTCAGCCGAACAAAAACGGTGGTGACAAGTCTAATAAAAAAACTTCTGATTCGAAGAACTCCTCCTCTAGCAGCACGCGCGGCGGGACGCACGAACAGCACGTCAAAGCTGGCGAGCAAAGCCATAAGAACGACAATAAAGCGAGATGATCGCAGAAGGAGCCCGCGACAAGCGGGCTTTTTTGCGCTGGGCGATCTTATGAGACACCCCGTCGAAATCGGCCAGCCGCGCATCAATCTGTGGACCGCCACAATAGGTCCGGTCGAGTACGGCTACTCCGGACGGAAGGACGAGCCAATGCCTACCCGCCGCGAACAGATCTCTATCATCAATCTGCATATCGATGCCGCTGAACAACACATCGTCAATCAAGAGCGGTTGATAAGTCGCTTGATATTCGTCGGAAGCGCGACTGAGCAAGCTCGTGAAATCCTGAAGGTCATGCACGAGTGTTTGCAGACGCACCGCGAGCACAAGAAACATCTCTGCGCCGAGGACGATACCGACGAGGCTATTCGTCAATTAGTCACTGACTCGAAGTTCCCGATCCGATAGCGACCATGTCTGGAAAACGTAGTGGGTATCATAGACAACGCGCACAGATCTTCCCTCAGCACCGCCGTGCCTAGTTGCAACGGCAACTTGACCTAAGAGGAATCGCTCGCTGCGTTGGTCGGCGAAGCTCGCTCGCGGTTTTGGATCCGGCGCGCCGACCAGCCCGTGTCCAAGTCTTAGCCTTACTTTATCAGACCTGCTGCACGGAGCGCGTCTTCAATGGTTTTTTGGATGCCAGCGGCGTGCGCGTTCTTCGTCCCAAATCGGCGGCTGCCTGTCCGCTCCTCCTGAAACTTGTCGGTGAGTGCACCGGGCACGAGTATCTCGCCCGTGTGGACATACTCTTGGGACGCCGCCTCTGGGCCGCGACGATCATGCGCGGCGTCAGCAAGGCCCCAGAACGTCGCGATCCGCAAAGTGGAGGATACGCCAGATTCCAGCATGAACGGACCGACCCTTCCATAGCTGTCCGGACCAGCCGCTGCCAACGGCGTGCCATGGCCCATGCCAGGGATTGTGTAGGATTCGATGCATTCTCGCCCGTCTGCGCCATGCCAGACCTTGCGCAGAAATCCCTGTTCATTTTCGCTGACATAGTCCGATATCTTGACGCCATGAAGCCCTGCCCACTGTCGGACGATTGCCTCCATGTTCGATACATCTACGACATTGTCGGCCGTTCCGTGCCACACCGAAATCGCCGGCCACTTCCCGCGCCAGGGCGACGCGTCGCGAACCAACTTCTGCAGCCGAAATTCGCTTGGGCCGCCATGGCCACGCATGCGATCGAACGCTTCGGGCATGCTCGAGGCGCTACCAAAGGGCAATCCGGCGATGATGGCCCCGCCAGCAAAGACATCGGGGTAAACGGCCAGCATTACGGATGCCATCGCCCCACCCGCCGATAGGCCGACGATGAAAATGCGGTTGCGATCCAGGCCGTGGGTCGCCACCATGGTTTCGATCATCTCCCGGATCGAGAGCGCTTCGCCCGCGTCTCGTTTCGCATCCTCGGGTTCGAACCAGTTGAAACAGAGATTGGCGTTGTTGGACCGCTGCTGCTCCGGAAACAGCAGCGCGAACCCGTATCGATCGGCGAGGTCCGACCATCCTGAGCCCTCGTCGTATGCGGCCGCGCTTTGTGCGCAGCCATGCAGGGCCACCACAAGCGGCCTGCCGGAAGCCAGCTTGTCCGGAACGAATGTCCTCGCTTTCAAGGCTCCGGGATTGGCCCCGGTCAACTCCATGTCCTTTAGCCGGTTACGCGGGGCGTTGTGGTTTACCTGACGCTGCGCAGCTTTGAGCGCGGCGAGCCGTGCAATGGTGTCCGACAATTTCCTCATTTGAAAATCCCGCTTTGCAAGAGGCCGACCCAATGCCGACACTCACCAACGCACTTGCGAGCGATTGGTTGCTGCGTCGCACAAAACAATGTGGGAACTGGCGTCGATAGTTGTGGTCAGTTGCGCTTGCTCGTTATGCGGTCGGCTAACAATTCTTTCTGCGTCAACAGATGGGGGTGCGGTTACCTATGTCGCCACACGACGACAAGTGGACGTCTGGAGCATCCATCAGCAGCCCTGTTGACGTAAAAATCCCAAGATAGATTTCATCCAACTCCGCTTTTCGGCGTGATCGCGAAATCTGTACATGTCGCCAGTTCGTCGTCTGCCCCTGCACATGGAATACGTTGCACGGCGGCCGATCGCGGGATAAGTTTCACGGCGATATACTCAAAGAGGATGGAACATGGCCACCGGGACCGTAAAGTTTTTCAACCAGAACAAGGGCTTTGGCTTCATTACACCCGAAGACGGTGGGGACGATGTGTTTGTGCATGTATCCGCTCTGCAGGGCTTGGGCTCGCTCCAAGACGGACAAAAAGTAAGCTACGACCTCGGTCAGGACCGCAAAACTGGAAAGTCCAAGGCTGAAAACGTCAGACCTCTTTGAGGCGTCGCTACCGCCACGAACGCTTCGGCGGCGGTTTCCACCTCCCCTCCTACGCCGCTCGCGTAATCCTCCAGGCCCCTTATAGGGGCACGGCCGCTTAGGGCGAACGCAGTCGAGCCTTGGCCGCTTTGCGCCGCCATGTTGGCCGGAGAGATCAGCTTGGCCGCGGCCCGAATGTAGACCTCTCGCCAGCGACGGGGCTAGCCTCAGACACGTCCATGCCGGCATCCCTGACCCCAAAAGAGAACCGGCGTGCCCGCCCAAAAGTCAAATTGATCAACCGACCTTTCTGTTTCGAAGACGTTAGTCCCAACCTGTACGAACAAGTTCAACATCAAGGCTTCCCTGTGGAATATGATGCAAAAGTTCGTCTTGCGGCTTTGACCGATGAGCCTACCATTGGTCCGGTTCAGGACATCCACCTGCCGATCGTGTACGGGGCGACCAAGGCCCGTACCGCCAAGAACGTAGACAATGTCTACGCGATGAATCGCCTTCGCTTGCAGGGGCGAGGATCCAGGTCATCACAATTGACGGCGCAAGGAATCGCTGTGCGAATTCATGCTCGGTTGGGAGCCCGATCAACGGGCAGCGCGTAGTGCCGCTTCGATCTCGTCACGATGCCGTCGGTGAAGTAGTAGGGTTTCGTTGAACTCGAACAATAACGCGACGGCTGCATCGGTCGGCTGTCCCTTCAGGCGCAGCATGCTGATTAGCTTCTCCTGCATGACCACATGACGCTCTCCCTCCGCAACGTGCCGGTTGGCCATATCTAATTGTGCCCAGCTATACGTCATACGCGCCTCGCGCAGCTTCTCCTCAATATGGTACCACTTTTTGCCTCTATTCCGAACACATCTGCTTCCGCGAATGTCCGGTACACGGGCTGCAGCGATCCGGAACATTCGCCCGTGGTTTGCGTTTGCGTTCCAGGGGCGGAGTTTCACCAATGGGCAATCGCGACACCGTCGTCATCGGAGGGTCCATGGGGTCGATAGGCCCCTTGCAGGCCATCCTACGAGAATTGCCGCCGGACCTGCGCGCGGCGATCGCCGTCGTCCTACATGTGCCGGCGACGAGCACCGGTATATTCGCTTCCATTGCCGCTGCATCCGGACCACTGCCCGTCAAGAAAGCGGACGATGGCGAGACGATGGTTGCGGGCAATGTCTATGTAGCAAGACCGGATTCACATCTTCTTATCGTCGACGGAAGCCTGAAGCTCGGGAAAGGCCCACGCGAAAACATGGTTCGTCCGTCCATCGATGCGTTATTCCGTTCGGCAGCACTGTCGCGCGGATCCCGTACCATTGGAGTCATATTGAGCGGGATGCTAAACGACGGCGCATCGGGTCTGGCGACTGTCAAGGCCGCCGGGGGCATAGCGCTGGTACAGGCCCCTACGGATGCGAAAGCCTCGGAAATGCCGCTGGCCGCTCTGGAAGCAACGGCGGTAGACCTGAGTGCACCCGCAACCGATTTGGCAAGGGCCATCGTCGATTACAGCAATCAACCGTCCGGACCAGACGCCCCCCTGCCAGTCAATGTGCGCATGGAGGTCGAGATCGCGACGGGTTCCAGCAGCTTTGCCGATGACAGGGGGCCGCTTGGAAACGTGGTTCCGCTGTCGTGCCCGGAATGCGGCGGCGTCATGTCCGAGGTTGCGGGCGTGCGGCCTTTGCGTTTTCGCTGCCAAGTCGGCCATGCCTATACTGCCAAGACGCTGATCAGTGATCAGCAACCGGTCGACGAAGCGATGCGGATCGCGCTTCGCATCATCGAAGAGAGGGCGGTCCTGGTCGACCGCATGAGCAGGGAGGCAATAGCGGTCAACCGACCGGGCATGGCCGAGATCTACTCCCGGCGGGCCGCTGAATATCGGGATTATGCCAACAGCTTGCGCGGTGCTATCCTTCGCGGCATGGAGGAGCAGTCGCTCGAGTCGGACGTCTGAGCCATCGATCGGGATCCTTCGATGACAGCCGACGACGCCAACCGGAATGTTGCCATGCCACGATCCAACAACAACAACAAAAGCTCTGCGGACAGTGATACACGCTTGAAAGCAGCCCCGGTAATTGTGGGGATAGGCGTCTCTTCTACCGACATCCAGAGCCTTGATGCGTTCATGAAGGAACGGGGCACCGCGCCCGGTTCGGCGATCATCGTCGTCCTCCATCGGCGCGGTTCGGCAGAAAACGTCCCACCCATCTCCTTGCAAGATCGGACGCTCGTTACGGCTACGGACGGCATGGCTATCGAAGAAAGCCGGACCTATCTCGCGCCCTCCAATGCGGTTGTGACGGTGAGCGGGAATCGGTTAAGCGTAAAAGCCAACCATAGCGGATCGATCGACAGCTTACTGGTATCAATTGCAGAACAGCAGCGAAATCGCGCAATAGGGGTCATACTGTCGGACGTGGGGTCAGACGGCACGCTTGGTCTGACGGCGATCAGGGAGCACGGTGGGCTGACGTTAGCGGAACAGGGACCGGAGCCGGCGGACGTCAACAACGGAAACTTCAAGACAGCCGCGGCTGTTGCCGACGTAGTCTTGCCACCGAAAGAACTCGCGGCACGCCTGCGCACCCAGATTCTGAGTCTGGGTGCGGCTTCGGCAACGCGGAACTTTGATGAACTCGTCAATGCGCCAGCAACAATCGTGGCTAGGATCGCTGCGGTCCTGCGCAATCGCACGGGCCATGATTTCCACGGGTATAAGCACAACACCTTCATGCGGCGTGTCCAACGGCGCATGCAGGTCACGCAGGCTGAAACGGTCGACACCTACCTCGAGCTTCTGCGCACCGACCCTGAAGAGGCGACAAACCTCTTCAATGACCTCCTCATTGGCGTGACCCACTTCTTCAGAGATACAAAGGAATTCGAGTTCCTCGAGCGAGAGGTGATCCCTCGGCTTTTCGAGGGCAAACAGGCCACCGACCACATTCGAATTTGGGTGCTTGGCTGTGCCACCGGCGAAGAAGCCTATTCCATTGCCATCCTATTGCGCGAACACATGGCACGGCTCGATATCGTGCCGCATGTGCAGATCTTTGCAACCGACATTGATAATCGCGCACTGTCGCAAGCCCGGATAGGTCGATACGCGGCGTCGGCTGTGAAGGACGTCACGCCCGAGAGATTGGCGCGTTGGTTCGTGAAGGAAGGAGAGACCTACTGTGTGGTCAAAGAGCTTCGGGAGATGTGTCTTTTTTCCCAGCATAACTTGACGAAGGATGCTCCCTTCTCGCGGCTCGACCTGGTCTCATGCCGCAACCTGCTCATCTATCTGGGCCCCGAATTGCAAAACCGCGTCATCCCGCTGTTTCATTTCGCCTTGAAGTCGGGGGGATATCTTTTTCTCGGCAATTCCGAGAACGTGAGCCGGCACGGAAAGCTCTTTGCGCCGGTGGATCGGCGTTTCCGGGTTTTCCGTCAAATCGAAACGATGACCCGTTTGTTGCCAGATTTTCCGTTGGCCGCAGCCGCGGACAGGAACAATCTACCGGTTGCCGCCTTGCGCACCACCCCCAACAACAGTTCCGGACTGACAAAACAGGCAGAGCGCATCATGGAGCGTTATGCTCCCGCCTATATGATCGTCGACGAGAACCATGAGGTGTTACACTTTTCCGGTAGGACCGGTCGGTTCATCGACCCGCCATCGGGACACGCCAGTCTGAACGTCTTCAGTCTCATTCATCGAGACCTGCGCGTCGATTTGCGCGCATCCCTCCATAAGGTTGAGAATGAGAAAGCCCCCGTACGCATCAACGGCTTGAAAATTGGCCAGAATGGTACGGCGATGCTCGTAACGCTTTCGGTCGAACCGATAGAGTTGTCCCCAGGTCAACCGCAGCGCTACGTCATCATCCTCCAGGACGGGCAGATGCTCGATGATGAGGAAGGCATTCCAGTTCCCTCCTCTGCAGGGCAAGACGATCACGTCCGGCATCTGGAGGACGAACTTCGACAGGCGCGTGACCGATTGCAGGCGACTGTGGAGGAACTGGAGAGCACGAACGAAGAGCTCAAGGCCTCAAACGAAGAGTACCAGTCCGTCAACGAAGAACTTCAGTCTTCGAATGAGGAACTGGAAACGTCCAAGGAGGAACTCCAATCCCTCAATGAGGAACTGCAGACCGTTAACGGCGAGCTTGCTCATCGGGTGGAGGAACTCGCCCGTGCCAATTCCGATCTCCGCAACCTCCTGGAAAGCACGCAGATCGCGGCCGTCTTCCTGGACAACGAGTTGCGAATTAAGAGTTTTACCCCGGCAATTACCGATATCTTCCACCTGATCGAGACCGACCTTGGTCGACCGATCCATCATATCGCTGCACGCATCGCCTACGAGGATCTCGAACAGGATACGCGCCGTGTCATCCGCACGTTGAGCACCATCGAAAGAGAAACCAAGAACCTGCAGACGGGCGCGCATTATCTTGTCCGCGTCCTTCCCTACCGCAGCGTCGACAATGTCATCGAGGGTGCGGTCCTGACCTTCCTGGATGTGACCGCACTTGTCGCTGCTGAAGAGCGGCTGCGCGACCGCGAGTCGCTGTTGAGATCTGTTGTGGAGGGAATTCCCCAGCTTGTCTGGCGCGCCGTAGGTGAAGGAAATTGGACCTGGTGCAGTCCCCAATGGACGAACTTTACCGGGCAGACGGAAGCTGCGGCTTTGAGGCGGGGATGGCTCGAAGCGGTGCATCCAGACGACCGCAGCCGTGTGCTCAACGCCTGGCAAGCCGCCGAGAGCAATGGAGTGCTGGAGGTCGAGCATCGGCTTCTGTGTGCAGAAAACCTTGAATATCGGACGGTGCACCAGAAGGCCCGCCCAGTCATCAACGACCAAGGGAAGGTCGTCGAGTGGTTCGGCACGGCAACCGATATACATGAGATGAGGATGTTGCAGCAGAGACAGGAGTTTCTCCTGCACGAGCTTCAGCACAGGGTGCGCAACACGCTCGCAATCGTTCGTTCGATCGCGGAGCGCACAGGGGAGACGAGCGAATCGGTCAAAGAATATGCAGAGCATCTCCAGGGACGCATCAACTCTCTGGCCCGAACACAGGCCTTGCTGACGAGGGGCGCAGACGTGGCGATCGATTTAAGCACGTTGATCAATGCAGAGCTGAACGCGCAGGCCGGAGGCAAGCTGGAAAAGGTGACGATCTCGGGAACGCCCATTTCACTCGTTGGAAGGTCGGCGGAGAATGTGGGTCTTGTCGTTCACGAGCTTACAAGCAATGCAGTAAAGCATGGAGCGCTTTCGAGAAAAGACGGGCGAGTCGATATCCGATGGGATGTAATTGGCCAGGACGAGAACCGATTGCGCTTCGTTTGGAAGGAAAACGGCACCGATAAATCACACTCCGGACCTGCCCGCCGCGGATTTGGAACAGAACTAATCGAGGACCTCATACCGTATCAGCTCGGTGGTTCCGGAAGCTTGGAGATCAAACCGGAGGAGATTCGATGCACGATTGAGGTCCCGCTCTCCGAGCAAATACGTCTGGCAGAGTAGCCGCAACGTTTTTGACGTGATCCTTCAGAGGATGAAATGACAACACCTCCAACCGACTGCAGGCTTTTTGCAGGACGCCGAATTTTGGTGGTTGAAGACGAATATCTGCTTGCCGACGAGTGCCGGAAGAAACTCGAGAAATACGGTGCCACCGTCGTCGGCCCGACCGGCAGCGTACAACAAGCGCTGAGATTGATTGCCGACCAGGCCATCGATGCGGCAATACTGGACGTGCATCTCGGCGGCGAGTTGGTGTTCCCCGTCGCCGACCAGTTGATGGAGCGCGGCATCGCCTTTGTCTTCGCAACCGGATATGATCCCTCAATCATTCCCGATCGTTTCCCCGGATTTGTGCTTTGCGACAAGCCGCTGGCCTTGGAGAAGATCGCCAAGGCGCTTTTCGGTCCACCCCAGCCGAACGGCCATTGACGATGCCAGTGCATGGTACCTAAAAGCGTGCGTCCTCGTCCGTGAGCAGCCCGTGCGCCAGATCACCGAACGGAGCTATCCGGTTTCGGAGGTTTCGCAGCGGCTGCGCGTCAGGGCCCATTCGCTCTACGAGTGGAAGAAGAAGTTTTCCTCCCCGGACAGGAAGGGCGACGACCGAGGAGATCAGGCGGCTCAAGAAGGAACTGGCGCGTGTCACGAGCGGACTCACATGACAGCAGGGAAGTTCTCAGCGATCGTCCGGAAGGTGTCTGAACACGTCCGTCTCGACGGCCCCGCCAAGCTAACCTTCGAAGTCAGTGATAGTGTCCGCCCGATGCAATTGTCTGCGCAAACGATCCGGTCCCGGAAGCCGGCGCTCTCTATGTGAAGTTGATGCCGCGTCCGGCAAGCTGCAAGCCTCGTGACCGCTGGCTGGCCGTGCAGGCGTTCAATGAAATTGGGTGCTGCGTCCCGTCGCCTATCGGAAGTTGCTGCACCCAATAGGTCAAGGTCAGTCCGGTTCGGGGATGGTGATTGTCGGCCGACCGCCGGGCGATAGCAAGCATCACCTCGGCGGGCGACATCACACGTCATTGTTGGTTGTTCTGAACCTGCGCCCTGCCGGAGCGTTCCTTCTCCAAGGAAAACACGGGGCTTCCAATGCGCCACCTCCCATCGGCCTCCTCAGTTCCACCCGGAGCCTTCGTGGCTTTCCCGTACGATCGCGCGACCGTCGAGCAGTTCCGCGAGAGCTTCCCCAGAGCACGCTGGGACGATGAGCGGCGAAGCTGGTTCGTTCCCGGCAAGACCGCCGACAGAAGGATTGCGCACTGGATTGATCGCCAGACCTCCGCTCTCGACGCATTTGCTGACGACAAAGGAAGAGATGCKTACGACTTCGAGCCGATCGACAGCCAATATATTGAAGTTGCCAACGACCTGCGGGTGCGCACGCCTTACTCGAGGACGGTGATCCGTGAACTGCGTCAGGTGCCATGGGCCCATTGGGATGAAACACTGCGGCTATGGCGGGTGCCCTTTCGATCCTATGAAGATCTGCGCAACCGGTGGCCGACCATCGAGGCCGCCGCTCAGCGCAATGAGCCCGAAGCGCGCAGAATCCGCCGCCTGACCTTGCGCGGATCCGACGAAGAGCGCAAAGCGCGAATGCTGGCCCGCGAACGCCGTCTTCGGCGCTACCCGGTTCCCAGCGTCTTCCCACGGCCACTGGATCACCCCGTCTCGACCGAGACTTACGGCATCGTCATGTTTACAGACATCTCGGGTGAACTCGCCACCCCCGACGTTTCCTCGTTCTACCCGCACCTGACCAACAGCCTAATGGACTTCATATGGGCGTCGTGGAGGCTGCCCTCCTTGAAGGAACTCGTCTCCACCTGGCCCGTGCGTAGCGAGCCCGACCGAAGGCTGGGATGGTGGCCGCCGACACTTGCGGAGCTAAGATCGGCCAGGAAACTCGCCCGTTCACGCGAGCGCAGGCGGGAGACATCCTCCAGATAGTGCCGGTGTGCTCCTGTTAAGTCACTTGTTTTGGAGCATTTCTTCGTTCGTTAGGGCATCAGATAGCTCGACCCAGGTCGGGGCATGGTCGCTGGAGTGCTCCCGTCCGCACCTCCTTGTTGACCCCGGCCCGCGCCAGCCTTGCAGCGAGTTGCGGACCGAGCCCCACATCCCTCGCGAAGGCATTTCTGAAGTAATCCCAGAACCTGTAAATGCGTTCGCCCGGGTGCAGTTTCCGCCTTGGTCGACGACGAAACGCCTTGCGGACCGCGACGCGGAACTGGGCGTCGTCGAGCCAGCGTTCGGGCTTGGGATAACGACGGGCGGCCTGCAATCTGTGTTATTCTGCGCGGATTTCGTGCGGAACGCGGTAGGTCCTCAGTACGCGTCAATGTTTGATCGACTTGCACGCAGCAGGAGACCTCTGAACGGGCCGACGTCACGCGTCTTGCACGCGTTTCACCGACCGTTGGACAACCGCCTGACAGCATGCACTAAACGTTGCCACGGAACATTGCTCATCAATGGAGGTTTGAGCGTTACGAAACTTCGGCTCCGTGATGCCGGACGCAACAGCCCCAGAAGCTCGCGCCACCTTCCGGCGGTAGACTGTTTTATGGATCAGGTTCAGCGAACAGGACTTAAATTGATGATGCTTAGGAAGCCGCAGTTGCGAGCCGCGCTGGCGGCCTCTGCGCATGAGCCTGGCATCGCTGAAATTCTCATGGACTACGCCCTCGCCTTTGAAGCCCGAAGCGCCCGCAGATCCGGGAACTTGCAGATCGTGCGGGAGTACGCGGACCTATGCCGCGAGCTCGAAGACGAGCTTGACCGTTGTCTAAGGACGTCGCTCCCAGCCAAATCATCGTGACTATTGGTTTACCACAGAAGCTCAGTCGGCAACGAGTTTGGCTGGCGATGAATGAGCGGCTAGCCTCTTCTCCACTGCGAGGGTTGCCGTGGATCCTTACTCGTCAATGTAAAACTGGTTCTTATAGGTTTGGCGCTGGTTACCCCGGCCCAGCGGCTCTGCCGTCAGTGAAAGTTTCTCGACTTCACCTTCAGCGTGTCGATATGGAGATCGGGGATGTAGATGTCTCGTGCAGGAGGCGCGCCCAACTTTCGATCCCGCGAATCCGGCGCGCCGTTTCCATGCGCCAACTCGTCGCCGCGTCCATGGACCATTGGGAACGCACTGTCTTTTTCACCCAGCTGTCCCATGTCTGCGGACAGGTCGAACAGACGCTGCGCCACCAGATGAACCACCTCGCCTTCCCGCTGGATCTTGCCGTTGATCGCGAGCACAGATGACGAAAGAACCAGTCGCCGTTGCCGCTCGAACAGGCTCGGCCAGATGACCGCGTTCACGATGCCCGTCTCGTCTTCCAGCGTCATGAACATCACGCCCTTCGCCGAGCCCGGGCGCTGTCGCACTAGCACGAGCCCCGCTGCCATAAGCCAGCGACCATCCCTCTCGGTGGCAGCCTGCGCACATGTGACGATGCCTTTGTTTTTCAGATCCTGCCGCAGGAACGAAACCGGATGCTGGCGAAGCGAAAGGCCAACATGGGCATAGTCCTCGACGACCTCCCTGCCCTCGGTCATCGATGCCAAGGAAACTGCAGGCTCCTGAATCTCGGCAACCGACTTCGCCTCGTGTTCTGCGGCCGCGGCCCAGAGCTCGAGCGGCTCGTCACGTAGGGCTTTGATCGCCCACAGGGCGTTTCGCCGTTCGAGCTTCAGCGCCGGAAAGAAGGCGTCGGCTTCCGCCAGCCTGACGAGCGACGCTGTCGGCACACCGGAACGTCGCCAGAGATCGTCGACAGACACGTAGGAATCGCCGGCGCGCGCCGCCACGATCCCAGCCGCATCCGCGGTCGACAACCCCTTTACCATCCGCATGCCGAGGCGAACCGCGAGCCGCTCCGATCCCTCCATGGTCTCAAGCGTGCAGTCCCAGCGGGAGCGGTTGACGCAAACGGGCCGAACCTGGACGCCATGGGCCTTGGCATCGGCAACGATCTGCGCAGGCGCGTAGAAGCCCATCGGCTGCGAATTCAGGAGCGCGGCGCAGAAGACGTCAGGATGATGGCATTTCACCCAGTTCGAGGCATAGGCGATCAGGGCGAAGGATGCGGCGTGGCTTTCCGGAAAGCCATAGCTGCCGAAACCCTCGAGCTGGCTGAAGGTCCTTTCGGCGAACTCTGCCGAGTACCCGTTGCCCACCATCCCGGCAATCAGCTTGTCCTTGAACTTCGAGACCCCGCCCGTGAACTTGAAGGTCGCCATGGCCCTTCGCAATTGGTCTGCCTCTCCCGCCGAAAACCCTGCACAGACCATCGCGACCTTCATCGCCGATTCCTGGAAGAGCGGGACGCCGAGGGTCTTGGACAGGACGGCCTCGAGTTCGGGCGTCGGATACTCAACCTTCTCCTTGCCTTCCCGGCGTCTGAGGTAGGGATGCACCATGTCGCCCTGGATCGGGCCGGGACGGACGATCGCCACCTGGATGACGAGATCGTAGAAGGTCCGCGGTTTCAGGCGCGGCAGCATCGACATCTGCGCACGGCTTTCGATCTGGAAGGTGCCGAGCGTGTCGGCCTTGCGGATCATCGCATAGGTGGTGGGATCTTCCTGCGGGATCGACGCCAGATCTCGCTCATCGCCCTTGTGCTCGGCCATCAGTGCGAATGCCTTCGCCATGCAGGTGAGCATGCCGAGAGCCAGGACATCGACCTTCATGAACTTCAGCGCATCGATGTCATCCTTGTCCCATTCGATGACCTGACGATCGTCCATGCGCGCGGGCTCGATCGGCACGAGGTCATCCAATCGGTCATGCGTCAGCACGAAACCGCCAGGATGCTGACCCAGATGCCGGGGTGCACCCATGAGCTGCTGGGCAAGTTCAAGCGTCAGGCGAAGACGATAGTCTGCGGCGTTGAGATTGTTTTCCTTTAGCTGCTTCTCGGACACCCCTTCCTTCGACCAGCCCCAGACGCCCGATGACAGCTGCGCGATCAGGTCCTCCGGCAACCCGAGCGCCTTGCCGACGTCCCGCAGCGCACCTTTCGCCCGATATCGGGTGACGGTGGAGCAGAGCGCCGCATTCGATCGACCATAGGTGTCGTAGATCCACTGAATCACCTCCTCGCGCCGTTCGTGCTCGAAGTCCACGTCGATGTCGGGTGGCTCGTTGCGCTCCTGACTGACGAAGCGCTCGAAGAGCAGGTCGTTGGTATCGGGATCGATCGACGTGATGCCGAGGCAGTAGCAGACGGCGGAGTTTGCGGCCGAGCCCCTGCCCTGACAGAGGATGCCTTGCGATCGCGCGAACCGGACGATGCTGTACACCGTCAGAAAATACGGCGCGTATTTCATGGTCCGGATCAGCTCGAGCTCGTGGAGGACCGACTTGCGAACCTTGTCGGGAACTCCCTCGGGATAGCGATCCGCGGCACCTTCCCAGGTGAACTTCGTCAGCGACTGCTGCGCGTCGAGACCGGGAACGATCGCCTCTTCCGGATACTGGTATTGGAGTTCGGCGGGGTCGAATGAACAGCGGCTGACGATTTCCTCGGTTCGTGCCAGCGCCTCGGGGTAGTCACCGAACAGGCGATGCATTTCGTCGGCGGGTTTCAGGTAGCGGTCGGCATGACGCTCGCGATCGAAGCCGACATCATCGATGGTCGTCCTGTTGCGAATGCAGGTCACGACGTCCTGCAATTGCCGACGCGACGGCTCATGGAAGAGCACGTCATTCGTCACCACCGTCTTCACTTTGTATTTGCCCGCCAGGTTCGAGATCGCGTGCAGGCGCAGCCTGTCGTTCGGGCGGCGGCGCAGGCACAGGCTGACATAGGCGCGATCTGCGAACAGGTTCGCCATGCGCCGCAACTGCATACCGCAGGTTTCATCCGCCTCGTCAGGCACCAGGATCGCCAATAGCCCTTCGGCGTGATCCGACAGGTCGGCGAAGTCGAGAATGCAATTGCCCTTGCCGCCGCGCGCCTTCCCCAAGGACAGCAAACGGCAAAGCCTGGAATAGGCCGAGCGGTTCATGGGATAGACGAGGACCGACATGCCGTCGGACAAATCCAGGCGGCATCCGACGACGAGCCGTACGCCAGTCACCTTGGCGGCCTCCCATGCCCGCACGATGCCTGCCAGACTGTTTCTATCGACGATCCCGAGCGCCGATATGCCGTAAGCGACGGCTGCCGCAAACAGTTCTTCGGCGGAGCTCGCCCCGCGCAGGAACGAAAAGTGTGTCGTGACCTGTAGCTCGGCGTAGCTCATCCGAATATTCCATGCAGAAACCAGCGCTGCGAGCCTGTTCCCAGGTCCACGCCGTCTCCGGCCCGATAGACCCAGAAGCGCTCGCCGAGCTCGTCCTCGACAACGAAGTAGTCGCGAACGGCCTGAAGCTCTCTCGGACGAAGCCACCACTCTCCGAAGATGCGCTCAGGTCCATCGGCACGTTTGACCTTGCGTCTCTTCCCCCGCCAGGTGAACGCCGCCGGCGGATGATCGGGAAGCAGTGCAACGACCTCGATCGGTTCGGGACTGGCGAGCAACCGGGATGGTCTCGACCATTTGGCTACCCACGTCTCAGCTCGCTCCGGAGACGTGGGTGCGATGCGTTTCACCGAACGCTCGGGCACGTCGGAGGCGACGGGCGCAACGCGATAAAGCCGATGCCCCCTGTTTCCGAGGATGTCCACGAGCGGCGCGAGGTCGACCACGGTCTCCTCGATCAGCGAGGATGCGACCTGGCGTTCTTCAAGCGGTTCGACCATCAGCGCAACCAGGGTCATTTTCTCGATCCCGAATCCTGGATCGATCTTCTCGATGCGGTCGCAAAGGAGCTTGGATATGCGACCGGGATCGCGAACGGGCTTCGCCAGCCCCGCACGCAGATGCTGACGGGTGTTGTCGACCCGCTGAAAGACCAGATCGCATCGACGGACACCAAGTCCTTGCCGCTCCAGTCGCGCGGACAGCATCCCGACGAGGCGGCGGGTGTATTTGGCAATCGTCTCCGCAGCACCGATCGGCTCGGGGAAATTCTTGGACACCTCGACGAGTTCGGGGGTCCTTATCGGTTCAATCGGCTCCGCAAGACGTCCAAACATATGGTCGAGCCGACGGGCGGGTTCCGGCCCCAGACGCAATGTCAGCGGTGCGCGCGGCATCGCGGACAACTGACCGACAGTTTCGACACCAAAGGTTCGCAGCGCCTGAACGGTCTCGGCAGGAAGCCTGAGCGCGTGCACCGGAAGTCCGGTAACCGCCTTTGCTATATTGCCAGTCGGCACAACGGTCACTTCGGCACTCGTCAGCCGCGCGATGGCATGCGCAGCCCCCCAGGTGTCGGCCACGGCGGCGCGCGCGGTCAGTCCACGACCACGCAGTCGGTTGACCAAACCGGAGGCGAGCAATTCTTCCCCGCCCTTGAGATGGTCGGCTCCCTCGGTATCGATGACGATACCATCCTTGCCGTCGACCGCCACAACGGGGCTGTACTGTCGAAGCATCCAAAGTGCCAGGCGCTTCAGGGTCGCTGCGTCCTCCGCAGGCGCGGCGTCGACCATGGCGAGGTTGGCCACCATCGCCTGTGCCTTGCTGGCAGGCATCCCCAGCCGCAATCCGAGACTGATGGCAGTTCGATCGACCGCCGAGAGCCACCGCTTGGAGCCACTTTTCGAGATGACTGCGAGCGGCTGTTCAACCGGTATGGCTTCTGCGCCAGACCGCCTGATCCGATCCGTGGTCAGGTACGGGAAGTAGACAGATACGACCCTTGGCATCGGGGGCTCCAATTTCAAACTCGGCGCACGCGCCCGCCTTCACGCGTATCAGTTCCGCCAGCCACCGCGCCCTGCCGACGCCCGCCACTGGCAGGGGTTCCGACGGCAACACGCTGATCCTCCACCGCGTCGTCGATGCCGTCGGCTGGCCATAGTCCGAGGCCTCGTTTTGCCGCCGCCAACGCCGCAGAACGATGCCCATCGAGCCCGTTTTCTCGGCGGCGAGTTGTAAACGGCGCGACGCCGTCATCGGCAATCGCACCAGCTCGGCGACGACCAAGGGGAGCCCGCCAAAGGCGAGCCCCTCCTCCATCGCCGAGAGCACGTCCTCCTCCCGGTCGCTCTCGCAGAAGGTGACCCGATCAGGATGCAGGCCTGCCTGCGAAAGAGCGGGAAAGAACAGGTCAGGCCGTGTCAGGCACCAGAGACACTTGCCTTCCGTGCGCGCCGCGATCCCAGCAACGAACAGCGCGGCGGCCGCCCCGTCGACGGTCCCATTTCCACCGCCTGCGACTTCATGCAGGGCACCAAAGGCAAGACCGCCGCCTGGCAACCCCTGATCGATTCCTGTCGCGCCGAACGGCAGCACCTTGCGTGCGCGGGCATTGCCGTTCTCGAGCCCGGCAATGCGTTCTCGCAGTTCGGCAATGACCGGATTGATCGCCAACGAAGACACGGCGCTAAAGAGCCTCCCTGGGGTTTTCAGCGTGGATCGGAACTGATACGTTCCGTTTTTGTTCCGATTGTCCGAGCGAGTCAATCGGGCCTGCACTCGCCAAACCTGGCATTCGACGTCGTTGGCAGCCGACCGCTCGGTGATTTGCCAAGTCCGTCAGATAGATAAGACAAAGGTCGAGCACAGGAATTTTTTCTTATCCGCGTGGGGACAAATGAGCGCGACCTATCTGGAAAAACTGAACGACCGTCAGCGCGAGGCGGTCGAGCACGGGGTCGGGCTACCGGATGGAGCGCTCGGCGGCCCCCTGCTGATCATCGCGGGTGCCGGATCCGGCAAGACCAACACGCTGGCGCATCGGGTCGCGCACCTCATCGTCAACGGTACCGATCCGCGGCGTATCCTGCTGATGACCTTTTCACGGCGGGCCGCATCGGAAATGGCGCGGCGTGTCGAACGCATCTGTCGGCAGGTGCTCGGCGACAACGCGGCGATCATGACCGATGCGCTCGCCTGGTCGGGCACGTTCCACGGGATCGGCGCACGACTGCTCCGGATGTATGCCGAGCAGATCGGTCTCAACGTCGACTTCACGATCCATGACCGGGAAGACAGCGCCGACCTGATGAACCTCGTTCGTCACGAACTCGGCCTGTCGAA
>NZ_JBFTIM010000025.1:0-28847 GCF_056394765.1 Mycoplana sp. 10N416 | reverse complement strand
GGTTCGAACAATATCGTTGATCAAGCCGGCAATGGAGCGCTCTCATTTACCGCTGGGGAGCCATACGAAATTATTGCGCACGCGCCCCCAGTGGTGACCGCCTCCACGGGCACCACTGCCTTTGTGGAAGGCGCAAACGCGATTTCGACTCCCGTTTTGATCGATGCGGGCATTACGCTGTCGGATCCTGATAGTGCCCATCTTGCTTCGGCACGTATTTCGATCGGTAACTTTGTATCCGGCCAGGACGTTCTGACATTCGTCCCGAACGCTGCCTTCGGAAACATCACTGGCAGCTATGATGCAGCCACCGGCATTCTCTCTCTCACCTCAAGTGACGCGTCGGCTACGCTTGCACAGTGGCAGGCGGCCTTGCGATCGGTCAGCTATACGAATACCTCCGATCTGCCCTCCACGACCGATCGCACTATTACGTTCAGCGTCAGTGACGGCGATGCCGACAGTAATCTCACGGCGAAAACCGTTACCATCGCCTCTGTCAACGACGCACCCCAGTTTCACGACCTGGATGGCGCTCCGGTCTATAAGCTGACCAAAGCGGCGGTGATGCTGGACACCGACCTGACGCTGATCGATCCCGACCTTGACACCATGCGAGATCAGAACGGTGATTACTCCGGGACCGTACTGACGGTGCAGCGCCACGGCGGTGCAAATCCTAACGACCAGTTCCTGGTGGGGGGTGGATTCTATATCGCTGGAGCCACACTGTACGGCCCCGAGGGCGATCAGGTCGCGATGGTAACGCAGAACTCCGGCGGCGTTCTTGAGGTTGCCTTCGCGGGTCCCAGTCCGATCCTTGTGACCAGCAGTCTGGTCAATGCTTTCCTGCGCAGCCTATCCTATGCAAATACCGGGTCCGTTGCCGAGACTGTCCGGATCGACCTCACGTTCTCCGATGGGAACGCGGGTATGCAGGGATCTGGTGGCGCGAAGTCGGCAACTGGCAGCATCGATGTCACCGTGCTGCTGCCGAATGAAGCGCCGGTCCTCACCGGTGATCTCAAGGCGACAGTGAAGGAAGGCGCCAGCTATACGCTGACCACGGCCGATCTTTATTTTATTGATCCGGACGATTTGCCGGCCGACGTCCGCTTCACCGTCTCCAGTCAGACGGCTGGCAAGGTGTTCGTCAACGGCAACGCTGCGTCCAGCTTCACCGGTGCCGAACTCGCCGCCGGCAAGGTTGCATTTAAACACGACGGATCGGAGACGACCAACGCATCGTTCAAGGTCGCGGTCGAGGACGGCAACGAGGACATTTCGGCACCGGTAACCAAGGTCTTCAATTTCACTGTCACGCCGATCAACGACGCGCCGAAACTCGTCACGAAGCAGTTTTTGACGTCGATTGCCGAGAATGCCTCGACGGCGTCGGCACTCAAGGTCGCCGAACTGGCGATCGTCGATCCGGACGGCGGCGACAACCGGCTTTCCCTGGCCGGATCGGATGCCAAGCTCTTCGAAATCAAAAGCGGCGCTCTGTGGTTGAAGAAGGGGGTCAAGCTCGACTACGAAACCAATCCTTCGCTCGACGTGACGGTGCGCCTCGATGATCCCTCAATTGGCACCAGTTTCGAGGCGTCGAAATCCTTCAAGATCTCCGTCAAGGATGTTGCTGAGACGGTATCCGGCCCCAACGGCGCCGACCAGCTCACCGGCACGAGCGGCAACGACATCCTTAACGGCAAAGGCGGCAACGACATCATCAAAGGTGGCGCGGGCAACGACACCCTTATCGGCGGCACGGGTGTCGACAAACTCTTCGGCGGGGCCGGTCGCGATGTGTTCGTGTTTCACACAATCCAGGACTCGGCTCCGGGGATTGCGGGGCTCGTCAACAACAGTGGCTACACTCCGGCGTCGGGCCTGAACCAGCGCGATATCATTGCCGACTTTGTCCGCGGCGAAGACAAACTGGACCTTTCGCACATCGACGCGAACACAAAGGTCGCGGGCGACCAGGCCTTCACCTGGCGTGGAGCAGGAAACTTTACCGGGAAATCCGGCGACCTGATCTACCGTACGTTCGATGTCAAAGGCACCGCAAACGACAAGACGGTCGTCTACGGTGACGCCAACCTAGACGGCCGCGCTGACTTCCAGATCGAGCTCACGGGTATCATCAACTTGTCGAAGGCGGACTTCATCCTCTAGGTGAGAGCACGTCATCATCAGCGCTCGCGTTCCAGCGCTCCTTTACGGCCCCGCCGCTTGCGAACAGGCGTTTTTCGCGAAATGCGATTGAGAGAGGCTTTTGAGAAGCCATCTGTCAAACGGGCACGCGAAAAAGCTGAAGCCATCGGCCGCCAGCGCAAGCTCGCCCGCAAGAAAGCAGATTTTCGAAGCATTCGAACGTGCAGCTTACCGGCGGAGTGGCGCACGACTTCAACAATCTCTTAATGGCAATTCTCGGCAATCTTGAGTTGCTGCGTAAGAATACGGGGGGTGATCCGCGCGCCGAACGGCTGATCGATGGAGCGATGCTGGGTGCAAGACGGGGTGCAGCCCTGACGCAGCGGCTTCTGGCATTTGCCCGACGCCAGGACTTGAGAATTGAAGCTGTCGAGCTGAAAGCGCTGGTTGGTGGCATGGTCGATCTGGTCAATCGTTCGGTCGGACCGATGGTGGAAGCTAAACCAAGCCGAGGGTCATTACACTCGTCAGGCCGACCAAGTAGCTGGCGACGATCGCCGGCGTCCTGCTTCCCTTGCGGGAGGGTTTAGACAACAAAAAAGGCCGGGGCGAAACCGCACCGACCTTCCTTCTTGCCGCTATTCACACCCGTGCCAGTACATCCGTGGTCAAAGGCAGAAGCGGCGGTGGCAACCGCGAGCGACAGATGCTTTCCAGCGCTCATCAGCGATGCCGACGGGGAACCTCTAGGCAGTAAATGTGTTCAAATCAAGTCTCTGCCGGCAATAATCCGTTACTTGATTGCTTGCTAATGAGCAAAGTTGCGTCCACTCTCATAGCTTCAGCAGCCTATTTCCCGGGCGCTGCTGCTTGAGGGCCATCACACCCTAGCCCCAACTTGCGAAAGGAGGACGCAATGTCCTCCAATGTTCAGTACGTCGATTTCCGGACAAGCGATTCACGCATACTAAGAGAAATGCTTAAAAAGGCCGGCTACGTCACCGCCAGGCTCAAACCGTTGAATGGAACCCTCCACCATCCCTCGCAAACGATGCTTCGGCGCTTCATGACCGGGACGATGCCGGAAGCCGCCAAATGAGCGGCCCCGCGGAACTGCTGCCGTATGGATACCGTCTGGAAGTGAACGATACCTGGACGGTGTTCGACACCCATTCTGGGAGGGTCGCTGAGCTTGGCTTCTACCGCGCCACAAACCTTTCAGAGTTTGACGCGGCGGAACTCACTGCCATCTTCAACCGGAACACCGTAGGTACTGCATCGCGACTGCACCGCTACGCGATACAAGGCCTACCACTGAAACCCTGAGCGACGCTATGCCGCCTCTCGCTTCTTGGCCTCGCGGGCGCGGCGGCGCTTGGCGGCCCGGTATTGATCCCAGACCGAAAGAGTTGCTTCCTTCGCGAAAACCGTGTCCTGGTCCCGCTCGAATGTCCGGCCTTTGTCCTTCGATGCGTTGGATCCGATGTTATCCGAAATGTGCTCGAAAACAGGGCCAACAGGCAACACCCCAAAACCGGCCATTTCGACATTGGATGAGCCGCCCCGAATAAGATACTGTTAAATAACGGCAATCGCCCGATTTTTGCGGCGCCCTCCGGTCATTTCATGGATGCCTTCGGAGCGGCACCACGCGACGAAAGAGGCGCCTTTGCTGGTTCGCCTGTGGAGGCTCACGTCTCCAAACTTGCGCGTCTTCCGCGTCTTGTCTTCGTGAACCTCCAGCGTCCCGGCCTTGGACATGGTCCACGCCCACAGCGCGCGGCGATGCCCTCATCTGCTACCAGAGTGACGAGCTCGTTTGCTAGCTCCCACAGCCGGACGTCGTTCCGGCTCGTGTCGACTGACTTCCCGTCCCAGAAGGCCATCCACCAGTCGTGCATCGGGCCCTTGTCCAGCTTGTGGATCTGAGAGGGCTTGTCGCCTTCCTCGCGGATGAGCCATTTGCGCTGGTCTTCTACGGTCAGTGCCGCGCCCGTAAACCATGCTCCCTTGAGCCGCTTTGGCCGCGCGTCGATCGGCAACCTGCTGTCGATGAATGCCGCCCTGACGAAGAGGTTCGCGATTTCAGCCCTGTTCATTCACCGTTCTCCCCGAGTGCAGCGTCTACCATTGCCTGCCAGATCGCCGTTGCCTCCTCGTCGAGGACATAAGTTTCAGAAACCACACTGCTCTCGATGGGAACGCCTGTGGCGGCACCGATCATGGGAGAAGTAGGTTCGCGCATCGCCTTAACGGCCGCGCAGGCGCGGGCGCAGTACCAAGCTTTCGCGGTCTCCCACTGATCTTCCTCTGCTTCGGGATGGTCGAGGTCAAAGACCGCCTTTGCTGCTCGTTCAATCATCGTCTTGTTCATGCAGCCCGCCTTTCATCGAAGAGATCGCCCTGTCCCGCGTTCGGGCCGAACCTACGCACCACTCGCTCCGCCAACATGCCCACCAGGGCAAACCGTTGATGCCTGAGACATTTCGCCACCACCTGCAGTTCGCCCACAGGAGCCTTGTCAAAGCATTCGAGCCATCCTGAAGGGTCTTTGCTCCACAACGGTTCTGTACGTCTCCACAAGGTCACTAACGGCCCAAAGCAGATACTTATCGATATACCCTTGATTGTTTTCGGTTTCAGCTACCGTGGATAAGACGAAGCGGAAATGATCCTCGCCTTTCGTCGTGAGGATTCGATCGAGCGTGGCGACGGCGCGCGTCTCGCGAATGCCAGGGTACGACCGACCGTCAACGATGGTTACGCCATACTCCTCACAGATGCTGTAGACGCGCGGGTCGATCACTGACTGCCTGCCTCCGGCAACGGGAACACCTTCTGCAGCGCACTAAGCCGCGGCGTCCCGTCCACATCGATGTACTCCGTCGGCACCTCGTGCAGTGTCAGGCGGTCTTCCGACAGCTTGCGCGGCTTTTCGCCGTGGTAGCAGACCGGCGCCCAGTTGCCGGTCGGCTGGCGTTCCCAGCAGAACCAAATCATGCTGCGATCTCCTTCTGCTCGACCTCGATCTCCTTGCCGTTGCGGAACAGACGCTCCGCCCGGGCCCGGCGTGCGTCCTTGATGCTGCCGCCGGCGATCTCCCGCGACGAGACGAGGTGCCCGTTGAAGTATGCCATGAATGGTGCAGCACCGCCTTCGTCGCCGACAGCTCGTCGGGGAAGATGACCGGCTTGTCGCGCTCGCCCATTATAGGTTTCGGCTTGGCATCGCGTTGGCGTTACTGAACCTTGCGGTAAATGCGAGGGACGCGATGGAGAATGGGGGCCAGGTCACCATAGAACTTTTTGAAGCGACACCTCGAAGCGGTATGGAGTTGAAAGACGGACGTTATCTTGTTCTTTCCGCTTCTGACACTGGTCACGGCATGGACGAGCAAACGCTTTCCAAATCCGTCGATCCGTTTTTTTCCACCAAGAAATTGGGAAAAGGGACCGGCCCTGGCCTTTCGATGGTTCACGGATTGGCAGTGCAATTGAACGGTGGGCTTTTCTTGCGGAGTTCGCCTCGTCAGGGAACCACAGCCGAAAATTTGCGAAGGCCGCAGCGGAGCTAGTGCCGGGGCTTCGAATATTGATTGCCATCGGGTACGCCGACCTGCCTCCCGGTTCCGACATTGATCTGCCGCGAATATCAAAACCCTACACTCAGGGCCAATTGGCCGAGCAGATCGCAAGCTGATGATATGAAAAGATTGCGGCCGAGGTGCGCCCACAGTGGTGGGGTTGGATCACGTGGTGACTGGAAAGCCGATACCTTGATCTTGTCCAGTGTTATGCCACAAGCGGCTACCGCCGCGCACAGTTCTTCGCCACCATGTCACCTTTAGCCTAGCTCACATCTGCCTTTCATCCCATGGCAACAAAAGCAAATGACCATTGCGGTAGGATCATCCTCGCTCCAGCATGCTACTCTGGCGGAACTAACCACATTGGGAGGCCGTCGTGTTCATCAACACCATCGAACCCGCCGAGGCAACGGGCGAAATTGCAGCACTTTACGATGCCGAGGTGAAAGCAATGGGACGTGTGATGCAGGCCACCCAGTGTTGGTCCGCCCGTCCCGATCTCATCGTTCCAATTGAGAACCTGCTCCATCAGATACGGGACGGATTCTTGCTCGGTCTACTGAACTTTCGGCTGATTACTTTTGTTGCGGCTCAGCATGTCCCCTCAAGCTACTGCTCTCACGTTTATTTCCGCAGCCTTTCGACGATGCTTGGGCGTGAACAAGCGCTGGCGGTTCGAAGGAATTACCGCAATGCTGGGCTTAGTGATCAGCAGGTTGAGATGCTGGCCTACGCGGAACAGATCAGCCGCAACGCATCGCAGATAACCGCAGCAGACATACAGCGGCTGCGGGACGTGGGCTTCTCCGATGTCAATATTGCCGATATCGCGTTAGCCGCGTCCTTTCGCAGCTTCATGAGTCGCTTCTTCGATGCTGTGGGTGCAACGGTCGAACCGGAGTTTCTCGACACTGATCCAGCAATTAGAGAAGAGATGGCGGTGGGTCGCAAATAGCACGGCGCCAGGTGGCCTGAGCCTATCGATCGATAGCAAGTCTCCATGCCTGCTTCCGGCGCAAAACGAACTTGCGTCGCCGATGCGCCGATACGACGACGCAGCCGCAGCACGCCGTCGTATCGCAGCCCTCATGTGCTTTGCCTATTGTCTGCGTCATGGCCCAGGATTATGTGGCGAACAAAGTCAGAACGGGATTAGGACAGCGACATGAAGGCATCCGGACTCCACGCCGCCGTGCAGGCACTGGCGATGGTGACGGAAGTCACCCATGGCGCTCCATCGTTTCTCCGACCCTGCCGTTTATTCGCTCGCGCATGGGGCGAAAGATCGCCATCCATTTCCCGTTCCGCTGAACGTGACCGTTGTCTAAGGACGTCGCTCCCTGCCAAATAACCGTGACTATTGGACTACCCACAGGAGCTTAGTCTGCAACGAGTTTGGCTGGCGGTGAATGCAATGCCTTATATGCAATCATTGATGACTGGAGGCCCCGATGGCGAGCATGACCATTCGCAACATCGATGACCGGCTGAAGCAGAAGCTTCGAATTCGGGCGGCAACGCATGGCCGGTCCATGGAAGATGAGGCGCGCGATATTCTGAAGTCGGTCCTCGCCCTCCAGGAGCCGGCACCGGGAAACCTCGCCAGCGCCATTCGCGCACGACTGCAGCCACTCGGCGGCGTCACACTGAATATTCCCGCCCGCGAGCCGATCCGCGACGCACCAGATTTCAGCCACCATGATCGTTCTTGATACGACCGTCATATCGGAGTTGCTGCTTCCAAAGCCCACGCCATGTGTCGTGGACTGGTTGGCGGAGGAGCGTTCCGGTCAAATCTTCACGACGGCGGTCACCGAGGCCGAAATTCTCTACGGCCTGCGTTTACTTCCCGACGGTCGACGCCGGCGCGACCTCGAAGCAGCCATTCTCCCAATCTTTTCCGACGATCTCGCCGGGCGTGTGCTGCCATTCGACCGCGAGGCTGCGGATGTCTATGGCACCATCGCCACGGATCGACGCAAAAGTGGCCGGCCGATCAGCCAGTTCGATGCGCAGATTGCCGCCATCGCGCTTTCACGCGGCGCCGCACTGGCGACCCGTAAAGTCGCCGATTTCGAGGAACTCGGCCTGACCATCATCAATCCGTGGGCGCTTCGCTGACATTGCGGATCGCCAAAATCCGGCACCAGACGCGCGCTCGTAGAGCAACTTGGCAGGCAATTGTCGACGCGCTGCTCGCTGGAGGCCTCACCTTTCATCGCTCCGACTACCCCTTGAAACGATCGAAGGCCGTCAGCCGCTTCATCGGCGGGCTGGCATCGTATCGGTAGATTTCGGTTCGCAGCCAGCAACGTCACTGCCGTCGGACCAGCGTTACCCCCGCCCCTTCAGATGATCCTTGAGGTCGAAGGGAGAATTTTCCGCAAAGATCCGGACACGCGAACGCTGACTTCGCTCGTACAACTCGGCGAACGCAGATCCGGCGTGGCATTCGCCATTGCCATCGAGGACGTCCAGAAGCGCAAAGCAATCGTCGACAGCCCGATGCCCGTCATAAAAATAGCCGGCCTGGCCGACCAGATAGCCGAGCTTCGTTCCCTCAAAGCCACGCGCCTGCCAATCCACCTCCGACACCGAGCAGGCCCAGGGCTTGTCTGCAAAGACCACGATCGTTGTTGCGCGGGAACACGGCAAAGCGGCTGACCCGCTCGACGAGTGACGTCACATTCGCCTTGCCGAACTTCTTGCGGAACTGAATCAGGTCGCACTCCCAATGGCCGAACTGCTGGCGTGCGGCCACAGCGTCGGGACGATAAAGGATGTTGAGGTCGGGCTGAAACGACGGCCGTGCCTCCGTCTCGCACGCCGCGGCCCGCGCCGGGCGCGGCCCTCCGGCAGATGCCGCCACAGCTTGATCGCATGGCCGTCCGGCGAGTAGGCGAACTTGTAGATTGTCTCGTGGCTAACGGAGACTGGATGGCGCTCCAACCGCATCCGTCCGGCGATCTGCTGCGGCGACCAGCCGTGCAGGATCCGCTCGATGACAGACCGGCGCACATGGGCGAAGCGAGCGAGCTTGCGCAGCGTGGCGCGCCGTTCGCGCGCCACCTCGTTGGCCGTGACGCAATAGTAGCCGTTGAGATCCGGCATCTGTGGTTCGACTAACTGCGCCTGCTCTCGCGGAAAATCGTCGAGCGGTGGCGACCGAGTTTCGCAGCAATATGATCAACGTTCACGCCAACCATCCGCCAGCGGGCAATCTCGCAGCGTTCATCCATGTCAATCTGGGAGTAGGTGCGTTTCATGCGCTGTTCCTCGCGCGAGACCCCCAAGGGTAAGTGGCGGAGAGGATGGGCGAACCTTCTCAACAGACAAATGTATTAAATATTGACGTGCACGTCGTCGCTACGGACGAGCACTTTCCTAGGTCGCCAGGGCCGCGCCAATCAGCCGATCCCATAGCCTGATGCCATCACCTAGCATTGCATCATTGACTCCAACACCATGGGAAAGCTGAACCAAATTCAGTTTGGCGTGTGGCGGTGCCACACGCGAATCTACACCGCCGCTTTACTGGACAACCTCACGCGCGCTGCTTTTCCTATGGAGCGGAAACCGAGGGCTCCGAGGGGAACGCGTCTCTGGTTGAGTTCGGCGATATTTCTCAGAAAAAAGCTGCAGCGCGACGGCGTTTTTCGCGAAATGCGAATGAGAGAGGCTTTTGAGAAGCCGTCTGTCAAACGGGCACGCGAAAAAGCTGAAGCCATCGGCCGCCAGCGCAAGCTCGCCCGCAAGCAAATGCAGCGCGAAGGCCTGCTGCCGTCCAAAAAAGCAAGTAATGTAGACGACGACGAATGGCAGGTAGAGCGACTTTTCGCCAAGTGGCTTGTGTGGGCCGCTATTTACCGCTCTCGAAAAGGCCAAGCACTCACGACTGGCTCGGGTCATCGGGTGGCGACCCGGGGAACTTTACAGAGCCAAGGAGATTTACGCGGGAATGACCAAATTGGTGGAGGCGCATGTGACCAATATTCGCTCAAGCGGCTTCGACACCCCTGCGCAACTTCGTGAGCATTTGGACGAGCTCGAAGACGAACAGAATGAACGGCGCAGCGATTCCCTGAACATAGATTTGCAGGACCAAATTGCTCGCCTTCGAACCGAAGTACGCGAGTTACGAAAGCTCATGCTCCAAACGAGGACGGTTTGCCGCTCGTCTTGGAAGAGACGCTCAACGATCGCTTTTGGCTCCATCTCGCAGGATCGGTGGTAGCGACCTTTTTTCTTAGCGCAGCGGTACGTTACTTCCGACTTGGGGCCGCCGGTGCGGCCGCAGTACCCTTGCTCGTTTTTAAATTCAGCGGAAGGCGCGTTACACCTTCATGACGAAGAATGAGAATGACGCCACGACACAGACGATTAGCTTCCCTGCGCCGACGCTCTGACCGGCGCAACCTCGGTTCGTGGTCATCGCAACTGGAAAAGTTGGCTGTCTGGATCGTCGTGGCCCAGGATCGCAGCTGACACGATCTCTGCTGCAATCTGACTAAATGTGATGCCGTTGCCTCCATATCCCATGGCGGCGTACACATTTTGCAATTCTGGTACAGGGCCGATCATCGGGAGCCCGTCTGCCGTGACCCCGAATGCAGCTGCCCATTGATAGTCGGGTTCCTCAATGGGAATATTCAGGAGGTCACCCAGCTTCTGACGCAAAAGCCTGGTCTTCGATTTGAGCTTAACAGGATCCTCAAACGTGCTGGCCCCGTCTTCGTCCTCTCCACCGACGATGACACGACCGTCAGGCGTCGAGCGGAAATACAAATAAGGATCCGATGCCTCCCACACGATATGATCCTTGAGCCATTGCGGCCGCGGATGGTGCGGTCTGGTAGCTAGGGCCCAGGTGGAGACAACTCGATGCCCCTGGTTTGCCACCGCGTCAAGAAACTCGTAGCCAGTACAGAAAACAACGTGCCTCGCCTGAAGGATTGTCCCATTAGAAGTCGCGACAACGTTCCAGTCATTGATGGAGCGAATGTCGGTGATCTCACATTCTTCAACAATCGAGACGCCATCGGTTTGTGCCTTCCGCCATAAGCCAGACGTCAATTGCGCTGGATTCGCAGTGGCCGAGACAAAGGACTCGATGGCAGCGGTCCGCTCAATTCCGAATCGGTTGCGCAGTTCACCAGAGTTGAGGAAATGGGCCGATATACCCGCCTCGCCGCGCGCCTGGGCTTCCCTCTTCAGAGCTCGCGCCCCGTATGCATCTCCAGCAAGATAGAGTGCACTCTTCCGTTCAAGATGGCAGCGTATGCCCAGAAGATCGACAAGCGCTGTCAACGTTTCTACGGCCTTGGCGGACCGCTGCCAGACACGATTCGCCGGCAGGCGATCGATCGGCAAAAACGCGAACATGAGGTGTACTGGCCCACAACGGCTGGAAGGATCTAAGCGTGCGCTTGCGCGTGATTGCTTCCAACTGCCGCCCCCCAATTTTGCTGCTAGTAACCGCCAACGATCGGCAAAATCTCACCTGTGATGTAACTAGACATTTGCGGAGAGGCGAGAAAGACGTAGGCAGGCGCGATTTCTTCTGGCTGAGCTGGCCGTTTCATCGGTGTCTTTGCGCCAAATTGCTCGATGTCTTCAGGGTTCTTGTCGGAGGGGTTCAATGGTGTCCAGACAGGTCCGGGAGCCACAGCGTTCACTCGGATGCCTTTGGGAACAAGTTGCGCAGCGAGTGCCCTCGTAAATGCGTGGATTCCGCCCTTGGTCATTGAGTAGTCGAGCAACTCCTTAGAGCCGTCCAATCCGGTGACCGACCCGGTGTTGATGATCGATGCCCCATCGTTCAGGTGCGGGACAACGGCCTTGGCCATATAGAAATAGCCATAGAGGTTTGTTTTTAGCGTCTCATCAAAATGCTTTTCGCTTAGGTCCTCGATATTACGTGTATGAACCTGAAATGCAGCATTGTTGACCAGGACATCCAGACGTCCCAACTGTTTGACCGTCTCTTCGACAGCTCGCCTGCAGAAATTGGGATCTTTGACGTCACCTCGAAGGACAAGACATTCGCGCCCCTCCTTCTGAACTGCGACCTTGGTGTCCTTCGCATCTTCCGCCTCATCTAGGTGTACAATTGCAATGTCAGCGCCTTCGCGCGCGAACAGAATGGCAACAGCTCTGCCAATCCCAGAATCTCCACCAGTGATCAGTCCAACCTTACCCTCAAGTTTGCCGGATCCCCTGTAAAAAGGTGCGTCATACATCGGAGCCAACGGCAAATCCGCCTCTGATCCGGGTTTCGCTTGATGGACTTTCGGAAATGGAGGTTCCGGATAACGACGTGCTCCAGCCTGCATGGGACCAGTGCGCGTCTTTGTCTCCTTTTTATCGGATTTTGCGACCTCGCTTTGAATGTGGCGCTGCTTTTGGGTGGTGCTCGATGGCATGAGAACTCTCCTCCTTCAGAGGTAGAGGAACGCCGCACACAGGAAAAAGTTACGGGTGAGAACGAAAATTGCCTCTCCCTCTTCCGGTCTGGAATTTAGAACCCCTTAGTAAGAATAATGAGCTGCACCGGAACGGTGGCGCGACGCCCGACGCCACCCATCTGAGAATGACACATCCAGCAACCATTACGGTCACGGCGATCGATCCCCTGGACTTATGAAATACCTGGAACGGCGACGAGGACAGACTGCTATATTCAAGCTCGGCTGATTGGCAGAGCGTTACAGGGTTGCATTCGACTTCCTCGAATGGTTGCCTTAGGCCGTGATAGGGAGGATACCATGGCATATGAGTGGAATGCCCGGCGCGCCAGACGTACGATCATCGTTAGGACGGCATCCATAATTGCGGCCACAATCGTGTCCGTCGGCGTCCCCCTCTACATCGTTATCGCCGCGCTCAAGTACTGACGACGACCTCCCCGGTGCGGGACTTCTCAGCCTTTCGCTACAGAGGATTACCGCGCGCTGGTAGCGACCGTGTCAGGGCGATTTCGACAGATGATTGGAACAGATCCTGATCCGAACGTTTAGAGCGCGAAGTCAATTCGGCTTCGGTACCCGAGGAGAAGGACATGCCCAAGCAAAGTGAGACACACGGCAAATCTGGTCAACCGACCAAACACAGTGGCGACAAGTCTACTAGAAGAGCTTCCGATTCGAAGGACACCTCCCGCAGCAGCACGCGCGGCAGGACGCACGAGCAACACGTTAAGGCTGGCCAAGCGCATTTCTGCTTGCTGATCTCTGGCGTATCGATATCGGAGATCCGGTACTTGATACCGTCGAGCCAGAAGGTGTCGCCGTCAACGACGCAGGTTGTGCGGACCGCGCCGCTGCAGATCGAGAATGTGGGTTGAGATATCATACTTGGGCGGCAGGGTTGTCCAGCCATAGGCAATGCCGGCCGCGATTCCGATCAGTGGAAAAACGAACAGCCACGGCGACAGCGCCTTGCCGCCGCGCTTCACACTGCGCTTGAACTTGACGACGTCCCCTCCGTGGCGTGAGTAAACCAGAGAAACAACCCAGCGTCGAGATCGCTCTTCGTTGCCTGCGCACGGGCTCCCTTCACCGGATGTTTACGCTGGTGGCGCACCGTGGAGATAAGCGCGACGAGTATAGCATTCGCGCTTCCTCCCAAGGTGACTAGCCCGCTCCGGTGGGCTTTCTTTTGCCCCCCAGCAACGGTCAAGCCGATCCCCGCGCTCAGCGGCCTTCCTTGGCAGCGGTCACTGTGTTGCCTTCCACGAGCACCTAGGCGACGTTATTGGACAGGCTTGGGGGGAACGCAAAGATGCATGAGTTTAACACGCTGCACGAAAGCGAGATCTACACGCTCTCAACAGATCCACTCATCGGCGTGCTTGAAGTCGTGACGGACCAAGGATCAATCGAACTTGCCGTCAACAAGGACGGTGCCGAGTCTCTGATCGCAACCCTGCTTGAGTTCTTGGCCGAAGGCGAAGAGCGAGCAGCAACGACAAACTCGACGGCTGCTCCCCCAGCGTTTGCGCCCAAAATAAGCGCTTGGCTCATACCTACTATCTGCCACGGCCGCAACTCGCCGACAGCAACCAATAGATGAATGCGACGGGCGTATACGGGTGCTATGACGTCTGTGGCGAAGGGCGCCGTCAGCGTAAAGATGCCAGCAGCTGACCGACGCCTCATATTTGCTCTACAAATCTGCAAAGAGACTTGCCCCTGCACGAAGAGCAGGCCACCCTTTGCCGTCTCTTTGCCAAGCAGAACCGATAGGCTTGCTTGAAATACTGCTAGGCGCTTCGCAGGGTTGCCCCAAACGCGTGCCGGCCTTTTCCGATCGATAAAATTGCATAGAAAAACAAGTTGGCGTGTTAATCATCATCCGAGATTTACGAGCAAGAACAAACTCTTATGGCGATCTTGAACCAAAAATAAACATTAGACGCCACAGGCTAATGACCTCAAATGGAGGTTTCTATGCGCAAAGCTTTAGTTCTCGCACTTACAGCTCTTTCTATCGCTAGCTTTAACTTCTCCGAAGTTTTTGCATCGAATGCAAGCCGCACTGCACCCTTAGCGTATCAACTCTTCTGTCTGAAATCGCCAAATGAGTGCAGGGGCAGCAGCAGAAAACACGTGAACCTCACCAGTACTACTTGGGCGAAACTGGACAAAGTCAACCGAGCGGTGAACGCCAAGGTTCGCCCCCGAAACGACTCGGGTGTCGACAAATGGACCGTTGGGGCTGCGTCCGGCGATTGCGAAGACTTTGCCCTCACGAAGCGGCGCCACCTCATTCAACTCGGTTTTCCTGGCAGCGCTCTGCGTATGGCCGTCGTACGGACCCGTCGCGGCGAAGGCCACGCCGTGCTGGTCGTGAGAACTACCAAGGGCGATCGTATTCTTGATAACAGGACCAACTCTATTAAAAGCTGGCAGCAGTCAGACTTGCGCCTTATCACCATTGCCAGCTCTGATCCTCTGAAATGGCGATAAACCGCACAAGTACTATGCGGCCTATCCAAAGAAACCTCTCAGTTCGGGCTGGCCGCCTGTCTCGCTGCTGCCGCCTCTCCCGTTGCGCCCCCCTCGTCGGTCAGCCCCTCACTGATCGGCATAATCGACGCAGTCTGGATCTCCGAGCATGCGGTGACGGCCTGCGCGATCTGTTCGATTTGTCCGCGCTGGGCACCATTGACTGCAAAAGCGCTGGCTTGTGAAATCGCTAAGCCAAGCTGCTTGTCTAGTTCATTACATTTTCCGTCTTCACTTGCAGCATCTGCAAGTGCAACAACTAGATCGGCTATTCCCTGGTCAAAGATCTCGCCCCTACCGCTCGAGGCTTGAAGCGTATCCATGTAATTGCCCATGGCTCCGCGGCATGCTGGATCTCCCGATCCGCAAGCATTAACAACAGCTCGCGTGGCAGCGATCCCTGCCGTTTGCGCGGCAGCCGGGATGACAAACAGTGCGGAAAACATAGTCAAACATGTTACTTTGAACATCAGGATAGCCCCGAATAGCGCCAAGATGACTGCAGCGTATCCCTCGTTCACCGCCTTAGTCAATCATTAACTATATATATTTTGCTCTCCTCATCCTTAAATATAGTTGGCGCGGAGTATCACCGGCTGAATGACACCCAAGCGTCACTGGCGGCGGTGCGTTTATGGCTGGTCGTATAAATTATAATGTCGTCAACGGCTTTTGGCAGAAGTATCATCCGCATTGCTCTTCTCTGCCCGCCTTCGTGCAGCCGCAACTCTCAAGAGAACTCCGAGGATCAACGCTCCGTTGTACACCCCGATTGTCAGTAAAACTAAAATCGCGGTCGCGTCGATGGCCCAAAAGACGCCCAGGACAATAAGTGCCCCCGTGATCCACCAGAAGATGGAACCGATGAAGCCGAGAGCTGTTCCCAAAAAGACACTTCCAATGAAGAGAATACCGGACACAACGGTCAATTTGAACTCCGAGGGTCCGAAACCGCGACGCCATGTTCAACATTGCGATCCACGAGTAACCAGTCCCAGTATCTTTCACCCTGCCTCAAAACAATACCTTTAGTTTGAAAAACTGTTTCAAATCTGAACGTTGCCCTCAAAGAAAACCATCTGGATTCGTGAAAGTCACGCCAAAAAAGCACTATTTTAGGTGACGCTTGACCAAGTGGTTACTCAAGTGTAAACGTTCACGCAGGGTTAGGACGCTTTCTTACAAGCATATAGGCGCCGGACAACGGTGGATCTGCGTATTGATGGATGCGCAGCGGCTTTGTTTATGCAGGTGTACAAGTGTTAAGAGTAAAGAGTTCACTGCATTCAAATAAAAAAGACCGCCCGCTTGCAGGGTCGGCGACAGAAAACGGTATCAACGCTGGAAACGATTTCCAAGAGAAATCATATATCTTGGTCACAAGAGTAAATATCGGAAGAAGCTTTCAGAATAGCCAAGCGCTTGCAAAGAGAATAATCGATATTGTTATTTCCGCATCTGCACTGGCTCTCCTTCTTCCTGCTTTCGTTATTTTGATATTTGCCATTCGGCTGGAAAGCCGCGGGCCGGCAATTTTCACGCAGTATCGCTGGGGGCGCAACTCAAAGCCATTTCGTGTTTACAAGTTTCGCTCGATGGCGGCTACAGTCGAAGATTCCGGCTTGCGGCAGGCAGTGCGCAGTGACACACGAGTGACCCGGTTGGGCGCCGTCCTCAGGCGAACTAACATCGACGAGTTGCCGCAGCTTCTGAATGTGCTGAAGGGGGATATGTCGCTGGTAGGGCCACGCTGCCATCCAATAGAGATGCTGGCCGGCGGCATTCCTTATGAGGATTTGGTACCAGACTACCACCGCCGCCACGCAGTGCGGCCTGGCCTGACTGGCCTGGCCCAAGTGCATGGCTTGCGCGGACCTACCACGGATGCCACGGCGGCAATTGCGCGAGTTAAGCACGACCTCGAATACATTCGGGAATTCAGTATTTGGCTGGATTTCAAGATAATCGCACGGACCTTGAGCAATGAATTAAGAGCAGGCGGAACCGGTTTTTAGCACTGTTGGCCGCCTAAAAACACTCCTAGTAATACGCAGAAAACTTCAATACATCGAGAAAGATAGGTTGATGAAAAAACGTATACTTGTGACTGGCGGCGCTGGTTTTGTAGGGTCGCACCTATGTAGACGACTCCTCGAGCAGGGAAATTTTGTCTATTGCCTAGACAATTTGTATTCCGGTTTTCACGAAAATATTCGCGAAATGGAATGCTCCGGAAACTTTGCATTCATTTTGCACGACATAACGACTCCGATCGATTTGACGGTCGACGCCATTTACAACCTCGCATGCCCAGCATCCCCCGGCCATTACCAGGCTGATCCGATTCACACAACACGGACAAGTATCCTCGGCGCCATCAATATGCTGGAGCTCGCAGTACGAGTTAGAGCGCCTATTCTTCAGGCATCAACGTCCGAAGTTTATGGTGATCCGGAACAGCACCCGCAAGGGGAAAGCTATTGGGGGAACGTCAATCCCCTGGGCATTCGCTCATGCTATGATGAAGGGAAGCGTTGCGCAGAAAGCTTGTTCCTTGACTACCACCGCATGCGGGGGGCCAACATCAGGATCGCGCGCATATTCAACACCTACGGTCCGCGCATGCATCCAGATGACGGCCGGGTGGTTTCGAACTTCATAGTGCAGGCCCTCACAGGCAAGGACCTTACAATTTACGGGCAAGGCACGCAGACCCGTTGCCTCTGCTATGTCGACGATCTCGTCAGTGGGCTCGTCTCATTGATGAATGCCGAAGGCCAAGCCATCGGTCCGATTAACCTCGGAAATCCGGTCGAGATGACAGTTCTTGAGATTGCAAAATTGATACTTCAATTGACTGGTTCCAAGTCGCGGATCGTTCACAAGGCCCTTCCTGCAGACGATCCCAAGAAGCGCTGTCCCGATATCAAGCTTGCCCGGGATCGCCTCGGCTGGAAACCAAGGGTAAACGTCGAGGAGGGCCTCAAGCGAACAATCCAGCATTTCCGTAGCCAGATTGGAGCTCTTACATCCGACGTGATGGAGACGTCGCCTATGTTGATACCCGCGGCCGTCTCGCAACACCTAACCGCTGCAGAATGAGCAGGCTGTTGTTCTCGGTAAGGAGCTTAACGCGCCCGTCGGCAACCCATTTTACCTCGACCTCCATCGTCAATAGCCGATTGGTACACACGTTGCTGGATCAGGCTGTAGTCAGCCTGCAGAACTTTGGAACGGTCGTCTTGATCGGACGCTTCTGCGGTGCCGAGCAGCTCGGAATCTACGTGGTCTGCTTCACCACGATACTGCTGGCAAGTGCTGCGTGTGAATCGCTTGTGATCGCGCCGTACATGGTGCAAACGCGCTCGAAGGGCACGCACAACGAACGGACGTACCTGGGTAGCGTAGTTGCTCATCAAATCGTACTCGCACTACTGTGTTCGCTAGCGCTCACCGCAAGCGCGTTGCTGGCTGATGCCTTTGATCGTGCACTCCAATTTACCGCTCCGCTCTTGATGCTTGCGATTGCTCTTCCGGCGATCCTCATTCGGGAACTGAGCCGGCGTTACTCAATGGCGAAACTGAGAGCACAGAACGCGCTGGTTGTTGACGTTGCCGCGGCTGTTATGCAGATGGCTGGCCTGCTGGGGCTGGCTGCTACCGAACAGTTAGATGCGACCACTGCGCTCGGTGCACTAGCGGCAGCGAACATTGCATCAATCGTGCCTTGGTGGTTGGCCGAGCAGCCGCGTTTTCGATTGACCTTAAGAGCAATCCACGCGGACTTTCAGCGCAATGTTTCGCTCGGCATGTGGAACCTGTGCGCCCTCTTGACCTTTATCGTCCTGCTCTATGGAGTTCCGTGGACACTGACAGCTCTCGGGGACCAACTGGCTGTCGGCGTCTTCGGCGCGGCTCATTCGCTCGTGATGATGACTAACCCGCTCACGCAAGGCATTGCCAACAATTTAATGCCGGTTTGCGCTAATACTTGGCGCGATGGAAGCTTTGCATGCACTCGCCCGCTCGTGCAGCGATACTCGCTGCTTCTCTTCGGGGCTTTGGCGGTGGCCAGCGCCCCGCTGATCCTCCTCGGCGATTTCTTTTTGTCATTTCTTTTCGGTGAGGGCTTTGCAGGTCACGGTGCATTGGTCGCAGTTCTAACGCTCGCCGCAATTGTCCGCGCGGGCGCTATGGCGAGCTATATAGCTCTTTGGGCGGCCGGAGGGTCAGCCACAAACGCCGGCATAAATGTGATCGCCCTGCTGACGCTGTTCGCATCGTTCACCATGCTGTATCCGCGAGCAGGCCTTTTAGGGGCGGGTGTCGCGGTGCTGTCGGCAGATACAGTGGCGGCTGCGTTGCGGTTCAATGCCTTCTACCGCCTTGGTTTCACCAACAAGGCGATGGGGGGATAATGTCTCGAGTAACGACATTCACCCAAGACCTCGCAAAGCAGCCCTCAAACCGTGGGATCGGACTAGGTTTTGCGACGGTCGCGGTTTGGATCATCACCACGTTCGCGATGTTTCGTACGCGCAGCATCAACGATCTGCTCGGTGGCAACGCAGTGGACGGACAGGTTGCGTTTCAGGTCGTTTCCTGGGGGCTGCTTGGGCTGCTTGCCGTGAGTTGCGTGCTGTCAGGTCGTGTCGACCTTAATCTTCTGCGACGCGGCCCGGTCGCCTGGTACCTCGCCTTTACCTGCCTCGCGCTGGCATCAACATTGTACTCAGTAAATCCCGCCTTCACCTTCTTCTACGCGGCGCAGAACCTAACGTTAATTTTGCTCGTGTGCAGCATGGGGCACCGCCTCGACGCAATCTACAGGTTGATCGTTCTCTACGTTGGCATCAACTGGATGTTGCTGCTGCTTGGTACGCTCGGTATCACATTCGGCCTCGAGTGGATTACTACAGCGGAAGAAAGCTACATCCGCTTCGGGGGCTCACCGGGCGAAATGTGGCGTTTCAGTACGGCATTCGGGCATCCAAGTTTGCTATCGATCGTTGCGGCGATCGGAGCGGTCGGCATTGCCACGAGTGACGGGGCACTGCGGCTCCGCCGCCTACTAGTAGTCTGGCTCGCCATAACGGTCATTCTGACGCTAAGTCGTACAGCGATCGCCGGAATGGCCGCCGGATTCGTCATAGTTGCTATTCGTCGTGGCACGGTCAGTTTGGCGACCACTGTAGTCTTTCTGAGCCTCTCTGCCGCTCTATGCATGCCAGGGTTTGATAACCAACTTACCGCCGTCCTCATGCGCGGCCAGTCAAGCGACGAATTCAACTCCCTCACCGGACGATCAGAAATCTATTCCGTTGCATTGCAGCGCATCAGCGAGTCGTGGCTGGGGGACGGTTTCCGCTCACTGCGCGGTAGACCACTTCTTGGGGAACAGTGGGGACAGGGCGTTTCACATGCCCACAATTTAGTACTTCAAGCCGTCATCGACCTTGGATATGCGGGAGCATTCACGGTTTTGATGACACTCGGCACCTTGGGTGCTTACGCACTAAGCTTGGCTTGGCCACGTTTGCGCGGGGGCGCTACAAATCGGCTCGATTTCGAAACGCTTGCCATCTTTTTCCCGGTACTAGCTTTCTGCACGCTCGATTCCGGTTTCGCCGTCAACGTCAACGCCTTTGTCGTGGTCTTCGTCGTGATCTGCGCAAGGGCACGTTGGAAAGTGCTGACAGGGAATATCGGCTACGAAGGGCATGGCCACGACTTACACAGCGGCGGGAGTATCGCCCGTCAAAGGGGGCGCAAATGGCTTCGCTGACTGTTCTCATGCCCGCTTACAACGCAGGCGCGTTCCTTCGAGAGGCTATCGCTTCGGTGCTCGCCCAGGACATGCCGGACTTCCGGTTACTCATTCTCGATGACGGATCTACCGACGGAAGCAACGCCACGATCGCCGATTTCGGAGATCAGCGTATCGTTGTTTCCCGTTCTCAGGACAAGCTCGGCCTCGGCGCGACGCTAACGCGTGGCTTAAAGCTTTGCGATACCGAGTTTTTCGTACGTATGGATGCGGATGACGTTATACCGATTTCGAAGTTTACTGCGCAATTGAGTTTCCTGCGCTCCCACCCACTGGTTGGTATGGTCGGCACACAATTCCATTATTTCGGAACAGCCGGCACCAGCGTTCTTTCACCACGCCTGCCGCTAAAGCATGAAGAGATTGTCGCCGGCCTACACCGCCAAGCGCTGACATTGGTTCATGGTAGCCTGATGGGGAGGACAGACGTCCTACGTAAGGTAGGAGGTTACCGGATACGTGGCATGGGAGAAGACTGGGACATGTTTCTTCGCGTGGGAGAGGTCAGCCAGCTCGCCAATCTGCCAGATGATCTCTACGCATGGAGGCTACATGGGGGAAATGCAAGAGTGGCGCACCTACAGGAGCAGCAGCTCGGCATCGAGTTCGCCTGCGATTGTGCCGTCCGGCGAGCGGGCGGCGAAGAAGAGCGGACCTTCGAAGATTTCCTCAAAAGCCGCCGCGGTCGCCACTTTCTTTTCCGATGGCGCAAGCAGATCGATCTTTATGCGCTCGCACAGTACCGCATTGCATTGACACAAATTTCCGGCGGCAAACGGCTCAGAGGGCACACCCGACTGGCCGTTGCCGCCGCATGTTCACCTCTACGGACAATAGGGCGTTTGCAGCGGATGGTGTTTCGGGCCGCGGCACCGTTCCGCTGTAATGTTGGAAGATGACCATGCGTATCGCGATGATCGGGCTGAGAGGGATCCCTGCCAAATACAGCGGCGTCGAGACAGCCGTCGAGGAAATCGGCGCACGCATGGTTGAGGAGGGGCACAGCGTGTTTGTCTATTGCATGAGCAGTAGTCAGGGTGCATCGACAGCGCCCTACCGAGGCATGCGTCGTATCACCATTCCAACAATTCGGTCGAAAAACTTGGAAATGATAGTCTATTCGGTCCTTGCGACCATTCATGCAATTTTCGGTCGCTACGACATCATCCATTTCCAGGCGCTCGGTCCATCCAGCATGGCTTTTCTTTGCTGGCTCGCACGGCGACCATCGGTGGTGACATGCCACGGCCTCGACTACAAGCGTGAGAAATGGGGGCCATTCGCACGCAGCTATCTTCGGCTGGGAGAGTACGTCAGCGCTCGCTACGCTGCCGAGGTCATCACCGTCTCGCGCTCGCTCCAACGTCACTTCGCTGATGCTTGCCGCAGGCAGGCCACCTACATCCCGAACGGATCATTCCAGCAGGCGCGCATTGAACTTGGACAATCCTCCGACCGATTTGGGATCCTGCCAAAGGGGTACGTTGTTTTCGTCGGACGGCTAGTCGAATGCAAGCGTGTTGACCACCTCATCCGCGCGTTCAGCAAGTGCGAAACCAAGCTAAAGCTGGTGATCGCCGGCGAAGGGCCTCCCGAAATTGTAAAGGATTTGCGAGCGCTGGCGAAGGAGGACGACCGCGTAGTCTTCACCGGACACCTGCATGGGAGTGAACTTGCAGCTGTGTTCTCAAATGCCGCCCTCTATGTGTTGCCTTCCGTTCTGGAAGGACTGCCGTTGTCCTTAATAGAGGCACTAGCTTATGATCTTCCCGTCGTCGTAAGCGACATTCCAGAAAATCTCGAAGTCGTGGCCGATGGCGAGCGCTACCGGGCAACAATCGTGAAAAGCGACGATCCGGAAAGTCTTCACCAAGGGCTGGAAGCAGCAATTACCGCATTGCAACTGATGGGCGACCATACAACTGGCAACTCCGACTTCGTGCTTACCAAGTACAACTGGAACCAGATTTGCAAGGAAACCTTGGCCTCCTATGCGCGGGTCCTGACTGAGTATAGGCAAAAGGTGACAGCAAGGTGAGCGCGCCAAGGCAACAGCGTCGTATGGCTCGCATCACTCTGCATGCAGCGGCGATGGTCCTGGGTCTCTTCACAATCCTTGCGGGTACTGTCGCTTGGCGAGAGGCGGCGGTCCTGCTGACAAGCTCGCGTGATCCGGCGCTGAGCATCCCCGCATTTCTCGATGGAACCACAAGACCTGGTTTTTCAATATACTCGAGTAACCTCCTGCTCGATGATTGCCTGCGCGACATGCACTCGGTCTACGGACGCGTACAACCGCACAAGAGGCGGCAGGCAATTCTTCGGCACTGCTCCAACCTAGCCATGGGGATTGTGGCAAGATCGCCAAGCCATGCCTATGCTTGGTTCGTTGGTGCCTACGCGGCCGCCGCAGCGGGCGAAACAGATGCCTTCAATCAGCGTTTGCAGATGGCTCAGGCATTCAGCCCCTACGAACTCTGGCTAGGCGAATTGCGCGTCCGACTTGCGTCGAGCCACAACGGTTCCCTGAACGCGCAATCACGCACTAACCAGAGCAGCGACATTCGATTGCATCTGATGACAGATCGCGGCGCCAAGGCGATCACGCTCGCGATGACCCAAGATTCGGCTTTAAAACAACATGTGCTCGAGGAAGCGGAAAATCTACCAGACAACATGAAATGGCGCCTCGTCGAAAAGCTAGAGCGTCAGATGAAGGCGAGGCAGGACGCACAATGACTGTTGCGGTGAAAGTCGACTTCGCTCCTGGATTGGCAACAAAGCGCCGGAAAGACGGCGTCACATGGTACCTTCTTGCTGTCGTTTCTTTGGCACCTATTCCGTTCGCGAGCAACCGGCCCTTCTTTTGGGCGGCATGGGCAGCCGCCACGGGTCTTTGCTGTGTAATTTATCTTGTGACGACCGCATCTGCGAACCGCACTTTGTCCGTACCTATAGCCGACCTGCGCGGTCCGCTGGTGCTTTGGGCATCCTTCTGCTTGTTTGCACTCTTTCAAACACTCCCGTTGGCGGCCGATACGGGTGCAAGTGAGTTCAGCTTCGCCACTGGCGCTCGGTTCTACAGTGCCTACCCTAGCCTCACCCCAGGGTCGACCTTACTCGCGGCTATCCGCAACGTGGGATATGGATTGTTCTTCTTTCTGGCGGTTCAGGCCTCGACAAACGAACGACGGCGCATTTTCATGCTACACGCCGTCCTCTTTATAGTGGCGACGAACGCACTCTGCGCACTTCTATCTTTGAAGCAACTCGGCGACACCATTCTGTTTCTGCCTAAATGGGGCTATCTAGGATCAGCAACCGGTTTCTTCGTCAACCGGAACTCGTTCGCGACATTCCTGGCATTCGGGTTGGTGATCGCCACATCACTACTGATCTCGCCGCCATCGGATGCCCAGCAGCGGGGCCCGGTTCGGCTTCACGCGAGATTGCTCGTCTTTGCGCAAATGCTTCTTTTGGCTGCTACGATTGTGGCCACACAATCACGCATGGGGACGATTGCCGCAACGTGTGGCGTGGTGTTCGCTGCCGGTGTTGGCATACTCAAGGGCAGCGATGACAGCCTGAGACACAGAATGAAAATTATCCTCGCTGCCGGTGCGCTAGCCACTATCAGCATCCTCTATGGATCAAGGTTAGCCGAGCGATTTGATAATGCGCACCAGTCGGCAGAATCCCGCAGTGCGCTCTACAGTCAGGTAATGGAGATGATCAACGCCCGCCCACTTCTCGGATATGGGGGCGATAGCTTTGAGCTCGCCTATCCTATTTTTCACCGACCTCCGGTGCCCACTGACCTCGTATGGGACAAAGCGCACTCCACCTATCTTGCGCTTTGGGTCGAGTACGGAATGATCGCGGGAAGCCTGCCGTTGGTAGTCCTGTGCCTGATTGGGATGGCTACTTGCCGCTCGTTGTGGCGAAAGGAGCAGAGATTTTCGGCCGAAGTGGCCAGTATAGGGGTGGGCGTTGTGGCAACCGTTCACTCCACGGTCGATTTTAGTCTCGAAATACAGGCAAATACTCTTCTTTTCCTGCTGCTGCTGGGGATTGGTTTCGGTGCCGCACGTGACCGCCAAACAAGCTTAAGTCGTGTTCCCTTCCCTGCTGGCGGGGACATTGCGGGATGAAAACACTCGGTCAAGCCTTGCCAGATCAAGCAGTAATGACCGGAAGTGGGTGGGAGCGGCTTGTCAGCGCTGCTCGCCGTGTATTTTTTTCGCCATTGGATCGCCGCTCCAGTAGCAGACAGCGAACTCGCATCATATTGCCGGTCTGGCCGGCTGCAATCTATGCGGTCGGCGACATTCATGGATCTTTGGCGCTTCTGAAACAAATGGACGAGAAAATCCGTGCCGATTGCGAAAGAATTCCGGGACGCAAACTCGTGGTCATGCTGGGTGATTATGTTGATCGCGGTCCGGCATCCGCGCAGGTGCTCGATTGGCTAATGGCTCCCATGGCGGCAGATATCGAGCGAATTTGCCTGGCGGGCAACCACGAGGAAGCAATGCTTGCTTTTCTTTCCGCCCCCCTCAAGAACAGCCATTGGCTGCGTTGGGGAGGAGCCGCAACGCTGTGGTCGTATGGACTCGACGCGGATCATTTGTCTTCATTGCGCAGCAGGCGAGCCGTTCACCGGCTTATTAGTGCCCACATCCCTGACGATCACATCGCTTTCCTGCGCCGAATGCCGATCATGGTGCGTGCGCCAGAAATCGTGTTGGTTCATGCAGGTCTACGCGCTGGGGTGACGCTAGACAGACAGAGCGACAGTGATCTCCAATGGCTCCGCGATGGCGGGAACTACCGCCGTGAGAAGCATGATCCACTGCTCGTCCACGGCCACACACCGAGCGTTTCGCCGTTTGTATCGACACATCGAATATGCCTCGACACCGGCGCCTACGACACCGGCATTCTTACAGCGGTCCGACTGACTTCGGCTGACCAATTCCAGATAATCTCATGCAGTGTGAAAACAGCCCTCTAAACATATCGTCAACTTGCGGCAGGTTAGGCTCGGGCCGTTTCCAACCGTGCGCCGCTCGCCCATTAACCGATGGTGGCCGTTATGCAGGTCCTTAATTCAAATTCAAATTCCCGCCCCCGATGGCAGCCACTCGACGTGCGGATGAAAGGCGGTGATCCGGGGTTCGATATAGTTCAACTGATTGGGCCGATCCGACGACGAATCCGGCTTATATTGTCAACGTTTGCCATTGTTCTTATGCTCGCGGCACTCGCTTTACTTGCAATAACACCGCGTTATACCGCTTCCGCCCTTATCCAGATCGACCCCAGCACGAAGAATCTCCTCGATACGACCTTAAGCCAGGCCAACTTCGGAGCCGAGAACACGCGAGTGGAAAGCGAAGTCGGAATTCTTCGCTCCCAAGCCATTCTCCTCTCCGTGGTCAAACAAAACCAACTCGTCTTGGATGCTGAGTTCGCCACCACGGGCAACTGGATAAACGCCCTTCTCCTTAAGCTGCGCCTGGGAGCACCTCAACCACTGTCCGAGCAGGAACAGACGCAGCAAACGCTTGAACGCTTCGCCAGGCACGTTGCAGTCAACCGCGTGGGAGCAACCTACCTCATATCCGTGGACGTGCAGTCGCGGGACCCAAACAAAGCAGCGACGCTCGCCAATGCGATTGCCGCGACATACATCCGAGCACAGGTCGAGACCAAAATCACCTCGATATTGACCGCTCGGGAAGTCCTTAGCAAACGCATTGCGCAGGCCAGTCAAGCAATCCAGGAATCGGAGGCCGAATTCGAGAGCTTCATCGGAAGCAATCTCGAGAAGATTGCCCAAAGGAACGGTTCCACAAGTCTCACCGAACTCCGCGATCGTCTGGCTTCAGCACGAAAGTCGCACGAACGGGACTTGGCAGCATTCCATGGATTGGACGAAAGCGTGCGTCGCAACGATTGGGCCTCCGTTGCGGAATCACTCCGTTCAGAAGCGATCAGGCAGCTCGGTGAGCAGCACCAGAAAGTCAGAACACAAATTGCGGCGAATACAGGCACAAAACCAATCAATTTGCGTGAAGAGTTAGCAAGAATTGAGGCTGACCTTAATGTTCAGACAAGAATTGGCAACGCTGCTCTGAAACAAAGGATCGATCAGTCAGAAAGGGATATCGACACTTTGCGCCAAAGTGTCCGCGAAACTGTTTTACAAAGCAATCTGCCTACTGAGGTACTGGCAGAGCTCTATCAGCTTCAGCAGGGATCCGAAATTGCACGGTCGCAATATCAAACACTGCTTTCGCGATTGAAGGAAATGGAAGCGCAGGCCGAGCTACAGATCGCCGACAGCCGGATCGTGTCCAGTGCGCTTGCGCCGACCAAACCGTCATTCCCCAAGGTCGGTCTGGTTCTTGGTCTCGCCGCGATCGGCAGCATTGCGCTCGGTGTTTCGCTTGCGTTCATTTATGAAAACTATATCGGCGGCTTTTTGTCAGAAGACCAGGTTGCCTCAGTTCTTGGAGTGCCGCGTGTTTTCACGGTGCCATTGCAGAGAAGTTCGGGTCGTAACGAAGAGGGCTCGCTTTCCGATATCATCGTTCACGCCCCAACCTCGCGGTACTCAGAAGCCGTGCGACGGATTTGGGCAGCTGTCGAACAGGCAAAGAGATCGACCAGCAGGCATGATGCGACGGCACAGCATGGTGCCTTCATTGTTATGGTGTCCTCTGCGCTACCAGCCGAAGGCAAGACAACTCTCGCCACCGCTTTAGCGCGAAACTTCGCGCAGGAAGGGAGAAGGACGCTGCTGGTAGACTGCGATTTGCGTAAGCCTGCCGTGCATCGGCACACCGGCGTAGCTGTAACTGTCGGGCTTCAGGAATTGCTTTCCTCGTCGCCTGGCAAGGGGTCAGACAGCATTATCATGCTCGATTCAAAGACAGATCTGCGTATTATTGGCGGGCGCCGCACGACAGAGAAGATGCCGGCGACGCTGATCGCTGGCGAGGAATTCAAGAGAATGCTCAGCCTTGCAACTAAAAGCTATGATTTTATCATACTTGATTCGCCGCCAATTGAACCCATCATTGATGGTCTCTACCTAGCCCACTATGCTGATTTGCTGGTGTTCTCGCTCGCATGGGGACAAACGCCCCAACGAGAAGCCAGTTCCGCCTTGGACGCCATTTCCGCGGCGCGGGACAGACCATTGGATTTGATCTGTGTTTTGAACAAACGTGGAGACGATACATTCGACAAGCAAGGGTACTACTATGACCCTTGAATGAAGTATTTCATAAGCACAAGGTGTTGGCGTCTGGGAAGGGTCTTATAGTCTCGGTAAGGCTAGCAGCTGACAAACAAAAAAGCCCCTCTCCCGAGTAAGGAAGAGGGGCTTGGTTATGCGGACCGGCGTGTAGCCGTCCTTTGTTCAAACGCGCGGTCTAGCCGCTCGTTCATGGCGTCGATACGCTGGGCCACGCTTTCGATCGCTCGAAGGAGTTGGGCAGTCTGCTCCTGCAGGTCGGCCTTGGTGGCATAGGTCTGGGCGACGTGGAGTTCGTGTTTTGCGAGGTCGGCGCTGGCCTTCTCTGCCTTTTCGCTCGCCGCTGTGATCTTACCTTCGACCTTCCACCAGATAGTGAGGATAAAGCCACCGAGCGCGACAAGCGGACCGATATAGGATAGCCAGTCGCTCACGGCTGCACCCCGCACAAGGCCCGCTGCTTTTCGAGTTCCACCGGGATCTGCCGGTTGGAGCCTTCGGTCAGCACATCATCCACGAGGATCTGCCGGATGATGGCGGCAGAGCGGCGGGCCAGCCGATGCGCATAAGCAAGCCCTTCCATGTCTTCTGAGGAAGGCCACATCGGCGGCCTAACGCGACCTCCGAGCCGGCTGCACTGACAGGGCGGCGTCGAGGCCAGGCGGGGAGCGTTCGCCATCTGAAGCCTGACCATCGATGCAAAGGCTTCTTGCAAGTTTCGCCAATACTTATTCGAAAATGGACAGCTTACTTTCATCCCAACCCGACGGCATTCCCTGATCAACCGTTGCGGCGGAACCAACACAACAACCACAGGAGACGACCATGCAGACTGCAAGACCCTTCACCGCTTTCGCCGTGGCTCTTGCCCTCGCGCTGGGAGCACCCGGGATCGTCGCGGCGCAAACCCATGCGCATGACGGCTCTGGCGAGGCGGCAATAGAGATCATGCTGAACAATGGCGCCAAATGGCAGGGCGATCAAAACATGGTCATCGGCATGACCGCG
>NZ_JBFTIM010000024.1:0-29995 GCF_056394765.1 Mycoplana sp. 10N416 | reverse complement strand
TCAAAATGGCATCCACCATATTTTTTCCGGGCCCTACGAAGCTCTCGACTTCCTCGAGAACGAATGGCCCCTGCGTCGTGGGCAAAAGTACGAGAGGGCCGTTCGGCTCTGCCGCGGAGCGCTGAACCTTGCGACGCCGCTCGCGGTTGGGCGCGAAGCCTTTGTGGCCGCCTGGCCGGCGATACCCCGTCGCCGGCATTTTCAGTCGGAAGGGCGGCGCAACGCACTACGGCTGTTTTGTCGCGCTGATGAAGTTTGGAGACGTGACGTTGATGATTTGACTTGGAATGGCACGGCCGTCGGTTCTCACGAACTCAACAGTCATCCTGCCCTCTTCGTCCTCGGTGCTTTGCACCTCTACCGCGGGGATGTCCGCTAACCTGATAAGCGGGTATTTGTAGGCTTCGATCGTACCCCAGAACAAGACCTCGTCTTCGCCTTCAATCATTCTGAATTCTATTGACCGCCAATTTTAAACATTCGGTCCTTCCGAGGTTCTCCCATGAAAAAATTGCCCGGCACGGACCGGGCAAGGTGGGATTGGCGTACGGAGATGGCGGTTGGGGTCGCCACCAATAAGATAGCGCCCTGCCACTCTTTTTGCGATAACCGGAATCAACTAATCGCGTAAATAGTTTGGGCGAGCGGCGATTGCGCGCCAAGCTCGCCTTGGTACGCAGTGATGCACCGCAGCAAAAATACCGCTTTGGGCTAGCTTCGTACCCATTTTTGCGAGCGCTCAGGCACAATCGGTGTGGTTGAGACAAGCACCTGGTTAACGCGATAATCGATGAAGTGGGGGGTAACCGATCTAAGGAGAGCGAGTGATGTTGCCACCATCAAAACACAATCGCGCCAGACGCCATTTCCTCGGCCTTGCTGCATCAGCGGGCGCCAAGATTGCCACGGTTGCTGGAGTTGCGTCCCTGATCGCCGGGACCGCCTCGGCCCACAAAGGTGGGAACGGGAAAGGACGCGGCAGGGGAAAGGGCCATCGCTGCTTTCTGCGTGGGACGATGATTGCGACACCAGCGGGGGAACGCGCTATCGAAGCCCTGCAAGCTGGTGATCTCGTTTGGACCGCAGGCGGTCAGGCGATGGCGATCAGGTGGATCGGCCGGCAATCTTTCGGTATTCGGAACCGCGAGATACTGCCTGTCCGCATTTCCCGCCACGCCCTCGACAACAACACACCCTACGCCGATCTTTACGTCTCGCCGCATCATGCCCTGCTGCTCGACGGCGTGCTGATCAGAGCCAAGGATCTGGTCAACGGGACGACCATCGCCACAGCCCTTCCCGATGGTCGGGAAACGGTCGAGTATTACCATATCTTGCTCGACCGCCACGAAGTGGTCATGGCCGAGGGTGCTCCCGCTGAGACACTCCTGCTCGAAGACGGCAATCACGAAGCGTTTTCGAATTTTGCAGAAGTCACGCGTCTGTTCGAAGACGGGACGATACCGGCGATGACACCTGTTGCACCGATTGTTCACTACCGCGGACGGGATCATCTCAAGGCGCTTCTTCGGCTTGCGGTGCATTCCGCGCATGTTGATCCGGTGGACGAAGTACACAGACGGCTGGCGACCCAAGCAGAAATGCTCAGTGGCTGAGGGAACATTTGTTGCCGCTAGACGTTTTGTGCCGGGCCCAAGCTCAATTCTCCCCTCAAATGGCCCTGCTTGGGCGCGGACGTGAAGCCCGCCATGCCGGCGATATCCCCCTCGACGGCATGCTGCCTTCCGACGCCGGCGGTACCCGATGAAAAGCATCGGTGGCCATCCCCCCGGGGCAACTGGTTGGATGGTGGTAGCAAAAGGTTGAGCGGCGCTCGGTGGAGAACGCCGCTCGACTAAGCTTACCCGCACTCGTGTGCCGATTTCATCGCATGTTCGGCGTCCGCCTTCGTCTTGAAGGCTTGGCCTACCTGCATCTCAGTCTTGCCATCCGGCTTATGCTCCGAGATGCTGCACTTTCCACCGGCCTTGTGCTGCACATAATATTGGGTCGCGGCGAAGGTTTGGCCTGCACTGAGGATCATACAAGCTGCCAACACAATCCTGAACATGACGCTCTCCTTGTCTAGGATTGCCGCATGCTACGGCGGCCAACATCATAAACTCCTTCGCCGCCGGGAAAACTTACAACTCTGTAATCTCGATCACGTTACGTGGCATCGGAACTGGTCGGGTGGTGGTGACAACCCATCTTTGCCGCGGGCGCGTGGTGGCTCGAAGTACCAGGACGCCAGAGCAATCCGGCACGCTCGCCGGCTCCTGCCCTTGGCCGACCGTCGCCTTCCCCTTACAGGACAAAATCCGCCTTGCTCATTGCCAGGCTGAGATCGAGCACCATCGCAAAGTCGGCCTTTCCATCGCCGTTGACGTCGCCGTGGATGTAGGTGTCGCCGCGTTTGATCTCGTAACGCAGTTCGCCGGCCTTCTTGTGRAARGCCTCMGTGCCGATGAAGGTGAAGGCCTGGTCGCCGCCGGTCTTCGTGCTGGCGTCGATCGCCTTGAGGTCGATCTTATCCTTCTGCGTGCGGTTGAAGTCGTAGATGACGTCGCTCSCAGTCASCGTGGAGTCACCTATCGCCGCGAAAACGAAGGTGTCGGCCCCGGATCCGCCGTAGAGCTTGTCTGCTCCCGCTCCGCCATAGAGTCGGTCGTTGCCGGCTCCGCCCATCAGCATATCGTTGCCGGCACCACCCTTCAGCATATTGATCCCTGCGGTTCCCTTGATCACGTTGGCAAGCCCGTTGCCAGTGCCGTCGATGTTTCCCGTCCCCGTCAGCGTCAGGTTTTCGACGTTGGCTGAAAGGCTATGGCTGACGGATGCATTGACGAGATCGGTGCCTTGGTTTGCTTTCTCCACTACGGCATCGCCGAGATTGTCGACCATATAGGCGTCATTGCCGCCGCCGCCCTGCATCTTGTCGGCGCCGGCCTTGCCGTCGAGAACGTTGTTGGCGGCGTTGCCGACAAGGACATTGGCCAGGCTGTTGCCGGTGCCGTTGGTCTTTCCCGTGCCGGTCAGCGTCAGGTTCTCGACGTTGGCGCCAAGGGTGTAGGAGATCGAGGCCTGGACGAGATCGGTGCCCTCATCAGCGTTTTCGATCACCTTATCGCCGGTGCTGTCGACGACGAAGGTATCGTTCCCCAGGCCGCCGGACATCGTGTCCGCACCCACGCCGCCATCCAGCAGATCTGTGTCGGCACCGCCGTTGAGCGTGTCGTTGCCGGATCCGCCGTAGAGCTTATCATTGCCCTCGCCGCCGTCAAACGTATCGTTGTCGATGCCACCGCGAATCTCGTCGACCCCTTCGCCACCGTAGACTCTGCCCGACAGCCGGCCGTTCGTGCCGACGTAAACGTCGTCGCCGCGAGAGAGATTAATATCACCAACCATGCGGCCGGTATTCGTAATGAGATCCTTTGCGGTGGCAAAGCCCCCGTTGTACGAGGAAGCCTTTCCTGAAATGGTCCCGCAGTTGTCTACAGAAATGATCCCGTAGCTATCCAAGCCAGCCCTGAAGATACCTTCGTTGCCGCCCGCGATCGTGCCGGTGTTTGTGATCTTCGACGTCGTATCAGCGAAGGAGTACATGAAAACACCCGTGTTATCAGCCCATAAGTCGCCGGCATTGATGAGCTCGCTCCTGATCCCGCACATTCGAACGGCGTACGAAGCCAATTCATAAGCTCTCACAACCCCGCTTGTGGCGATGTTCACGATGTTATCGGAATCATCCCTGGAATCGCCGATATCGATCGCTATTTCTTGACCGAGAACGGTGCCAGCAATGTCCACCCGGTGCTGGCTGCCTGTGCCGACAATCGTGGAGTCGACACCATTTGTGCCGTCTGTTCGACCGACCGTCGCGTTGCGGCCGATGTAAATATCGTCCCCCGTCGCGAGAGTGGCGCGAACGCCTGCACCGATAGAGTCGGCTGTGAAGACCTGGAATGCCATGTGCACTATCCTCGTTTGTACTGCATTGCGAAGTTCTACGTTTGGCTGCACCCTGGTATTCAAAACTTCTGCTAAATTCTTCAAGACAGACAGCGTTCATGTCGAACAATGACACCCGCCCGCGCCATAAGAAGTGGGGAAGCTTCTGCCCCGACCGCGGCAATGACTTCACGGATCGGTCAGCCCCGGGCACAGGCCGGAGGCGGGCAAATGACGTCGATGCTTGGCATCTCCGCCGGTCGCTCCATCAGTCTGCGCCACCAGCCCTTTGGGTTATCGTGATGAGGGCAGGCCGGGCGTATCATCGGGGCGGTGGCAATCTCCAACCATCCTGCAATCCAACTGTGCTTGGCCCGGCGTAACGCACAACGCTGGGCCTTTTGCTTGGATCACCCCACTTTCGCCCCTGCGGGCCGAGATAGGCCAGAGCTGCGATGAGCCCGGTGGAAACCGGCTGACCGGATTGCATCCATGACGCCAGACCTTCTTCGATCAGAGCCATACCGACTGGATTGCAGTTCCCACAGTAGCTCCCGCCACATGAAGGGGATGGCGACATTAGCGGTTGCAGCTGTCGGAAAATACAACTCGCTCGTGTGCCTGCTTGATGCCTGGTTCGGCGGCGGCCAGCACCGCCGGCAAGAGATAGCCGTACCAGGGCGTCTCGGCTGGCCGTCGCCGACAGCCGCGCCGATTGCCTTAGACTTTGGCTGGCGGGCGATCACTGCGGCGGCGGGATTGCCAGATACCGCGGACTCGACTTCCTCTCGCGCGGCCGCGCCAGTGTCTTCGGTCCGGCGACCCCGTCGACGGCCAACCCTTCGGCGATCTGGAACAGGCGCACCGCTCTGTCGGTTATCGGCCCGGAAATGCCGTCGGCCTCGCCGGGGTTGTAGCCAAGCGCGGTCAGGCGCCGCTGCAGGTCCTGCACGGTCGTATCCATCGAATTGTCCTTGGTTGGAACGAGTGAGTGAGTGAGGTCGGCGTTATCGGGGATCCTGACTCGAGAATGCCGTGGTGCCTGATGGATTTGTCGAGCTTTCGCTTGTGGCTATCGCCGTTTTACTCGTGTTGCTCGTGACGGTCGGCCTCACCGGCATGCTGTGTTGTGATTTGTCATCTCATTCCGTTTAGATACACTACGGATGCGGCACTTGGTTTGCGTGTCGCTCTGCAGGTCCAGCTCCTGGGCAACTGGACGTGTGATCGAGATGGGACGATCCGCCGTATCGGCGGCACGGTGTCGCCGATACGGCTGCGGAAGGCGTCGACGATGAAGTTGCGGCCGAAGACCTTCCCACCGAGAGCGAGCCGCTGCAGATAAAGAAAGCGCGCCGCGTGCTCAGGCGGTGTAGGGACGGAGAAACCGGCTGCAGATTTACCATTTCTAAGAACTCACGACGTAATCGCTGATCCGCCCTGCAGGGTACGGGTGCGACGGTTGTGTTATCGCGCTGTCGGACGGGTCTGGTCCTCACCTTGACTCCCGTCGCCTGAGGCGCCCTCACGCCTCGGCCGCCCGGTCGGCTACGGCCAGACGATCTTCGGCAGGTCCTGGAGCAGTTCTTCAACGGTCGGCTGCGGGCGCTGACCTGTCACCACCCTCTCCATTTCTGCGTTCGCATAGACCCCAGACGCCAGAGAACGCCAATTGCGCATCGCTTCACCTTCTGCCGCATATTGCGGGTGAGACGCGCCTGTGTGAATGCTATCGTACTTTTTCGAGCGAGCGAATGCGTCCATATGCGACTGGATAGCACCGGCGTACAGGGCTTCTAGCGCGGCCAACGCCATCGCTTGTTTCTGTTCGGAGGTGACAACCGTTCCTTGATCAAACCGTCCACATCTGTAGCGTCTCCCGGAAAGATGATGCGCCCATCGGCGGGGTTGATAATTGGGTCGGGGAAAGGTGCGCTCTTGCGGCGCATCGTAACCGCACGGCAGCATCAGCGTGATCTGCAGTTCGCGTGAGACCGGGCCGAAGATCCAGTCGCACGAGACACCTTCCAAAGTGTCGCCATCGTTGAGTCCGGTGAAGTCGAAGGCCTCGCCGTTGATGGTGAGAACGTCGCCGGCCGTGGAGACCGTCAGCTTTCCAAGCTGAAGTCGGGGGGCAAGATCGATGCGCATCAGAACCACCTTCCTTTCGCTTCAAAATCCCCGCTCAACGCGACGTAATTGCCGTCGCGTTGTTGCCAGCAACGTCGCAGGCGGAAGTGGTTTTGTTGGAGAAATTGATGGACAGGATGTTTGCCGTAGTACTGATCCGGGGGCGGTTGAGCGCAGAAAGCATCGCCAGGTTTAGAAGGCTGCGCGTCTTCCTCTCCCAGTCCGGGCCGGTTCCCGATCTCGTCCTCGTCAGTTGCTGCATCGGCCCACTGAAATCATCGGCCGTGGCGATGGACTTGTCGACGTCGTCGGCCCCCAGCACCTCGCGACGGGTCTCAAGGCCGCGGTTGAATGCTGCGAGGTCTCTCCATCGCTTACTCCTGCTTGAAAAATCGAACCTGCGAAATTGTCCCATGGATCAGCGCATCCGGGCGCTGATGCGTTCGGCAACAGAGCGCGCCTGAACGCGAATGTCAGGCACGGCGGAGATCTCCCAGTGTCTGCCGACAGTCAACGGACCGATCGCATAGAGGCGGCCGTCAGCCATCTCACGATCGGTGATGACGGTCGAGTCGTCATCTACGGCTATGCCGAGTCCAAGGGAATCGGGCTGGACGAGCCCCTTGTGGGCAAGATCGAACAAGAGCGGCGAGGCGCCGACCACGCATCGCTCCAGGCCGGCACAGTTGACAACCAGGCCAGCCGGCAGAGCCACGGCATTGACGCCCACCACGTCCACGATGACCCCGGTTTTTACACTTCGAATTGCGCTGGGCCGACCTCGGTGTATGACCAACTGGCCGGATTGCCGAAGCGCTTCGATCTCTTGCGCCACCGCCGGCGCCATGCGGTGGCGGTGCACGTTCCAGTACGCGACGGCATGGCGGAGAAATCGCCCCCGCTGGTCCGCATCCATCGCCTTCCAGAGCGCCTGTGTGACGGGGCGGAGCCCGTCCATCGCCGCACGCCAGTCAGGCATGTCGGCGGCCTGCGCGCGCAGCCTGCGAAGCATGTCGCTGACTTTACTCTCGCCCGCGACAAGCACCGGATCGGCCGGATCCGCCCTGCGGGACAGATGCGCTTGCGGCAAGAGCCCGCGTCGCGAGACGGCGTGCATGGTGCCCTTGAAGCCCCGCTGCTTCAGAAGCAGGCATTGGTCGACCATGGTGAGGCCGGTGCCGATGAAAACGACGTCCGCGTCGTTCGGCATGTGCTCCCACCAGGGTGCCCCCCATGGGTCGTTGACCACCAGGGGTAAAACGTCCGGGGAAACCGCGTCTGGGGGTATTGGGAGACGGTTTGTGCCGGCGCCCGTACAAAGCGCCGCAAGGTGGGCAGTGAGCATGCGACCATCGTTCAGGCGGAAGACCAGACTGCCATCGGCTGCGGCTTCAGCGCCAAGCGCGTCAGCATCGACCAGGGAAAGTGCAGGTCGGTTGGCCGTCCGCCCCCTCGCGGCCTCAAGGCAATCGCTAACATATCGGCCATAGATCTTACGCGGCACGAAGTCGTCTTTCCAGAAAAAGCCAGCCTCGGCAAGCCAGCGGACGAAGTGGTTCGGACGGTCGGCAAAGAGGCTCATCCGGCCGGCCGGCACGTTTAGGAGATGGGAATCGGCAGTGGTCGAATAGGCGATGCCCCTGCCCTGCCGCGCCGCACGCCCGACCAGGCTCACATTGGCGGTCGGTGGCAGCATCTCGATGAGATTGAGCCCAAGCGAAACGGCGGAGAATCCCGAACCGATGATTGCGACGTCCGTGTTGAACTGCATGAACAACCCTCCGGCTCCGGCTCGGGCGCCGGCGTCTGCGCCATAGTCTACCGGTATTTTCTATAAAATCTATAGAGTATCGCAATTCCTTCCTGAGGGAGAAAACGGCCGAGGCGGGCTCGGGTTCCGGGAAGTTGATTTAGGCGGCCGCCGCCGGAGCTTGATCGCCTCGATGTTCGTCACAGACGGCGACCGGCTTACCCTTCTGGACCTTCGTGATGCCCGCATCGACTAACTTCAAATCGGCCGAAAATTAGCAAAATTATTCTATACAGTCTTTATAGACTATGATCTTTTCACCCGTTCCTTCCGAAACCGCATGAGGAGCAGACATGGGCACGACACCAGCGATTGGCCATCCTGCCCGCACCGCCGCCCTCATCGCGGCGGAAGACGAGGCGACTGGCGTTGCGAGCGCGATCGCCGCGGGCTTTGAAGCCGCCGGCATTCCGCAGCAAGCGCGTCTGGAGCTCCTGGCTCGGTCCGGCCTGCTCGGGGTGTCGATTCCCTCCGAACATGGAGGCCTCGATGCTTCGAACGTGGCGCTTTTCGAGATCTGCGCGATTGCAGCCGAAGAGTCCGCAACGCTGGCGGAGCTTCTCGCTACTCATTTCGTCGCGCTGGAGGAGATCCGTAGTTTTGGAACCGAAGGCCAGCACAATACCGTTTTTCCGGCGGCACTGGCCGGCGCCAGGCTCGGCAAAGCGCTGCCTTTTCACCGCAATTCGGAGAACGGCGCGCCGCTTAGGATGATGGCGAGCGGTGTTGGCTGGCGTCTTGCGGGGGAGGTGCTCTGTACGCCTTGCGCCCGCCATGCGGACTTTCTGCTGGTGCCGACGCAGACCGATGGAGGCAAGGCCGCCCAGCTTCTGTTGCCGACCCGGATCGACGGTCTGCACTACGTTGCCGACAGTTGCGAGCCGTCCGCCCCCGGCCAGCAGCCGTCGGAGCACATCCTGCTGAAGGACGTACTCGCCGACAGCGGAGCCTTGCTCCATGCATTTGCCGAAGAGGATCGCATCGACGTACCGCATTCGCTCGCCCTGCTGCTCGAGGCGGCCCGCCATATCGGAGCCGGACGCCGGACGCTTCGGCGTGGGCTAGACATCAGCGAACCCGATGCTTACGCCACCGGCGTCCTTTCGTTGCGTCTCGCCGCCGCCGAAGCGGCGGCAGAGCACGCCGGGCGCGCGATCGACGCCGCGCAGATCGGCCTGGCTGAGCTGCATCGAACAAACGCCTATTTTGCCGCCGCTGCGGCCTGCATTGCCGCTGCCGATGCCGCACGGGAGATTAGGGCGACCTTGGAACAGAACGTCGAGGCGCTTTTGACGGCGGCGCCCGAGGGCGAGCCGTCGCCTCGTATGGTGGAGCTACTTCGCCAGGTGGGCGCGCTTCGTCTCGAGCAGCACCGGTGCTCCCTGAATGGCCCCTAGGCAAAGGTGAGTTCGTTTGCCTCCGATCGATACTGCCTACCGCGCACAAGCTGATGCTCGCGCCGGAGCTCGCGGGATGGGCAGCGCGTTCGAAAGGTCGTCATTGAGCTATCTCACGAGTGGCTCGACATGGACAGTGTTTCATGACAGCGCCGCCGACGATCTCGGGCCGGCTCGCTTCTTGTCCTAAACATGAGTGCTTCTGCCATCACGTTCGTGCCAGCGGCCGAGTCTGCTCAAGCCGGAACCGAACCGTCGGCCTCGGGGCCGAAAGCGGACTGGCATCTTTCGGCCTTCGAACTGCCCAAGAGGACATTAGCCAGTCTCGCACGTGGCGTTTGTTACAAGCCTACCATGAAATGATATAGTGGCATGCTCCCGCCCTTCCGGAGCTTTGCGGAGGCGATATGCGCACGATATCTCTACCTTATGTTCTTCCTGCTGCGGGATGGCTCAAGCCTGACACGCAGAATCAGGGACGCGATTCCGTTGCGGGCGTCGCAACGGGAGCTTCTGCAGAAATTCGCAGTCGTCGTTCGCGCCACGGTCAAGGGGTCCATTCTGGTGGCAATCCTGCAGGGCGCCCTCGGCGGCTTGATCTTCTGGGTGCTAGGAATCCATGCTTCAGTACTGTGGGCTGTGGTAATGGCGTTCTTCGCGCTCGTGCCTGCTGTCGGAGCGAGCATCGTGTGGCTGCCCGTTGCGCTTTACCTGCTGATCTCCGGCGCGGTCTGGAAGGCGATCATCCTGGTCGCCTTCGGCACACGGGTCATCGGCCTCGTCGACAATCTCCTGCGCCCCATCCTCGTCGGCAAATCCACCAAGATGCCGGATTACGTCGTCCTAATCTCCACCCTCGGGGGCACTTCGGCAGCTGGTCTGAACGGTTTCGTCATCGGCCCGATGATTGCAGCGATGTTTATCGCCGTCTGGGACATATATACGTCCTGGCGCCGCGCGCCTGGTAAGCCGACAATACAATGACGCCAAACGGCGGCATGGCAGTCGTAGCGCTCGATCCCTGGGAGAATCGGACCGAGCCAGACCTGCAGATCGGGCGCATCCTGAGCGAGCTGCGGGCGCAGTTCGCGACCATACCAGGCGCCAACATAGCCGTCTTCGCCCCGCCGGCGATTCCGGGTGTCGGCGCGGCCTCGACATACGGCTGCAGGCGTTGCAGGGCCAGCCTCCCGAGGAGATCGGCCAGGTGCTGCGCCTGCTGGCCGAATTGAACCATGCGCCGGAGATCGGCGGCGTCTCGTCGACGTTCAGCGCCGATATTCCGCAAATCTTCGTCGACGTCGACAGGACCCGGGCCGAGGCGCGCTCGGCTTGAGCATCGCCGTGTTCGGTCTGGCGCTGCTCTTCGCGTTCCTGTTCCTCGTCGCGCAGTATGAAAGCTGGATGCTCCCCATTTCCATCATCCTCTCCCTGGGAGCGGCGCTGTTTGGAGCCACCCCGCGCTGATGCTGATGGGGCTGCAGAACAGCATCTACGCGCAGATCGCCATCGTGCTGCTGATCGGGCTTGCCTCAAAAAATACAATCTAGATCGTCGAATCCGACGGCTGAAGCCACCACCATGAAGCGCCCCTTATGAATACATCTGCAAATGCTGGACAAAGGAACCTGAACGATTCATCGTCGATCAGATCCATCAATTTCTGGAACTAAACACCTAGCCGAGGCCGACCGGTGAGTTATCCGCGAGAAAGGCTTGTCAAATGCTGCATCTCCAGAGGTCGACATCCCCCGATAAAACCGTTGCTCCGCTGCAGCCTCCGCCGGATACTGATCTGGGTGCACCGGCGCTGCATAGCATCGCTCATATCCGGCGCCTGAGACGGAACCAGGAGATATTCGACGAGGACGAGCGCGGCGATAGCTGGTACTGCGTGCTCGCGGGGGCAGTTCGCGAGTATGTGGTGCAAAGCGACGGGCGCCGCCAGATCATCGACATCCTTCTTCCGGGCGACTTCTTCGGGTTCACATTGCGCAGCCATCGATGGTTTGGTGCTCAGGCCGTGGCCGAAGAGACGACGATCGAGTGCTATCCGAGGCAAAAGGTGGAGGTTCTAGCGGACAAAGAACCATCTGTGGCCCATGAGATCAGAGCCCAATGCTTCCAGGCGATCGAACGGCTCGAGTCGCAGATGCTCGTTGCCGGCACCATGACCTCACAGGGGAAGGTGCGCGCATTCCTTGCCTATTTTTGCGATCGGTTGGCCTGCGTCCAGGGCGATGGTGCGCCGCTGCCGATCTCTCGTTACGACATCGCGGACATGCTTGGCATCTCCGTTGAAACGGTATGTCGCGCCTTCACGGAACTCCAGGAGCGCGGGCTGATCACCTTGCAGGGTCCGCGCCGCATCACGGTCAAAGGAAGCCCGACGTGATGCTGCTGTCCGGAAATTGACGACGGTCAAGGTAATTGATCGGCAGGCGCCCGAAGATGAGAGCAGTTGAAGCGCCCTCGCTTGCGCCGAACGTGTGCCCATGGAGGCTGTAATGGCAGGCAAGGTTATCGGCATTGATCTGGGAACGACCAACTCCTGTGTCGCGATTATGGAAGGCAGCCAGGCGAAGGTCATCGAGAACGCCGAGGGCGGACGAACCACGCCTTCGATAGTCGCCTTTACCAAGGATGGTGAAATCCTTGTCGGCCAACCCGCCAAACGCCAGGCCGTAACAAATCCGGAAAACACCATCTTTGCCATTAAGCGCCTCATCGGCAGGCGCTATGACGACCCGACCGTCGAAAAAGACAAGGGGCTTGTTCCCTACCGGATCGTCAAGGGCGCCAATGGCGATGCCTGGGTCGAGGTGATGGGTAAGCAATACAGCCCAAGCCAGATCAGTTCCTACATACTGGTGAAAATGAAGGAGACGGCGGAAGCCTATCTCGGTGAGAAAGTAACGCAGGCCGTCATAACCGTGCCGGCCTATTTCAACGACAGCCAGCGCCAGGCCACCAAGGATGCGGGCAAGATCGCCGGGCTCGACGTTTTACGTATCATCAACGAGCCGACCGCCGCCGCTCTCGCCTACGGGCTGGACAAGAAGAAGGCCGCAAAGATCGCGGTGTACGATCTCGGCGGCGGCACATTCGACATCTCGCTTCTCGACATTGGAGAAGGGGTATTCGAGGTCAAGGCGACAAACGGCGACACTTTCCTTGGCGGCGAGGATTTTGACAAGCGCATCGTCGACTGGTTGGCCGATGAGTTCAAGAAGGATCAAGGTATCGACCTGCGCCAGGATCGGCTGGCTGTGCAGAGGCTGCGCGAGGCGGCGGAAAAGGCCAAGATCGAGCTGTCGTCGGCGATCGAAACCACAATAAGTTTGCCGTTCATCACCGCCGATCAGCATGGTCCCAAGCATCTCGAGATCAAGCTTCGCAGGGCCAAGCTCGAAGATCTGGTTGCCGACCTGATCCAACGCACGGAGCCGCCCTGTACGGCGGCGATGAAGGACGCGAAGACCACTCCGCAGGATATCGGTGAAGCGGTATTAGTCGGCGGCATGACACGCATGCCGAAAGTGCAGGAGACGGTCAGAAAGATATTTAGCGGGGAGCCCAGCAAGGGCGTCAACCCGGACGAAGTGGTCGCCATCGGCGCCGCTATTCAGGCCGGTGTTCTGCAAGGCGATGTCAAGGATGTATTGCTGCTCGACGTGACGCCGCTGTCTCTGGGGCTCGAAACACTGGGGGGCCTGTTCACACGGCTCATCGAGCGCAACACCACCATTCCCGCGAAAAAAAGCCAGATTTTCTCGACTGCAGAAGACAATCAGAGCGCCGTCACGATACGCGTCTTTCAGGGCGAGCGCGAAATGGCCGCCGATAACAAGCTGCTTGGCCAGTTCGACCTTGTGGGCATCCCTCCTGCCCCGCGGGGCATGCCCCAGATCGAAGTCACGTTCGACATCGACGCCAACGGCATCGTCAATGTCACGGCGAAGGACAAGGCGACCGGCAAGGAGCAACAGATCAAGATAGAAGCTTCGGGAGGATTGTCTCAGTCCGACATTGACCGGATGGTGAAAGAGGCGGAGTCAAATGCCGAGGCCGACAAGAGGCGGCGTGCGCTGGTCGAAGCCCGCAACCAGGCGGACGCGGAAATAAGTGCTGCGCAACGGACGCTGGACGAGGCTGGCGATAAGCTATCGCCTGCGGACAAGGCGCCGTTTGAAGCGGCTATCAACGATCTCAAAGCGGCCATGACCGGAGATGCGGAAAACGAGATCAAAGGGAAGATCCACGCGCTGCAAGTGGCCTCGACCAATTTTGGATCGAAGCTCTACACAGCCAATACCGGATCTTCAACGCCCCAGCCTCAGACAGGAACTCCATCGAGTGAAGATGTCGTCGATGCTGATTTCGAGGAAGTAGACGATGAGGATGGGCACAAGCATTCCTGAAGCGTGGGACCTCTGGACAGGACAACCAGATGCAGCGCGAGCGCGGCGAAGCGGTGAAGTTTGTTGCCGCACTACCGACAGGCCGCTTGCTCGCCGTTAGGCATCAAGGTCATCCGTTGTCGGGCATGCCGTGAGCATGGTGAGCCGTGCCCCCGAGTTGCGTCTCGTCGAACCCTGTGGACCAAGTCGTGTCGTGGGTCGAATTGGCGTAGTCGAGACAGCGGAGCCGGCAATGTCTGACGAAGAGCGTGAGCAACTCGCCAGCAGCGCGAATAGCATCAAGCAGGCATTGGATCGCGTCCGAAAGGGCTGATAGCCAACTCATTGACAGCCCCCTGGCCGGGCCCGCCGCCGCGCAGACAAAAACTGACGGGTGTCAATGCTCCCGTCCATGAAACGCAATAGCCTTTTCGTTCCACACTGCGATCGCCGAGCCAAGGCGTTCATCGTCATATATGTTCCCCAGCCCGCGGGCTTCGCGGCGTTCAATAGGAAGCACGTATGCCAACCATCCTTTCACCTGGCACCATCGCGCCCGACTTCATTTTGAACGCCACGCCAGATCAGAAACTGTCGCTGTCGGAATTTCGCGGCCGTCGGGTCATCCTTGCCTTTTACCCGGCCGACTGGAGCCCGGTTTGCGGAGACCAGATGTCGCTCTACAATCACGTGCTGGCGGAGTTTCGAAAAAAAGGCGCCGAGCTAGTCGGAATTTCGGTCGATGGCGCATGGTGTCACCAGGCGTTCGCTCACGACCGCAATCTGCATTTCCCGCTGCTATCCGACTTCGAGCCAAAGGGGGCGGTGTCGCGTGCCTACGGCGTCTAAGCCGGTCCCCGAGGCGCTGCGTTCGATCGATGGATTGCTGACCGCTCGCGCCGAGGCAGGTGCAAGCGCGCAGCCAGCTTTCTTGTGCGGTCTATTGCTGTCAAGGCGCCGATCGTCCTGACGATATTCGACGTCGCGGCGGTGTGGCGTTTTACTCCGCCTCCACGGGCACTGGCCATTTCCGCCGCTCAGGGGACGGGCTCCGGCCCTGCTTCTACCACTGCCCGGAATCTCGCAAGTTGGCCTGGATGTGCTGATCAGCGATTTTAAGATCGAACGGATTGAAGGGGAAATTCAGATCGAACAGTATGTCGTCTGTTGGCGGATAGTGTGTAAAAACAGCAAAAACAGGGCTTTCAGATATTGAACAACTGTCTGATACGAGCCGTCAGGCGCGGTGCAGACTTGGATCCAACATCGTCGTGATACGGATTTAGTCGAACCAGCTCCGTGGCGGCCCGCTTCGACAACATGGAGCCGAGTTCTTCGCAAATTGCAGGCCGGTCGCGCATTAGCCCGGCGAGGCCCTCCTGGGTGATCTCGTAGACCACTACAGAAGTCAGCGCCTTGATTGTCCCAAATTCGCCGGCTCCCGTCAGCAGCCCACCTTCGCCGAAGAATTCGCCGGGCGCCAACCGAACAAGCTCCGTGAGCCTAGCTTCCTCGCGGCGCGTGATCACGACGATTCCGTTGCGGATGATCATCAGCGATTTCAGGACAGTACCCTGTTCAGCCAGAATCTCCCCTTTTCGGAACGTCCGGCGAACCATCGTCGATGTGAGCGCTTCTTTCTCGTCGTCGGTCAGAGAAGCAAACAGCGCAATCGCATCGAGAAGGCGCCGCGGCGTGCTGTGATGGCCGAATGAGCTCGTGTCGTCGGCCGGAGCCACGGTCGCGGCTCCAGCGCTCTTTGGCGGCTGGGCAAGAATGAGCCCATTCGCCTTTGCGTGGCGGTAGATCAGGTCGAAGATCTCTGTCCTTGCCTCTCCGACGAGCCCGACGTCGGCGACACTGAAAGTCAATTCCAATTGTGTGGCACTCGCATCCAAGGACGTAACCTGAACACGCGGTGGCGGATCCGTCAAAATCAAGTTGCTGTTGGTCAATACCGACTGCATCACCTCAACCATGGCTGAAGGCAGTGTGGTCGGATGGAATCGCACGGTGAGCGTTACGCCGTGACTTCGCGCCGGGCTGCTGAGATTGGTCAGCCTCGCCTTCGCGAGGTCGCTGTTGGGAACCACGATAAGATCATTCGCGCCGGTGACGAGATGCGTTGCCCGCCAGTTGGTTTCCACCACTTTCCCTTCGAACCCGTCCCCGAGCAGGAGCCAGTCCCCGATCCCGTAAGGCCTGGAGAGATTGAGCGCGATTCCCGAGAACACATCACTCAGGGTGCTTTGCAGCGCAAGGCCAAGGACGATCGCGACCGCACCGGAGGTAGCGATGAGCGTACCCACCGGAGCTTCGAACACATAAGCGATGACGGACAAGATCGCGCTAACATAGATCACGCCGATTATCAGATCCTGAAGGAGGCGCACCTCATTCGGCTGCCGCTCAAAGATCAGAAAGACCCGGACGATGCTGATCAGCGACCAAGCCGCATTCGTCCACCAGATGATCTTGGCGATGGCGATAAAGACCCGTTGAAGGACAGGGGCCCCGGACGGCCCCGGTTTATAGGGAATGATGCCGTGGTAAAGGAGCAAGGCGGTCAGCGCCAAGAAGAACCCGAGCTGGCCTATCAGGCGGCGCTTCGGGTGACGGCGCAGAAACACGCGCGTGATCACGGCTCCGACTGCGGCGAGAGCGCCGGTCTGGACGATCGGATCGGCGAGGATGTTCATCATATTGCTCAACCGTTCGCTATGGACGCGCGAACCAAACAGTCATTCCAGGTTCCAGGTTGTCTACGGCATCATCAGCATCGAGCCGCACTCGGAAGCTGTTGAGATCATGATCGCCAACGGCCCGGGCGGCACGCCAGGTGGCGAACTCGCCGAGCGGACGCAGCTCCGTTACGCGGGCGCCGATGCGGCGGCCATCCTGAGCGGCCAGCGTCACCGCAGCGCCAAGTGCAATACTATGCAGTTGGTCCTCGCGTAATGTGAACGCGAACCACGGGTGCTCCTCAGGTTCCAACGTCATCACCGGCTTTCCGGGGTCCATGATCTCCCCCGGTTCGGCCACTCGTATGCGCACGGTGCCGTCGCACGGCGCGATCAGCTTCGTCTTGTCAAGGCGGGCTCCGAGCTGCGCGACCGTCGCATCAGCAAGTGCAACCCTGGCCTCGGCCAGCGCGCGTTCTTCTACCGTGGGGCCGGCGCGCGCCGCCGCCGCCCGAGCCCGCTTCAGGTCGAGGTCGGCCTGGGCTTTTGCCAGCGAAGCGGCGGCTTCATCCGCCTGTTGGCGGCTAGCGACCCTGCTGGTCAGGAGCGCGCTGGTTCGAGTGTATTGCTGTTGGGCAAGAACGAGGTTCGCCTCGGCAGTGCGCACCCCTTCATTGGTGATTGCCACCTCTTCACTCCTGACGCCCGAAAAGACCCTGTCACGGTCGGCTCTCGCGCTCGCCGCCGCAGCCCTGGCTTCGCCAACCAGGGCGACAAGATCGGGATTGGCAATAACCGCAAGCAAGTCGCCTCTTCGGACTTTTTCGCCAGGCGAAGCCGCAACCGACCCAAGCCGGCCCGATATCTCGGGCGCAATCCGAATCTCGGTCCGGTGGACCATGCCGGGGAGCGACGGCTCCGTGTCTTGCGCGCGCAAGACATCCGTCGTCGCCGATGTGAGGCCCGTTACGGCGACTGCCAAAGCAATCAGGAGACAGCGTTTCGATCCAGTAGCCATCTAACCTCTCCGGGCAGATGCAATTCGGGTACCGGCCGCCGCCAGGATCGCATAGGTGCCGGCCAGCGCCCAGAGTCTCATCCAGTCGTCAAAAACGTCAAACAGGGAAGCGCCCATCTGGTTGATGCGCACCAGCGCGTCGATCCCCGAGGTGCTTGGCAGGATCATGCTGGCGGTGCGCAGGGCGGCAGGGATCGCTTCGGGTGGCCAGGCCACTCCGACAAGAAAGAAGAGCGGCAGGCTGATCGCAATGAACAGCAGCACCGCGGTCTCACGGCGCTTGAACCAGCTTCCGGCAAACTGGCCGAGGAAGCTGACGGACAGAATGAAGGGAATGGAAAGCGCCAGAATTTGGAGGACGTGATCGCTCGCGGAAAAACCGTAGACCCTCGGGAGGACGACCAGAAAGAGGGTATAACCCGGCAGCGAAAGCAACAGGTGAGCAAGGCTCTGGCCGATCACCGCCATCAAAGCGCTGCGATTGCGGCGCGCGGCGTGACCACCACCTTCGAACGCTGCGCCGCCAACGGTGGCCACCCCCATCAGAAGCGTCTGTTGCAGGATCAGGACGAAGGCGGCTGGCACAATGTAGCTGCCATAGCCGCCGGTGGGGTTGAAAAGTGGCTGATTGAGGACCTCGACCGGCGCAATGCCAGCCAGCGCGGCGCGGTAGAGGCTGCCATCCGGTCGCGCACTGCGCGCTGCAAGATCGGCGCGGACAGCCCCCACCGATTCCTGGATGCCCTGGAGCGTGCGGTTGTAGAGCAGGAAATACGCGGAATCCACGAAAGCAGGCAACCTTGCGCCAACACCCTTCAGAATGTCGCGCTCCGTACCAGCCGGAATACTCAGGATGCCGAAAACCTCGCGACGCGCCCAGGCCCTCTGCGCTTCTGCCAGCGTGGTTGGCCGAAGCGCGACCTTGAGATTTTCATGAGCATCGAGGGCCTGGATGATCGTCAGGCTGACGTTTGACCGGTCGTCGTCGACGACGGCTACGGGAACATCCTTGATGAGCTGACCAAGATAGGGTTGCGGATAGAGCAGCCCATAGATGATCGGCGCGAGCACGATCAGGCTGAAGGCGCCGCGGTCTCGAAGGATGCGGCCGTATTCGTCGGTGAACGCACGCACGACCCCGATCCGGTCCGGGCCCGGGGGAGCTGGCGGATTACGCACCGGGTGACGGGAAACGGAGCGCAGCCTGATCCAGGCAAGGCCGAAATAGGCGACGGTCAGGCCGCCGAGCATCATGAAAGGCGTGGACGAATCCTGCGCGGGGACACCGCGGGCCGCCTGATCGAACAGAATTTGGATGTACCAGCGCAGCGGTAGAAGAGCGCCCCAGCCACGCGCGAACGCGCCCATGGCAAGAACCGGGAACCCCACGCCCGCATATCCGAAAGCCGGGGAGCAGACGATGCCTGTGAGGCTCAGTCCGAAGGCCAGATTTCGGACCAGCAATTGCAGCAGTGCCCCTATGGAAAGATAGGCGATGATCAACAGAGAGGCCGAAACGCCCACAAGCGCCGCATTGCCGCGAAAGGGTATCTCAAACAGGCCGTGAATGATGCCGAGCCCTACGACCATCATGAGTTGAAAAATGATGAAGTACGGCAAGAGCTTGCCGACGAGCGCAGTCAGGCTGCTTCCTCCAGCAGTCGCCAGCCATTCGCTCATGTTCCGCGACCCGAACTCTGAGCCGACGGCATAGCCGGCAGCGATGGCGATCACGATGTGGAGGACCGTCGGCAAGATCGCACGCAGCAGAAACTGCACATAGTTGAGGGCGGGATTGGTGAGCACATATTGTTCGACGATCAGCGGGCCGGGCTGAAAGGATGTCGCGCGTCGCCCGGGTGGCAGGTCGGCGACGGCGGCCGCGACGGCCGCCTGGAGCGCAGCGGATGCAACATTACCGGGAGTGAAGAACTGCTTGTTGAAGAAGATCACGATCTGCGGCCGCCGCCCGCCCTGAACGTCTCGCTCGAGATCCTTGGGGATGTAGACTGCGGCAATGGCTTTGCCTGATCGGACCGCATGCATTGCATCGTTGAGATCGTCCGACCGCCTGTCGACTTCCACGCCGGGTGCGGCGCTGATCGCGTGAACGAACGTCATAGAAGTCTTCGAGCGGTCCTGATCGACGACATCGACATGGAGGTTGCGGATGACGGCATTGCTGAAGGTCGCAGCGAGTAGTGCGAATGCGAGCAACGGAATGCCGACGACGAGCAGCAGCGCCACCTTGTCGCTCCAGATCCAGGCTGCCTCGCGCGCGGCCACACTGACGATCCCGGGGCGATGGCCGGTTGGCATTATCGTGCCCGCCAGTCCACGTAGGCGCTCATTCCCGGCCGCAAAGCATCGACCTTGTTGACCGGGTAGGCCCGTACCTCGAATGTACGCAGGTCGAAGTCCCCGGTGGCCCGCGTTGCTCGCCACCCGGCATATTCGCCACGCGTTGCAATCGTACGCACCTCGACCTCTATCGGGACGTCGCCAAGCGCGGGAACCCTTGCCGAGAAGCGATTGCCGACCTTCAATCCCTTGAGCAGGTCTTCGCGAAGGTCGAAACGCAGCCAAACGTCGCCGAGGTCGATGAGCGAAAGCAGAGGAATGCCGGGCGAGACATATTCCCCTGGTTCGGCTGCAACCTGATAAACTTGGGCGGCAATGGGGGCGCTGACCGTCAACTCCGCAACCTGTGCCTTGAGGGTGACGATCGCTGCTTCTGCCTTGCCGACGGCAGCCTTTGCGACGCCGCGCTCCTCCGCCGTATATCCGGCGACTGCCTCGTCAGAGGCGAACTTGGCCTGCTCCAAAGATCGCTTGGCAACATCAAGCGATGCGGTCGCTTCATCCAGCTTCTGCAGCGACGCTGTTTCGCTCTTCGTCAATTGAACGGTGCGGTCATAGGTCTGCTGCGCCAGCGTGACGCTCGCCTCACTTGCGGCGACCGCCGCCTTCCGCTCGGCGATGACTTCGGCGCGGGTGCCGACATTGATGCGTGTGAGATCGGCAACAGCGACCAGCCGTGCCGCTTCAGCCTCGCTCAACTTCATCCGGAGCTCTGGATTGTCGATCGTCACGAGCAACTGGCCGGCGCTCACATTGTCACCACGTGACACGGGCCGCTGACCGATGCGGCCCTCGACGCGCGCGGCAATGTCTATGCGCGTGGCATCTGCCTCGCCCTGCACCAGCAGAGGCTGTGGCTGCACCAGATACCACAACGACAATCCCACGATCACAGCCGTGCTGATGACAACGATGGTTGCTGCAGCCACCGGTGTCTTGCCCCGCTCTGCTGGCGGAGGTGTTGGCGACGGCGCGATGTTGTCGTCGATTGCCGGCGTGATCGTTTCCGCTTCGGTGGAAGGATTCGATTTATCCATTTCCGCATGGATAGCGACGTCCGGTGCTTCGGTTAGCCCGGCGTTATCCGCCCTTCTCAAATCGGTCGGGTTCGGCGTCGCGCTCGGCTCGCTGCGTGATGGTTCTTTCACTCCCCCGCCTCCGCGTTCGAGCTCGCATCACAAATTTACTGCAATCGCGCTACCCGCCTTGCCGCCTTTGGCCGGCAGCGCGGCCACCAGGACCTGGCCTCACATCGGACGCGACCACGGCCTCATGGGTGTCGTCGTCCTGGCGATCACGGTGGTAAGCCCGGTCGTCGTTTCGACCCTGAGGCATATCGTAATGGCGGCGGTGTCGCGCCATTTTGGCCATAGCTTACACGAACAATGATTGGAAATATCGTCCGATTTGGTACGGTTCGCGTCACTTCCCTTCCAGAAAATCGCGGATGGTTTCGACTGTGGCCGTTGGCTGTTCCTCCATCAGCCAATGGCCGGAGTTGGGGATCACCACGCCAGTCACGTTCGTGGCAACGAAGCGCATGTCGTCGGCCATCGCGGTGTTGAAGGACTTTTCGGCACCGACCGCCAGGACCGGCATGGCCAGCTTCCCGGTCTTGGCGAGAAGCGCCTTGTTGTCCGCAGCATCCTGCGTAAAGGCGCCGAACTGCTCGAACGCATCATGCATGGCCATGGGCCGCGCATAGAGTTCTGCGTAGTGGTTGCGTGTTGCCTCGCCGATAGCGGCCGGATTGGCGGAAAGCTCGTTGTAGAAGCGGTCCAGATAGATGCGCTCACGCCCCTCGACCAGCCGTTCGACGTCCGGGCCGCGGAAGTTGAAATGCCACAAGCGCGGATCGCGTATGATATTGTCCCAGTCGCCGATGCCAGGCAGCGGTGCATCCATAACGACCCAGCGCGTCACGCGGTCTGGATACTGTGCGGCGAAGGCGTAGCCGACCATGTTGCCAATGTCATGGGTAACGAGATCCGCCTTCTCGATCTTCAGGTGATCGAGCACGCCGGCAATATCCACGCCCTGGTTCTTCTTGGTGTAGCCCGAGTGCGGATGCGCCGAGAGGCCCATGCCGCGCAGGTCAGGAACGATGACGGTGTGGTCCTTTGCCAGCACGGCGGCCAATGGCGCCCACATGTCACCGGTGTCGCCAAAGCCATGCAGCAGGACGACAGCCGGCCCCTGGCCGCCGATGCGGACATGAAGGCTCGTGCCATTGGTCGCGATCTGATCGGAGTGGAACTCGGCCGGGAACGGATCGACACCGCCATACGATACCGAAGCCGCCAGGCAGAAAGCCACGGCGAGACAGAGAACATACGTGTAGGCGGAAATACGTTGGGTCATGGCTCGGCGCTCATCGCTGGAGGTGTTCGGGCCCAAAGCGTTCATCGCAGCTCCCTTCGTCTCGGGTCAGTTGCCCTGCTTCGCTAAAGCGGCCCCGATCGGCATTTTGCGCAGCCGCTTGCCGGTCGCGGCAAAAACCGCATTGGCGATGGCCGGGACGATCAATGATGTTCCGGCCTCACCCAGGCCTCCTGGCGGCGCCTCGCTTTTGACGACATGCACTTCAACAGCCGGGGCTTGGTTCATGCGAAGCATCTGGTAGGTGTCGAAATTGGCCTGCTCGACGCGCCCATTCTTCAATGTGATTTCGCCGTACAGCGCCGCCGTCGTTCCGAACATAATCCCGCCCTGGACCTGCGCCTGCACGGTGTCGGGATTGACCGCGGTGCCGGTGTCAACAGCGCAGACCGCCCGATGCAGACGAACCGCGCCGTCCTCCGACACCTCGACGTCGGCGACCATGGCAAGGTAGCTGCCGAACACCGATTGCAGCGCAACTCCCCGCCCCCTTCCCTTCGGCAATGCCTCCCCCCATCCAGCCTTTTCCGTTGCGAGATCGAGCACCGCCTTCGCCCGCGGCGATTTGGAGAGAAGCGCCCTGCGAAAGGCGACCGGGTCCTGCTTCGCTGCTGCCGCCATCTCGTCGATGAAGCTCTCGGTGACGAAGACGTTGTGCGAGGGACCGACGCTGCGCCAGAAGGCCGTCGGGATGCCTGGCGGTTCCACGCGCACATACTCGACATGGAAGTTCGGCAGACCATAGGGCAGATTTATCGCGCCTTCCGTCGAGTCGGGATCGAGGCCGTTATGGAACCCGGCGGGCAGCCATCGCGCGATGACCGAGGAGCCGGCAAAGCGGTTGGACCAGGCCACCGGCCTGCCCTCTCCGTCCAGTCCTGCTGAGATTCGATCAAACCAATAGGGCCGGTACATGTCGTGCTGGATGTCTTCCTCGCGGGTCCACACGACCTTCACCGGGCCGTCGACTTGCTTGGCGATCTCGACGGCGCGGACTGCGCCATCAGCCTCAAGCCGGCGGCCGAAGCCACCGCCGATCAGATGATTGTGGACGATGACCTTGTCCTGCGGCAGGCCCAAGGCCGCGGCAGCCATCGCCTGGACACGGGCCACGGCTTGGCTGCCGACCCAGATCTCGCACTCGCCCTTGCGGAAGTGCACCGTGCAGTTCATCGGTTCGAGCGCGGCGTGCGCCAGAAAGGGCACCTCGTAATGCGCTTCGAGCTTGGTCACGGCGTTCGCCATCGCCGTTTGGACATCACCGATGTTCTGCGCCACCGCGCCGGAGCCGAGCGTCGCCGCTTCGAGTTCACGGGCGACTGTCTCGGTGTCGAGCGCGGCGTTGGGGCCGTCATCCCACTCGATCTTGAGCGCTTCCAAGCCTTTCTTCGCAGCGCCCATGTGATCGGCGACGACGGCAACGGCGTCGTCGAGCCGGACGACCTCGTGCACGCCATTGACGGCCCTGGCGGCGGTCTCGTCGACGCTCTTCACGCGGCCGCCGAAAACCGGCGACTGCGCGAGGGTTGCGATCTTCACGCCCGCCGGGCGAGCATCGATGCCATAGACGGCCGTCCCGTTGACCTTGGCAGCCGCATCCAGCCGTTTGGCCGGGGTGCCGATGAGCTTGAAATCCTGGGGTGACTTGAGCGACACGGCTTCCGGAACCGGCACCTTTGATGCCTCCGCCGCCAAGTCGCCGTACCCGGCACGCCGGCCAGTCGGCTCGTGGAGCACCTCCCCGTTTTGCGCGAGGCAAGCCGCTTGATTAACGCCCCAGCGCTGCGCCGCAGCCGCAATCAGCATCGTCCTCGCAGTCGCCCCGGCCTCCCGCAGGGGTTTCCAGGCCCCTCGCATTGCATTCGAATTTCCGGTCGCCTGCACTCCCAGCAACGGATTGGCGTAGAGCTTTTCGTTCGGTGGGGCATGCTCCAGGCGAACCTGCGCCAGGCTCACTTCCAGCTCTTCTGCGATCAGCATCGGGATCGCGGTGTAGGTGCCCTGCCCCATCTCGACATAGGGCATGGTCAGGACGACTTCGCCACTGCTGGCGATGCGAATGAACGCGTTCGGAGCGAAGTCGGCTGAACCAGCGGCCTCGCTCCGGCCGAAAGGCAGAGCGAAACCAAGTATCAGCCCGCCGCCGGCGGCAGCGCTGGCCACCAGGAAAGCGCGGCGGGAAAGACTGGAGCCGGTGGATGGGGTGCGAGCGAGGGTCATGGTCAACCCCCGTGCTTGGTTTGCGCGGCAAGCTTGATCGCCTCGCGTATGCGGACATAGGTCCCGCAACGGCAGATATTGCCGCTCATCGCGTCGTCGATGGCGGCATCGGTCGGATTTGGATTGCTCTCGATAAGCGCCGCCGCCGACATGATCTGTCCGGACTGGCAATAGCCGCATTGCACGACCTGGTGATCGAGCCAGGCCTTCTGGATAGCTGCCCCGGCCGGGGTCGCGCCGATGCCTTCGATGGTGGTCACCTTCGACTCACCGATGCTGTCGACGGTGGTGATGCAGGATCTGGTCGCCACGCCATCGATATGGACAGTGCACGCGCCGCACAGCGCCACTCCACAACCGAACTTGGTGCCGGTCATGCCGATCACATCGCGCAGGATCCATAACAATGGCGTGTCACCGTCGACATCGACGCTATGCGGGTTCCCGTTGATTTCGATGGTGAAGGCCATGATGCTTCCCTTCCATCTTGCGTGGTCCGGCGATCACCGGTGAGGCCCTTTCGTGATTGTCGTTGCCAGCGCCTGGGCGCTACGCCAGGAAGCGCACAATCTCAGGGTTGATCTCGTCCGCTCGCGTCCAGGTCAAACCGTGGGACGCTCCCTTGATCTCCACGAATTTGACATTCTTGATCATCTTGGCTTGGCGCCGCGCGGTCGCATCCGGCGGCAGGATGCGATCGTCGTCGCCATGGATGATCATTGTCGGTATGTCATTTCGCGAGATGTCGGCGCGGAAGTCTTCGAGCCAGGCGTCGACGCAAGCCACAGTCCCGAGCGGCGAGGCACCGATCGCAACCGCCCAATTGGCTAGTATGACCTGTTCGCTGACGCGCTTGCCGTCCTCGCCGCCGACATTGTAGAAGTTGTTCAAGAACCCCCTCAACGCGGCCGGCCGGTCCGCCTTGAGAGCGGCACGGGTGTCATCGAATCCTTTACCATCCAGGCCCTCGGGATTGTCGGCGGTCTTGAGAAGAAAGGGACCGATCGTGCCGATCAGCACTGCCTGCCGTACCCGCTCGGTGCCGTATTTGCCGATGTACCGGGTAATCTCGCCGGTCCCCATGGAGTGTCCAACCAGCGCCACGCCGGTAAGATCCAAGGTGCTGAGCAAGACATCAAGGTCGGCCGCGAGCGTATCGTAATCGTAGCCGACACCGGGCTTGCTCGAGCGGCCGAAGCCACGGCGGTCATACGTGATCACCCGATGACCGGCAGCAAGCAATGCCGGCGTTTGCTTTTCCCAGGCGTCGCCATTGAGTGGCCAGCCGTGAATGAGAACGACCGGTGGGCCGGAGCCGTGGTCCTCGACGTAGAGTTCGATAGGCTGCGAGTTTTCCTGGCCGACCTTGATGTGACCTAAGGTACGTTCCTTCTTGGTTTTGGCGACCGCGGCTGTCGAAAGCAGCGGCGCGGCAAGTCCGGCCGTGGCTAGAGCAAGCGTTGCTCGCCGGGAAATTCCATTCTCCGACGCAAGTGAATGGCTGCAGTCATGCGCTGGGGCATCAGGTCGAACGGCATCCATCAGTAGCCTCCATTTTCCAACTGTTCACGCGGAACGATGCAGTGACAGCGGCTTTGTTCGCCGGTCGGTATGGTCCCAAGGCTGGCCGCGACGTCGTAGAAGTGGCAGAGAACGCATCCATGGACTGTCTTCAGATTTCGTAGGCGCAGACTGGCCGAGCGCGAGAAATGCTCTCAGCCTTGAAGCTCACGTCGGTTACCGCAGCGACGCGAAGCTCGCGCGCATCTCCTCGACGAAGAACGTCGGTTGTTCCCAGGCCGCAAAGTGACCGCCTTTGGGAGCCTTGTTGTAGTGAATCAGCTCGGGATAGGCCTTCTCCACCCAGCTTTGTGGCGCGGTGTAGATCTCGTCCGGGAAGGCGGTGACGGCGACCGGGATAGTGATGCCGCGCACATCGAAGAAGCCGCCCGTCGGATGATGCGCGTTGTCCCAGTAGAGCCGCGCCGAGGAGACCGCGGTGTTGGTGAGCCAGTAGAGCGTGATATTGTCGAGAACATCGTCCTTTGACAGCCCCTCGGTCGCGCCGACGAAAACGCGCGCGATCATCTTCTGGCTTCGATCGTCATGATCCATCATCCAGGCCGCGAGGCCGACCGGCGAATCGACCAGTGCATAGAGAGTTTGCGGGCGGTTATTCATCTCGATCGCGTAGCCGAGGCCGTTCTTGTTGAAGAAGTCGAGCTGGTTCCAGGCAATGAGCTCGTCGGGCGAGAGCCCCTCCGGTGGCGCTCCCGCGGCGAGGGATTTGTTGATCTCGGCCGGAACTGCCGCCGGCATGTTGGTGTGGATGCCGGCCAGTCCGGGCGGCTGCTGCAAGGCCATATGCTCGGTGACCGCATTGCCCCAATCGCCGCCCTGGGCAACGTAGCGTGTGTAGCCGAGGCGCTGCATTAGCACGGCCCAGGCCTTGGCGATACGCGGCGGGTTCCAGCCGACCTCCGTGGGCTTGCCGGAGAAGCCATACCCGGGCAGCGACGGCACAACGAGGTGGAAGGCATCCGCTTCCGTTCCGCCATACGCCGTGGGATCGGTCAACGGACCGATGATTTTCATCTGCTCGATGATCGAGCCGGGCCAGCCGTGCGTGACGATCAACGGCAGCGCCTTGTCGTGCTTCGAACGCACGTGAATGAAATGGATGTCAAGCCCGTCAATCTCGGTGATGAACTGCGGCCAGGCGTTGAGCCTCGCCTCGGCCGTCCGCCAGTCATAGTCGGCCTGCCAGTACTGCGCGAGGTTTTGCATGGTCGCGAGGCGCACACCTTGGGTCTCATCGGGGACCTGCTCCTTGTCTGGCCAGCGGGTTGCCGCGACGCGCCGATGAAGATCGGCAAGTTGGTCTTCGGATGCCTCGAAGCGAAACGGACGAATATCGTCGCCGTGGGGCGTGGCTGAAAGTTGCGAGGGGAGCAGGCTGGAGGCACTCGCGGCCGCAACACCCACCGTAGCCGCAGCCAAAAGCCGGCGTCGAACCTGATCGACTGTTTGCTTGCTGGTGTTCATGTGACTTTCCCTCTGTCGATGGATGCTCACTGCTGCCCCTTGTGCGCGACACGGTAGCGGGGCCGAATCCTAAGCCGGCGAAGACGTAAGAAGCAGCGACTAAATGGGTATCGTTTCCAATGCATATGTTCGTTTCGTTCGGACGTTGCGGGTCAATACTCCCAGGGGGCCGGCACCCAACGAAAGACGTCGCCGTCGACCGCCACATGGCAGACGGACGGGAACGGCAGGTGAGTGGCCACCAGCGGCTCGCGGTTCGCCGCCAACTCCCGAAGGAGACGGACCCGAACGCGGGCCGCCTCCTCGGGGTCGTGTTCGAAGCCGTTGTACCAGTCGGGATGCTCGAACCCGACCGCGAACACCGCGTCACCGGCAAACGTCAGCCGATTGCCGCCGGATGCCATTCGGACCACGCTGTGCCCCGGGGTGTGGCCGCCGGTGCGACGGACTAGCACCCCCGGCGCCACCTCGAATTCCGTCAAGAAAGGCCGCATCTGACTGTCGTATTCATTCAAGAACCGCGTGGCCGCCCGCCGAAGCGCGTCCGGGAACCCCGGCGGCATGGAGACGCGGGAGAAATCCGGCGACGCCCAGAACTCGGCCTCGGCGGCCGCCAGGTGAATTCGTAGGTCCTGACGCAGACGGTCCCTCACCCCGTCGACGAGCAGCCCGCCAATATGGTCCATGTGCAGATGAGTCAGCACCACGTCGGTCACTGATGCGAGATCGACGCCGGCGGCCTCCAGTCGTTGGACCAACCGCCCTGCCCTCGGCAAGTTCGAGTCCGGGTCCGCGCCGAGCCCAGCGTCAATGAGTATGGTTCGGCCGCCGCTGCGCGCCACGACCACGTTCAGCGCCCACTCCAGAACGTCCGGCGGCAGGAACATGTCCTCCAGCCAAGCCGCCCGAGCGGCCGGGTCGGCGTTGTGGCCCAACATCTCGCCCGGCAGCGATAGCACCCCGTCGCTGACCACCATGACGTCAATATCGCCGACCCGCAGGGCGTAGCGCGACGGCACCAACTCGTCCGGACCCGGTCTATCCGGGTGTGAGGTACTGCCCAAGCTCATGTCTGCCTCCTGCCGTAAACGTCACTGTGCGGGCATGAGCGCCGGGGCGCCCTTGTCCTTGATCAGGAGCACCAGGAATTTCGCCGGCTGGGTGTCGCTCGCGTTCCGGTCGACGACGTGAATGTCGTCAGGGCCCTCATAGAAGGACTGTCCTGGCGTCAGTGTCACCTGTTGTCCGCCCTTTAGCTGCATCACGACGGAGCCTTCCAGCACATAGACAAACGCATGTGCATTGTGCCGGTGGATAGCGCTCGACCCGCCGGGCGCATGCTCGACGGTGATCATCAGAGCTTCCCTGCCGGGGCTCTCCGGAAGATCCATGGACATGAGTGCCGTGACCTTGGGCTCCTTAGGCTCCTTAGGCTCCTGAGCCACCGCCGTGCCGATCACGAGGCAAAGAGGAATCAACGCAACGAGCCTGATCGTCATGGTCGCCTCACGTTTGTTATCCGGGCACCAGTTCGGACGGATCGGGGCGTACTCGGATCCGGAGAGGCTGCCTGTGAGCGGCGGAGCCATTCGTCGAAACCGATGCGGCCGAGGCGCGCCTCGCCCAAGGGCACGAGCGAATGCTCCTGGACCCGGCCGCCGTAGTATTGGGCCTCGGGGTCGCTCACGACCTCACGCGGGTCGCCAACCGCCTTCAGATAGCGGGCGACGAATTCGTTGAACGGCGCTCGCTCCGGACCGGCGATCTCGACGATGCCGCTTCGCGGCGCTGCGATTGCCACATCGGCAACGACGGCGGCAACGTCGTCCGCCGCGATGGGCTGAAACAGGACCGGCGGGAGCCTGACTATGTTTCCATCCGCACTGGAATTGGCGATGGCGCCGAGGAATTCCAGGAACTGGGTCGCGCGAACGATGGTGTATGGGATGCCGGATGTCCTGATCAGTTTTTCCTGGGCGACCTTGGCGCGGAAATAGCCATTGTCTGTCCGGTCGACTGCGACGATCGATAGCGCGACGTGGTGCCGGACGTTCGCTGCCGCCTCAGCAGCGACAAGGTTGCGGCCGGAGGTCTCGAAGAACTGAAGCACCGCCTTGTCTTCAAATGAGGGTGAGTTGGCAAGGTCGATGACCACCTGCGTGTCCGCCATGGCCTCTTTGAGGCCCTCGCCGGTGATCGTGTCAACGCCGCTGTTGGGCGAGGCGGCGACGACCTCGTGGCCGCCCTGGCGCAAAATGGCGACGGTCTTCGACCCGATCAGACCGGTGCCGCCGATGACAACGATCTTCATGGTTTATCCTCCTTTGCCGCAGGCGCCCGGCTGCTGCGCTTCCGCCGTCAGCGACCGTGTCGCTCGGGATGTCGGGCGGCTGATTGTTGCTCGTGTGGGCCTCGCGGCTATCAGGCCGCGAAGACCTCACGCAGGTATTGCGTCGCCTGTTCAAGGGCACCACGCACCGGAGGTGTGTTCGCGATCGGGTTGAGCAGCATGAAGTCGTGGATCGTGCCATTGTAGCGGACCGATGTGACCGGAACGCCAGCCGCTGCCAGCTTGCGGCCATACGCCTCGCCTTCATCGC
>NZ_JBFTIM010000023.1:0-30518 GCF_056394765.1 Mycoplana sp. 10N416 | reverse complement strand
CCGGTGGACGATGGTCGCGCCGACCTGACTCTTGATGTCGTCGCCGATCAGCGGCAGTCCCTTCTCCGCAAAACGCCGCTGCCACTCTCGGCTGGAGGCGATGAACACCGGAATGCAGTTGATGAAGCCGCAACCAGCCGCGAGCGTCTGCTCCGCATACCAGCGCGTGGCCTCTTCGGAGCCGACCGGCAGATAGGAGACGACGATCTCGGTCTCGGTGCGCCGCAGGATCTCGGCGACGTCGACGACCGGTTCGCCGGATTCCTTTACTTCATCGCGCAGGTAGCGGCCGATGCCGTCGAGCGTCGGCCCGCGCATGACGCGCACGCCGATCGGCTCGACGTCGGCGAACCGATGGGTGTTGTTGGGCGGCGCGTAGATCGCCTCGGCCACATCGCTTCCGACCTTGATGGCGGCGACGTCGAAAGCGGAGACGACCTCGATGTCGCCGACGCGGTAGCCGCCAAGGTCGACATGCATCAACCCGGGTACCGGCTCGTTGTCGGTGGCGTCGCGGTAGTAGGTCAGTCCCTGGACCAGCGAAGAGGCGCAGTTGCCGACCCCGATGATCCCGATGCGAATGCTCCTCGAAGCCATTTTTCGGCGCTCCCCGGCATCTACAATCCTCACCGAACCGGTTCGACCCTGAATGGTTCCCTGCAAATATTCACGTCGGCGGAGGTGTCCGGGACCCTTTCTGCCGATGGCCTCAAGCGCCACACAGCACTCGTGAACGCATTCCTGCGCGCCGGCCAACTCGCTCACGCTGCCTTGTCGGTTCGGTCCCGTCGAAATCGATATGCCAGTCCTTTTCCGGTTCCGCGTCGGGCGGACGCTTGTTCACCGTAGCATCGTCGATGCCCTGATTAACCGGGGCTCCGCAGGCGTTATTGGACGCTCCTTTCTGTCTTCTGAACTGTGCCTGCGTCCTGTTCCGCCGCAGGCTTCGGTCGGTCGGTCATCTGGTTTCCCGCCTGTTTGGGTCCGATTATTGTCGCCTCGCCTGCGCTCAATGGAACAAATGGAGTGGATCGAAGTTCCGGGCCGCATACCCCAATGGTTTGCCCCTCACAACGAGGCACCTTCGGGCGCTGCCGCTTGCCCTGACGACAAAGGAGAAACAACATGTATACCCCGGAAATGCCCTGGCCCGTTCCTGTCCGCGTCCGGCTGCAAAGTGGCGTCGAGCGCTCGTTCGCGAGCGTTTACGATGCACTGGACTTTCTGCACAACGAATGGCCGACACGCCACGGATATCGCTACGACCGGGCAATCCAGCAGTGCAGCGACGCGCTGCGACGGGCGCTTCCATCGGCGGTAGCGCGGGAGGCCTTCATCGCCGCCTGTCTCGAAGCCGGCATGTCGACGGGCAGTGCACGGCGCGCTGCGCTAAAAGTCCGCCAGCCGACTGCTGCTCCGGAGCAAAGTCCGGCCGCCATCGACGGCCGCTTTCGTTCCCTTGTACCGATGCATCGTGTCACCACGACCTACTGATGGACGAGCAGTTGCGCGCCCTCGTCAGCTTAGACGTAAGAGTTCGGTGCCGCGCGGCTAGGCGCTGCTCAGCCCTTGTCGATGAACTTGTTGAAGCGGCTTACCTTGCCATCAGCCGTTTTGTCCTGATGGAGAAACGCCAGCTTTCTCTCGTCGAAGATGCGGAAGAAATCGTCCCAGGAGATTTCCTCGAGGGCATCTTCGGGCTCGCCGAAGTCGATGCGCAAGACACCGCCCTCTTTTGCGCCCTTTACCCGCGAAGGGCTGCCTTTGCGCTCCTCAACCCACTTTCTGATCTCGGCATGGTTCGACGTCATTTTCGCTTCGCTCATGGCTAACTCCTTGCTCGGGGTTCGGCAGTCCGGTTCTGTTTCGGTCAGCTGTTTTTCCAAACCGCGCCACCTACCTGCAACACCCGGCCATAACGGGCATTACGATGGAACGTTCCCGGCAGATTCGAATCGGCCAACGCTGGGCAAATGCCTCAGGGCGTCTCCTCTCAAGACCGGCACTACCCCTCACTTGTGCGGATGTAGATCGCGCCATCTTTTTGTACGCCGTCTCGCGGCTTCGACGGTATCGAACCGACGGGAAGGCGGGCGTACTCGGCGCCTGCGGCAGTACGCATGACCTTAGCGGGGCACGAGGAGAACTCTCAATTGAACTTACAGACCGTTGATGACGCCGCAGACCTGCTTTGCGCCTCCCTCTTCCAGAATTTAGAACTCGTAGTGGGAATAAGGAGCTGCACCGGGACGGTGTCGCGAAGCCACCCATTTGAACCCTGAGAATGACGGAGGCCAATCAAAAGTTGCTAAATCGGCGGTGGATTGATACGGCAGTCGAAGACTGCACCGAATGCATCTGTGGCTTGATACCGCGGACTGCTAGCGGCAATTTTAAGTGCCTTCCGCTTTCGACTACCCCAAATCATTTCGCTTTTTCACCGTTCTGCGCAAATGCTTGAGCCCGGTCGCTTACGGCGGTGGCTATAAAAGCACTTCCACTAAAAGCGATCAGCGCGGATTTAGAGAATAATACGGCTGGGCCTATTGTTGATGTCAGCGCTGGGGCTCTCCGCGGCGTCAACAATGGAAATTCCAAGATGCCACCGAGGATGCTGAGTCCATCTCATATCCGTGTTTCTCGCTCGTCGCGCATCATTGTCGCACAAAGGAACTTCGTGGAGGAGTTCGCCGATTTTGCGCAGGTTCAAGAGCCGACGACGATTAGCGGCGTTCGGCCGGATCGCGTCGGCCCAAAAACTCATTAGCTGTCCGACCAAAGACTAGGCTGCAATAGCCTGAGCCAGATCGCACCGCGCAATCCCGTAGCGCCATCGATGGCACGTCGCTTCGACTCGACTTTGATAAAACAGCATCAGTTCGTTGTCCTGAATTATGACCGTCGAATGTCCGTTTTCTCCCCTTTCTGCAGGAGTAAGGATTGGCCCTACGGTGCGATAAGGCCCCTCCACGTCATCGGCGATCGCAAAGAACACACGCTGTCGCGTGCCACGCTCCCCTGTCGGGAGGAAACAGGTTGCATTCAACAGCACACGACCATCAGGCAACTCGACGAGTTGCCCACCTTCAATGCCCCATTCATAGTCCGGGTCATCGCGGTGATTGTGATGTGGCACATCTGAATGATCCAGGATCTTTCCGACACGTTCCCAAGGACCAAACCAGCTATTGGTTGCGCTGCGGGCAAGGTAAATATCCGGCTGGGGCACCCGGTCGAACTTAGGCATCGCCGAATAGACCATATATTTGACGCCCCGAATTTCTGCGGGATGCGGGTCGTAAATTCCATGCTCGGCGCTGCCCGCCACCGAGACAATTGCCGGCGGTAAAACCACCCAGGTAAACCCGTCGTTCGACACAGCGTGCTCGATTCGTCCGCCAGGCCTCATGAATTCAGTCTGGACGAACATATGAAAGACGCCGTCGGCGAATATCACCCCTGGAGCCGCAATCCCCGAGCCGTTGATCGGCAGCACAACTGGATCGTGTTCAGCCCAAGGGCCATCGATCCGCTCTGCCGTGGCATGGAATAACGTCCACGTCTCGGTCGTTACTGTCCCGGCGGAACCGAACATATGCCAGATGCTGCCGTCAAAGACAGGACATGGGTCCTTCAGGTCGTCCGTCTCTTTTGGGTGGAACAACGGAAACACGTCGCTCTGAAATGTCACATTCATTCTTTGCTGCCCTATTCGAAGCATCTGACGGAGGCTGGAGAACCCTTTGGTCGTGCCGTTTCGCGGATGACATAGCGATTTCCGCATCAAGGGCCAATCCCTAAATTAGCGTGCCATGAAAAATCCATGGATGCGGGAACATTCAGACCCTGATTGCAGTTCAAAGTTCGTGATTCACTTAGAGCTCCGCAGGACATCCATAGGCGCGCAGAGGAGTAAATCCCCATGCATGATCTCCATGACATAGAGACACTTGCTCCAGCGCAACATCGGCCTTGCCTTCTCTGCTTCTCACATTTGCGATGGAGATTCGTCTTCCAACGACCGCAGCACCTGATGACGTTGGCGGCGCGCGACTACCGAGTGCTGTACATTGAAGAACCGTTCTTTGAGGAAGGTGCCGAACCGGACATCCGCGTCGAACTTGATATCAGCGGCGTAGAGATCGTGACCCCGATCTTGCCGGCGGGTCTTTCGGAAACGCGCGCCGTTGAGGAACAGGCAAAACTGACACAGCGGGTGGTGACCCGCGCCGGATCGCGTGTGGACGTCTGCTGGTACTACACGCCGATGGCCTATGAATTTAGCGACACCATCGCAGCCGATGTGCGGGTGTACGACTGCATGGACGAGCTATCTGCCTTCAAAGGCGCGTCCAGAAGGCTATCGGACAACGAACACAGGCTGCTCGACGTTGCCGACGTCGTCTTCACGGGCGGAAGGAGCCTCTATGAAGCCAAGCGACAGCTGCACAAGGCGGTCTATCTCTTTCCAAGCAGCGTAGACCAGGCCCATTTCAGAAAGGCGAGACGGTCCGACCTGATCGAGCCGACTGTTCAATCCGGTCTGGACCGGCCGCGGATCGGCTATTTTGGCGTAATCGACGAGCGAATGGATCTCGAACTTGTGGAGGCTGTTGCGCGCATGCGGGCTGATTTCCAGTTCATTCTGGTCGGCCCAGTGGCCAAGATCGAGGAGGCATCCCTTCCTCGGGCCGGCAATCTGCACTGGCTCGGCCAACAGGAGTATCGCATGTTGCCCAACTTCGTGTCCGGGTGGGACATGGCATATATGCCCTTCGCCCTCAACGAATCGACCCGGTACATCAGTCCGACGAAAACGCCGGAATTATTGGCGGCGGGCGTTCCCGTCGTCTCGACACCAATTGCCGATGTGGTGCGGCCCTACGGTGAACTCGGGCTCGTCAAAATCGCTGCTTCGCCGCAAGACATGCTGGCCGCGATCGAGGCCTGCCTCTCGGCGCCCAAGGAGGTGTGGCTTCGAGGTGTCGACAATTTTCTTGCGGGCATGTCGTGGGAAAGCACTTGGTCCAACATGCACGAAATCTTGGTCGCAGCTGCTTCGCTGCCCCGGTTACGCGTAGGGATGGCTCCGGCTTTGTCCGCTGCCCGTGCGAACCATGCTTGATTGGCTAGTCGTGGGTGCAGGCTTCGCCGGAAGCGTGATTGCCGAACGCTTGGCAAGCCAGCGGGGAGACCGAGTGCTCCTCATCGATCGTCGCAACCATGTCGGTGGCAATGCCTACGACCACCACGATGCCAATGGCATCTTGATCCATCAGTACGGCCCCCACATTTTCCACACCAACTCCGAGGCGATCGTCGAATATCTTTCCGCATTCACCGGATGGTGGCCGTATGAACATCGTGTCCTGGCAGCAGTCGATGGCCAACTCTTGCCGATTCCGATCAACCGAACGACGATCAACCGGTTATATGGCCTCGGTTTGGAATCCGAAGACGACGTCGAGGCGTTCTACTCGGCCCAGGCCGAGAACATTGCGAACGTCACAAACTCGGAGGATGTGGTCGTGTCTAGGGTCGGGCGCGACCTCTATGAGAAGTTCTTCCGGGTCTACACCCTCAAGCAATGGGGACTGGATCCGTCGGAGCTGGACAAGTCAGTGACCGCGAGGGTTCCTGCCAGGGCCAACGACGACGATCGATACTTTCTCGATTCCTTCCAGGCAATGCCCCTACATGGCTACACGCGAATGTTCGAGCGAATGCTGAGCCACCCGAACATCACCGTAATGCTGGAAGCTGAGTACGTGGCCATCCGCCGCGACGTGCATCCAAAGCAGGTGATCTATACGGGCGCAATCGATGAGTACTTCGACTTTTGCTATGGAAAATTGCCCTATCGCTCGTTGGAGTTCGATCACGTTACGTGTGATTGCGAATGGTACCAGCCTGCCGCGGTGATCAATTACCCGCAGGACAAACGCTACACTCGCATCACCGAATATAAGCACATGACAGGCCAGATCCACCCGCGAACGAGTATTACATTTGAATACCCGACAAACGATGGTGATCCGTACTACCCTATCCCGCAAAAAGCCAATCAAGAGCTATATACGCGCTACAGAAAGCTCGCAGAGCGGCTAAAAAATGTCCGTTTTATCGGCAGACTGGCAACCTATCGCTACTACAACATGGATCAGATCGTGGGCCAGGCGCTCGCGGAATTCAGGCGGATCCAGGCAGAAGTGCCAGCGTTTCGAGGGCAGAAGGTTAAGGAGCGCGTGGGAGGATCGTTAACGGCGAGGTGAGCCGCATGCTGCATGTCTCACAATCGCGACGAGTCGAGCTTTGGGGAGGGATCGAATGCTCGGTCGTCCGCATTGGCAGCGCGTTTCGCAACCAGGTCGTCGAAACGGGCCACGACGTTAGGCTCAACGACCTGTCGCTCATCGCCGATCTCGGGATCAGGACGGTTCGTTATCCTGTCATTTGGGAGACCATCTCCCCACACTGCCCCCATTTGGGTGATTGGGCTTGGCACGATGCGCGGATCTCGCGGATGCGGCAACTGTCGCTGGAGCCAATAGTCGGATTAGTTCACCACGGAAGCGGCCCAGACTATGCGCGGCTCTTGGGCGGCAACTTCGCAGAGGGTCTAGCGCTTCACGCCGCAAGTGTGGCGGAACGCTATCCGTGGGTGACTTGGTATACGCCCGTCAACGAGCCCCTGACGACTGCCCGCTTTTCGGCACTTTACGGGCTTTGGCAACCGCACCTGCGCGATGAGAGCGCGTTCTTCAGAGCGGTCGTCGAACAATGCATTGCAACGGTAATGGCCATGTCGGCCATCACATCAGTCAACGCCCACGCCAAACTGATACAGACGGAGGACATAGGCAGAATTTTTAGCACGCCAAGTTTGAAGCAACAGGCAGATTACGAGAACGAACGCCGATGGCTAAGCCTGGATCTACTGTGCGGCCATGTCGACTCCCACCACCCCTTTTACAGCACGCTCATCGAAGCTGGAGTTACCGAACGCGAACTCGCATATCTCCGAGACAGAAGCCCGGTCATCGACGTCATAGGAATGAATCATTATCTCACCAGCGATCGGTATCTGGACGAACGGCTGCCCCTTTTTCCGCCGGAACGTCACGGCGGAAATGGCCGAGAAAGCTATGCTGACATCGAAGCTTTTCGAGCTGATCTGCCTGACGCGGATCTGGGCCCTGCCGCCCGACTTGAAGAAGTATGGGCGCGCTACCACCTCCCGATAGCTGTCACCGAGGTGCACAATGGTGCCCCGCCAGGGGATCAAGTGAAGTGGCTGATGGAGGTCTGGAAAGCGGCCCATGAATTGCAGGCCTTGGGAGCAGATGTGCGCGCTGTAACCGTATGGTCGATTTTCGGAGCAATGGATTGGAATAGCCTTCTGACCGAAGAAAATGGACAATACGAGTGCGGCGTTTTTGACGTCCGCGGCACAGATTTGGTGCCCACGCTCATGGCAGATGCCGTACGGGCGCTAACTACCGCGGGGAAATGGGACCACCCCGTGCTTTCCGAGCCGGGGTGGTGGCAACGAGCGGAGCGTATCTACACGAACCTGAAATCATGAGCTGCGGCCTGACAGCAAATTGGAAGGAAGCAAGGACGCGCACTGCTGACCCGGCACTGTGACGTTTGCTGTAATCCAGGGGCGAAGCGGCGTTCATGGAGGACCCGATGCAGGGGCCTAAAGAAAATCCAAACCCACTATCGGCTGCGTCCAAAGGCATGCTGTTGTGTCACCCCTTTTTCAGACTGTGGTTGCTCGGCGTACCGCACACGCCGGGCATTTTGGGGAACATCACTCCAAGCCGCTGCCACAGCGAACCGACCAACAGAGTTTCCCAAAAAACTTATGCCGAGCGCGGCGTACCTCCACGTGTGCCACATAAGCCCACCACACTTCCGGCCCAATACATCGGGTCCCTATCCATCACGATCGCCACGCTAGCGATGTGCTAAAGTCTGGAACTGGAAGATGTTCCCACTGACGGGATAGTGCGTATCGACGTATTATTATTGCTGCCCCGGAACCTTCTAAGGGGCTCCCAGTTGAATAGCCGCGGACATGAACAAGGCCTATCTGCCTAGCTATAGATGAGCGAGATTTCGCGTAATTGGGAGTGGCGACGGCCATGTCAAACCAGACAAATAACGGCGGCGACGCACGCAATACAGGCACGAGCCCGACAACGTTCGGCCAATCGGTCGAAAGCCAGGCGCAAATGAAAGATGCGGCTACACTGGGCTCCGCCGATCCAGGAGATGCGTCGCTACACGTTTACCGACTCGTGCCAATTGCAGCACGGAACGATCCTCGATGGGAAAATTCACCCTACCAGGGGGAAGTGGTCGTGGCCGCACGCTCGCCCGGGGACGCTCGAATTGTCGCAGCTAGCCGGGAATTGGATTACATGGAAGTGGATGCCGCCCCGGCTGATGACGTTACGACCAGCAATGCCAGTGCGTTCCGATCGGACAAACTCTACAGCGTTATCGAGATAGACCGCGACCGGACCGACCTGGAACGGGGCGTGCTTGAGGGAAATGTTTCCGTGGCGACGATCAAGCCGACCCAACTGTAGATGGCACGGCTGTATGGTGCGTCCAAGGGTTACTTTCGTTCGGTGAAATTCGAGGGCACAATATTGTTACCCTCGCAATTAATGAGTTTACGGTTCGCACTGTCCGACCTCTGTGGTCGCGGCCTGGTCTTGCGGATGGGCTTGCTCTGTTTGCGCTCGCCCTCGCCAGGAGGCGCTGTTGCAGGCCGGAATTGAGCGCCGGGCAACTTGGCGGGCGTTTTCGCTCCTTCGCTACGCGAGGTCGGTGATCCGCATGGAAACCGAATTGAATGCCCTCAAGGACCACGTAGAAAAGATGGGCACCAAGTTTGACGCGATCCACTCATTGCTAACGAGGCTCGTGGAGAGCAATCCGAATTCTGATCTGCTCTCCGGCTTTGGGGGCTCACAGCTATCGCTTCCGTCTGGCGGTGATGCGTTGATCACGTCCCAACCGCCTGCCCGGTTGTCGCCAACGGCTCGTGATCTGCAGTTCCGCCAGGCCGTCTGGGTATGAAGGCCCAGCGCCAACTAACAGCGCCGGACCTCGCCCCGGCGGGGGATCCCTTGGGGATGGCACTCTATGACACCGTCACTGGAGGAACGAGAGCGGTACCTCTTTGCACATAAGATAGCCAGATCGGACTACACGGCGAAATGGTCAGTACGTGGAGCCGCTGAGCTGTTGTGGGCGTTCTAAGTTGGGCGTAAAATATTGCTAGCGCAAACGTGCTGCAGACCATCAAGTACACCCTCTTCTGTTGGAACTGTTTGAGCGACTCTGTGGCAGGTTCGCGTCCGTCCATGCCGCTCACTCCCACTGCCCAACGGGTGAAAGTTCCGATAGTCGCGGGGAAGTCTGGTTCCACTTCGGACCGCAAAAGCGACTCGCGCGGTGGAGAGCGCGTCTTCGGCGCAGAGTGCTAGGAACGATCCGCTGTTTCTTGGGATTGACGCAGTTGCAGAAGATGGAGGATTGGAAGATGGATTACATCCACCACGTCCGCCTTAACGCGGCAGAACTCTCTTCGGCCGCGCAGGATGGCGCGACGATCTTTGATGAAGATGACAACGAGATTGGCACACTGGACCACGTCCACGGTACCGGAACGAGCGTTGTTGCGGTGGTCAATGTCGGCGGCTTCCTCGGCATCGGAGCAAAGCGGGTTGCTCTTCCACTGGGCGACCTTGACTTCATACGAGATGAAGGTGGCGACGTTCACGCGGTCACGACATGGACGAAAGATCAACTGAAGGCGCTGCCGGAACACCACGACTAACTTCGTGGTCGGAAGGCCTGCCGCGGGAATCAATCCCGCAGGTTCCGCGCAGCGCCCCGCACGGCCAGCGGGCATTCGGTCTACGTTTCAGCAGTCGGAACGGCGTGTGAACGACGGCAGGAGCATCGACTTGATAACGATTGGACTCGCCTGGCCCTGGGAGTAGTGGCGAATGATTGCCCTTGCAGTGGCGGGGCTTCCGCCCCAAGTCCGCTTTGCGTTTGAGAGGCCTCTGCAACAAGAGAAAATTGACTTCACGTTTCTCTTTAGGTTCAAGGTTCAGGAGGAGCGTTATGGATGAGCGTACTCTCCAGGGGCTGCGCGTTCTTGTCGTCGAAGACGAATACATCATTGCAACCGACCTCATGGCCACATTGGAGGAGGCTGGAGCGCAGGTCACTGGCCCGGTCTCGGATGTCGAGAGAGCGATTGAGGTAGTGGAGGAAGCAGACTTCAAACCCGACTGCGTGGTACTGGACATCAATCTGCATGGCGAAGTGGTCTACCCTGCTGCCCAATTTCTGGCGGAGCGAGGCATACCGTTCCTGTTTGTCACGGGCTATGAATGTTCGTCGATGCCAAAAGAATTCGCGGATGTACCTTGCTTCACCAAGCCGATAGACGAAATGAACTTGATCATGGTCATTGCTACCGTTCACAAAAAGTATCATTGATCATGTCGGGTTCCTTTCGCCAATCTCCTCTTCGCAATGAGTTTCTGCAGGCGCACGATGTCCTCGTATCGTCTGGTATGACTTCGGGATCGCCGTTTCGGACCTTCTTTAGATGCTTCATGGTGAGCTTGGGGCCACGCACGTTCCTAAGCTGAAATAGCCCTCGACATATCGGTGCGCAGAATTTTGCGCCCGCGCTCGCATAGGTCAGCGCGAATGGAGCACAGTGAGAAATTCGAGTCTGACAAAATAGAAGTGAGCAGTAAGTGAGAACGGGTTGAAAGTTCGATGGAAACAATTTGCTTGCCAGGCTATCTCTGCGGCCGTCTGCCGGTTCTGATAAGTTTGTCGACAGCTTCCTGGGAAGAACCAAGGTGCTCGCTCGTGCCCAAGATGTCCTTCGCGGAGCTGCTGAAGGATCAAGTATCGCTCTTGGCGAGGAAGGGACGCAGAACGTCCATGGATCCAGTGTAAGGGTCGAGCCGCGCGTTGCGGTTTTGCTTTTACTGAATAGTGGCCCGGCTCGGGAGGGGGAGCCGTCACCGCCGGGCCGTCAGCAATGGAATGCGAACGGACATCCCAATGCGAGCCGTTCTAACCATTCGCTGAGGTGAGGGTTCCCTCCGCACGGCATAGTATTAGGACTGCAGGCACCGACGCAGAACTCTCTGGCGGACTCTTGCTGCCAAAGGTGGCTGACGAAATCGCAGAGGTGGCGTCTCGCTATCCCGAGCGCACCGTATTCACCCGTTTCATTCCTCCCTCATCACCTGACGAACTGCCGGGGATGTGGCGCGCGTACTATGAAAGGAGCCGCGTTAATCCGGAACTCCTGGATCTTGTCCCCACCCTCAAGGCGCTTGTGCGGCATTAGGTAGCAAAAACCACCAGACCTGAAATGGCATCCCGACTACCTTGGTTTCCGGTGAAAACGGAGCCTCGAATGAGTGTAGCGTAGTGCGGTTTCGCTGATCAAAATCCTATGGACGGTTTCGATCATCACGACAGCGAGCGCCGTAGGTGCTTACATCGGCTGGGAAAACCACGGCATCGTCGGAGCGTTGGCGTTAGCATTCGTTGGCCTGGTTGTTGGCGGTTTCCTCATTTCACCATCGGCTCTCTTGCAGGTGCTATCTCAAAACCCGCGATGCACTCGCCGAACACTGATTTCTCATACTATTCAGATGCTCGATCGTTGTACGGCACGGCTGCTTTCCTCAGAGGTGAAACCGCAGATAGCGAAGGCTAATGACATGGCTCTGGGGACTTGACCTTAAGCAATCTCGTTTGCCAACTGGCATAAATGTGTTATTTATATGCCAGAAAGTGAGGAAGCCATGCAACTCCAACCCATTTCTGCAACACCATTCCAGGCAGCATCAGCCGAAATCTCGGATGTGGAGGCAGCCGCGCTGGCCCGCACGACTGTGAACCTTTTCGACGTTTGGAAGCTTACTGACGCACAGGCTTGCACATTGCTGGGTGGGTTGTCCGCGCGCACATGGGCACGCTGGAAAGAAGGCAACGCGGGCCGTGTCAACCGGGACCTCAAAATGCGAATGGCTCATCTGATGGGTATCCATAAGGGACTGCGTCATCTGTTCAAAGATGCTTCAAGAGGCTACGAGTGGATCAAAGCGCCTAACGAGGCTTTTGGCGGCAAATCGGCGCTAGACATGATGCTTGGAGGCGAGCTTTCCGATCTCGCTGCCATGCGTGAATGGCTGGATGCGGAGCGAAGCGCATGGTAAGTGGCCTTGCTGTCCGTTCCCACGTACAGTGGCCTAAAACCTACCGCATTATTCGCTCGATCTGTCCGCCTATCGACCTGTTCGAGGATATTGCCGATCCCCGTGACTGGGAGGCCCTTGTCGCCGTTGAGACGAAAACGAATCCTCAAATTCGGCGTGAGGTAGGTGACCTTGGAAAGGTGCCCCCGAACCGCCGCGTTTCCGGCAACGGGGCCAGTTATGTGATGGCCCCGTTTGTCCATTGCTCGACAGGGCGGCCGGGACGCTTCACTGATGGAAGCTACGGCGTCTACTATGCAGGCGAAAGCGAGGAAACTGCAGTCGCTGAGACCATACATCATCATCAAAAGTTCATGAATTCAACGCCCCAGCCTCCGGGATGGACGTCGGACTTCCGAGTCTTGGTAGGTAGCGTGGATCGGGTCCTTGACGACGTGAACGCGGTGCCCGACGTGCTACACCCCGACGACTACACCGCTTCTCAGGAGGAGGGACGTGGTCTTCGGGCTACGGGAAGCGACGGACTACTCTGGAACAGCGTTCGAATGCCTGGTCAACGTTGTATCGGCATCTTCTGGCCGGATGCCATAACCATTCCTGTCCAAGGACGGCACTACTGCTATCACTGGAACGGAGTGCGCGTAGATTACGTGCGCCAGTACGACACCGGGATGATACTCGCGGTCACCTAACTCGTGGGTTGCCCGGTGGCCTTTGCTACCTTCTTCCGAAGAGATATCGCCGGGGCCAGTGCTTGCGATCGATCGCCAGCACACTAATCCGATCTCGGTCCACGATCAGTCGTGAAGTCCGTCGCAATGGCGGGCCGGATTGTTATCGGGCAGCCCGCTTGGTCGGGCGGCCCGGATCGAGCCTTGCGCTCCAAACCGTGCAAGCTTTCTTGCTATCCGTCCTTGGCGCACACAGTATCTTTCTTTACATAATGTGGACTAATCTCCAACCCGGTCGCGGCTGAAGTGGGGACATAGCCATCCCAGCCAAACATGCCCGCATCTGCTTTGTGTCCTTCGGAGTGGTGACGACAACTGACCCAGTCCACCGACAACAGGAAGTAGACGTGGTCGATCCGCTCGCCCGCCGTCGCCAGTATCGAACCCCGCTGGAGTTCAATGTGGCTAAGATCGCGTGCTACCTGCCTAAAGTCGGCAGCAGGCAACAACGAGCAGCTTGCTACTCGCGTACGCTCGCAGACCATCTAAGCGATCAGCGATAAACGTGCGATGTAATAGCCCGCAGGAACAGCACAGCTCTCCGGCACCAAGCAGTCGGGCTGAGCGCTTCTGCCCGCAGGCCAGCATTTCACCAGACTTAGTGGCAGCGTACCATTAACTCCGCAGGAGTGAAGCATGGACCCGTACTACTGGACAAAGTTCGTAGAGATTGAGTTGGAAGGCCCTGGCCGTTTCGAATTCGTAGCACGCGTGACGCCTCCGAATTCCTGGAAAGTTGGCTTTTTGCACGCGGCGACGCATACGCAGAGGCGCGGCGGGTTTGTCATTCCGTGCTGGCACTTGGAGTTCCGCGAATTGAGGCGAGAAAAGCCTTCATTCGCGCTGCGGAGGCCTCTCGACCTCATATAACTGCGACCATCTTCGGTAGGCCAAGAGTGTGAGTGAGCAGATGACCATCAGAGCGCTTCCCCACGGCCAGAGCTGCGCGGGTGCATTTTCTACCGAGGATGTCGGCGTGTTGCGGGGGATTTTCGACCTGGCTAACCAGAACCCCAAAGTCTCGACTGGTTGCGAGGAAGCGCGAGCCATGGCGAGGCAGATCGTTCGTCTTTATCGCTGGGCTCACCACGACCCATTCATCGTGCCCCACTTCATCAGGGAGTCGCGCTTTAAGAAGAGCCTGATAGCCCTTCAGAACAAAGTGCGGTCAGCCTATCGAAGGCCGAAGAATGCTAGCACTGCCAGTACAATGACGACCAAGCCGACGATGTAGATTATTCTGTTCATGCTTCGCTCCTGCAGGGATGCGGGGGTTCTGCCATCAACAACATTGTCGACGTTGGAAAGTTCCAATTCTGGCGCCAAACCGCGGTTGCGGTGCCACCCTGGAATGGCCGCGTGAGCCCCCCCAATCCCTCCAAGGCGTTTCCTTTCTTCATGCGAAAAGTTGAATTTGAGAACCCAACTCCCATTTGATGAACCCTTCTTCTTCTTCCAGGAGGAAGTTCTTTTGTGTCCGCAGATGGCCAATCAGTTCATCATCAGGACTGGTTTCCAACTGCCGCACCACTTTGGGCGAATAGCTCAGTGAGACAGCCTCCTCGGGAATGGCTGTATCGCGCGCAATGTCACGAGCGGCCTCCTGAGGGGTCTCTGGGGCTTAGCGCGGCGATTAGCGCCGTCCGCAACCTGCCAGCGGCGTTGCAGAAATGAGATTTTCACGGGCTTCGCCGTGACACTCTTTTAAGGAAGCCCCCGTTAATTTAGCGAGCTATTCCTTCGAATTCGGACGCCTGTCTCCAATATACCAGACTATCCTCTCCCGGAGAATGAGCGCGAGCGGCTAGCAAAACTTCACGAACTTGAAATTCTCGATAGTGGCCGGGACGATGCCTTCGACGCGATAGTGGCGACCGCCAAGTCTTTCTTCCAAGTGCCCATCGTTCTTCTCTCTATCGTTGACACTGACAGGTAGTGGTTTAAGGCCTCTTGCGGCCTGGACGCCCTTGCGCTTCCTCGTGGGCATGCGTTTTGCAGCCATACGATTTTGGGCAAGGAACTTTTCCTGGTTGAGGACGCCGAGGTAGATCCCCGTTTTTGTGACAATCCCGTAGTTAGCGGAAATCTAGGTATCCGGTTTTATGCAGGCTGGCCGATCGAAATGTCCGAAGGCTTGGTGGCTGGAAGCCTATGTATCCTGGACACTCGCCCGCGAACATTTGCCTCAGGCGATCTGGCATTGCTTGGCTCACTCGCGAAAATAGCGTCCACCTTGGTAATGCAGCATCGAAGCGCACGCCGTAATGCCGCTCTTACGGATGCCGTCGAAGCGAAGAGTGAAGTTATAGTGTCCCAATCAGAAGGCTTAATGGTCCAGAAAAGGCTGCTGGATTGCGCATCGCAGCTTGCCAGGATTGGAGCATGGGAAGTGGATTGCGCAACCGGGGAGCTCGTGTGGAGCGATGGCATGTATGACCTACACGAAGTGCCGCGCGATTATGATTTGTCGCCCGAAGGTTTGTCAGCTTTCTATCCAGGAGGCGAGTATATGCGGCTCCCGAGGATTATTGAAAAGGCGAAAACCGCGAATGTGCCTTACACATTCGAAGGAAAGATGAAGACGGGCAAGGGCAGAATGCGTTGGGTCCGTGTCGCCGGGCATGTGGAGATGAGAAACGGAGTCGCCGTACGCCGTTTGGGATGAAGCAGGACATCACCGCAGAAAAAAGTGCCATCGAACGGATCAGGCGGCTCGCTGAGCGTGATCCGCTCACAAACCTGTTTAATCGCGCCCAGTTGGTTAAAGGGCTGTCGAAACTCAGGCAGCAGGCTCGACCAGTCGTTTTGTTTCTCCTTGATTTGGACGGATTCAAGCAGATCAACGACACCTATGGGCATGCCGCCGGCGACCGCTGTTTGAAGACGATGGCGGCCAGACTCCGGCGAGCAACTGGGGGGTGATCATTTTCTGGCACGAATGGGCGGCGATGAGTTTGCCGTCGTCTTGGATGTTGATCTTGACGAACGACAAATCGAAGAGATTGCAACCTCAATCCGATCGCTAGCGGCCGTTCCGTTGAGATGGAGAAGTCATTCGCTTCAGTTCAGCGCCTCGGTAGGTGTTTCTAGCCGTGTTGCGGGCCTTTCCTTCCATATCGCAGATATGTTGAGTGAGGCAGATCTTGCCTTATATGCGTCCAAATCAGCGGGACGGAACTGCTATCATCGATTTGCGCCAGCAATGCGGGCCGAGGCTGATCACTGGGTTGCGTGCATTGCTATGGTTCGGAACGCGCTCTCCAACAACGAACTTGAACTTCACTATCAGGCGAAGGTGTCGCTCGGCGATCGCCGAGCGGTCGGATATGAGGCTCTTCTGCGGTGGAACAGTTCTGATGGAATGAAGCTGCCTGGCGATTTCCAGTCAGCGCTACTAGATCCACAGTTGTCCGTCGAGCTCGGGGAGTTTGTGCTCGAGACTGCGATCAAGCAAGCGGCGGGCTGGGTCCGGCAGGGCTTCGACTTTGGTTCGATCGCGATCAACATGGGCCAACAGCAGTTTCGAGACCCAAGTTTTGCCGACCGAGTTCAGCAAGCAATCAGGATGAATGGTCTTGAGCCTTCCATGATCGAAATTGAGGTTACGGAAGACGTATTTCTTTCGCGCGGGTCCGCCGCCATACTCACTATCTGCAAGGCACTCCGCAGTTATGGCATTGGCGTCTCGTTTGACGATTTCGGAACAGGCTTTGCCTCACTGACACATCTCCTGGAGTTTCCGGTATCGGCGATCAAGATCGATCGATCATTTGTCGCACGGCTATCGACTCGAGCCGGAACAACCGCGATGATCCGGGCGATCTGCGAAATTGGGAACGCTATGGGCGTTGCTGTTGTCGCAGAAGGGGTGGAAAACGAGGAACAAGCCGCGTTTCTCAAGAGCGTCGGCTGCGACTGCGGGCAAGGGTTTCTCTTTCATTTTCCCGAGCGTGCGGATCAAATTGTTGGAAGAATGCTTCGCTCGGCGTAGATGTTCTCTCCAGCAGCAACCGCCTGTTGGAAGACAAGGCCGCGTGAATGACGGGAATAAGCGCAAAACAGTCGTTCCGGGATATGAATTCCTTCGTCTGCTTCGGGCCGTAGCGGCCGTTATGCATTTCGTCCACATGCCCGGACAAATATTATCTCGCCACCAAACTCAGCTTTCAGCATGGCGAACGCTATGCGGCCGAAAGTGGCTAACCTTCAACATGAAATTGTAGAGCTTCTCTTTTCGGCAAGTGAAGTTTGTTAGGAGTGACGTCGATCGCGGCGTAATTTGGTGAATTGCGTTCCGCCCGGGCGAGTTTGTTCGATTGCGAGCTCGTTCCTCACTTGTCTGCACCACCGGGTGACGGGTCCTCGGCGTTTCTTTCGCCTGAGCGCGACTAGTTCAATGGACTTCGCATCTTTTGGCCGGATTGCACGTTATTCCCAATCTACGTGCGCACGAGGTTTCCATGGCCGAAAAGCTCTCTAAATATAAAGCAAAACGCGATTTTGAATTGACGCGGGAGCCAACGGGCTCTGGAAAACTCGCCGCATCCAACCGCCATCGGTTTGTCATTCAGAAACACGATGCCTCCAGACTGCATTACGATCTTCGTCTGGAACTGGACGGCGTATTCAAATCATGGGCACTCACTCGGGGGCCCTCTCTCGATCCCCATGACAAAAGGCTTGCGGTCAAAGTCGAGGATCACCCGCTAGATTACGGAGACTTTGAGGGCACGATCCCCAAAGGCCAATACGGGGGCGGGACTGTGATGATATGGGATCGTGGGTATTGGGCCTCTGAAGGATCGACTACGCCCGAGCAGGCGCTGGAGGAGGGTGATTTCAAATTGAGCCTGGATGGTAAGCGGTTAAAGGGCAGCTTTGTTCTGGTCCGAATGAAGCAAGACTGTAACGGTGGCAAACGGCAAAACTGGTTGCTTATCAAGCATCGCGACGAGTTTGCAGTGGATGCTCACGGCGACTCCTTTTTGGAAACCGCGACCTCTGTGGCATCCGGCCGGACGATGGAGGCCATTGCGGCGGGTAGGGGACGCAAACCTAAGGCGTTCATGCTCGCAGATGGCGAAATCACGGCAAACGCCGTGTGGGACAGCCGCGGCACGTCAGAACGTCGAGACGGCAAGAAGCTCAAAACTGCGGCCTCCAAGCCGACAGAGGCCGTAACCGCCATCCCCGACTTCGTGCCTCCGCAGCTTTGCCAAAGTCTGGCCAGACCACCCTCATCGGAGGGCTGGGTGCACGAAATCAAATTTGACGGCTACCGGATCCAGGCGAGGGTTGTAGATGGCAAGGTAACTTTGAAAACGCGAAAGGGGCTGGACTGGACCCGCAAATACCCTGCCATCGCGAAAAGTCTATCGACAATGCCAGATTGCATTCTCGATGGGGAGATTTGCGCGCTGGACGGCGAGGGAACTCCTGATTTCGCTTCGCTGCAAGCGGCCCTATCTGAAGGGCAGACCGACAATCTTGTCTATTTCGCATTTGACCTTCTATTCGACGGATACGAAGACTGGAGGGATCGCCCGCTCATCGAACGAAAGCGGCGGCTTGAGGCCCTTCTAGTTGAGGCTGATCCTCACTTGAGATACGTCGAGCATTTTGAGACGGGCGGTGACGCGGTTTTGAAGTCCGCCTGCAAGTTGTCCCTGGAAGGGATTGTTTCTAAACAATCTGCAGCAGCATATCGCTCGGGGAGGACCGATACCTGGGCTAAATCGAAATGCCGGGCGGGCCACGAAGTCGTAATCGGTGGATGGGCCAAAACAAATGGCAAGTTCAGATCCCTGCTTGTCGGCGTCCACCGTGGGGAGGGATTCGTTTATGTTGGTCGCGTCGGTACGGGTTACGGAGCTAGCAAGCTGGAGAGGTTGCTACCCAAGCTCGAAAAGTTAGAGGCAAAGGGCTCTCCCTTCACAGGAGGCGGCGCGCCCGAGAAATCCAGCGATATTGTCTGGGTGAAGCCCGAGCTCGTTGCTGAAATTGAGTTTGCCGGGTGGACTGCGGATGGCTTGGTCCGACAAGCGGCTTTCAAGGGGCTGCGTGAAGACAAGCCCGCCTCCGAAGTGGAAGCGGACCAGCCAGCTCCGCCAGAAACGACCGATCTGCCGGAGCCGGATAGGCAATTGCGAAAAACCACTGTGCGTCGCTCGGCTACGACGGCGATTGTAATGGGTGTGCGGCTCTCCAACCCCGACAAACCACTATGGCCCGATGCAAACGACGGTATCCCAGTAACAAAGCAGAATCTGGCCGAATATCTGGAAGCTGTCGGCCCTTGGATGATTGATCACATCAAGGGCAGACCTTGTTCGATCATCCGTGCGCCCGATGGGATAGGAAGCGAACAGTTTTTCCAACGACATGCGATGCCGGGCTCTTCAAACCTTCTCGAGTTGGTCACGGTTTTTGGCGATCGAAAGCCGTATCTCCAGATCGATCGCGTCGAGGGTCTGGCAGCGGTCGCTCAGGTCGCAGCTCTTGAACTACATCCGTGGAACTGCCAACCCGGTAAGCCCGAGGTGCCCGGCCGCCTCGTGTTCGATCTCGATCCGGGTCCTGATGTTCCATTTTCAACGGTGGTCACCGCTGCAAAGGAGATGCGAGACCGTCTCGATTCCCTTGGCCTGGTCAGCTTTTGTAAGACCACGGGGGGAAAGGGTCTGCATGTTGTCACCCCCCTCAAAGCTCAACGGAGCAAGCTCACCTGGCCCGAGGCGAAGAGTTTCGCCCAGAATGTTTGTCTGCAAATGGCGCGAGATCACCCCGATAAGTATCTGGTCAAAATGGCAAAGAAGCTCCGCCACGGGCGAATTTTCCTCGACTATCTTCGCAATGACGGCATGGCCACTGCGGTGGCTCCTTTGTCACCTCGAGCCCGCCCAGGCGCGACGGTCTCAATGCCGCTTACTTGGGCTCAGGTGAAAACCGATCTTGATCCCAAGCGTTTCACCATCCGAACAGTGCCCGCCCTTCTTAGACGGTCACAGGCCTGGCAGGGCTACTGCGATGCGGAGAGGTCCCTGGAAAAGGCAATTCGACAGCTTGAGAGGACCGTGGCAACCGCTGCCTGATGCGCGGAGTTACAGAGATGGTTGAAGAATCGCCTTTTGGCCTGCCCCTTGGTACGGAACCAATGGAGGCGCGGTCCGCCGAAAGCCTTCCGATGGGCGAAGGTTGGCAGTACGAACCCAAATGGGATGGTTTCCGGTGCCTCGCGTTCAAGAACGGTAAGAATGTCGATCTGCGCGCCAAATCCGGCAAGCCACTAGGGCGCTATTTCCCCGAGGTGGTCGAATTCTTGAGCTCGCTGTCGATCCCCCAATTCGTGATCGATGGTGAACTTGTTCTTGAAGTCGAGGGAAGGCTCTCGTTCGAGTCACTGCAAATGCGGCTCCACCCTGCCGCAAGCCGCGTTCAAAGGCTGTCCACACAATCTCCCGCCAAGCTTGTTCTATTTGATATTTTAATGTCGCCACGTGGAAATGACGTCCGAAGTCGCCATCTGCGGGAGCGACGGGCTGAACTGGAAGCCCTCTTGGAGGCGATTCGGTCGTCCCCGCGCTTAGCGCTATCTCCCTTCACCCATGATCCAAAAACTGCAAAGCTCTGGCTTTCAGAAGCGGGTAACGGCGGGACTGACGGTGTAGTCTGCAAACGGCTCGACCAACCCTACCTCTCGGGCGAGCGTGCGATGACAAAAGTTAAACGTGTTCGCACCGCAGACTGCGTCGTCGGCGGGTTCCGCTACGAGAGCGATAGTGACCAGGTGGGGTCTCTGCTTTTGGGTCTATACAACGACGATGGTGAGTTGGATCACGTTGGCTTTACTGCCACAATAACCGATGGCGAGCGGCCAGCACTAACCAAACAACTCGAAAGGTTGCGACAAGCCCCTGGCTTTACCGGGAAAGCTCCGGGAGGACCCAACCGATGGAGCACCGAAAGAAGCGGAGAATGGCAACCGTTGAAGCCGGAACTAGTCGTAGAGGTGCGGTTCGACCACGTGACAGGCAAGCGCTTTAGACACGGCACCAAACTCCTCCGTTGGCGTCCAGACAAAAACCCTACGCAATGCAAGCTAGAACAGATTGAAGTTGCGGCTGGGCCGAGGTGACTGCCAATGCATTCGATGTGCATCTTCCTCGCGTCCATGAAAAACAAAGCACCGTCCGGAAATAAGCGTACAACGTCGATTGCCCTTTTTGAAGGGAAACGGCAATGCCAAGTGATCAAGACGACTTGGACATGATCAACCGCCATACCGCGCTCGCCGAACAGCACATCATTGACCAAGAGCGTCGGATCAGCCTGTTGGAAACGCACCACCATGCGACATGATAGATGTGCCCGGGCATTGCAGCCTTTAGAGAAGCTGTTGATCTCCGATCATTCCCGAGAAGGTGCTTGAACGCCACATAAGAAAGCAGCAGCGGAGGAGGTATGGAGTCCGCCGCCAAGGCGTTCGTGACGTTCAAGCGATCAGGGAACAAGGTGACGCTTTAAAGGTTCCATCGCGTCGGAAAATCGTTCCCTGCGAAGGAGACGGCAATGCTTAGCGATCAAGACGAATTGGATTGGATCGAGCACAACATCGCTGAAGCTGAGCAACGCATAATTGAGCAAGAGTACCTGATAAGTCTTCTGCAACTGCACCACCATTCGACCACCGAAGCAGCCGAGCTTCTCGACATCTTGAATAAGTTTTTGCGGCTGCATCGGTGGCAGCGGCAGGAAATTAAGAACCGCGCCCGCGCCTCATAGAGGAGGTGCTTGAACGTCATCTCGGAGATGAGCGGAAGGGACAGGGGTTGTTCACCGCTCAAGTGACGTTCAAGCGGACACATAAACACGCATGCGTTGAAAAGGTTCCGACGCCGCGAGTTTCTGTTGGGGGAAGGCGTGAAGGGCCTCGTGCTCTTGCGGTCACACGAAGGCCCTTCACGCTGCTTGCCTGTTGGGCGGGTGACGACGGGGGAGTCCGCCAACCCTTGGAATGTACAAGCAATCGCTAAAACACGGATCGGGTCGAGAGGTTCCGGACGATCAAAATTTTTAGTGGTGACAAAAATGCCTCCGTAAGTGCGGCTACTACTCACGGAGGCCCCTCCGCTTGATCGGGCGACAGGAAACGAGCCGCCCTTTGCAATGCAAGCAATCGCTAAAACATGGGTTCGGTCGAGATGTTCCTACGTTCAGAATTTATCGTGGCTGATCGAGGGCCTCCATGAGATCACCACTTCTCACGAAGGCCCCCTTCGCCAACCTGCTTGTCTAGCAAAAGAAGCCGCTGCGCTGACAAGCGATTGCTAAAACATGGTCACGCTCGAAATGTTCCCGGCTTCCGAATTTTTGTTCTTCGGGTGTTCGTATTTGGACAGTGTCAATGCCACAATTTGCAGTATTCAAACTGATATGTGTGCGAACCGAAACCGAACAAAGACCGCGGATGAAGAACGTGAAGAATGGGGACATGCCTCCGTCCGAAGGTGCGGAATGGGTGCACCGCGCGGGCACTTGGGGGGCAACACGGAGACATGTCGTAAATTAGAATACGCTAATAAATTGCAAACGCAATCTAATGTTCTCGGCGCGTCCGTCATTCGATATGTGTGACGAAGAATAATCGCGTCAGAAGCATTGCCAAGGACGCGGCAACGACAATGCCAATCCGTCCGAAGCCCCACGTCTATGGCTATCCCTGCAAGCTAAGATAAAGTACAACAACAATCATAGCGAAAGAAATGGAAGCCGCGACGTAATATGCAAAGAGCACCATCTCCTGATGTTACAAAGAGTCAGAACAACTTGAACTTAAACGATGGCAGAAGATCTTCCGTTAGTCGACCCTTGACTTCAAATGGGCTTGCTTAGGTAGCACGAGCGCGGCAAATCGCCAAGGTCGCTCAACCGCTTTTGTGATCCCAATCCGAGCGCCCCTTGCCACCGGGGCGGATTATGGAAAGTGCCAGCGAAAAGGGTGGTTCGTGAATTGGATTGTGCCTCGCACTGTCCAACGCTCGGCCTCGGGAGGCCGCGCCGCATTCAGCTGGTCGGGCCTCTTGCTAGTAGCCAGTCATCTCAAGATAGCCCCGCCCTGACGTGCTGCCTTCGAACGTTATCGGCCCTTCCCAGTATGGCGTTGAAGTCTTCATCCATGCTTGGTCGTTGAGCGCCTTCGTCCGGATATCAAGGCCTCGGCTTGGTATCCTTAGCCTCCACTCAACAGGGATCGCTTTACCTCCAACATCGGCTGTCCTTACCGGTTCAAACAAAACCTCATCCGAGCCTAGCGGCGCGGTCTTGCCTTGGGCCCCGATCCAGTTCGCCGAGGTGTAGCCCAGTCCCTTGTCCCGCAGGCGAAATGCCATGACCTTTTCTCCGGAAGCCAAATGCAGCGAGAACCAGTCCCAGCCAGTCTGGTCTGACGCCAGGGGCTGCGACGACCACTCACGGTCGAGCCACGCCTTCCCCGTAACCGCATGGGATACTCCATCGAGCGTGACTGTGCCGGCGGCCTCGTAGAACGGCTGAGAGTAATAGTAGCTCGCCTGGCCTGCTGAGGATTTCACGGAGTACCCATAGTCCCCCTGAAGTGCCAACGGTCCTTTGGCCTGAAGGGTCAGCTGATACGCGAACTCCGGACCGTTGGCACTGAGGTCGAGGTTGTCCAACTCATCCTGCGCTGCAGTGCCGCCGCCTTTCATCTGCCAATCGTCGATCCACGCATCGAAAGGCTCTATGTTGGCTCCGGCCTGCCCAATCCCGCCTCTGGCCAACCGCTCGGCCACATAATGGCGGCTTTCGGTTGTGACGGCGGCATGCCCAATCCAAACTTGCGGGCTAGACCATCCTTGGCGCTCCCCAGGAGCAAGCGCCGAGCGAAATAGCGTCCACTGCGCGCCCAACTGCCGACCATCAGCGGCCTGCAGGTTGGCGGTGATATACCACCACTCGATACGAAAATTGGCGTGCGGTCCGTGATCGCGAGGAAACTCGAGCTTCGTTCCCCTTTGGGGTACCGCGAAACCTTCGGCCTTCGATCCAAGGCCCGCGAAGCCCTGCGCCACGACCGCTATTGGCGAGAACAGGGCCGCGGCCAGGATCGTGAAAAGGATCGTTCTAGCGTTCATTTGCAAACACCTTCAGGAGATCGCCGGACTCGGTCCTTGCAAGTCGACGTATCGGGATCGCAACCGAAATGATGGCCGCGACGAGAGCGACGACGCCGAGCCTGAGCCAATCCAATGGGAATAGGATTAGTGGCAACCGCCATCCGAAAGCCTCGACATTGATGATCGCCAGTAGGACCCAGGCCAGCGCCAGTCCAACCGGGACCGATGCAATGAAGGTGGCGAGCCAGAGAGCAAGCGTCCGCACAACCTCGACGAGCGCAAGGTCACGGCGGCGGAGCCCCATCGCCCACACGGGAGCAAGCTGCGGCAGACGCAGCGATGACAACGTCAGCAGGCTTGTGAACATCGCAAACCCAGCGAGGGCCAGGGTGAGCACGTTGAGCGTTCCCGTTACAGCAAAGGTCTGTTCAAAGATTGCAGTGGACTGTTGCTTGAGGGAAGCTTGGTCAATGATGTTGTTTTCAGGGAGACCGAACTTTTCGGCGAGACGCCTTCTGAAGGACGGCACCTGTTCTGGTTCCATGCGCAGACCGTATCGCAACTTCGGAACATCGGGGTAGTGTCGAACCAGAGCATCGAGGCCAATGATGACTTGACCTGACGGATTGCCATAATCGGAGAAGACGCCGACGACCTGGGTTTCCCAGCCGCCGGGTAGTTCAATTTGCCCCCCGAGCGACACTTTGCCCGCCCGCCAAAGCTGCTCGTTGATCAACGCGCCGCGACCGCTGGCAACCGCGTCCCATGTCGTTGGCGACCCGAGAATCAGCGGCCAGTGATCGCGGTAGGTTGCATCGTCCGCAATGCCATAGATTTGCATCTGCTGGCCGAACACCTCGCCTTCCGTACTCCAGATCGGCAGGGTGGCCTTCGCGTGATCGGGAAACCATTGCCGTAGCCGTTCGGCTTCATGCTCATCTCGCGCCGTCACATAGACCTCTGCGGCCAGACGCTGATCTAGCCAGCCGAGGAATGTTTGGCGGAAACTGGAAACCATCGTGCCGACGCCGATGTTGGCTGACAGGGCAAGCAACAGTGCCATGAGCGCAAGGGAAAGGCCTGGCAATTGCTGACTGGTGTCGGCCCAGAACCAGTGGATTAGAACATGATTTGACCTCTTCTTCCCAATGGCCATTACGACTGCCAGCATCGGTGGGAGGACCAGCGCCGTGCCCATAAGCAGGGTGGCGAGGACGGCAAAGCCAGCATAGAGACCTTTACCAACTACGATTAGCAGACCGGATGCTAACAGCAGAATGGCACCAATGCTTGCCTGACCGATTAGGCCTTTCATCGAGGTCATTGCCCAGGCCCTATGCTGCGCAGCCGCAAGTATGGGCATCTTCCAGACCCTCCAGAGATGTTGAGCCGAAGATAGTGCCGTGCCAATCAACGCGATCGCCAGTCCTGCCAGCCACCACTCCGGCCTAAAAGAGAGCGCCCCCGGCACACTTGCTCCATAGAGACCACGCAGTGTTGCAGCGACACCAGGCAGAAGCGCTGACGCCACGAAGTAGCCGAGAATGACACCAATTGCCCCGGAGATAAGAGCAAAAAATATCGTCTCGACAAGCAGCATGGCCGTCAGCGAGTGAAGGGAAACCCCCAGCGACCTGAGGGTACGGAAAGTGCCGCGACGCTGCTCGAAGGAAAGGCCCGTGGCCGAGTAGACGATGAAGAGGCCGACAACGAAGGCAAGGAAGCCGAAGGCGGTAAGGTTGAGGTGGAAACTGTCGGTCAGCCGAGCGACATTAGGTTGTTCCCCGGCATCCTTAAGCGCAAGCTCCGGCGCAATCGCCCCGATGGGTTCAAGACCTGGCCTCTGCGACCGCGCGACGACGATCCTGCTCAGTTCCCCGTTGCGGTTCAGCAGGCGGTCCGCGGCCCCAATGTCGATGAACGCCGCCCCATCCGGAAGATCGGCAGCTATCCTGACTGGAATGCTCGTGGCTTCCTTGAGACGGGCTGCAGTTGCCGCAGACACAATCAGCTGCCCTGGACCACCAACGAAATCGACAAGATCGGGTGCGCTCGAAACCGACACCGCCTGAGCCTCGGATGGCATGCTTAACGGATCAATGCCGATAAGCCTAACCCGGGATTGACCAAATCTGTGATCTCCTTCGATGACTGGCGACACGTTCCAGCCCGCTCGGCGAAGCTTGACATATGTGTGCGCCAATATTCGCCCGCCATCCTTGGCAACAAGTTGTTCGAGTTGGTTTTGCTCTAGCACGGCCGCCGCGCGTCCGTAGCTCGCTCTCGCTTCTGCATTGATCGCCTGGACCCCGGACCACAAAGCCGTTGCAAGTGCCACCCCGACAATCAGCGTTGCCAATTGAAGCGGTCTGTATCGCCAGTGGGAAAGCAGCGCCCAGAACGCGATCCAGCTCATGCGGCGACCTTCCCGCTCGTCAACGTAATCCGGTGGTCGAGCCTGTCGGCTAGTCGATTGGAATGGGTGACGAGCAGAAGAGCGATGCCTGCCGATCTCGTGAGCCGCAACATAATTTCGAGGACCGCGTCAGCCGTGCTCTCATCAAGATTACCCGTCGGCTCGTCCGCGAGCACGAGGGGCGGCCTCGCCGCCAATGTCCGTCCGATTGCCACCCGTTGCTGTTGTCCACCCGAGAGCTGCTCGGGGTAGCGGCGAAGCAGTTGGCCGATGCCGAGCGCTTCGACAAGTTCACCTTCCCAAAGCGGATCGAAACGCCGGGCCAGCTTTGCATGGAACGAGACGTTCGCTCTTACGTCGAGACTGGGAATGAGATTGAATTGCTGGAAGATCACTCCGACGTCGGTCCGTCGAAACTCCGCGCGGCCAACGTCGTTGAGCTTGGTGATGTCTCGCCCGTTCACCAAAATGGTGCCGCTATCCGGCTTGTCCAATCCGCCCGCCAAGTGGAGGAGAGTGCTTTTCCCGCTCCCCGACTCCCCTGTGAGCGCAAGGCTCTCACCTTTGGCCAACACGAAGCTCACTCCCCTAAGGACGGGGATTCGGCCTTCGGCCGTTTGGTAGGATTTTTTGATGTCTGAAAGGGAAAGGATCATGAAGGTCTCAACCTGCGAACTTCACCCGTGGTGCGCCGCAATCCAGATACGGCCCTAACCGGGAGGCCGTTTGAATGTTTCCGCCGTGTTACATTGTTTGCGAGCGTGGTGCAGGTCAACCGGATCGACACAAAGGGCATCAATGGCTGGGCCTACACGACGAAGACCGGGCTTCATGGCAAGGACTATCTGCAACGGGCTCTGATTGCCTCGGAGCCAATCGTCCTAAGGATGCCATTTATCCGACAAGTACGCGGAGCTTTGCTCTCCCGCGATTGCAATAGTTCGGAGAAATACGTCATCATTTTCCCAAAGAAAGCCAAAGACTGGATTGGCTGAAGGAAGGCAATCCGTCGACTCTTGATGGATTATGGGTATCGCCGTCGGAAAACTCTAGCTGCGAGGAATTTCACGCTGGCTGTCCGACTGGGCGGCCAGCGTGACACGATCCTGTTAGTTCACTAGAATTTGCAACATCCCCGGGTCAACGACATCTTCAGATTCAATAGCGCGTCCGCTCCTGCGCGATCTCGTCAACGGTGTACGGCGCAGCCCGGTCGTCGAATCGTGACCACCCTTGCTCCACATATGCGCTTCTGCGGCCCGCGACATCAACCTGGTTGCGTTGCCGGAGGATTTCTTCTGCCCGATGCGCAAGGGCATCATCAACCCTAGCCGTAACAAGCGTGCCGCCGCGACGAACACCCTCTGCGTAGACATGTGCATCTTCTTCATCCACGCCCGAATCCGTGAGCCCGCCAACGATGCCGCCCGCAGCACCTCCAGCCACTGCTCCGGCTGCAGCGCCTGCCACGGTAGAGGCGAGCCATCCGGCAGCAACCACTGGTCCGACGCCCGGTATCGCCATCAACCCGAGCCCGGTCAATAGGCCGACAACGCCCCCGCCAGCGGCCCCGATGCCAGCACCTGTACCCGCGCCTTCGGCAGCGTCGCTGTGGTCGGAAGAATACCGGTCACCGCTATTGTTGGCGACAATGCTGATGTCATCGGAGAGGACACCCGCTGCCTCCAAATCGTTCACGGCAGCTCTTGCTGCGTCGTAGTCATCAAAAAGCCCTGTAATGGTCCGCATATTCCGTCCTCCTATGATCGTTATTGCGCAGTGACATTGCCCTGGTAATCCATGGCAACGGCCACCGATTTGCCGTCCTTCATCGCGGACGCCTGCCACACGCCTTTGTCGTCCAGTTTCAATCCAGATAGTTCTGTATAACCGGCCGCCTCAATGCGTTCCTTGGCCTGGCTCTCGGTGAAGCTGTTGGAACCTTCCACAGGAGCGGTTGGATTAACTGTGTCGGGTGTCGCCACCGCTGGTGTGTTTCCATCAGGGGAGGGTGTCGTTTGGGCAAAAGCCGTTGAAGACGCGGTGCTCAGCAGGAGCGCCGCAAAAATGCTTAGTTTCATCTTGCTACCTCTTCACCAGATAGTTGGTCACGGCATGGAAACACGCACTGAGCGAATAGGTTCCGATGTTACCAGCGGTCGTGCGATCGAACTCTTGGAGAAGTCAAGGCGGTCAGCAGGGCAGCCAAGAGGGGCAACAGGGGGCCAGCGTCAGCAGGGCGGGCAGCGCCAAGACCAGAAGTGAATTCCGAGACCACACAGCGGATGTCATCCACTGGGACGATCTCCGGCCATGGCGGCCCAAGCGAATTGCGGCTGCAGAAGTTGGTTCGCGACGCTTCGCCCTGGCGCGGGAAATGAACCCGCCGGGACAAAAGTGGGGCGTTTGTAAGGGGTGGCAGGGGGAATGCCACGGCCGACACCGTATGCCACGCAGGGTCCATCTGGCGACTAGCTCATTGTATTTACGTTTTCAGTCAGAGGGCTATAGGTTTTTTATAAGCGTATTCAGCATCAGCTATGGTATTACTACTCGCCGGTCCGCCGCCGGCTCGACCAGTGCCAACACAACGCTGATGTTGGATAGCCAAGGCCTCTTCATCGGTTGGGCGAACTCGAAACAAAAAGACACCGGGGACGTTGCGCTCTCACTTCAATTTCGGGAGTCAGTTGCATGGGCACCAGCGACGATTTGGTCACAGAGTCGGCGAAGGTTCTATTCGAGGGCGACGAGCAACTTGAGATCGTCGATCGAAGCGACGGGGTGCGGTTTGTCGATCTCGTTACCGAGGCCAGATACGCCGACGGCATTGTCTATCTCTCCTTCGGCTGCAGCATCTACGAATACGACAATCCTGGGATCGCCGAGGTCTCGGCACGGGTGAGGATGTCTGTCCTTGGCGCCCAAAACCTGCGGGCCTTGCTTGATGACTGCATTGCAGAGGCTTTGCAGCCAGTTATCGAAAAGAGGACTGGGAGATAAGCCCGGTAGCCCACCGGTGGGTCTGGATCATGCCCAGGTGGCACGGGAATGCTCATGGCAGAAACTCCTTCCGCCGAAGTCAACTAGGACGGAGCGACGTTGTGTTCCTGTGTCGCGTGAACGACGATTAGGTTTCCCAGCGTAGGCCTTTGGTGCAGGAGAGGGAGGGTGCTTGAACGTCATCTAGGAGAAGAGCGGAAGTTTGCCGCTCAAGTGACGTTCAAGCGGTTACATAAACACGCTTGCGTTGAAAAGGTTCCATCGCAAAACTTTCTTGTTTTCGGGAAAGGGCCTCCGTGAGGTCAGCGATCGGTCACGAAGGCGCCGACTTGCCTGATGGGCGGGCGACGGGGGGGAATCCGCCGCCCTAGAGTGTGCAGTACAAGCAGTCGCTAGACTGAAGCGGGCACGAACCAATCGTGAAGCGGAACGAGTGAAGAAGGGGACATGCCTCCGCCCGGGAGTGCGAACACCTTGCGAACGATCTGTGCCTTATACGAGACATGTCCTTTAGTTAGGATACGGTCCGCGGCCAGGACGTCTTCGTGCATGTCTCGGCCGTTGAACGAGCCGGCATGCGAAGTCTGAGCGACGGGCAAAAGATCCGTTACGACATCGTACAGGACAAGCGCTGGGGGCAAGAGTTCCGCGGACAACCTGCAGGCAGAAATTTCGTTGCTCCGTGACCCGGGCGACGGCAATAGTCTGGAGGTCGGGAGCAGTCCCGCCCTTTTGTTTTTTAGCAGCGCACCGCTGCATAAGGAGGACCTTTGCAAGTACTCGTCAGGGATAACAACGTCGACCAAGCTCTCCGCGTATTGAAGAAAAAGATGCAGCGCGAAGGCATCTTCAGGGAAATGCGGGCGCGGAGCGCCTATGAGAAACCCTCCGAAAAACGTGCACGCGAAAAGGCAGAGGCCATCCGTCGCTCTCGCAAGTTGGCCCGAAAGAA
>NZ_JBFTIM010000022.1:0-31675 GCF_056394765.1 Mycoplana sp. 10N416 | reverse complement strand
CCGGAGCCGCGAATAAAGCGGCACAAAATTGCGTCGAATTAAAAACGGGCGCAAGCCAGCCGTGGTTTCGAAACGCAAAGGGGAGCGAAATGTCCAGATGCATTAGTCTCGCTTTCGCTGGCGCAACGGGTCTTGCCGCGATCCTAATGTCGGTGCCCGACGCCAGCGCGATGCCGCCGACGATCGCCACCCAGTTTGCCGGCGCGGGCATTCTCACCGTCGGGGGCGCCTGCAACGCCTATAGTTGCAGGAACTACAGCGGCGTGTACTGGATGCCGTATTACGTTGGCACTGGGCCGACCGGTCTGGAGCGCCGGCCGAAAAGTCGGCGTCAAGAATCCCCTGAGCAGCCCAGATTTGGGCGAGCCGCTTCTTCCTTGACCTAATGGTGGATTTCGCTGGTCAACGACCAACAATGGGCGCATAATCCTAACGATTTCCACCTATCCGAGATGAGCGTTTGAAGGTAGGTGGGCGTTTGTGCGTCCGCCTTTTTGAAAGGCCTCCAGAAAGATGTGGAGGCGGCTTCGCGGTTTGTGGTTGCCTGGAATCCAGCTAAATCGCCGTTCTCAAGTTTAAATCAAGCGCAAGAAAGGGAGGTGGGCCATGATCAGAACTATCGCTGTTTTGGTTTTTGCCTTGACTACCGCTTCGTCGGCGCAGGCAATGCCTCGCTCGCCGATTCAATCAGAGAGCATAGTTACGCCCGTCGTCGCCGGCTGCGGAGTGGGGCAGACAATGGTTAATGGGAAATGCGAGTCCAGAGTCGAGAAACGCCACAATCGCCGCTGCATGCGTTGGTCAGGGTCTGTTTGCAAGCAATACGAGTGAACCGCCACTGAGCTGGCGTCTGATCAATCCGAGTCAGACGCCGGCTCTTGTTCCTCCGCTCCAGCTCAGCGAGTTTGGCGTATTGATGGCACCGGAAAATTAGGCCTCGCACCAAGTCGGTCCTTGAACCCATTGAGCGAATTTCCGAAGGGCTATCACGTGATCGAGACACCCCAGGAGATTGAGAACATGATCGTTGGCCTGACTGTTACCCCAAGGACCGACCCTGGCATCGCCTAGCAATTGTAGACACCGGCGGCACAACGCCATCTTTAACGCAGTAGATTGCGTCGGCACGACAGTCCGTTTCTCTCGTTGACGATTCTCTCCTCGAAGTGAATTCAATTGACCGTTTGCTAATTGGCGCGGGAGCGCCCACAATCAACGCTTCAGCAGACAATGTCACGGGCGCTGCTGCTTGAGGGCTGGCTACCCTGGCCCCGATCCGAAAGGAGAACGCCATGTTCTCCGAAACCTTGCGGCTGACTTACTTGAACGCCCTCAGCGGCTTAAACTACCTGCTCAACGATGACATCTTCGGCCCCTGGGCACTCATGATGGCGCTAGTGTTCATCGTTGGGGTGGCGGTGCTCGCCTACTAGCGTCTACGCCGCTTCTCGCTTCCTTGCGTCAGGCTGGCGGCAGGTGGCTTCGTGAACCGCTGCGCCTGGCTGGGGCAATGCCGGATTAGGCGCAGTATTATGTATGAGACAATCCGGCGGGTCGGCAGTGTATAGCGCCGGCCCGTTGCCGTTCACCCACCATTCTGTCGGTATAGCTCCTTCGCCTGATGCGGATAGCGGCGTTTTCGGGCCGGATAAGCTTGCTTTCCTTCAGGAGGTATTCAATGCGCTGACATGTGTAAGCGCTGGCGAAGTCCAGCACCCGTAGACCGTCGTCGGCGCTCGGTCGGCATCTGGCTCGAGAGCCACGAACGCATCGAAACTTACGCTATGATCCCTTCTGTGATGAGCGCATAGTTATACCATCGTCGGCAGCGTTTCAGGACAGCCGATGGCAGGGAGTTGGCTTCTTCCGTCCATAGGATGGAGAGAGACATGAACTCTAATATCCTTCACAGGACATTCATCCCGAAGAACGAAAAGTACGAAGCGCTTGATCGCATCACCGATGCAATCGCTTCACAAAGCTGGTTCGGAAGCCGGGCGGTCGACCGAAGCTGGCTGTTAGATTACCTTACCAGACTGTACGATCTCGGCCTTGTACTGCAAGAGGAGCTCGCCCTCTGCGCGCTCGTCGTGGCCAAGCATCGTTTCCGTCGCGGTGACCCAGATACTGGTGGCAAAGCGGACATATACCTACCGGAGGATATAACCGTAATGAGCGCCATCTTCGGCTTGGCAAACCAAAATCCGACGGCACCGAATGACAGTGACGCAGCGCGTGCGTTGGCGCGCCGTGTCATGCGTTTGTATAGGGCGGGCCTCCACGATCCCGCAGATATTCTTCAATCGTTAGAGGCCGGACGGTAACATCAATTTGGGTCAGGACGGGCGCGAGCAGACCGCGCTTCGGCAATGTTCCTCAACCATGGCACCTCGAGGCGGCTTGCCTCCTACGAGTCGTAGTCAGTGCTGGCCTGTTTCCAGTCGCCTATCGTTTTCCGGGTGCTCCACACTCGCCAAGCATAACTCTTCTACTGCTCGGAACCTCCTGACGAGCCGCTGGTTAGTAGTGACCACTAACGGAAGAGCCTGCAGAGGCTCGGAAGGAGAAGTTCAATGACCGACTATGATGCTTCGCGCACCGATGGAGCGACAGACGAAACCGGCAATCTGATCGCGGCCAGCAAAGTCGAAGGAACCGATGTCTACAACCGTCAGGGGGAAACCCTCGGATCGGTCTATGATGTCATGCTCGACAAAAGGTCGGGCAAGGTGGCTTACGCCGTAATGTCGTTTGGCGGTTTTCTCGGCATAGGCCAAGGCTACCATCCGGTTCCATGGGGCATGCTGGAATACGATGAAAACCAGGGCGGGTATGTAGTCGATCTTAACAAGGAGCAGTTGGAGGGCGCGCCGTCCTACGAGGATCAGACTAACCCAGACTGGTCAAACCCTGATTACACTCGGGGCATTGACGACTATTACGGCAGCACGCGCGGGATGCTTTGAAGGGTGCGGTAGGAACATCCCCGCGGGATGGATGTTTTCACATGGGCCCAAGCAATTAGCCCCCTCACAGCCCCCTGCTTGGGCGCGGGCTCCTACCCGCCATGCCGGCGATGTTCTCATCGTTGGCATGCCGCTTGTCTGGGCAGACTATGAACTAGTGCCGCAATAATCAGGCAATAACGACGCCGCCATCCAGCAGGGCCCGATAGCGAGGGGCTGCGCGTTCTTCACTATGGATGGTCGGCCAAGGTGCGCCGCATGTATTCTCTCCTGAACGCTTCAGCAGGCGGAGTATGCCCCACCAGCCCATCGGGACCTCGCGCGCATACCCGGCGAATTCGTTCATGCTGCAATCCTCTGTGCTATAATCCAACCATGGACCAGAAAAGATGGAACACCGTCGTAACGGTGCAGATTGGAAGGGTTGGGAAGCTCCGGGCTATATCCAGCACCGAGGAAGCCGCGGAATTCCTGCAGACCAGATGGCCGGTCGATGGCGGGCAGGCCCATACTCATGCCCGTATAGCCTGCCTTGCCGTGCTCGATGGGCACGCAACGACCGAACAGGCTCGAGATGCGTTTATCGCCGCTGCGGAGGAAGCAGGGATATTGGTAAGGGCGTGAGGTCATGCGTCTGGAACTTTGGGCGCTCCTTCCGCTTTCACGATTCTCGCGTCTACGAGGACCCACGTCATGTCCGACGGCACCAAACTCGACCAACACTGGAAATCTCCAGTCCGCATCATCACACCCGGAGGCGCGGAAAAGGTTATACGAGGCCCGAAAGACGCTCTTGCCGTACTTCCCCAAGTTTGGCCGGAGACGGGCGATGAGCATTTCAGCCAAGCCAAACGGGCGTGCCTTGACGCCCTGTCCAGATCCAAAACGTTGGATGACGCTCGCTACGCCTTCATAGGAGCGTGCCGAGACGCGAATATCCTGGTGAGCGAAGAAGATTGACCCTCGATCTACATTCGGAAGAAGTGAGGTCGTGCCGCCTCCCTCCAGAACTGGTCGGTGGCGTAATCGCCCCACTGATCGGCCATGGCGGCGGCAATGCCCGGGAAGAACCGCCACCGCTCTTTCCAGCGATCCATCAGACATCCTCACCTGGCCGAACACCCGCCACGGAAAAATGCGGCAAGTCACAGGGTTGCTGCCCTGAAAGGAGTTCTGCTCATGTCGATTCCCGTATCCCCTGGAGGCGATCCTCCCGAGCCTGTCCCACCGGAGGAACCTGTGCCGCCGATCGAAGAGCCCGAACCGCCTCGGCTCCCGGATGAAGAGCCGGTGCCAATCCGGATGAGAACCCTAATGAGCCAAGGCGTCTGATCAAGGACATCACACCAGCCTCCACTGCTCGGCTTCCTGCGGGTCTGTGAACATGGTGCGGGCGGCGTCGCAGCCATGATTGTCATGGAAACCGTGCTCTCGATGCGCTTTGTCCCGAGCGGGCTCGCGTCTTCAATTTTTGTCGAAGTATCCGGGGTGAACCTGACACAGTCACATAGGCGCCACTGCTGGAGTGCCTTGAACCAGGCAACACCCGTCGTTCCGCTCGAATTATCCGACCTTCGGCAGGCGTTCTTGACGCGCTCGCCATCACCGTAGCCTTCCAGGATCTTGCGGCCAAGGCGCGGGAGGAAGCGAGCTGCAGGCGATCTGCCGGAGCCTGCCGGCTCGCCGTCGTAGGGTTCTGTTCACGGTGTATTTCGTCGGGGCCACGCGTAAATTCAATCGGGTCCGGACAAAACCGTCCAAGCACTACAATTCCACTGGTCGCTGAATGTGGATTTCGCCAAGCTGCGATGAATTGCTGATGCTAAGTTGAAGATGCATCACTTCTGCAGCTTTCAGATAGTCGTCAGAATGTCGTGTTTTGCATCCTTTAGTCGACACTGAATTCGATTAAGGTATGGCCTGCCACCCTGAAAGGTGGTCCTCTCTGAGGTACAGCTTTCGAACCGATGGAGTGGTCTGCCCCCATCACGCTTGACGTTTACCACCCAGCCCGCACGGTGCAGAATCGCGGTGAAGCGGCGATGGCCATTATCGCTGAGCAGACGAGGCTTGTGGTCACATGGCCTGGTCGCCGTTGGTCTGACGTCAGGCTTCATAATGGCGACACACCATTGGATATCTTGAGTGTCTGCTTCTAGCCTCCAACATCGCAACCCTGAATGACCGACATGCGGGCGCGTTGCGGACGGAAAGGGGGCCGGAAGTTGACGGTCTGCTGTTGGCGCTGGGTCGTCAGAAAACAGCCGTTCCGCTTCCCACCCATTGCGGACGGTCACTGACGCACCAAGTTGTCGACGCAGCTCTGAGGGAAAAGGCTAACGCTAACTCGTCAGTCAGCAGACAATTGAAAGCTGTCTAGCCGAGTGTATTCCTCATGCTGTCCAGAACGCTGATCGCGTGGCCGGCATATTGGCTGATCCAGCGATCAGAGATCGCCTTGATCGGCAGGGGCGTTCAAGGCGATGGTCTGGCATGGCCAAGCTGGTAGCAGGCGCGAGCCGGTTTGGCTACGAATAGCAGGCGCATCGGGCGCGCCCCATTCGGTAGTTAGGCGACGGACAATTTCGGCGTCATGCGGCACCTTCGCTCAATGAGGCGACCAGTATAGAAGCCAGGCCTTAACTAGAATGTGGAGCGGCGGAAATCATCCGCCGTCAACCCTATTGGCCAGCTTTTCCGGAACGCGCATTTGAATGAACAATAGCGAGTGGGCGATCCATAGGCTGTAAGCGAACACGTCCCACAGGTCCTCGGAAACCCAAGTTCAAGCGGCACGCTGACTGAGCCAGATGCTGCCAATCACCAAGGCGATACCGACAATCTGAAGCGCGGTCAGTGTCTGGTCCAGAAAACCCCATCCGAGCAGCACCGCCGTCAGCGGGCTGAGAAGCAAGAGCGACGACACGGCCGTGGCATTCAGCCGCCCGATACCCCGGAACCAGAGAGCATAGGTCAAGGCGGCCCCGATCAGCCCGAGCCAGGCAAGTCCCATCGGGTTGGAGACCGTCGGAACGGGAATGGAATGATCGGCGAGCAAAACGACAGGGACCAGAGCAACCCGCCAGCGGTCAGTTGCCATGCCGTGAAGGTGAGAGGCGATACCGGAGGCTGCCACTTCCGCGCCAAGATGATGCCCAACGCCATGGAGGCTGCCCCAGCCAAACCGGCTGCGATGCCGATGGCGTCGAGTGCGGCACTGGGGGTCAAAACCAGCAGGGCAACGCCGCCCATACCAACTAATGCACCGATGATCGCCAATGGACGCACAGGGCTGGACAGCAGAAAAGCGGACAGAAAGACAACGATCAATGGCTGGGCCGAGAGTACAGTCCCTGCAACTCCACCAGGGAGCCGGTACGCGGCGACAAACAGCATGTTCAGGAAGATCGAGATGTTGAGAGCGCCGAGTATGAAGGAGCGCAGCCACCAGATGCCGGTCGGCAACTGCACGATCGTCAGCAGGAGCAACCCTGCTCGAAAGGGAAGCGATGGAAATCGTCGGGACGCAGTATGATCGAGTCCTTGCAATGGCTCAACGAGGAGCGAGATCGCCTGCTCTCACTGGCGTTGGACGCGGCGAATAATCGTACTGTCAGGATCGAGCGAGGGGAACCTCGCGACGGACTGACGATTTAGGAGAACCGGATGCCACAAGATGGAAAGGACGTCGTAGAAAAAGCGGGCGATGTTGGCTCGATTGAGGAAACGGCAGACGCCAGCGAAGCGCTTGGCGTGCCAGTACATCCGTGGTCACAGGTGGAGATTGCGGATCTCTAACCGTTGATCGTGTCTAAACGGCGCTCAAGCCTTTGCGCTCGCCCTCAAATCATCCAGCCGGTCGATGATAGCCGCCAGGCCGAAGCACACCGCGCCAAACCCGAACGCCACCGCGCCGAGGATTTGGTGTATCGCTGACACGGCTGCCATCGCGACAAAGATACCGCTGGCCATCTGCAGCACGCCTAGGATTGAAAACAGTTTGCCCATGGAAGTCCCCTCTCTCCCTATGGTCGCAACCTGCCATGATGCACGCGGGAATCAAGCCTACCTGTACTTGCGACCAGGAAGGTCAAGGGACGCGTAGAGCGGCCTACCGCTGTCAGACAGCGGACAAACCGCTGATGCATGCGCCTACCGCTGTCAGACAGCGGACAAACCGCTGATGCATGCGCCTGCTGGGGAGTGGACCCAGCCCGGCGAGTTGGGTTCCGCCGGGCCAAAGATTGGGGACCTTTGTAGGGGTGGCGATGGGGGTGCCACGGCGCCACTTTACGCCTCATCCGGTCACTGGGCGACTAGCTCATTGTATTTACGCCTTCAGTTAGGGAGCTGAAGGTTTTTATACCGTATCCAGAACCGTCTGTGGTATCACTACTCGCCTCAAGCTGCGCGACTTATGACGGTTACAACAGTTTTGAGTCTTTTCCAAAGCAAATCTCAATGAGAGCAACCACTTGCCCCGGTCGGGGCCAGTTCCTTTGAGGAGGACGACTATGAAGCGCCTTTTATCAATCGCACTCGCAGTTGCTGGTCTCGGCCTGGCTGGCCAAGTACTGGCAAAGGAAGTGGATATGTCGAAACTCACGTGCAAGGAGGTCGGCGAAATGCCAGCCGCCAGGACCATTGGCGTGGCCTTGTGGGCATCGATCAGCATTCCGGCTTGCCCTCTGCGCCCGCAGGGAGGGCCATAGGAAGCGATGCATGGGCTATGCCACCCAGAATGCTCATGGTCCGTCCTCCTCGCACCTACTCTGAAGCGAGCCTTGCATTACGCGGATTGCGCCCGCGGCCCCACACGCTATCTGAACCTGAACATCACAAGGTAGACAGCTAGGCCAATGGCTGCCGTGGCGCCAAGGGCGAGCAGCCATTCGGCTGAAAGAAATGCTTCTGCCGACGCCATGATGGATTTAGCGCAGATGATCGGCTGGTCGACTTCCTGCATCTCGCCCCCCCGGTCTACTTACGCACACCATGGCACGAAATTAACTCGCCACAAGGCCTTCCTGGGCTGCTAGCGAAGGTGGCCTTGACTCCCGCGTGCATCCTGTCACGTTGCGCCCACAGGGCGTAGGGGGACATGGCGACTTTGCTTTTTCTTTTGAGGCTGCTCCGGATGCTGGGCGGCATCGCTGTGTCAGTTGCGGCGAAGTCGGCTATTCACGAAATCCTTGGCGCGATCTCGTTCGGCCTGGGCGCTGTGTGCCTCGGGTTGGCAGCAATCATCGAGCGGCTTGATAAAGCGATGAAGAGAGAACGCGCGCCAATCCCACCTCCAGAGAACCAGTTGACCAATGTCGAGGCCGTTCCAGCCGGCGGGTGGAAGCGCCAGTCGTGAGCCGTCCCCTCACCACCCAAACGATACAGAGGCGACAGCAAATGGAAGGTCGGGGGGAACCCGGCCTTTTTTTTCCTAGGGTGGAACATATCGCTTCAGTGATGGTTCAGACGTCCCAAGTGATCGTCATTAGCTCCGCGTTCGCTTGGGTATTCAGTCCCTGTCTACGGTGCATCCGGCGGGTCGGCGGCAACTGCTTCCGGCCTGTCGGGCGCTGCGCCGGATGTGGCCTCACCTCATCTCACATGAGTGGGCTGTGGATAACTTAGCATTTGCTACTTTCGGCGGAACGGGCGGTGAACGGCTCAGGCACCGTTCAAGAACGCCTGCCCGCGACTACCCCAATCGGGTGAGCCGAACCGCACGCCGCTAAGCCGCCCTCCTGATCCACCCGTCGAAGATCATCGCCGGTCGCCGTCACGCAATCGACACGATCAACGGTTAGGATTCGCAATCTCCACCTGTGACCACGGATGTACTGGCACGGGCGGCAACGGAAGGTCGGGGAAACCCGGCCTTTTTTGTTGGTCCTGGTCGACGGTCACGCAAAAGGCGCCCGTCGCCCAGCGCCTTAAGGTTGCCTAGCAGCCTTACCAAGTGACAAGGCGCCACACTCACGTTTATCAGCTTTCCAGCAGACGCCAAGCCAAGTGGAGTCCGCAATCCACGATCATTAGCGTAACATCTCCGTTGCCTATCACTTGGACGCCTCTATTGCGTCTGCCAATGTTGAGCTGGGATTGCTTTGCAATGCGTGACGACCTTCTCTGCATTGGCATGCGCCTTCTCGCCGTCAATCATGGGATTGCCGGCCTTGCCATGAACATAGCCGTTCACCCACATGACCGCTCTGGCCCGGTGGACGATCTGCCCGACGAGATCTGGGCGAAAGACTGCCCGGCCATGGACGCGGCCAGCGATGAACTCGACGATACAGCCGCGGCGCTGTGCTTTTATCGGCCGTCTACGCTCGAGGGCCTGCATCTGAAGGCCGAGTTCATGGTGGCAACCCAATTCTTCGTTGACGTCGAGAACCGGGATTTCTTCACCCAAGCTGATCAGCGGCTTCCTGCCGCCTGGCAAGGATGTCGAGCCGTGGACAGACAAGTGGGAATGAGGACCGCCATGTTGCATTTCATGTCGCATGGATTTGCCGAGTGTGGCAGAAAACCATTTGAAATCAATGGTAACGGCTTGCAACATGATGCGACATGAAGGCCGCAAATTTGCGGGCTTGCGGTGGCGCTATGTGATTGGTTTTGCTCGGGAAAACGGTTGGCTGGGGAACCTGGATTCTCACATGATTCAATGGCTTAGTGGATAAGCCTTGAAATTCCCTCTGTTTTCCCATCGCGAGCGACCGTGGATGCCACCTTTGTGCCCTGCCTTCGGGCATCAGTCAACCGGCGGGTTTAGCGGCAATTATTTCCGCTTTCGGACCTCACGTTTGCGGTGGCGCCGCCATAAGGCGCGCGGCTGTTGATTGCCACTGAGAACTGACCCGGCGTAGCCCGATATTTCCACTGAGAATTGACCCATGTTCCAACCTTCCCCTGCATGTTTTCAGCGGGGGCTCTGGAGTGGTCGACATGGCGTTATTGAGCGTGATCCGACGCTGGCATTTTCGAGAGCATTTATTGATCCGGGAGATTTGCCGCCGGACCGGCCTGTCCCGGAATACAATTTGCAAATATCTGCGTGCCGACGGTGTCGAGCCGAAGTTCAACGTCCCGGAGCGGCCGAGCAAGCTTGACCCGTTTGCGGATCGCCTGTCGGCCTGGCTGAAGACCGAGTGCAAGAGAGCCGCAAGCAGAAGCGGACGATGAAGCAGTTGCATGCCGATCTTGTGAGCCTTGGCTTCGAGGGTTCTTACAATCGCGTGGCGGCATTTGCGCGGAAATGGCGCGATGATCGGCAGAGGGAGATGCAGACGACGGGCCGCGGGACATTTGTGCCGTTGGCGTTCGATCCCGGTGAAGCCTTCCAGTTCGACTGGTCGGAAGACTGGGCGATTATCGGTAATGAACGCACCAAGCTGCAGGTCGCCCATACGAAGCTGAGCTATAGCCGCGCCTTCATCGTGCGGGCCTATCTGCTGCAGACCCACGAGATGCTGTTCGACGCCCACAACCATGCATTCCGCGTGTTCGGTGGCATTCCCGGACGCGGCATCTACGACAACATGCGCACCGCGATCGACCAGGTCGGCCGTGGTAAGGAGCGCGGTGTCAACGATTGCAGAACTCGGGTTCGAACAGGTACCGATGGCGGTGCGACGGCAATATTGGCGGACCATTCAGCAACGCCACAGGACAACATGAACTGATACCGCCGTCGCCTAGATGCCCAGCATACTCCTGCGGTTCAGGTCTTTGGCGTTCAGGATGGCGCAGTATGTGGTCGACTCGTCAAACGTTAGATGCACCAAATTCCAGCTCGAAGGTTTCGCCGGATCGCCTGTGAAAATGTCATAGACAGTCCATGACTGATCAGCCTCGCAGCGAACCGCATATCGTATCGTAAATGCCGCCATAGGCATCTCCATGAAGGACGGCGACGGGTATCCCGCGGCATCGATCAAACAAAGTCTAGCAGCGCTGCAAGACCGCCAACGGCACGCGCGCAACAAAAAAGGCCGGGGCGAGAACGCACCGACCTTCCTTACAAATCGCTATTCCACCCAGTTCCAGTACATCCGTGGTCAAAGTCAGATTGCGATTGCGGCATTCGCGAGCGGCAGAAGCGTTCCAGCGCTCATCAGCGATACCGATGCGTTTTGTATAAGCAGCCATTGTGTTCGAAACAAGTTGTCGTTCAGGAATTAACTGTTTGCCTTCGGGCGGGAAAGCGCCCACTGTTTAAACTCCAGCAGCTTATTAAAAGGGCGCTGCTGTTCGAGGTTGGCAACCCCGGCCCCGATCAGAAAGGAGAACGACATGTTCTCCGAGACACTCCGGCTCACATACTTGAACGCCTTTTCGTTCTTCGCTTCCCTCATCACCAATGACGCAATCGCGCAGACCGCGCTGATCGTATCGCTGGTATTCGTCGTGTGGGTCGTGCTCGCGTTTTGACTCCTTCCTGAGTTTTCTCGCAGGGGCGAGCCGTCAGCGCAAGTGCCCGGCGGTATCCCGTCCGGGTCAGCCACCCTCTAGCGCCTGAAAATGATTTTCTTGCCGGCACGGTCAGACTGCTACGGATCGCTGCTGCCGTGAGGGGACAGTACGTCGAATTTAATAGACGCCTCGATACATAAGGATGGGTCCCTGGTCTGGCTTTCGCTGACCGTATCGCCGCTCAGCGATGCCGCCGGCAATGTCGTAGGGGAACAAGACCTTGGCTGAGATGGCCGTAAACGGCTTACCAAAGGATGCTGCTCATCCGCTTGCTGTCTCAGGACCTAATCGCTGAACTGCGCCTCGAATGCAGTGTTGAGATCTATTGGTCCAGTTGCAAGAGCCGTAAGCATTCGGCCAAGGCCGCGGAGACTATGATTTCGGCTGGGTCGATGTCGTTCACTTTTGCCGAGACGATCAGCGAATACGTGGATGCGCCGCGATTTCCACCGGCTGCCATCCGGGGCGAGCCGTACGAGGCAAAGAAGCTGGATGCGGTGGCTTAGCGCTTTCCAGGGCGACCCTGTATCGCGTATCGGTGCAAACGGGATGCGGGGCCGACGGTGTTCCGGTTGAGGATTGCGGCCACCCCTTTGGCATCTATCTCTGAAAGTCCTATCACCGGAAGAAAGCCGGGTGCCGCGGTGACGCCGGAACGAGTGTCGAAGACAGTCCATGTACCGCTCTGGTCAGGGCGATGCGCATACGGAAAAGCGTCCACCGCGCCGCTCATTTAATCGAGTCCTGCATGGTTCCGGTCATGAAGCGGCGAAGCACGGACTTTGACGGATGATGGAGAGGGCCTGTCAAAGGCATCAGCCTGGCTGTGACGTATCCCGCCTTCACGAGCATTTCTCGCATGATACGGATGTCACTCGTCCGAAAATCAACGTGTTGAACATTGGAGGACATCGTGTCCTCCTTTCGCCATTAGGGGCTAGGGTGTGAAGACCCTGAAGCAGCAGCGCCCTGATAATTGGCTGCTGAAGAAATCACGTTGAACGCAACTTCGTTCATTAGCAAGCAACCGATAAAGGACGGTGCGATTGCGTTCGACCCGCAGCCGACGATGGTATGACGGAGCTTTGACCTTGACGGGCTTGCCGAAAGGCAACTTCGGTCAGGCCCATGCTCTTCAATGACGGCAGCCGTTTGCGCCGGGCAAGCCGCAATTGGGCTGGAAGGAACAACAGTAAAGACTTCTTCGATATATCGTTTTCAAGTGCGATCATAGGTGAAGGATGTCAGCAGTGCGGTAACGAAATTACTCGCTTTTTCTTTGACAAGCACTTCCGTCCATTCATCTGTCCCGCGCAGACGCAGATCGGTGTAAATGCTGTCCACCGCAGCCTCTTCGATACGTTTGATGTTGGCCAAAAAGGCGGCTTCTCCCTCCCTGTGATACATGTCGCGGATGACCATTCGCAGTATTTCCTGAATCGCAATCTGCCACGCTGTGTTGATCGCCTGGAGTTCACCGGTATGCTCTGCCATGACAGGTTCCTTTGGAAGCGGAATACGCCGCGCTTTTGGTTTCGGGCTGAAACAAGAGCGCTAGAGACCGCGCCTGCCGCATCAGGCCACGTCGTCGCAGAAAGCGCCCTGATGGCCCGTTGCCCCAAGGCCAGGTGAACAAGCCCCATGAGTTCGCCACCCGTGCCCGAAAGCGGGGCGCTAGGCTCGTCTGGCCTTACGGTTCGCATAACGCCGATCGCGCTCCGCCTTTCGAGCGGCCTCGTCTTCGAGCACCAGTGCTATGCGATTTCTTTCCGCTGTCTCGCGCGCTTCGGTTTCCGCTCGCGCTGCAGCATCGGCGGCTGTCTGCTGCTCCGCGGCCTCGGTCGCTCGGCGGTCAGCTTCGCTGCGCTTCACCCGTTCGCGTTCCACGCGCCGCTCTTCCCTGGCAGCAGCTACAGTCATCCGTTCCGCTTGCCTGGCCAATCTGTCTGGCTCGCCGGCAATTTTCGCGTTGCGGTAAGCGTTCAAGAGAGCAGTTCTTGCCGCCGCGGCGGCAGTCCGGCGATCGGAATGGTCGGTGTTTCTGGCGTTTTTCAAATCTTCTTCCTCAAATGGTAATTCAGGCTCTCTTGGCCCGCTTAGCGAGTAGAGAGGCCGTCGCTGCCTCACGGTCCTTTGACTCCTTTGCGAGGCGGGCTTCGCGAAGCCGCAGGGTCTTGGATTCGCGAGCCTGAGCGAGGGAATCAAGTTCTTCAGCGGCGCTGTTGCGGCCAAAAAATTGCGATTGAGCATTGGCGAAGGCAATCTCCGCCTGCTGCCGAGATTTGCTGTGTGTTTGTGACATGGTCATTTCCGGATTGGACGCCGCAGGGTTCCGCGGCAACAAAAAAGGCCAGGCAAGCTGCCTGACCTCGCTGGTATCATGCTCTCGACAGTGCCAGTACATCCGTGGTCAACGGAGAGCCGATACCGGTAAGATTTAGGCGGCCTGCAGGTTGCAAGCCGACATCTTGCCCGACTTGTTGTCGCGCTCGAGGTCGTAGCCGATCTTCTGGCCTTCTACGAGGTCGCGGATTCCGGCGCGCTCGACAGCAGAGATGTGGACGAACGCGTCAGCGCCGCCATCGTCAGGCTGGATAAAACCGAAGCCCTTGGTGGAATTGAACCATTTAACTGTGCCGGTGGTCATGATGAACCCTTTCGTAGCAATAGGAGGTCCACAACGCTTGCAGCGCTGCGGAATGTGATAGCGATTTTTGAAGGAAAGGTTCGTTCAGGGCGCGTTGCCAGTGCGCGAAACCAAAGCTAAGCAAGCAAATATCGACATTCGGTATATAGGCTGTCCCGATTGGAGTGTCAACTTTTAGTTTTCGGCGGTCAATGAACCTTAATATCTGGTTGCAATTTCACAGCCATCCTACTCTAGAACCGCCTGTACTTCATAAAGCGCACTTAGTGTGGCCCTTGGCGAACCTAGTCCTAACTCGCCGAACAGGCTTCAGTCCGCCAGGTGCCGTGCGCCTCGTCGCTAAATGGGCATTGGGGTCAAGTTTGCCTGTGGCGTCCAATTCCACGGAAGCAATTCTTCCAGCTTGCTGACCGGCGTGTCCGCGATGTTGGCGAGGCCGTGGGCAAGCCAGGCCTGCCGGTCGACGTCGTTGAGCTTGGCGCTCATGATCACCGTCGCAATGAAGGCGGCCCGATCAGCACCACGATCCGATGCGGCGAACAGCCATAACCTCCGTCCGAGAGCTTCGCAGCGCCCGCTCGGCTGCGCTGTTCGTCAGGCAAATCCGGCCGTCCCCCAGGAATGACGTGAAGCCGTCCCAACGCTTCTCGCAGCAGCTCAGGCTGCCGAGCACTACGAGATCAGTCGCTATTGCACGATGGTCACCTGGGCCAACAGGCTCGGTCTGGACGAGGTGGCAGAACTGCTTGCCGAAAATCGCGACGAAGAGGAAAGCACAAATGAACTCCTCTCCGAAATCGCTGAAACGGGGGGGACGCCGAAGCCAACTGACGCAAAGGCACGATCCGGCGTGAGTTTTCCAACGCGTGCCGGATCAGTTTCCCTGTTTTGGAAGGGCGTCTTGGGTCACCAAGATGCTTGTTGCATCGACTGTCTCGAATAGACGGCGGAATCTCATCGACGATGATGGAAAAATCGTCGGCCAGCAGGTGTGGTCAGGGCGAAGCAAAGGCAACACGCAGTATCATCCTCTCTGGTGCTATGCGGTCATGGTTGGGTCGGCTCCACCCACAGAAATTCGCATGGCTCTCCGCAGTCCGTCAAAAACGAGCTCAGTTGTGCGGTGCAGCAACCATTCTTGCGCACGTGCGTTAGGAGATGTCAGTAACGCGTTGGCCATTGCAACACGAGGATACTCTGAAATGAGAAATCTATCGGACACCATTGCCCGCCTTGCCGCACTCAAAAGCTGCGTATGGTCCACCCGTGACCGTCTCAAGGACATGGAGATAGCAGCATCCAATCCCGGAGCCCTAAGAGCGAGGACATTCATCCCAGAAAATCCCGTTTCGGGCGCGCCGCTCGTAGTTGTCTTGCACGGCTGCACGCAAAGCGCGGCCGCGTACCGATGACGGCTCCGGATGGTCGGTTCTGGCTGAGCGATATGGATTTGCCCTTCTTTTTCCCGAACAACAGCGGGCGAACAATCCCAATCTCTGCTTCAACTGGTTTGTGCCGGGCGATGCAAAACGCGATGCAGGGGAAGCCCTTTCGATTCACCAGATGATCGAGACCATGGTGAACGCTTACGGATTGGACCGAAGCCGCATTTTCATAGTCGGACTCTCTGCGGGTGGTGCGATGTCATCAGTAATGTTGGCCAGCTATCCCGATGTCTTTGCTGGCGGTGCCATCATCGCCGGATTGCCTTATGGCAGCGCAACGACAATGCCCGAAGCATTCGATCGGATGCGTGGCCAGGGTGGTCCGAGCGCAATGGACCTGCAGAAACTTGTTCGCAGTGCATCCCCCTATCAAGGAAGCTGGCCCACCATTTCCGTTTGGCACGGCACTGCCGACAGCATCGTCGACATATCGAATATGGAGACCATTGTCCGGCAATGGGCAGGACTTCACGGTGTCAAGACAACAGACTACGTCAGCGAGAGTGAACAGAGATATCTGCGCAAAGTCTGGCATGGCGCGGACGGGCGGGAACTCATCGAATCCTACGCAATCCATGGCATGGGCATGGTACGCCTTTGGCAACGGGCGGCCCGGACGGTTACGGCAAGCCGGGCCCCTACATGCTGGAAACCGGGATATCTTCCACATTACAGATCGCAACGTTTTGGGGCCTTGTAGACGCCGCGCATCGTCGTCGGGACGATACAGCAGACGCGCGGTCCGAAGATTACATCCACACGGGCGAGATTCTCATGCCCGGAGCGCTCACCGATGGAAATGAGACGGATCGGTCAGATCGTCGTCAGCATGGGACGGCTAACGCGCAGGGCGCTGGTATCCAGAAAATCATCGAAGACGCGCTCCGCGCAGCAGGGCTGATGAAATGAGCCAACGCTTCGTCAACAATCAATGCGTCTCGCCGCAGGCAACCCATTCAGGTGACATATAGCAAGCTGTCTTGAGAGGGTGACCGAATCCATGCAAGGTTTTTGATACTCCGGTGCTATAATTACTCGCTAGCCCGCAATAACGCGGACTCGATCATTGACGATCGGACAAGGTCATGGACATCCCCGCATGGATTAAACCCGCCCTAACCGGTGCGGCTGTTGGCGCTTTTGCCATGGTAGTTTTTGGATTTTCTTGGGGAGGATGGGTGACCAGCGGTACGGCACGTAATATTTCCGCCTCGGATGTATCATCCGGCGTCGCTCTCGCCTTGACGCCTTACTGCGTTGAGAGGTCAAAAAGCGATCCTGCGGCCGCCAACGTGTTAGCGCAAATCAAGGCAGCCTCGATCTACGGGCGTCGCTCTATCGTTGAGAAGTCCGGCTGGGCTACCCCGCTTGGGACGGATCAACCAAACTCCGCGCTGGCCTCGGCCTGTGGCGATGAGCTGGTCAAGCCTCTCTGAACTCTCTGGCTATGAGGGTGCGGAAGGTTCAATTCGTGGCCGTGGCATTTTCCCGGCCATGAGGAAGCTTGTTAGGTCCTCCAATGCAAGGCCTCGTGTTAACAATACTTCACATGACAGACATTCGCATGCTGCGAGCAATTCTCAACGAGGCAGGGTTCGAGGCGTCGAGCAGCGACGGCGGGAAAGCACGCAGGGATGCCGCACGGTTCCTGATCCGACAGTCCCAAGCTGGAACGGCTGACCCCACATTCCTGCTTTACAACCTGGAGCACCGCCGCCCATGACAAGCGCCAATCCACAATAATGCGGCTTCATCCTGAGAATGAAGGCGGCTTCGAAAGTTGGCCAAACGAGGAGACTAACATGAGCTGGCAAATGCGGGACAATTCCGCCCGAGCGGGACGCATACCAGCGCAACAGCGCGATTACACGACAATTGCCTCGATGCAAATCACCGAGCAAGAGAAACAAACTCGTGATCAGAAAAGCCAGAAACTGCTGGAACTCCGCCTGTCAGCACCCATTGCCATGCCCGCCCCCGCCAAAAAGAAGGCGTCGAAAAGGTAGCGCAGAGCCAAAGAGGCGGCCGCGCCGGTCCCTCAGCCTCGAACTCAATTTCTATTAGCACTCGCCAAAGTTCGGGTAGGCAGACTAGCATCTCCAAGCAACAGCGTGGAGGAGTGTTATGTCGACAGCCACAGATAGCGAAGATGCCGAGCAAGCGTTGATCGGTGCGGCGGACCGGTATCTTGGGAAGCCTTTCGAACTCCTGAGCGAACGCGAGCGCGCGATTTTCCGGCGTATTGTAACCCGTCGAGCAATCACCCGCGATGCGAACCAGTCTTTCGACGACAGGCTCACAGCCGCTCAGCGTCTCGCAGACAAGGTGGCTGAATTTGGCGGATCGTGGACGTTCATCTTGATCTTTGCCGGAGCGCTCGCGCTATGGGTTGGCGCAAATCTGGTTGCAGCAACACGGGCGTTTGATCCGTACCCGTTTATTTTTCTTAACCTGATCCTTTCGATGCTCGCCGCCGTGCAGGCTCCTGTCATCATGATGAGCCAGAACCGCTACGCAGCCAAAGACAGGATCGACGCCGCGCATGATTATGAAGTCAACCTGAAAGCAGAGATCGAAATCATGGCGCTGCACGACAAGCTGGACCAAATGAGAAATACAGACCTGAAATCCTTGATCGTGAAACAACAGGAACAGATCGACTTGCTTTCTAGCTTTCTTGTCGGCCGAAGCTCCTAAGCTGGCTCCGTTGTATGGATCACGCCGACACAGTCCCGACCCGAGCGCGGTGGCCCGCTGCAAACTGCCTCACATTTTTGTGGCCTCACCTCGCGACAGGGGGCAAACCGGTGATGGGCTGCCACACCCGCACGTCCGAATGAAACCTGCACGCGCTTGCGTTTGGTGCGATCGAAGCGCATCCTTCAGTTGTCGGTAGCAATGTTACGGGCGCTACTTTTAGAGGGCTAATTACCCTGGCCCCAATCAAAGGAGGACATCATGTCTTCCGACCCCAGATACGCTTCCATCTCGCCTTCTGAAATGAAAATGGTCCAGTCTGTTTTGGACGACGCCGGCTATGACGCCAATGTTCTCGCCGAAGATCAATCGCTTTTCAACACCGCCGCATTGCTCGTGATGAGCCTGTTTCTGGCCGGGGAGACATCCCCGTATGCACTCGCGGCGCAGTTGGAACGCAATTTCGGCAAGGCGACGACAACAAGAGTGCCCTACAAATCGCCGCTTCCGCGCTATGCCATCCAAGGTCTGCCACACAATCTGAGCCGAGCTGGCATGAAGACGCCGAGGCTCCCTGACGAGCTAGACGTACAAACTTGGGAAAACGAAGGCGGAGCGGTGAGCATGAGCGCCCAACGCACTTTTCCGATCGCGATCAAGAGCGTCGGGACCGTCAAGGAGACCGGCGATGTCTAGCCGATTGCTGATGTCTTCTTTGCTGGTGCTGTTTGTCATCGTTGCGGTTTGGGCCTTCCGCCCGGAACAAGGCAGGTACGAACAGCCAAATCCAACGACATTGGGTCAACCCACGTCAACGCGATAAAATAAGGCGGGTCGATGATCGAAAGAACGACAGAGACTCAAATAACATTCGAACATCCGTTTGTCTTGGATGGCCTTGTCGCGCCTTTGCAAGCCGGGACTTATCGCCTCGTCGTTGACAAGGAGCTTATCGAAGGTCTCAGCTTCTCCGCCTACAGGCGGGTAGGCACCCATCTGGAGATACCCGCGATCTCCGCTGTGACCGCCACCCGTCAGTTTTTGCAGGTATCCGCAGCGGAGATCGAGAGCGCCCTTCTAAGGGACGCAGGAGTATCGACCGGCAAATCCAGCGCACTAAGGTGCTAGCGTTCATCTCGACCTGCTGCCCTGGGCTGTTCGGCCTCATCGGTCGATCGCAGCGAAGGGACAGCAAGGGTCGTTGTCGGGGATTCAACGTTGTAGCGATGCGCTGCGCATAATCGACATGAGGCGATGATGCTGGCGCTCGAAAGCATCGGGTTGGCGCGATCACGATCCACAGATCTGAACGACCACCGACAAGGTCATCGACATCCAGCCGAACACCACTTTCCCGCGGGTGTGCTGAACGAGACACACCTGCTGTCGGATACCGACTTCGCGCGTCTCGTTACTGTTCACGGCGCGACATGCAAAATTTATCGAGTGTAGTTCTATGGTGTATAATAATGGTCGGATCGACAGATCACCCTCGTTTCGCGGTCACGAATTCATGGACACGCACCTTCCTCTCTGGCAGCGACTGATCATAACCGTGGTAACGATGTTAGCGGCCAGCTACGTGATTGGCCTTGTCTGGCAGTCAGTATTTTCCGGATCTATTCCGAGCTATGTGGCGGGCGTCATCGGTGGCCTCGCTGCGCTCCCCATCTGGGACTTGCTCAAGCGTATTGGCCCGTCGTCAAAATGACAATGCTGTCGGCGACGCAGCAGCCGAGCGCGTAGACCGTTCTCTCGCATGGAGCCGTTCGGCACGATGCAGGCCACAGGAAGCCCTCGGCCAAAACCTCGTGTCACACGCGGCGCGAACCATAGGTGCGGTCGCCGCCCTTGAAGCTCCTATTGGTAACGTCGAGCAGCACCTCGTCATGTGGGGAGCGAGCGCTAGCGCTGCGGTTGAGCCAGGCGTAGAAGCCTGAGCAGGACACATTCAGCGCACTTGCTTCAGTTGCCCATGGCAGAAAGGCATGCTGCGGATCAGCGCCCAAGCTACTCGCGGCTGAACTTTCTCTGCGCTCCCACTTTCCAGCTTCATTGAACACCTTATCTCGCAGTCCACAAAAGCGGCAGCAGGCCACGGATCGCCGCCCCCGCTTACGGAGACGATAAGATTAGATCAAATTCTCGCGGCTTGGTTGGGGATGGCGCTATGATCAAGCGGAGTTTTCCGACCGGTACGATCGGTCCAAACGATCTTGCGATGCTGCAAGACGTCCTCGAGGAGGTTCTTTCGAGCAACCACATCGCACTGCACTCGGACACTGCAGACGATATTGCCAGCCGCTTGATCGAGCTTTACCAATCGGGCATCCGCGATCGGGCTGAACTGCTCTCAAGGATGAAGCCCCTGGAGTGAGACTAGGAAGCCCGCCGGAACATTCCGGCGCGGTCGTTGTTGTGGCGGGTTTCGACGACGCAAAGTCCGAGGCAATGCCACAATATTTTTTCGGCATCAGCGACAATGACGGATCGCAATCGCCCGGCGATGCTCTCAACCTCTTAGATGATAGCGTCGCCATTCAGCGGGCGAGCAAGACCTTGGCTGAAATGGCCGTAAACGGCCTGCCCAAGGATGCTGCTCATCCGCTCGCTGTGCGAGTTTATGGCCCCGGTCAGGACCTGATCGCTGAACTGCGCCTCGAATACAGTGTTGATATCTATTGGGCCCGTTGCAAGAACCCTCCGACGAGCGGCTGGCTTCACTGATCTAATCAAGGTTGCATCTGGCGCAGTATCTCGAGGGGCGTCAGTCGGGACGTGATCTCCACCGAGCCCAGCATTGGCACAAAAACAGTTACTCAGACAATTTAGCTGCCAATGACAGCACCCGCGAGCGCTGGGCTGCATGTCATACGCTGGCCAGTTAATCGCGGTGTGATCGGACACCGGCAGGGGCAGCACTCAGATAAACGGCCGCCCCGCCAGGTTTATCGAGCCATCAATTGCTGCCTTTGGAGGTTGGACACTGCTTCCATGACACGCTCAAGGTTGAAGCTGCCGGGAGCTGCGGCTCGAATTCATCGTTGACATCATTCACGATTCGCGACGCAAAGCCAGTTTCCCTGCGCACGCGGCCGAGCGGGATCGTCATCTTCGGCTTCCTCCAGAAAAGCAAGTGCTGATGAGCCGGATGTGATGGCAAGCCGGCACGCTGGCGCGCCCTCGGGCGGTTGAATATCGCGGTGGACAGCACCATATTATTGGCCGCCCTCGTCGAGCGCCGTCGGGGCTTTGGTTTCTTCCGTTTACCTTGGGAGGAGATCATGCGTAGCGGGAACTTCATTCAAAAGCGCCACAAGCTCAAAGCGATCAACCGCATCGTCAATGCCATTAGCAGCAACGGTTGGTTTGAACACCCCCAGGCCAATCGGGCCTGGCTGCGCGACTATCTATCGACGTTGTACGATCGTGGCCTAGTGCTACATGACGAACTGATAGCATGCGGGATAGCAGCGGCCAGGCACCCTGCATGCGCGCGCCGGTACGCCGCCCCGGCAGCACGGAAGATGTTGGCGACCTCGATCGAGGCACGCAAGGCTCAACCGTCGGGGGAGGCTTCTTCCGGCTTGAACAGGCCGAGCCTGTCGAGCGGACTCGTAACCGTGCGGACCGTCTTGGTCGCCACCTTGGCGTAGAGGGCGGTGTTGTTGAGTTTTGCGTGCCCGAGCAGGACCTGGATGATCCGAATGTCCGTGCCGTCCTCCAGCAGGTGGGTGGCGAAGCTGTGGCGCAGCGTATGCGGCCCGACCCGCTTGGCGATGTCGGCGGCCTGGGCCGCCTCAACGACGATCCGATAGAGCTGCCGCGTGCTGATCGGCTTCATTGCGTGTTGGCCGGGGAATAACCAGCCGTCGCGATGCATCACGCCCTGCTGCCGCCCCACCTACCTTCCACCACTGGCGCAGCAGGGTGAGCAGGTTCTCCGAAAGCATGGCATTGCGATAGCGCCCGCCCTTGCCACGCTCGACGCGCAGCAGCATCCGCTCGCTGTCGACGTCGGCGAACTTCAGCATCGAGACCTCCGCAACACGTAGGTCGGCGCCATAGGCGACCGACAATGCCGCCTGGTGCTTGAGGCAGGTGGTGGCATTGAGTAACCGGGCAACCTCGTCGCGGCTCAGCACCACAGGCAGGTTACGCGGATGCGCCAGCCGGACGAGCCTGCGCGCCAGGTCCGGGCGGTCCAGGGTCTGGGTGAAGAAGAAGCGTAGCGCCGATACGATGCTGTTCATCGTCGGAACGGGAACACCATCCTCCTGCTGCTCGATCTGGAACCGGCGCAGGTCGTCGGCGGTCGCCGTGTCTGGTGAACGCCCGAGGAAGGTCGCCAGGCGACCGATGTCGCGGAGATAGTTGCGCTGCGTTTCGCGTGAGAAACGTCGCATGTTCATGTCGTCGATCAACCGCTGGCGCAGCGGGCTGACGGGCGTGTCGAGATGGGGATGCTGCATGGTCAGGCTCCTTGTTGAAGAAGCTCGTCATGCTCCGCCCTGGCCGGACGACGTTCAATGCAGGTGCAACCTCCAGTCTGTGCCCTCTACCTCAACCGCAGACGCCCTCCCGCGCAGCGGGTTCGTTCCTCGGCCCCAAAACTGCCGTTTGGCGATCATGGCGTAGACGACCGCTTTGCGCCGCCGTTTCGGTCATTCAGAGTATCGGATCGAGTTCCTGGAAGCCGACGGTCTGCTTGGGAGTGATCGCGTCCGGAAGCGCCATAAACGGGCGAGCTATCCTGGCATCTGACAGCGCTAGTGGCTGCATTCGCCTTCTCAGCCTTTATATTTTCCTTATGTGGCCGTCGAACCATCCCGCGATAATTGACCCGTCTAGGGGCATCATCCGAAGGTCGTAGAATCCGGAGAAGGCCCATGTCCGACATTGTTTTTCTCACCGCCGGCATCGGTGGCTTTGTCGTGCTTGCGCTCTACGCGCGCACGCTCAGTCGGCTCAAGGGGGGATCGATGATCGAACCTTGATCGGCCTATCCGTCGCCATTGCGCTTGCCGCATACCTCGTCGTGACGCTCGTCCGGCCGGAACGGTTCTGACTTGTCCTTTGCGGAGATTTTCCCATGGCCGTCATCGGCTGGCTGCAGATCAGCCTCCTCATTCTCGCCGTCCTTGATCGTCGTCAAGCCGCTGGGGCTCTACATGGCAGTCGTCTTTGCGATCCTTGCCGTGTTCGTTGCCGGCCTAATGGTCGGCTGCACCCCGGAATTGCTGGGCAAGAAGATCGAAGCGCGCGAGATGAAGTAGGCGACGTTTGCCGTGCTCATCCTGCCGGTCGCGATCCTCGGCTTCACGGCCATCTCCGCGATGCTGCCGTCGCCGTCGCCGGCAAAGCCCGCGATCTTGCGGCGTGGCTGGGACTGGTGCCCAGACAGTACTCGACCGGAGGTAAACAGACGCTGCTGGGTATTAGCAAGCGCGGTAATCTCTACGTGCGAAAGCTGCTGGTGCATGGCGCACGCTCGTGTTTCCGACATCTCGACCGAACGCGAGGTCGATTAGGTAGCTGGCTCGACGGCCTCGAAGGTCGGATGCATCCAAACAAGGCGCTGGTTGCACTCGCGGCCAAGATGGCGCGTATCGTCTGGGTCGTCTTGAACAAGCCGGGCGCTCTTTACGAACGCAGGGACCCTGCCTGCGCTTGAGGCTGTCGGCTCGGATCAGCATGCCGTAAACCCTGCGCAAAAAGCGGGCTTCGTGCCCGAACCATTTATTGGGAACGGCGTGTGCGGATCTCATCATGGCTGCAACAGCAGTCCACTCGCGAGAGGCCGGATACATTTATGCAACTGGAATCGTCATTTATGACGTCGCGAATTGCACGGACGAGGCGGACCATACATTTTTTGATAGAAGCTCGCGAAGTGCGGCTGTATCCAGCATCTGCTCGGCCAGCAGCTTCTTCAGCTTGGCATTCTCCTCTTCGAGCACCTTCAGACGCTTCGCCTCAGACACGTCCATGCCGCCGTATTTGGCCTTCCAATTATAAAAAGTCGCCTCAGATATCCCGTACTTGCGGCACAGATCAGCCGCCTTCGCACCTACCTCCTGCTCCTTCAGCACCCCAATAATCTGCTCTTCCGTAAATCTCTGCTTCTTCATGCGTCCGTCCTCAATGGGCCGGTGTCTAATCCATTCTGGAGGAAATTCTCAGTGGCATGTATGGACGGCCTCCGCGTGGCAAGGGGCAGTTTTGTGTTTCCGGCAGATTGGTCGGGTGCAGGCATGTATTCGGCCTTTGATTGCGGCGTGTTCATGCCGCTGGCCCTGATGTAGTCCGCGGATCGGATCCCAGACAGGTCAACGCGCTTTCAAGCGGCACCCACTGATCGGGTTTGTCCGATCCCGGCTCGACCGTTCGCCATCACACCATTTGCACCTCACCAAATCCTGCAGCCTCCTGACTTTTCAAAGGACGGCGGCCGCCTCAAATCGCCTGCCTGTTGTCATCAACGTCCAGACGATCCGCGCCATCTTGTTCGCCAAAGCAACAGCGACGACGTTGTACGGCTTCTTTGCCAAAAGCTCGGCCGCCCAACGCGTCGGCGGAACTTTGGCCTTGCGGCTGAAGCGAAGTACCGCATGCGCCCCAACGACAAGAAGCCTGCGGAGATAGGGATCGCCTTGTTTGCTAATTCTTCCGAGCCGGTCTTTGCCAAACGATGAGTTCTGCTGCGGTACCAAGCCTATCCACGCCGCCAATTGTCGTCCAGATTTGAAGAGCGACGCGTCTGTCACGGTCGCGGCGATTGCGCTAGCAGTGATCGGGCCAATTCCAGCGATGGTCTCGAGGCGACGGCTCAGCTCGTTCGAGCGATGCCAAGCATGAATTTGGCGATTCATCTCGCTGACCTTCTCGTGCACCCCCCGCAACTGCACGATCAGCGAAAGAAGCGCGGACCGCGCAAGCGGAGGGATGAGATTATGGCCATTGTCTTCGACCAACGCGATCAGCATTCCGACGCCGACGATGCCCTGTCGCGTCACGATGCCGAACTCCGCCAGGTGGCCGCGCAAGGCGTTCACCAGCATTGTCCGTTGCCGAATCAAAAGCTCGCGGACACGATGCAGCATCAGAACACTCTGTTGCTCCTCGCTCTTGACCGGAACGAAGCGCATTGTCGGTCGCGTTACCGCCTCGCAGATCGCCTCGGCATCCGTCGCGTCGTTCTTTTGACGCTTCACGTATGGCTTGACGTAAGACGTCGGCATTAGCCGAACCTCGTGACCCAACGCCATGAGGACCCGAGCCCAGTGGTGTCCGGTCGCGCACGCCTCGATTCCGATCAGGCACGGCGGCAATGCGCTGAAGAAACCTGCGACATCGTCACGTCGCAGCTTCCGGCGGACGACAACCGCGCCCACTGCGGCTACGCCATGCACCTGAAAGACGTGCTTGGCGATATCCAAACCGATTGTGCTAACCTGCTCCATGCGCGGCTCTCCCTCATGTGACTTTCGACAGCCACACTTTGGCACATTGCGATGCCGGGAGCGGAGGCCGTCCACCACATCAGGTCAGTCTACCGTGTAGACGAGGAGAAAATCACCGCCGATATGACAGTAATGCACGTCTGGATGCTCCAAAGGGGCTCTGCTAAACTTGGACATCGTCTCAAAACGCGAAGGAGATTGCATGGCACAAGTTTCGCAAGCCAAGAAGAGACGCTTCCAACTCATCCTGATCAAGCCCTCGCACTATGACGACGATGGCTACGTGATCCGCTGGTGGCGGCCGATGATCCCTTCGAATTCGCTCGCCGCCCTTTACGGCCTTGCCGCCGACTGCGCCGAGCGCAAGGTGCTCGGCCCGGACGTTGCCATCGATATCACGGCGATCGACGAGACGAATACCCGGATCGATTTCCCGGCCCTTCTGCGCCGGCTTGGCGGACACGACAATTTCGGCATGGTGGCGCTTGTGGGAGTCCAATCCAACCAGTATCCGCGTGCCCTCGATATTGCGCGGCCGTTCCGTGAGGCCGGCATCCCGGTTGCGATCGGCGGCTTTCACGTGTCGGGCTGCATTGCCATGCTCGAAGGCATGGCAGTGGACCTCGATTCCTGCCGCAAGATGGGCATTGCCATGTTCGCGGGCGAGGCGGAGGGCCGTCTCGACACGGTGTTGCGCGATGCGGCCAGCGGCAGGCTGGAGCCGGTCTACAACTTCATGGACGATCTGCCCGGTATTGGCGGCATGCCCGTTCCGTTCCTGCCCAAGGAAAACGTCGCTCGCACGCTCGGGCTGAGCACGAGCTTCGATGCCGGGCGCGGCTGCCCCTATCAATGTTCCTTCTGCACGATCATCAACGTGCAGGGGCGCAAGTCGCGCTTCCGCTCGGCCGATGACGTCGAGACGCTCGTGCGGATGAACTGGGCGCAGGGCGTCCACAAATTCTTCATCACCGACGATAATTTCGCCCGCAACAAGGAATGGGAGGCGATCTTTGACCGACTGATCGAACTGCGAGAGAAGGACAGTATTCCGCTCGGCCTGATGATCCAGGTCGATACGCTCTGCCACAAGATCCCAAACTTCATCGAAAAGGCAAAGCGTGCCGGGGTTACCCGCGTTTTCATCGGCCTCGAAAACGTCAACCCCGACAACCTCACCTCGGCAAAGAAGAACCAGAACAAGATCACCGAATACCGGAAAATGCTCCTTGCTTGGAAGGCGCAGGGCATTATCACGCTCGCAGGCTATATTCTCGGTTTTCCGGCCGATACGCCCGAGACCATCCGGCGCGACATCGCCATCATTCAACACGAACTGCCGATCGACGTCGTCGAGTTCTTCATCCTCACGCCATTGCCGGGTTCGGAGGATCACCAGAAGCTCTGGAAAAACAACGTGGAGATGCGGGCCGATCTCAACGTCTATGACGTCGAGCATGTGTGCACGGCGCATCCGAAGATGAGCCGGGAAGCGTGGGAGGGCATATATCGCGAGGCATGGCGGCTCTATTACTCGCCCGAGCACATGCGGACGCTGCTGCGCCGCGCGGCCGCGACAGGCGTGCCGATCGGAAGCCTCGTCAAGCTGCTCGTTTCCTTCGCGACGATGGTGCCGCTCGAAAAGGTGCATCCCCTGCAGAGCGGACTGCTGCGCCTGAAGCACCCCTCCGAGCGGCGGCCGGGCCTGAAGCAGGTCCATCCGCTGAGCTTCTGGCCGCAGTATGTTTGGGAGACGCTGCGCAAGCATGTGGCGCTCGCCGGCACCATCGTTCGATTGACGGCTGCCGCTTACCGGATCTCCCGCGATCCGGCTTCAAAAACCTACATGGATCAGGCGCTGATGCCGGTCGGAGACGACGAGGAGGAAACGCGCGATCTGTTCACCAAGACTGCCGGCGGTGCGGCAGCGGTGGCGCACGTAAAGAAGGTCGCGGCGCTCACCCACGCCAATCCTGGGCGGGAAACGGCGCGGGCGGGCACTCGAACACGGGCATGATCCCGGGGCTTGCTGATGGCTCTCGGTGACGCCGAACTCGAAAATGGTGCTACGGCACGTCCGCCAAGGCGAATATGCTGTCGAGCGACAGGGCGAGCTGATCGCCGAACTGTTGGCGAAGGGCGTTCCGGCCTTTGACGAACGCATGAAGTGACTCCGAAACTGTCCCTAACCGATTGTCAGTCAGACGTCGAAAGTTGCGGCTTTCGAAATGGCGGTGATAATATCTGGTCTAATGTCCAATCTAGATCATCAGCTTCCCGAGAAACCAATTCTCCGGGCAACAACGATCAGCAGAACGACAGGATACTTGAGGTCAACTGCAGGACGAGAGCAGTCTCCGACCGGGCCGGGATGGCAGTTGCCGCCTGGAATGCGGCCGCAAAGAGGCCGAAATATGCGCTTAGATCAGTGCTCCTTGTCGAGGATGATCGCAGTGGTCCTCATGCTCAGAGCCGTGGCGTTCGCCGTGCTGTTCGGCTGCGGCAGCGGGCTGTTCAGCATCGCATCGGGCGGAGATGGCGATGAACAGCATACTCAGCCGCGAAGAAACGGGTATGTTTCCTCCTGAGGATATGGGGAAATTCAGCGGATTTTTATAAAAAAACCTTGCGACGAGCACGGGCGGCGCGAGGCAGCGACGGAGCCAAGCCTCGCTCGTTCAATCCTGATCTACTATAGTCCGGGCGTGCGAGACATGGACACGCTAGAGAAATTGTTGCGCGCGCTTCCTCTAGGGGCAAACCGCCGCTCACTATGCACTGAGGCTGCCCCGCTCTCTGATGGCGAGGTCGCCATATATTAGCCCCAAAGAGAGACCAGTATTCCGGCAGTAACTATTCCTTCCTGGTGAGTAACGCTTGGGACCGCCGGAGTTCTTCTCCGATCGATGGCCGTCCCTAGCTGCCGTGATGGCGGAAGCCAGCGGCGGCGGCGTGCCTTCACGCGTCGAAATAAGTCGGACAATCGGGTCTTTTACAATGACGGGAGAATCCCATGGCACGGCTACCTCTCATGGCAGCGGCAGCGCTTGCGCTTGCCTCTTCGCTCCCCTTAATCTGTGTAACGACAACCCCGGCCTCCGCACAGTCGTTGAGTGACGACGGCGGGGGCGATATCAGCGCCAGCGACGTGCGCGACTTCCTGCGGGATGCGCTTCGCGCCCGCAGCGATCGGCGTGATCTGCTCCGGGACCTTATCGCTGAGCGGCAGGACCGTCGTGATGAGCTCATGGACCTTTTGGGAGACGGCGGCGATATGATGGGCGACCGGCGCGAGCGGCTTCGCGACCTCCTCGCCGCGCGGCGGGACCGCCGTGATGACCTCATGGATCTAATCGGCGACCGCGGCGACCGCCGGGAGCGGCTCATGGACCTGATCTCCGCGCGGCGGGACCGCCGGGATGAGCTCATGGATCTGATAGGAGACCGCGGCGATCAGGGTGGAGACCGCGGCGCCCTTCGGCAACGCCTGCTGGAGCGTCTTGCCGGGGCAGACGAAGGAAACTGTGTCTTCGTTACCCGCAGCCTGCGGGCCGAGAACGGCGACTGGCTGGCCTTCGTTCGCAGGCGGGTGTGCCGGGACTAGGCCATGATGCCTTCGAGAATGCCCAGGATCGCATGAAGTTTCCCGAAACCCGCGATGGGTGTGAAGCAGTTCCCGCCGGCGAATGCGCCGCAAGTTGATGGCTTTGTGCGTCCGGTGTCTGTTCAACAGGCGGATGCACTCGCCGGCTTTGGGAATTCCTGCGCGCCAACCGCACACGAAGCCAGGAGAGGTGAAATGAACAAGTTTCTTCTCATGACGGCAGGCCTCCTGCTGATGCCGCTCCCAGCCCTGAGCCAGAGCGCGCCCGACTCCGGCTCTCGCGACCGGGGCTCGATGCAGGATCGCGAAATCGAAGACCTGCTGCGTAGCATCACCGACGAGGTTTCCGGCGGGAGCGGTGGCCCGCGGCGCGGCGCCGCCTTCCTGCTCCGCAGCGGCGACGCGACGGTCGCAGTCCGTTGCGACCCGCGGGAATCGATGAAAGACTGTGTGGACCTGACCACGTCGCTGCTGGAAAAGGCTCGTTCTGCGATGCCTACGGGCGGCGGCGCCCCCGGAACCACGCCGCCGCCGCGACCATAGCCTGCTGCTTCCCGACTCGTCGGAGCCAGCAAGTGGCAGTTCATCTCTCGGCAGTCCGGGAGGTGCCTGCGGGCTTTCACGTTTTTCAGACCGGGCTAGTAGAAACAGATCAATTCGTAGACGTCTCGTTCGAAAAATATTCGCGTCGGTTGTCCTTTCTGCCGTCGCAAGTACCCCCTCGTGGGCCCAGGGCATGGACGACCCGAGCACGCAATACAGCAAGGAGGACATGCAGCAGGCGCTGCAGACCAGGGAGCAATATGATGTCCATGGCCTGCACTTCGACACCGGCAAGGTGAACCGCCCCGGCTTTACCGCAGACCGTTTGGTTTAAATTATGCGGCCATGGCTGGTGCGTCCAGCATGGCATAGTATCGTTCTTCGGCCTCGGCGGGCGGAATGTTTCCGATGGGCTCCAGAAGGCGGCGGTTGTTGAACCAATCGACCCATTCGAGCGTGGCGAACTCCACGGCTTCGAAGTTTCGCCATGGCCCTCGCCGGTGGATCACCTCGGCCTTGTAAAGACCGTTGATCGTTTCGGCGAGTGCGTTGTCATAACTGTCGCCAACGCTTCCGACAGACGGCTCGATGCCTGCCTCCGCCAGCCGTTCAGAATAGCGAATGGATACATATTGCGAACCGCGGTCAGAATGATGAACCAGCCCGCCGCGATGAACGGGCCGCCGATCATGAAGCGCTTGGTCGAGGGCATCGAGCACGAAGCCCGCATGGGCAGTCCGGCTTGCCCGCCAACCGACGATGCGACGGGCAAAGGCATCGATGACGAAGGCCACGTAGACGAAGCCCTGCCAGGTCGCCACATAGGTGAAATCCGAAAGCCACAACATGTTTGGTGCTGGAGCAAAGAAGTGCCGGTTCACCCGGTCGAGTGGGCATGGGGCGGTCTTGTCGCTGATCGTCGTGCGGATCGGTTTGCCGCGAATGATGCCCTGCAGCCCCATTGACCTCATAAGCCGAGCGACTGTGCAGCGGGCGATGTCGTAACCCTCCCGCAGCAACTGTCGCCAGACCTTGCGCACGCCATAGACCTGGAAGTTCTCGTTGAATACCCGGCGTATCTCGACCTTCATGGCATAGTCGCGTCGGGTGCGGGCCGACAAACGGTCCACGTCGTTGCGCTTGGCGATGACCTCATAATAGGTGGACGGGGCAATCGGCAGCAGTCTGCAGATCGGCTCGACCCCGAGCACCGAGCGGTGTTCGTCGATGAAAGAAATCATCGCTTCAGTGGGCGGTCGAGCTCCGCCTGGGCAAAATATGCAGAGGCCTTGCGCAAAATCTCGTTGGCCTGACGAAGCTCACGGTTCTCCCGTTCCAGAGCCTTCATCTTCTCCGCGACGTCGCTCGGCAAGCCCGCACGTTTGCCGCTGTCCACCTCGGCCTTCTTCACCCACTCATTGAGCGTATGCGCCGAGCAGCCGATCTTGGCGGCTATGGAAGATATTGCCGCCCACCGCGACGGATGTTCGCCTTCATGCTCCGTCACCATTCGAACGGCGCGAGCGCGGACTTCAGGGGAGAACTTGTTCGTCGCCTTGCTTGTCATAGACCCTACTTCTCACGAGTTGGGGTCTCCGGCAAAGCCGGGGCGGTTCATGACATCTGCGATGGCGCACTGAACTTGCCCCAAGTTTTATCCAGTTTTGAGTTCGCTCCAGCGGTTTTTGGCGTGCACCCCGAATTTGGGCCAGCGGGAGCTGGAATTTTCCGGGGTTATGGCGTGCACCCCGAATTTGGGCCAGCGGGAGCTGGAATTTTCCGGGGTTAAGGCTCATGTCGGCGGGGGTGCCGATGAGCCATTCATGAGCGAAATC
>NZ_JBFTIM010000021.1:0-45215 GCF_056394765.1 Mycoplana sp. 10N416 | reverse complement strand
CGACGATCCGTCCTCCGCCTGCTTCAGAACAAAGGCGATCTGCGCCTCCGAAAACTTCGATGCCTTCATGGAACTCTTCTCCTGTCCCCAGCGGGATCATAAGTGGAAAATTCCAGTTCCGATCGGCCTAAATTGGCGGGAGCACGTCACCCCCGAAAAGACCAGGGAATGAAGCGCAGGGCGCCATCTAAAACGATAACACCTCGGCGAGCGTTAGCGGCTTGCACATATGCGTCTTCCAGGACCTTAACCCTTCAGTAACGCTCTTAATGCGATTTCAATCGCAATAACTGGCCGGCACCTTTCGTTATCAGGTTCGGCAGCGCCTTCGCGGCGCATGCTCGCGATGCCGAGTTGGGCGCTGCGCCGCGCAGGCAGAACCATAGTCTGGGGTAAATCCGGAATGACAATCATTGCTCGCGTCGTGAGGCTGAGGAGCCGGTCTCATTTTCTGGTGACGAGACGGCGCGCCGCTGATGATCGAACCATCATCGGCCGCGCCCGGATGGGAAAACGGCGGCTCGGCCTGCTAATGGCTTGCGTTGCCACAGTCTATCTGGTCATTGGTGCGCGACTCGTCCAGTACGGCCTTTCGGTGCCTGCTACGACTAGAGCGATCGGCAGCGTCGCGTCCGCGGCGTCGCGTCCCGATATCGTCGACCGCAACGGAAGACTTCTGGCAATCGACATCAACATGGTGTCGCTCTATGCTGAACCAAGGAGGGTCACAGACCCCGACGAAGTCGTCGAAAAGCTGGCGGCCGTCATCCCCGACCTGGACTGGGCCGACACGCACAGAAAGCTTCGATCGAAATCCGCATTTAGGTGGCTGAAGCGCCAGCTGACGCCTCGACAGCAGGCGGATATCCTGGCGCAGGGCATACCCGGCATTGGCTTTCGACCCGAAAAAAGACGGTTCTATCCGGGCGGCGCCACCGCCTCGCACATTCTGGGTCACGTCGATGTAGACAATCGCGGCCTCGCCGGCATGGAACGTTACATCGACCGGCAGGGCCTTGCTGATCTGAGGGCGGCGGGCATGACGAACGATGTGCCGCTCGAACGCGTCCGGCTGTCGATCGACCTTCGCGTTCAAAGCATCGTGCACGATGTCATCAAGAAGGCGATGGTTGCCTATCAAGCCGAGGCTGCCGGAGCTGTCGTGCTGGATGTCGAGACCGGGGAAGTTCTCGCCATGGCTTCGGTACCCGACTACGACCCGAACGTGCCGGCGAAAACCTTGCCGGACGGCAGCATCGACAAGGAATACGAGAAGGGCTGGTTCAACCGCATGAGCAATGCCACGTTCGAGATGGGCTCGACCTTCAAGAGCTTCACCCTGGCGATGGGGCTGGATGCAGGCAAGATCAGCATGGACTCGATCGTCGACGCCTCGCGGCCGATCCGGATCGGCGGTTTCAGGATCAAGGACTTCCATGGCCGCAACCGCCCGCTCACCATCCCGGAAGTCTTTCGCTACTCGTCGAACATTGCGACGGTGAAAATAGCGGACATGGTCGGCATTGACGGGCACCAGGAATTCCTCACCCGGCTTGGTCTTCTGTCGCGGATGGAGATGGAACTCCCCGAGGTGGCGACGCCGACACAGCCGCGCGCCTGGAAGAAGATCAATTCCGCGACAATCTCCTATGGCCATGGCATGGCGACGACCCCGTTGCAGACCGCCGTTGCTGCCGCGGCGCTTCTGAATGGCGGCAAACTCGTTCAACCGACGTTCCTGGCGCAACGTCCCGATCGCGTGACGGCTCAGGCGACCCAGGTGCTTCGCCCGGAGACGAGCGCCGACATGCGCTACCTCTTTAATTGGAATGGCACCAACGGCTCCGGTCGCAACGCTCAGGTGCCCGGATTTCATGTCGGCGGAAAGACCGGGACCGCCGACAAGGTGGTGAATGGAAAATACGCCACCGATCTGAATTTCAACGCATTTCTGGGCGGTTTTCCGATGCACGACCCGCGCTACATCGTGCTGTCGATTATCGATGCGCCACGAGGCGACGAAGCGGGGCGCCGACTGGCGGCGCATACAGCAGCCCCGATGGTTAAGGAGATCGTCAGCCGCGCGGCTCCGCTTCTCGGCGTTCAACCCTTTTTCGGGACCGACGAACCTTGGCTGCTCGTCGGCTACTGACCAGCGTCTTCGTGGAGACCACGACCGCATATGGAGGATTGGCTCTCGAACGGTTCCATTAGCATCGGAGACTTCAGCGCGTTCTCGATCAATTCGACCTGGTAGGCTTTGGACATGGTCTGGCCGGCGAAGAAGATCCGGTAAATGGCCGGCGCGACGAGCAGGTCCACGAGACGATCCGGAACCGGCACCGGCTCGCCGCGTGTCGCACATCGGTTGCAGAGGCAGACCAGGTTCTGACGCGCATATCCCGCGGCGATCCGCGCGATGCGGACATCGGTCAGCCTCTCCCGCAGCAGGGCATTTCCAGGGCCAGACGATATGGCGTCGACCAATTGCGCAAACCAGACTTCCAGGTCGTGCTTGAGACTTCCCGTCTCCACCGGCACGCTGACGGGAAGGAAACGCTCTCTCATGACATCGGTCAGAAGTTGCTGAAGCGTTTGCCAACGGCGGTATATTGTCGATGGCGGGACGTCGGCGCGAGACGCAATCATGGCCACGGTCAGTTCTCCACCGGGACGCTCGCCGAGCAATTCTCTCACCGCTTGATAGACGGCAAGCTGAATGCGCTCACTTCTGCCTCCAGGTCGGACAAGCGTTCGAGCCACGTTTCCTCCTCTGTGATTCGCGAGTTCACATTCGACTGAACACCTTCTAAAGCTCGCCAAAGAAGAAAATTCAACTCGCACCTTTTCATGCAATCTAACCACCACTGGCAAACACCGGCGTCGAACAGTGCCGACCAGCTTACATTCCATGAAAGCCTTAGGTCTGCGATTGCAGCGTAGCCGGACATTGATCAGGCCATCGCGCACAAAAGGGCGCGACAATGCTGTCACGACGCGGACCGGCGATAAAGGTCGGTGGCTTCCGATTGCCATGCGGCACCTTGCGATCAGCGGCTATCCGCGCTTGGGGCGTCTACGGCGTGACGGATGCCGGTCGCGAAGCGTTAGTCCGATGGCCACAGCCGGACGCTATCAACAAGGGCTAGAGCAATTCATCTATTGCTCAATAGCATTCACTTCCACTCGTAGCATCGCTCCGTGTAGTGCGGTCGTTCAGCGACAAAGGCAGAGCCCATTGTCGCTGCCGCAAGCTGCAGCGCATCTGCTTCGTCATTAAATCCAATGAAAACCATCAGCATCGAGCGGGCCACCGGCTGGCCTTTTTTGCGATACGAGAAATTCACTGCGCAGTGAGGGTACTGCGGGTCGATTGCACTCGACCCTTTACGGCCGTTTGTCTCGATCGTTGGGGCAAGGAACTGGCCGAGGGCAAAAAACCGATCGATCGCTGCGAAGGCCGACGCCTGTGAAATCTGCTGATTCGCCCCTGCAGCGGAACGTCCATAATAGAGGCTGTCTGTCTGATTTTTGCGCCTTTTCGTCTCGTAGATGATAAGGCCACCGGCTGCTGCCAACTCCAGCCGAACATTGAAGGTTTGGAAGTTTTCAGGACGGCGATCCAACTCGGAAAACAACGCCCTCAAACTCGCGATATAGTCAGCGTATAGCGCTATCATAGAGCCTCACCTGGTTCGAAGGCCGGTCCCTAACACATCGCGTCGTCAAGTACATTATCTCAATCTCGTGGAGGTCTTACTAAGCAGCTCGGCCGCGGTGGACAGGTTGTAGGCAGGCTTGACGCGCATAGGACGTTCCACATATCCCCGGAAATGTGAGTGTATTAGTCGGCGGTAGCCAGGAGCAATGTGCGGTTCTATGTCTCTGTCACCCATATAAGGATGGACTGGGGGTTAGACGGCTTCTGGATTTGCCCGCGCCCTGTCATGGGCTGGACTCATAATGAAAACTAATCCCATCGACATCCGCTCCGCCAATGTCCTAGCGGAATCTCGCTGGCAGACCGGGTTCTACTGCATAATCCTCTAATTGTGGACGTCATTCTTCTCGCCTAAAAGCTTCAGGTGCGCAATCACACTGGAACCGCTACGATGGATGCGATTCACACCGAAGGTTTCGACGCTGCTTTGACCCTGACCGATCATATTGAGCATCTGCCGGACAGAAAGCGCCGCGAACTCGCCCGCATTGTGGAAATCCTGTTTGCCGAGGTCGAGCAGTTCCAGGCGACCAAGCTGTCCGGCAAACGAAGCAGCGGCAAGATCCTCAAGGTGATCCTCTACGGGTCCTACGCCCGCGGCGACTGGGTTGAAGACCGCTTGAGCGGCTATCGTTCAGATTATGACCTTCTGATCGTGGTCAGTACCAAGTCGTTTGCCGATGAGAGCGATCTCTGGGAGGGCATCGAAGAGCAGCTGCTAAAGGAGCAGATCGCCCACCGCATCGAGACACCGGTCGTCCCTATCGTGCACACCTTGCAGGACGTCAACGACCAACTATCCCGCGGCCGCCCCTTCTTCGTCGACATCGCCAAGGACGGCATCGTCCTCTACGAGGAACCAGGCCATCCGCTCGCGCAACCGAAGCCGCTGACAGCTGATGAGGAGCAGCGAGAGGCGCGGCAACATTTCGCCCGCTGGTTCCGCGATGCATCCTACTGTGTCACTCAGGCGGAGACTGCAATCTCCGACGACATGCCGAACCATGCCGCGTTTGATCTCCACCAAGCGACTGAACGGTTTTATCATTGCGTTCTGCTCACACTGACGCTCTACAGCCCCAAGTCTCATCGTTTGAAGGTCCTTCGATCGCAGGCGGAGAGCGTCGACAATCGTCTCGTCACCGGTTGGCCGCGCGACAGCCGCTTCTCGCGCCGCTGTTTTGAACTGCTTTCACGCGCCTATGTGGAAGCGCGTTATTCGCCGAAATATGCGATCAGCGACGAGGAACTCACCTGGCTTGTTGAAAGGGCGAAGATTTTGCAGAGCTTGGTGGAAACGATCTGCCGGGAACGCCTCTCCCTGTAGTTGCCTCGGACACGGTGCTCTTGAGCGGATTCGAACGCGCGGCGCCTTGAAGCAATTTACCAAATCTCTGATTTTATTACTTAGAGTAAGATTCGGCGGCGGCTGCACGTCATCCGCTTGCCGATGTCGAACCTATCGTGAATGCACTCCGCCGATATTGCAACCATAAGGTTAGGATTCCGTGGCATAAAATCGCCAACTGCATAAAAGCGGCAGTTACCTTCGACGTCGGCGGGAAATCACTGCAAGCCCCTTCGCTTCGGCAATGCTAGCGCATGCGGAGACCACGACGCCAACAGCAGCGATTATTTTCGACATGTCATACTTTCCCCGCCGGTCTTTACGCCCTTTGTCTGCTGACCAACGTTGCTAGCGGCGTTCGGCTGGCAAGAGAGCGTTCTAACGCACCGTTCCGGCCCGTCCTGTGCCTGATCCTTGTTTCGGCGACGCTGTCACGGTATATAGGACGCAAGTGCTATGCGGTTCAAATAGATGTCGATTGTTGCAGTAAAGGTTCTGTCGACCGTCAACGCCCCTTATGGGGCGACCCTTTCGGCTGAGCAACTGGCGTCCAAGTTATCGGACCCGACAAGCGCACATTCTTTCGATCCGTCGGCTTTTTCCTTCTTTTCCGAAGTAGACGAGAAGCTTCAGGTCTTGTTCCTGGACGAGATGCACGTTGATCCGACGGTCGCCGCCGATTTGGCTCGGAATTTCTCGGCCCTTGCCGGCTACCCTCTTCCTTTGGCGCGAGCCGCTTAGTTGGCGAATCACCCGGCCAGCAGATGGGCGACCTGTTTGATCAGGCCGGGCGCATCATCGAACAAGCAAACGCCGAACGCACGCTGATAGACAGCTGGACCTTTGGGGGCGGTACGGCCCTGATGCTTCAGATCAACCACCGTGAGAGCTTTGACGTCGACATCTTTCTCGATGATCCGCAGCTGCTGCCTTACCTGAACCCGACGACACAGGGCTATACGCTCGACTTCAACCCTGATGGCTACGAGACCGACGGATCGAGGACGCTGAAGATTGTCTTCGAGAACGTCGGCGAAATCGATTTCATCTGCGCCCCCTGCCTGAGCAACAGCCCGACGGTGAACGCGCGAGTGCGCGGCAAAGACGTTATGCTCGAGACCGCTGCGGAGATCATCGCAAAGAAAATCTACTACCGCGGCGCCACGATGCAGCCGCGCGACATGTTCGACATCGCCTGTGTCGTGAGAACGCACGGCCAGGAGTATCTCAACCAAGCGCTGACGCCCTTCCGGGGCAAATGCGAGGCCGCGCTGAAGGTCGCTCATCAGATGAACCCGCAGTTCGCGGAAACCATCATGGCAAGGCTTTTGCACCGAGATAAATTCTCCGACATTCCGCGCCTGGCACAGGCAATGACCATCCAGTTGTTGGAAACCGTCTGCACTGACGCACCAACCTAGCGCGTTCCCGGGGGATCGGTTCCGGCTGATGCCGGGATGACACTTAAGCGCGGCCTCTGTGGGCCGAGATACTCTCCAGTACATGCCGCCCATCAGCCCGTACTCTGCACCGGCTTGCCGTTCAAGCGCAGCAATCCCATCAGCATCGGCCCAAGCGAAAACTCGGCGCGTGCCGCTTTTCGCGTTAGGTCGCGCAAATAGCCCCCGGCCGAATTGATGTGGCCTGCCCTTTCGAGGATACAGGCGACCGCAACGGCAGCGTTTTCCGGCCCCATCGCCTCGCAGACCTCCTGGTAGGCGGACGGGCTGACCCCGAGCATCGAGCGGACCACGACGGCGGCGGTCATCAGTTCTCGCCAGCTGGAAATCTCCCCGTCGGGGCCGTACATCGTAATCTCCGGGAGGCCCGTAGCACCATGCCCAACGGAAATGCCTTGATCGCCTCCCGCAAAGGCTCGCTGGTCTGCACCGCCGGCTCCCCCTGCTCTTTTCCAGAGCTAGGTTCAAGTTCATCGCTGGATTCGGTATTTGAATTCTGTATGTGCTGACGGCATTCGGCACCATTGGTGTCGCTTTTTTGCGAAATCAGCTGAAGTTCCAAAAGGTTGACCACTTCGGCATGCAGCAGCGTCATTTCTTCCAGGCATTCTACGAGCTCCGGCTCGGTCTTTGCTTTCGCGAGCCGTCCGACTGCCGCCACGTAGTGGGCCTCGACCGGGCCCCAATCGCCGGAAGCCCCCTCCTCCATCGCGGCGGGGATCAGCTTGCGGATATCCCTGCGGCAGATCGAAATGCGCTCCTTGACGATCTTCAGCTGTCGACGCTCTTCGGCCACCTGCTGGGCCAGCTGGGCGAGCTCTTCCGAACGCGATCGCGCCGTCCCTGCCCTTGCGTGCATAGCGCTTGCCATTCGGACTGTCGTTTCATCAATCCAGCGTCGACCAGCAGCGCTAGGTTTTCGCGCAGCGTCGACCCTGCAATCCCGTTTGCTCGCGCCGAGAGTTGCGCATTCGACGGGAAGACGATGAGATTGCCTTCCTCAAACAGTTCAGTCTCCGGATAAAACGACAGCAGCGCATTCAGAACCGCCAATGCCCGGTCGCGCAGCCCAAGCAGTGAACGCGCATCACAGGCGTCGCGGTAGATCTTCCACTTGTCGGCCGCTTTCCTCGACCTAATGCTGGCCGTTTCAAACTGTCCCTTCACCAGGGCAAGCGTCATCGGCCGCCGCCCGAAGGGCGTCGTCACATTCCCACTCTGCATTTTCCTTCACCTTTCAATAGGCAAAAGAAATCCGCTCACCAAAACGGTGCCAAAGACGCTTGACGACGACTCGTGGAAATGCGATTCTTGATTTGCTAAGATTAGAGAAGGGCTTCCACGACGGAAACGTTTGGGGGCCTTTTTCTTTTGCTGTTTTCCTCCTGATTCAAATTCTTGACGCCCTATCGGGCATTTTCCGCATGAACTGGTCGTGCAGGCTTTCAATCTGCTCAGCAACGAAGTCAACGAATCCGCTTGGAACCGACTTGTTGAAAGCGAGTTTAGACCCCGGATTTTCCATGGCGCATCTGCCCGAGCACCAGACCGTGCGAAACAAGCTCGACTGCGTCAACTGACACTGGTAACTGTCGCTCATCGGAAAGCGCTTCGAACACGACTGCGAAGCGCGCATTGCTGTCACCTTTGCGGGCCTCATCCCGGCCGAGCGCTTTCCTGGCGGTCTCGAGCGGTGTCTGTTGCGCGGACCACCTTGCCTCAAAATCGATCCATCGCCGACGCCCGACGTCGGGCGCTGCGCCGATCTCCTGCAGAATCTCGCGCGGCAAAGCATTAGCGAGCCGGATCATCTCCGAAACATGGGACTTGCCAGTGTTCAGCGACTTGCAAATCACCTGGCGAGTGAAACCTGCCATCTCCTGTGAATGCGCAAACAAGCAGCGCTCGATGAAGGATAGGTCATTGCGGTTGCTGTTCTCCTCGCCCTGAAGGACAACAGCGTCCTCATCACTCAGATCACGAGCAATCGCCTTGAACTTGATTCCAAGGTGTTTCGCGGCCGCGGGGCGACGGCGACCGAACACGATCTGAAACGGCTTCGATGCGCCCAGCACCGAGCGTACGAGGCCTGGCGTGCTCTGACCGTTTCGCCCATCGACTGCATAAGTTCGGTAAGGTTGGCGGCCTCATAGGCCGAGGAGAAGCGATCCGGGATCGCAGAAGCGAGCACATCGTCCGGGTCGATCTCGATGATCTGGCCGCCATCCTTCAGAAGGCGTTCGGCGAGCTCGCTACGCTCCTGAATCTGTCGAACGCGGAGGATGGCAAGCGCGAGAATGCTTCGATGATCTCGAACTGCTTGCGATCGGCCACGATATCTGGCCGGCGCAGAATGTTTGGGAGTAGGTGCGTCTCATTGCATCTTCCTTGCGCATGATAACCCATATCATTCGCAAGTCGCACTTTATCCTTGAACCCACCACCGATTGGCCGTTGCCGCCCGTAAAATCACCGGCCTTGCTTGCCTTCTGGTGGCATTTGGATTGGAGAGAAAGGAGTCCCATTAGTACCCGCCAAAGACAGGAAGCCGCTTCGTGAGAAATGCAGTCACACCCTCGGCAAAATCCGATGAGCGCGTTAGAGCAACGAATGCCTTTCGTTCTGCTTCAAGTTGATCGCCCAGACTTCTTCCGATCGCAGCCTCTGCCAAGCGACGAAACGCCGCATATGCTTTGCTCGGGCCACGGGCAAGTTTACGGGCGAGTGTGTCGAGCTCTGAAGCGAAATCTGATGACGGCACCGTTCGATTGACAAGTCCCCAATCTTTCGCTTCGTTCCCGCTAAGAATACGACCAAGGGTCATCAAATCGGTCGCACGTCCGTATCCAATTCTTTGCATTAGGCTCCAAGTTCCGCCACAATCCGGCACAGTTGCCAGTCGGTCATATCCCATACGAAATTGAGTGTCTTCCGCGGCCAATACGACATCCGCAACCAACGCCAAGCTTAGCCCCGCCCCCGCAGCAACCCCCTGCACTCCCGCAAGAATCGGCGCATCGAGATTCCGAAGGCCCAAAATGGCCGCGTGCAATGCGTCCAACAGTTCATTGACGCTCGCCGCAGCTTTGTCAGCCCCTCCTGCGAAGGTAGAAACATCGCCGCCAGCCATAAAGGCTCGTCCGGCGCCTGTCATAACGATACACCGCAAATTTTCTTGGAGGGAGAGATCTTTAACGGCCGAGAGCAGGCTCAGGGCAAGTTCCAGATTGATAGCGTTCAGAACCTCCGGCCGATTGAATGTAATTCGGGCAACGCCGCTTTCTAGATCGAACGAGTATTTTACTGCCGGCTTCATGAGCTTTAGCTTCCCTCTAATTTCGCAATGGCTTGCCGGTTTCGAGCATGTGCCGGACGCGTGCGACTGAGGCCGGCGTGGCGAGGAGATCAATAAAAGCCTCACGTTCCAGTGCCAGGATTGCATCTTCTTGCACCGGCCCCGCGCTCTGACCGCCCGTCAGAACGGAGCAGAGGGTTTCACCCACCACTCGATCGTGTGCCGTCAGACGCCCACCCGCCGCTTCTCCGTCGAGCATGTCGCGGATCGCGGACGCTCCCGACAGTCCAGAGAGAACAATCAGACTTGGCTTGGGCGGTGCATAGTTCTCTGCGAGTTCCAGTGCTTTGCGCTTGGCATCCCCCAGTAGCCGGTCACGGTTCATGGTAATGCCATCACCCGCACGCAGGAACCCAAGGTCCCTGGCATCGTAGGCGCTCGTTGAGACCTTCGCAGGCGCAATCAATCCGAAGGCTGCAAGCGGTGGCTCAGCATTCAGGCGTAGCAGCATTTCCTTGCAGCCGCCCCAACCGGGTATGACGCCGATGCGTGTTTCGACAAGCCCGATCGAGAGTTCAGCATGCGCCTGGATTGCGTCGCAATGCAGCAGGATTTCACACCCGCCGCCCAAGGCGAGTCCGGCTGCGGCTCCGACGACTGGGAATGGCGCATACTTGATACGTTTGAATGTAGCATGCCCGCGATCAAGGAAGCGGCCAAGCGCCTCGCGCCCGCCAGTCTCGACTGTTTCCAGGAAAGTCCGCAAATCCGCGCCTGCACTGAACACTGGGGCATCGCTGCCGATAACCAGCGCGGAGAAGTTGCTTTGCGTGCACGTGATCGCACGATCCACCTCGTCCAGCAAAGCCGGCGAGAACGTGTTCATTTTGGTCCGAAACTCGAGGCAAGCTACGCCATCGCCAAGGTCCCAGAGATTGGCAGCGGGGCTGGAATGCACCGGCTTGGCGGACAATGACAGCGCCGCGATGGTGATAATGTCGTCGGGGATTGCGACCGGACGCTGTTCGCCGTCAGGTCCAAGCACCATGCGCCTGCCAACTTGGATCGAATAGAACCCACCCTTCTGGGCGGCCAAAGCGAGACAAGCGGGAACCGGCAGCCCGCGAACCCTGAGGCGTGTTGTCAGCCAATCTGCTCCAAGGCGATCGATCAGTTCAAAAGGCCCCTGCTTCCAGCTATAGCCGGCGCGCATCGCTTCATCGATGGCATCTGGCGTATCGGCAATCTCGGGCACAAGCGAGGCAGCATATGCGAGCGTCTTTTCCATGACGACGGCGGCGTAGCGACCACCGATGCCGTCGTGCTCTATGAGGGCCTTGGCATCGCCTTTGGACGCGTCAAGGCTCTCGGAGGCAAGGATGCGCTGTATGCGATACTCTCCGGTGGCAAGGTCAACAATTTCGCGGCTTTTGCGATCCGCAGAGAGCTTGACGAAGCCTGCACCGCTCTTCCGACCAATGCGATTTTCAGCAATCATGCGCGTCAGAAGTGGCGGCTCTGCGGGATACCTTTGGAAGGCGTCGGTAGGTGGCAAGGCGCGCTGTAGCGACTGCAGGATCGTCGCCATCAGGTCGACACCGACGAGATCAAGCAGCCCAAAGATGCCTGTCGAGGGAATGCCGAAGGGGCTTGAGATGACAGCATCGGCCTCCTCCACGTCGAGCCCGAGCGCGATCGCCTCGTTCATCGCCACCGCCATCCAGTAGGTGCCGATACGGTTGCCAATAAAGCCGGGAGTGTCCTTGCAGTCGATCACCGCCTTGCCAAGCAGCCGGTCGGCGACGTCGCGCACAGCAGCGGCCGCCCCCGGTCGTGTGGACGTTCCGGGTACGAGCTCCAGCAGTCGCATCTGACGTGGCGGGTTAAAGAAGTGAGCGATGAGAAAGTCGCGTGCAAAAGCCTCGGGCAGACCACTCACCAGAGTGGAAAGAGGTATGGTGGAAGTGTTGGACGAGACCACCGAACCCGCTTTCCGCACGGCATCGATCGCCTTGTAAAGCTTTTGCTTCACGTCCAGCCGTTCAGCCACCGCCTCGACAATCCAGTCCGCGTCCGCGAGTAGGTTGATATCCTCGATGATCGATCCCGGCGTGATCCGCGCCGCAAACGCGGGATTCATGAAACCGCCCGCCTTCAGCTGCTTGGAGACTCCGTCGACTGCGAAGCGGCGCTCCACGTCCAGCAGAACCACATCGACGCCTGCGTTGGCGAAGTGCGCGGCGATGCCGGCACCCATGACACCGGCGCCGATCACGGCAGCTTTTCTGATTGTCGTCATTGCGCGGCCTCCACGACCGCAGCTATCCCCTGCCCGCCGCCGATGCACATGGTCGCAAGCCCATAGCGGCCGCCCGTACGGCGAAGCTCGTAGATCAACTTGATCAGGATAATCGCACCTGAAGCCCCAATCGGATGGCCCAGCGCCACAGCGCCGCCATTTGGGTTGGTCTTGTCGGCCGGAAGGTCGAGTTCGTTCGCAACTGCGCAGGCCTGCGCGGCGAAGGCCTCATTCGATTCAATGACGTCAACGTCGGAAACGGTGAGCCCTGCCCGTTCCAGAGCCTGCCTCACTGCCGGAACCGGGCCAAGACCCATCACATCTGGCGCGACGCCACCCAAACCATATGCGACGATGCTGGCCAATGGCTTCACGCCACGGGCAGCCGCGGCACCTTCCTCCATCAGGACGAGCGCCGCAGCAGCGTCGTTGAGACCGCTCGCATTGCCGGCAGTAACCGTACCCTCCTTGCGAAAGGCCGGCCGCAACTTGGCGAGATCCTCAAGGGAAACGCCGGCGCGAACGTGCTCATCCCTATCGAAGACGATCTCCTTGCGCCCCTTGGTTATCGTCAGTGGTATAATCTGATTGGCGAAACGACCTTCCGCAATCGCTTGGGCCGCACGACGATGAGACTCGAGAGCGAATGCATCCTGCGCATTGCGATCAATGCCTCCACGTTCTGCCAGGTTTTCAGCCGTTATTCCCATGTGACCATTGCCGAAGGGATCGGTCAGCGCCCCAACCATCATGTCGGTAGCGACCACATCACCCATCTTCTGGCCGTTACGAGCTTGTGTCAGGAGGTGACCGGCGCGGCTCATGTTCTCGGCTCCGCCGGCAAGAGCGATCTCCGCGTTACCCAAAAGGATTGCCTCTGCGGCCGTGACCACGGCCTGCAGGCCCGAACCGCAAAGCCTGTTCAAAGTCAGCGCCGGAGCCGTGACCGGCACGCCTGCCCGGATCGCCGCAACGCGAGACAGATACATGTCTTCGGGCGCGGTGTGGATCACATTGCCAAACACCGTCTGCCCGATTTCCGCCGGCGAAATTCCGGCACGGGCAATCGCTTCACGAGCGACTTCAGCCGCCAACTCGCAAGGGGAGACTTCCGCGAGCGTGCCCCCGAAATCGCCGATCGCAGTCCGCACACCCGAAGCAATGACAACTTTCCGGTTCATGTTCCTGTCCTTCTTCAATGTTGTTCGCGGCACCCTTTCCAGATGCCGCGCATTGTCCGAGCCATCGCCGGATCGGCCACTTTCAATGGGTCAAAGTGCCTTTTCCAATTCCGGCAGGACCTCGAAGAGGTCGGCGATGAGGCCGTAGTCGGCGACCTGGAAGATCGGCGCTTCTTCGTCCTTGTTGATCGCGACGATCACCTTGGAGTCCTTCATGCCGGCGAGGTGCTGGATCGCACCGGAAATGCCGCAGGCGATGTAGAGCTGCGGGGCAACGACCTTGCCGGTCTGGCCGACCTGCCAGTCGTTCGGTGCGTAGCCGGCATCGACGGCGGCACGCGATGCGCCGACGGCGGCACCGAGCTTGTCGGCGACGGGCAGGATCACTTCCTTGAACTGCTCGGCAGAGCCGAGCGCACGGCCGCCGGAGATGATGATCTTGGCCGAGGTCAGTTCCGGGCGGTCGGACGAGGACAATTCATCTCTCACAAATGCAGACAAAGAAAAAGCGGCTGCTGTCGGGACCTGTTCGACAGCAGCCGAGTTGCCCTGGGAGGCAAAAGCGAATGAGGCAGTGCGCACGGTGATCACCTTCTTGGCGTCTGTCGCCTGCACCGTCTGGATGGCGTTGCCGGCATAGATCGGACGCTTGAAGGTGTCGGCCGAGACGACCTCGATGATCTCGGAGACCTGGGCGACGTCGAGCAGGGCTGCGACGCGCGGCATCACGTTCTTGCCGACCGAGGTGGCGGCAGCGATGATCGTGTCGTAGTTGCCGGCGAGCGAAACGATGGTCGCAGCCAGCGGCTCGGCCAGGTTGTTGGCGAGGCTTGCGTCGTCGGCGACGAGCACCTTGGCGACGCCCGAAAGCTTCGCAGCCTGCTCGGCCACGGCCTTGGCGCCGGAGCCTGCGACGAGCACGTGCACATCGCCGCCGATTTTCTGAGCCGCCGTCAGCGCCTTGGCGGTCTGGTCGGAAAGGTGGTTCTTGTCGTGGTCAGCCAGAAGAAGAATGGCCATGTGTAATCTCCCTTTCCTATCGCTTACAGAACGCCGGCGGTCTTGAGGCTGGATACCAGTTCCTCGACGGACTTCACCTTGACGCCGGCCTTGCGGCCGCCGGGCTCCTCGGTCTTCAACACCTTCAGGCGGGCTGCGGTGGAGACGCCGAAGTCGGCCGGGGCCTTCTTGCCGAGCGGCTTCTTCTTTGCCTTCATGATGTTCGGCAGCGAGGCGTAGCGCGGCTCGTTCAGGCGCAGGTCGGTGGTGACCACCGCCGGAAGCTTGATCTCGATCGTCTGCAGGCCGCCGTCGACCTCGCGGGTGACTTTTGCCTTGCCGTCGCCGAGCTCGACCTTGGAGGCGAACGTTCCCTGGGCCCAGCCCAAGAGCGCCGACAGCATCTGGCCGGTCTGGTTTGAATCGTCGTCGATCGCCTGCTTGCCGACGATAACAAGGCCCGGCTGTTCGGCCTCGGCCACGCCTTTCAGGATCTTCGCCACCGCCAGCGGCTCGACCGCATCGTCGGTCTCGACCAGGATCGCCCGGTCCGCACCCATCGCAAGGGCGGTGCGCAGCGTTTCTTCGGCCTTCGCCGGTCCGATCGAGACGACGACGATCTCCTCAGCCTTGCCGGCTTCCTTCAGCCGTAGCGCCTCTTCGACGGAGATTTCGTCGAACGGGTTCATCGACATCTTCACGTTCGCAAGCTCGACGCCGGTGCCATCAGGCTTGACGCGAATCTTGACGTTGTAGTCAACGACCCGCTTCACGGGGACCAAGATCTTCATGGGTGCTCCTAAGAGATGGCATAGATGAAGTAATCGCGCGGCCGTCGCACGCTCGTATGTTAGAACGTTCAATTCAACTTTCCTGGCACGCCCTGAGGACGCCATTGTTGCTACAGCGACGGGCCAGGTCCTGAGCAGAAATGGCTTGGCTCAGGGTGAAAGAGCGTCTTTTCTCTCGTCGACTTCGCCAGCTTCCTGCCCGCGCCATAGGAGCCCACCAGCAATAAACTTCCTAAATGCGTTAACTACCCAATCGGGAATCGGCTTTGGCCCGCTCTCATCCTTCGAGTATCGCAGATAGAGATAGCTGCGGGCTGCCATCAAAATGTAAGCGAGAACCTCCAGCTCTTCTCGTGCATAACCGGGAAGCTGCCCTCGGTTCCAACTGCGCTCAAGAGAGTCCACATAGCGTTCTCTCAGCTTAGTAAAGTGGGTCTCGTATGCTTGCGGGGCCGCCACTTCCGCCTCGTTTAGGACACGGAAAAATGAAGGGTTCTGCTGAAGATAGTCAAAAAACCCACGAAAGCCGCGCTCTTCAACCTCGAGCATGTCAGTTGCCCCTTCAACCCGGCGGTGAAGGAAATCAAGCAACCCTTGGCCCATGTGAGGTAGAAGCTCGTCAAATAAGGCTTGGCGACTGTCGAAATATAGGTAAAATGTACCCTGAGCAAGTCCAGCCCGCTGAGTTATTCGCGCAATAGAAGCCTCACCATATCCGAGCTCTCCAACGATCTCAGCGGCAGCTTCCAAGATCGAGTTTCGATTTTCAATGGATTTCTCTGCCCGAGTCTTCTTCTTTTTTCTTTGAGTTTCTGAGGCCATTCAATTCGCCCTCGATTTGCGCTGATATTTGCCGTTTTCATGATAATTCACTTGTATCGTTTTTCGATACACCTCCTTCTCCTTCCGCCGTTATGCTAATATTAAGTACCGTCAGAGCATGTAAGGCCACGACACAGCTACGCGCTTTCTGAATCGGGCCCTGGCGAGAAGAATTAATGCCATGATCAACTTCTGGGGCCATGAACTCCATTCTCTGTTGGCTGCCAAAGTCCAAAAGTTCGAGCTTCTAAAGCTACTTCCCTTAACTTGTTCTTGAGTACCTTCCCAGTGGGATTTCGCGGTAGTTCCTTTACGAAGCTCCACCTCCGGGGCACTTTATAATCGGCAATACGGCCTTTGCAGAAGGCAGTCAGCTCTTCCGGACCGAGCACGACCCCCTCACGCGCTACCACAAATGCGAACAGGTCTTCTCCCAGCTTATCGTGAGGGATTGAAACGACCGCCGCCTCCTTTACGTTCGGATGCTCAAAGATCGCGTTCTCGACTTCCATTGAACTTACGTTAAATCCGCCGCGTATGATCACGTCCTTGCTGCGATCGAGGTAGAAGATAAAGCCATCTTCATCGAGCGTTGCGAGGTCGCCGGTCCACAGCCAGCCGTCACGCATTGCCTTAGCCGTCTCCTCTGGGCTTTTGTAGTAACCCTTCATTATCGTTGGCCCACGCATGACTATTTCGCCGGCTTCACCGGGGCTAACTTCGCTAAGGTCCGTCTTCCTGACCGTCGTCTCGCAAAGTGGCATCGATGTACCTATCGAGCCAAGTTTGCGAATTGAGTCACAACCAGCAAGGAACGTGCCGCTAGGGCCTGCCTCAGTCAAACCATAGGTTTGTCGCAGTTCAACATGCGGAAATGTATCCGCGAGTTTCCGAATTACTTCACGGGCCATTGGGGCCCCTCCGTAGTCGAAGACGCGCATGGACGAGAGATCGTGGACAGCTGGCGAGTACCGCTCGAGCATAAAGAGGTAAACAGCAGGCACCGCGCAATAGACAGTTGTGCGCTCGCGCGTCATACGTGAGAGCGTCTCCTCCGCCTCAACTCTCGGCTCGACAATCAGCGTCGCTCCCGCCCACCACGTTGCCATGATGTTAAAGTGGAAACCCGAACTGGTGAACAGCGGAAACGGACTTTGATAAATGTCGTCGGGGCCAAGCGAGAGAGCACCTGCCACGGCTGCGCCGGTGGCGACGGCGTTGCCATGGGACAACATCACGCCTTTGGACCGACCGGTCGTGCCCGACGTAAGAAGTAGATCGGCCAACTCTCGTTCGCCAATTTCCGGGAACCCGCCTCGATTGGCTTCTCCGGCATCCATCAACGTCTGCCAATTGGAATCGCCTGTCGCGCCATTTCCCACGGAAATGAGGAGCTGCGGCGCAGCGTCCAAGGCCGGGAGAAAAGTTGGAACCCGAGGAGCGAACTCTTCCCCATAGGCAAGCGCGACGCAATCCATGTCCTGGATCGCGGAGATAAGTTCCCGGTCTGCAAATCGTGTGTTGAGGGGCACAACCACCGCACCGAGCCGCATGGCGCCAAAAGCAATGCACAACCACTCGATGGCCGAGTTGTTGGTCAACAATATCCCGATATGCTGACCTCGTGAGAGACCTGCATTTCGCAATGCATCAGCCGCTTTATCCACGTGCCAGGCGAGCGCCGAATAGGTCAAACGCGCCTGCACTCCTGTGCAGGACTCGGCTACGATAGCAAGTTTGTTCGGATACAGCCTCGCATTACGAGCCAGAAGCTGTAGCGGGGTGCGGCATTGAATATCGCCCGGCAATGGACGCGTGGCGTCATTTTGATGATCATTCACTGAACTCGCTCCATCAAAGCGCTTATTCGCCCAGCGTCGAGTGACTCCAATCCCGCTACCCCAGTCGGCGGTGCGAATGTCGAAATGCCCTTCTTCCCCACCAACCGTGCTACGGCCGGAACCCAGCCAGATTTCATGGTTCTTGCACGCCCCTCCATACCAATATCCTTTCGCGGTCAACCCTTCGGCAATTCCATCCAGTTGACGATATTGTTTCGCTGTATTGCCGAAGATCCTCCAATAATCGGCATTAACAGGCTGTCACGCACATAGCGTTCCACGTCAAATTCTTTGGCGTATCCATAAGCACCAAAAATAGTCTGCGCGTCCTGAGCGATCTTCTTGCCGACGTCGCACACGTATAACTTCGTCATTGATGTTTCTACACGACAGGACCGCTCCTCCTGGGCTAGCCAAGCCGCATGCTTCAACATGAGTCGGCAAGCATGGAGCGATGTTTTCATATCTGCCAACTGATGTCGGATAGACTGGTTTGCACAGATCGGCCTGTTAAACTGACGTCGCTCCTGAGCATACTCCCAAGCGTCATCGACTGCAGCGCTGGCAATACCGAGCGAGAGCGCCGCGACTTCGAGCTTCTCCACGTCGAGTCCCGACCCCACAATGAAATCCCAGCCACGGTTCAAACCCTCTTCGCCACCTATAATGTTCTCGATAGGAACCCGCACATCCGAGAACGATATATCCGTCGTTCCCGCACCTTTCATGCCCATGCACTCGAGACCGACGATCGAAATCCCAGCCGCCGAAGGAGGAATAAGCACAATAGAGAGATTCTTGTATCGCTCCGATGCCGGCCCCGTTCGCACAAGCGCATAGATGTAGTCGGCAATTCCCGCTCCAGAGCAGAACCGCTTTTCGCCGTTGATAATTAGACTGTCGCCCTCTCTAACTGCCGTGGTCCTTACAGAAGCGAGATCGGCTCCAATATCTGGCTCCGTCCAACCGTACGCGAACATAAGTTCGCCGGTGGCGATCTTGGGAAGAAGTAGATTTTTTTGTGCGTCAGAAGCGCACTCAGCGATATTCATACCGGCGTAGCAGGCACACATTATATATGGGACAGCCACCGCCAGACTGCGCCTCGCTAGTTCTTCTATGACGATCATCGTCGCAGGAATATCGCGCCCGCTTCCTCCGTATTTCTCGTCGACCGTTAAACCCATCATCCCGAGCTTGGCCAACTTGTTGTAAACGTCACGCGGGAAATAGTTTTGTTTGTCCCACTTGCGGACGAGCTCGCGCGGCATCTCTGCCTCAACGAAACGGCGCACCGTCTCACGGATCATAGTGATATGTTCAGCTTCATCGAAGTTCATCAGTTGTTCCTGTCAGTAGTTTAGCCGTAGGCTTTCAGCGGCCCGTGAAAATCGGTGCACGTTTATCGCGAAACGCCGCAACGGCTTCTTGGTGATCTTCGGTGATATTTGACTGAGCCTCCAGGCTGAGAGAGGCGTCAAGGATACTATGGGCGAGTTGCTTAAGGCCGATGTTTACCGACACCTTTGTCCACCGAATTGCTTTCTTGGCACCGGCCTGGAGGCGAGAAACAAAGTTATCGACCCTAGCGTCAAGTTCATCTGGTGAAACTGCGTAGTTGATAAGGCCAATTTCCGCAGCCCGAACCGCGGGAATTGGCTCCCCGGTCATCAAGTACTCCTTGGCGCGGGCATACCCGATCAATTGCGGCCATATTACCGCGCCGCCATCACCTGCCACAAAACCAATCGAAACATGAGGGTCGCCAATCTTCGCATTGCTGGAAGCGAAGATTACGTCACTAAACAGTGCCATAGTCGCTCCGAGTCCAACTGCATGGCCGTTAACCTTCGCAATAATTGGCTTCTCACAGTCGAGCATGGAAAAGACGATTCGACGCCCCTCCATCGCGGTCTTCTCAAATGCGCTGGGCTGGTCGATCATTTTCTGAAACCACTCAATGTCGCCCCCAGCTGAAAATGTGGGCCCAGCACCGGTCAACACAATCACGTCGACAGCTTCATCCAACGCGGCGTCTTGAAAAATACGCGCCAGCTCCTCGTGCATTCGTTCGTTGACCGCATTTGCCTTGTCGGGGCGGTCAAATGTGATGGTCAGCACACGATCACGAATATCCAGCCTGAGCTCCTGGTAGGATTCATAAGTCATCTTTTTCTCCTTCGGGCCACCCCATCAGCGCGGCTGCACACATCCGTTAGCCGTAGAAGGCCACACTCGGAAGCGAACGTCAACAGAAAACTGAATACCGACTCATTATTCAGATATATGATTTCGGTGACTTAAACAGAGGATGCTTGGCGATATCTCAAGACATAGCCGAGGATGCGCGATCGGCTATTTGACTGATGATACCGGCTACTCGTATTGCGGTGTCCTAAGGCTCTGCCATACCCGCCACTGCTACAATCTGACTGCCAGCTAGCGAAACCCTCCGCTTGCCGAACTCAATAAGCAAGGGTTGCTGTCCAGGTAGCAATCGAGGAGCTTGATGTGCCCTTGCTATGAGGATGGGCAAAGGCCGCAGTGGCTAATTCTAACCACGGTCAGTTTGGTACCTTTTCCCACACAAGCTTATAGACTTGCATTCGTCCCTCGCGCGAAAGTGGGACAGTCGTCAGATGGATTCGATCGCCGACAATTTCATAGTGGCGTGTCTGAGTACTACCGACCTCGTTGGGAAAAGCAGAAACATCCACGTGATGCACGATACGGTCTTCGTAGAGGTCATACTTGCCAGCATAAGCAATGAACGTCGCATACGCTTGGGCCCTCTCACTTACATTTGCGCACAGCCGATCACCATTGAGTGAGGGCCGCTCTCCATAAGCAATAACAACCGCCATTCTACCGTCTGCGAGGTAGTGAATGAAACCGCTTGGGGATCTGCCGTAGGGTGCACTATTTGTCGGCTCGCCATCCTCAAATGCAACTACCGAAATCAGCCTCCATGTGCCTACTAGTAGCGCTTTTCTATCAAGCGAAGTCCTGTCATCGTTACCCATAAAAACTTACCCCTTTCGATAGACTAGAAAGGATATCCAAAATTTCTTCAAATTTTGAAGAAAGATCAAACATATCCGCATCTGAAATAGGTATTGATAGATTAATCATTCCCCTTCTTGCAATATATTTTCCTTTCATAAGTAATTCTAAATGCAATACCGATTTTGCATTTGGACCAAGATTTTCCTCTATGTCGTCAATGTTAAATATTTCGTTGCGGCAGAAATGAACGTTCATGATCGACCCGGTACCTGTAACTTGCACGGGAAGTTGCGACGCTGTGGCGATCGCGTTTAATCGATCCCTAAGCTGGTCACCCCGGTCGTTCAGCGCAACAGCCCGATCAGCAGTCCAAACCCGGGACATGGCCGCAAATCCTGCGGCCATCGTAATGGCGTTGTTATTGAATGTGCCAGCATGGGAAACCGAGTGAGGCGTGTTAGGATTATAGATCTCCATAATTTCTTCGCCGCCTCCGAAAGCACCAAAGCTCGCACCTCCACCAATGTATTTTCCTAGCGTTGTCATATCGGGCACTATGCCAAATGTCTGCTGAAGCCCCCCTGGAGAAAGCCGCGACGTCATCACTTCGTCAAAAATCAGAAGAATTCGATTCTCGGAGCATGCTTGCCTAAGACCTTCCAAGAATACTCTAGTTCCTGGAATGCACCCGGCGGCACCTTGAAGTGGTTCAACAAGAATGCACGCTAGGTCGTCTTTGTGTTCTTCGATGAGTGCGAGGGCGTCGTCGAGGTCATTGTACTTTCCAAGGATAGTAGGAAACGGCACGTTTTGCGGAGCATTTCCATCTTTGAAAACCAGAACGCCGCCGTGGTAGCCACCTTTGAAAGCCATCACCTTAGATCGCTTTGTAAAGATTCTGGCCGTGGTAACGGCCATCAAATTTGCCTCGGTTCCAGAATTGCAGAAGCGAATTCTGTCCAAGGACTTGAATCTGGCACAAAGAAGCTCTGCCAGATTCGCTTCGTTTTGGATGTGCCCGCCGTGTGCCCAACCATTTTCAAGTACCTCAGCAATGGCGGACCGAATAATTTGGTCCGAATGCCCAAAAATACCGGCCGTATACTCTCCTAGAAAATCCGTATATTTATAGCCGTCTATATCAATGAGGCTGCTCCCATAACTTTTTTCTATAACAATAGGAAACGGCTTAAAGAATAATACTGTTCTAGAATTTCCACCTGGTAAAAATTGACTTGCATGTTCTATGTATTCTCTGCTCTTGGGGCGCTCTTCGGAGTAACGCCGTTCAGCTCTAATCAACAATTCATCGATGGACGATAGGTCTGGCTTCATTGGGAACCCTCATTGTTCTGTGCTGTTGTCATGGCTGGTCGGATCGACCGCCACGCAGCTTCCTTTTCATACGCATGGGCGACACGGAGTACCGTGTGTTCGTCAAATGGCTTGCCAGCGATTTGCATTGCTAATGGTAGCCCTTCAGGAGAGAAGCCACAGCAAATCGATATTGCTGGACCGCCGGAAACGGTAAACGGAGAAGAAAGCAGCGGTCTTTCGTAAGAAAGAAAAGGGCTTACACCTTCAATGGTTGGAGCCTCTCCTGGTGTAATAGCGGTAACCAAGACATCAACTGTGTCAAACGCAGCAGCCAAGCCTGCGCACAAGGTCCGTCTACGGCGCTGGGCCTGCAGGTAATCGGCCGGGGTAAAAAGGCCTCCCAGTGAAATTCGCTCTCGAAAATATGATCCAAGCGAACCTGATCGCTCCGCCAACAGGTTTTGATGCTCAGCAAACCCTTCAATCAGCATGATAACTAGTGCGACTGCCGAGTATTCTTCCAGTGGGCTTAACCGGACATCGATGACATTGGCTCCCAACTCCTCCAAGACTCGACGCGCCTCTTCAAGCGCCGCCCAAGTATGTTGGGATACAACATTGTCCACTTCATAAAAGTGCCTGACAAGGCCGACCTTAACACCGGCTAGGCCTCGCGTGAGCGCGCCCGCATAGCTCGGGACCGGCAATCTACATATGGAGCTAGCCGCCACCATTGGCTGCAACAGCAGTGCGCAGTCTTCAGCCGTCCAGGCCATCGGCCCCGCTGTATCGAGCGAATTCGCCAGCGGAATCATTCCTCGCCGACTAACAAGTCCGTATGTCGGCTTAAGGCCAGCTACTCCGCAATAGGCTGCAGGAAACCGTATTGAACCAGCTGTATCCGATCCAATCCCTCCAGGAACAAGGCCGGCGGCTATCGCGGATCCCGTGCCGCTACTGGATCCCCCAGTTATCCTTGAAGGATCCCAAGGATTTCGCGCAGGCGGCCATGGGAGATCAAACGATGGGCCTCCAAGGGCTAACTCATACATTGCGAGTTTGCCAAGGATCACTGCTCCAGCCTCTCGTAGACAGCTGGCAACGACACTGTCTTCTGAGGGAAATCTGTCTCGATATGCTTGGGAATGTCCCGTTGTAGGTGTTCCTAGGACGTCAAAATTGTCCTTTAACGCCAGCGGTATGCCGTGTAGAGGACTACGTATATTGCCGGCAGAAACTTCGATGTCCGCGGCCTTTGCCGCCATTCTAGCACTTTCTCCAAAAACCGAGACGAAAGCACTGAGAGTCGGATTGTGAGCAACAATCCGCCAGAGGCTCTCTTCGACAAGCTCAAGGCACGATATCTTGCGTTGAGCTAAAAGTAGCGAGGCTTCCGCAATCGTCATACAGAAAGACATTACTATGTAGCCTTAGTTGAAAACGTCCGAGGGATCGAATACAGCAGCCGCCTCTGTTCCCGTTTCGTCGGTCCGCCATAGGATTTGATTGAGCGATTCTACAAATCGGCAATCCTGCAGCAATTTCCGCCGAGTCTGGCAATCAAGCCTCATCCCTGTTCGCATCAGCATTGCATCAAAGACATCTGGAGTTATCAGGGCGCCACGCAATTTTATGTCCTCGCAGTGATGGGTCGGAACAGTCGTGTCAATTTGAGTCTGTTAGGAATTCAGCTCGACAGAATTCCTCCTGAATTCTGTGACGACGCGATACCGGCTCGCTTTTGCAAGTATCCGGCAACAACTATGAAGATTGCTGAGATCAGGGTTAGTAGCAGGGACAGCGCGACAATTGAGGGTGTCAGCTGGTTTCGTAGATCACTAAACAACTGCCGCGGAACAGTTATCTGTCCTGGGCCGGTAAGAAATAGCGCTATCACAACTTCGTCAAACGACGTTACGAAAGCGAATACCGAACCAGCAAGTACACCAGGCGAAATTATTGGCAATGCTACGGTACAGAATGCACGCATAGGCGAAGCACCGAGGCTTGATGCTGCTCTTATCAGTACTGGATTAAAACCCTTCAACGTCGCTGTTACTGTAATAAAAACCATCGGAACTGCAATTACAGTATGACCAACTATAACAGAGTACAAATTACCAATCATTCCAATACTGGAAAACGAAAAATAGCAAGCGAGTGCCACGATGACGACAGGGACAAGCGCTGGCGCCATTATCACTGCCATGATTAGCGGTTTCATTTTGAACTTTGCAAGGCTAAGTCCATAAGCTGCCGAAGTTCCGAGGATTGTGGCCAAGATTGTCACAGCTACTGCGACTATAAAGCTATTCTTCAACGCCAGCAGCCAAGGATAAGCTACAAAAATGGCGGAAAACCATTTTAATGATACCCCTTGAAGAGGATAGCTCAGCCCATCTCCAGCATTGAACGCCAACGGTGCGACGACAGCAATTGGGGCAACCAGGAACGTGAATCCGAGCCAACCAGCGATTTTGGCCAATCCAGCAGGGAAGGTAATTCGACCAATTAAAGACCTAAGCATCAGTTCTATCCCAATCTATGCGCTACGTACGCGAACGAGCTAGTTGAGCCAGCAAGGCTAGCGTTAACGACACGCAAATCAGCAGGAGGATTGCCAAAGCGCTGGCCATTCCCCAATTCGCACGGCCAATGGCAAAGTCGGCGATCAGAGAGCTTAGCATTTGATCTTTTGGGCCACCGACAAGTGCAGGTGTGATATAGAATCCATTGGCCAGCACGAAGACCAGCAACGCGCCAGCAGTTACACCTGGAGCTGTTTGTGGTAGATAAATCGAAAGGAAAGCTCTAGTGGGAGTGGCGCCAAGAGAGACCGCGGCGCGCATGTAACTTGGGTCTATTGACTTCATAACGCTGTACAGCGGCAGAACGAAAAAAGGCAACAAAACGTGAGTCATAGCTAGATAGACTCCGACTCTGTTAAAGATTAACTGGACGGGTTGATCAATTAAACCGAGTGCGACCATCGCAGAATTAAGGATCCCCTCTTTCTGAAGCAGGATCACCCAAGCAGCTGTCCGCACTAACAACGAGGTCCAAAAAGATAGCAGAATTAGGGAGAGCAAGAATTTCTGGCGGCGCGATTTTGATGAAGCCATCAAGTGCGCCATCGGATACCCGGTGAAAACGCAAATAATTGTGACAGAAAGGCTGATCCAGAGAGTTCGCAGCAAGTAGTCAAGGTAGACCCTTCTATCAGGCGGTACCCAGCCCACAGAGGCATCTGACTTTCGTTCGAGGTCGACAACGGCCAACATTCGGGACAGGGTTACCGGAGAGCTCGCATCCTTGAGACCGCGCCAAAACTTTAGATCTGCCCAACGCTCATCTATCGCCTGCATTTCTGCAGGCCCGATTCTTTCTAAATCCCGCGGCAACGCCGCAGCCGTGACGAGTATGAGGCTGCGAAACCCGCCCACCTTGAGATTGAGGCGGGATGCAAGTTCGTTCAGACGATTGTTGCCTTTCGCCTCCTCAAGGTCGGCAGCCAAGCTTTCAATGGCCGTGGAAGGCAAGGCGGCGCTACCATCCCATGCACCCAACGCAGTGGCTGTTCGGACTAGCCCACTGCTTGCTTCGTGATTGTCAAATGCTCGCCACAGCATCTTTCCCATTGGATACAAAAATGAGAGCGCGAGAAAAAGCAAAAGTGGGCTTACTATTGCAATAGATCGCCACGACCTCAGCCGCGCATGGTCATATAGCACACCTCTCGTAACTACCTTCAGGCATTTTGCCGTAAATGCCTGCTTTGTACATTGAGTTGCTAGCTTGTCCATGCGCGGCGACCTTTGTAAACGTCTATTGCTCTCTATTATAAAGCCGTAATACTATTTATTACTGCGAGTTCACCCATGAATTCCACCGTTCTGATAGTTCGTCACCGTGGTCTAGCCAGAAAGCCATAGCCTCGTCCCCGCCGGCAAAAAGCCCTCTCGACATTTTGTCCCCTACCGGCAAATTGGGCAGATCAGCTTCCGGGATGTAGCGAGAAGCCGCAAGGCTAGGCACTCCGTATCCAACCAAGCTCGCAATTTCAGCCTGTCGCTGTGGATCTGTGTAGTACTTTAAGAATTCGTAGGCCGCGTCTGCGTGTTCGGCCTTGGCGAGGATCACCCACAGATCCATGTCATATGTGAAGCGATCCCACACAGCCGCGATCGGCTGATGTCCCTTTACAGCCGCATGTACGCGTCCGTTGTAGGCAATCGACATCACGACGTCGCCGGACTCCAACCATTGAATTGGTTGCGCGCCAGCTTCCCAGAATTGAAGGTGCGACTTGATCTTCTCAAGCTTGCCAAAAGCACGGTCAACGCCATCTGAAGTAGCCAAGGTCCTATAGACGTCTTGAGGCGCTACGCCGTCGGCCATTAGCGCCAGCTCCAAGTTGTACTTCGGACCTTTCCGCATACCTCGCTTACCGGGCCAGGCATCGACATTCCAAAAGTCAGCTAACTTTGTGGGCGCTATGCCGATAGTTTCTACATTGTAAGCGATTACGTGGCTCGCAATGACCGCGCCAAGACCACAGCTACTTGCCGCGCCAGGAACCATTGTGGAAGGGTCAGCAATCTTTGACCAGTCAAGCTTCAGGAATACGCCTTCCTCGCACCCACGGTATAACTCCGTTGTCTCCACTTGGACCAAATCCCAATTATAGGCTCCGGTCGATCGCATCGCGTCGAATTGCGCCCAGCCACCAAGATAGGTGTCCTCAAGGAACGGTATATTGTTCATCTCGGAGAAGGGCTTGAAGTACACTTTCCGAAAGTTATCCTGATAGGCGCCACCCCATGACGCAATCGTAAAGTCACGGGCACTGGCGCTGGTTGCAGCAAAGGCAACCGCTGCTATCGCGGCTACGCAATTGAGAAGCTTTCGCTTTTTATCGCACATAATGTTCCCCTTTCTCTCGTATATTTCCAAGTTTTTAGTGATTTACGTAGTCTAACGCGCGACAGTGTTCGGCCCGCCACCCAACAGTGATGCAGGCTCCACGCTGTACTGATGCGTCAATCGCCCCTATCGGAAGTTTCGCAAAAAAATCAGATCTTCCACACACCGAAATTCTAATGCGAGCATGGTCACCAAAATATATTAATTCCTGAACTATCCCTTCAAATTTATTTTCTACTTCATCGCCTGGAAAAATAATTACTCGCTCCGGACGAATTGAAACTGACGTTCTTTCTCCATCGCAACAATTCGACATCTCTTTCGAGATTATTCTCTCTCCACGTTCTAGTATTATTACTGATCCGCCCCGATCTGTGCCGCGGACAACTCCATTCAAGCGGTTGTTTTCGCCAATAAAATTGGCGACAAATGAACTTGCCGGTCTTTCATAAATTTCAGTCGACGACCCAATTTGCTGGACACAACCTTCATTAAATACTGCGATGCGACTCGACATGGTTAGCGCTTCGCTTTGATCATGCGTCACGTAGACGACTGTAATTCCCAAATGTTCGTGGATATGCTTAATCTCTATTTGCATTTGCTCACGCAATTGCTTGTCGAGCGCTCCCAATGGCTCGTCCATCAGTACCAATTCGGGCTCAAATACTAGGGCGCGCGCGAGGGCGACACGTTGTTGCTGTCCGCCAGAAAGTCGCGTTGGCAACCGTTCAGCAGCCGCACTTAGCTCGATCATATCCAGCGCGCGGGCTACCCTTCGCTCGATGTCCACCCTTGAAACTCCGCGTTGCTGAAGAGGGTAGGCTATGTTGCGTGCGACACTGAGATGCGGAAAAAGCGCGTAGTTTTGAAATACCACTCCCATGCCGCGCTTATGCGGTGGAACGTTGCGAAGCGAGACATCACGTAAGAAAATCTCGCCTGCTGTTGGATGTTCGAACCCAGCCAGCATCATTAACGTTGTAGTTTTTCCTGACCCAGAAGGTCCCAACAGGGACAGAAATTCTCCACGTTTTATATTCAGGTTAAGGTTCTGAACGACATTGTCGTTCAATGCGTACGACTTGCGTACGTTAGAAAATCTAACCAAACTTAGCTGTCCGCTTTCCACGAAAATTCCCCTAATCTTGCGATTTATTTGTTTTCTCGATCGCAAGTCCCGATTTATCTATACATGTACTTTCCGCACAGGCTCGCGGAGCCATTCCTCTTCTAGACATTTTGCCCGCATCAACCACCGTGTCAACTAAAAAATGAATTGTGGCTCATAATTCGGTTTGCAATGGTTCCTGCTTACGTGATGGGATGATGGCTCACCGAACGTCGGCCAAGTTCGCATTTGTGTCTTCAGCAACATCGAGACCACCTGCCGCGGCTCATCGACATGAGCTGATCCGCGGGGGTGCACCGTGATTGGAACAGAAGCGAACTGTGGCCATTGATCCTCTGCAGGAGCAAGGACAATGAGCAAAGACGGCACTACGTTTCGGCACGACATTATCCCAATGATACCCGCGCTGCGCGCTTTCGCGTTCCGCTTTGTCAATAACGAGGCGGACGCGAGCGATCTGGTGCAGGAGACGCTTCTGAAGGTGCTGGCGCACGAACACGAGGTTCAACCTGGCACAAGTTTACACTCGTGGCTGTAGTGCGCTACGTGCTTGAAGGAAGCGTCCGCAAATCAGGCAACAGGGTGAGGATCACCGCGCAGCTCATCGACGCGACGACTGGCGGGCATCAATGGGCGGAGCGTTTCGATCGCGACCTGACTGATATCTTCGCGGTGCAGGATGACGTCACGCAGCAGATCGTCGGCGCTCTGGAACTCAAGCTAACGTCCGGGGACAAACAGCGGCTCGCGAGCGAGCAGACCCAAAATCTGGAAGCCTATGACTGCTTCCTGCGGGGCCGTGAACACATGTGGCGGCTGACGAGAGAGCAGAACCTTCAGGGCCAGCAATTGCTGCAACGCGCCATCGATCTGGACCCGAAATTCGCCCCGGCCCACGCGTTCCTCGCCGTCACGCACGGGCTGGCCTACGTCAACCAGTGGAGCCAATCGCCGTCGACATCGCTGGAACAGGCGACCGAGGCTGCGACGCGCGCGGTGGCGCTCGATCATCGATATCCGTACGCACATTGGGCGCTGGGCGTCGTCAACTTGTACCTGCGGCGGCTTGACGCGGCCATCCGCGAGGCTGAGTGCGTGATCGCGCTTGCTCCCAATCTTGTCGAGGGCCACGAGAGCCTCGGCAACGCGCTGCATTATGCGGGCAGGTCCGAGGAAGCCCTCACCTGTTTCGAGCGGGCAATGGCCCTGAATCCATATTATCCGGACGTTTTTCTGCACTTCCACGCGCAGGCGATGTTCCAGTTGGGCAGATACGAGGAGGCCGTTGTCTTCCTGAAGCGACGGCTGGTCCGCAATCCAGCCACCGACATCTCACGTGTGTTGCTGGCGGCGAGCTATGGTCACTTGGGTCGCTTCGCGGAGGCGCGCGGGGAGTGGGAGGAAGTGTTTCGGATCAATCCCGACTATTCCCTGGAGCACAGGCGCAAAGTGCTGCCCTACAGCAACCCTGCCGATTTCGAGCGCATTGTCGACGGACTGCGGAAAGCTGGCCTCACTGAGTGATTGTATTGCATCGCCGGCAGTCGCCCCCGCGGCCCGAAAGCAGACGTCGCAGGCGACAGGGCAATTGCGCCCGCTAAGCGAACATAGGACTGCCGCTTCCACGTCGTTATCTTCGACGCTGGTAACCAATAACTACCTGAACCGAAGCCTTGGCTTGGCGGGCAGCAAATCGTGATCGACCCGAGTTCGAAAGCCATGGTGATCCAGTTCAGTTCCGAAAGTGACCCCGAAAGCGTTATGTCTACTCTTTCCTATGCGGTTGCTGTTGCGATAATCAAAGCCCTCAGCGACGCTTATAGAAATCAAAAGCATCGCGGAAGAAATTCGTTCCCGCGGCCATGTTCATCGGAGCGAACTACACCGTAAGAAGGCTGTTGAGATTCAGGTCAATCAGTTTGAAACAAACCTGGGGCGGAGCTTTTCCACTCGCTGTTCGTCCATTTTGAGAACGAAGTGCCAATTCAGGTTACGGATCGTTGGGTCAATCCTAACGGCGGATCCCAGCTTTCCGGTGGCGAGCAACAGATGCTCGCGATTGCACGCGCGCTACTTAGCGGCCCTAAGCTTTTGATGCTGGACGAGCCGGTCGAAGGCCTCGCCCCGATTATTGTCGACGAGATCGTTGAACAAATCAGACAGATCCGAATGAGTGGAGTCCCAATTCTCCTGGTCGAGCAGAACCTTGCTGTTTGCACTGCACTCGCAGACAGGCACTATATCCTTGAACTCGGCCGTATCGTCTATCACGGAACCGGGTCCGAGTTTGCGGCAGCCGAATCTGTCAGAGATCGCTATCTTGGTGTCGGTGCAGCCTCTAACGCTCTGTAGTGTCCGTCAGCGCGTCCAACCCTCCACGCTTATTAGGGGCGCCCTTGCCGCCACAACGCCGCGCGGGGGCGGTCAACCCATTGCAAGCCCCAGCCAGGAGTTTCTTCCTGCGCGCGCACGCGTAGGGGCGGAAGTCGAAGGACATTTCGCGCGAGTTTTTATATTCGGTTGTAACGAAAACATTTTATTTTCAGGAACTTATTAAGTTCAACCTAGATATTATATGCGCATTTTTACTTTTTCAGACCAATGAACCGGCACGTATGTTCGTTGCTTCGGAAGCGTTCCTGGTCTTCATCGCAGTGCTGACAACCTCGACTGAACGGTGTATACCCCGCGTTCAACTTTCCGCATCGTTGGCATGGGCCCGAACCAGGGTGCATAGTGGCTGCCAGAACAGCACTGCGATGAACCAATGATGGAACAGCTCTCATCGATCTACCTGGCCAGGCATGGCGAGACAGCCTGGAGTCTCTCTGGCCAGCACACTGGACTGACCGATCTGCCGCTCACGGAGCGGGGCGCCGAAAACGTCTGCCAACTGCGTGAACGGTTGAGCGGGCTTACGTTTGTGAAAGTCTTCACCAGCCCGCTGCAGCGTGCGGTTCAGACGTGCAACATCGCCGGTTTCGGGTCAGTCGCCGAAGTCGAGCGCGACCTTCTGGAATGGGATTACGGCGCTTATGAAGGGCGCCGCACCGTCGACATCCACAAGGAGAGGCCCGGCTGGCAGCTTTTTCGCGATGGCTGCCCCGGCGGGGAATCGCCTGCGGCTGTCGGCGCGAGGGCGGATCGCCTGCTTGCGCTCATCCGCGCCATCGATGGCGATGTGTTGATGTTTTCCAGCGGCCACTTCCTGCGCGCGCTCACCGCCCGCTGGCTCGGGCTCGCCCCTGCGGCGGGCAGATATTTTCAGTTAAACACGGCATCGGTCAGTATCCTCGGCTTCGAACATGATCGGTCCGATCCGGTGATCCGGCTGTGGAATGAGACCGCGCTGGTACGCAAGTGACCGTTTTGCGCCCCTGTGCGAAGGATTCGACGATCATATCGCCTGCGGTTTCGTGGTAGGATTCGTCCACCAATCGCAGAAAGAACTGGTCCAGCCGAGACCTTGGTGGAAGGTCGGAGCTCCAGGCGATCGATCGAGGAGCCCACACTACAGCACGACAGTTCGATAAATGCGCTTTGGCGCTACCGTCGGCCAGCCTCGATTTAAACAGCGCGAGGAAGTGTCATGCAGCTCGGAATGATCGGACTCGGCCGCATGGGCGCCAATATGGCGCGGCGGTTGCTCAGGAATGGCCATCACTGCGTCGTGTTCGACCAGTCGCGGCAGGCTGTTGAGGGGCTAGCGCAGGACAAGGCGGACGGCGTCGGTTCGCTGGCGGACCTGGTGAAAGCACTGGCCAAACCGCGGGCAGTTTGGCTCATGGTGCCAGCGGCCGTGGTCGACAAGACGATCGCCGATCTCGTGCCGCACCTGGAGCCCGGCGACACACTGATCGACGGCGGCAATTCCTACTATGTGGACGATATAAGGCGGGCAAAGGAGCTCGCCGCGATGCGGATTGATTATGTCGACGTGGGAACCAGCGGCGGCATTTGGGGCCTCGAGCGTGGCTACTGCATGATGATTGGCGGGCCGCAAGCTGCAGTGGAACGCCTCGATCCCGTCTTTAAGACACTGGCACCGGGCCAAGGCGAGATCGTCCGCACGGCCGGACGCGAGACACTCACCGGAACCGCCGAGATGGGCTACCTGCATTGCGGTCCGAGCGGCGCCGGTCACTTCGTCAAGATGGTCCACAACGGCATCGAATACGGGCTGATGGCGGCGTATGCGGAGGGACTGAGCATCCTGCGTGCCGCGGGCGTCGGCACGAAGGAGAGCGAGACAGATGCCGAGACGACGCCGCTGCGGGACCCCGAGCTATATCGCTACAGCCTCAATCTGCCCGATATTACCGAGCTATGGCGGCGCGGCAGCGTGATCGCCTCGTGGCTTCTCGACCTGACGGCGGCGGCGCTCGTCGAAGACCCGGCGCTCGCCAGGTTTGCAGGCCGGGTTTCGGATTCGGGCGAAGGGCGGTGGACCATCAAGGCGGCGATCGACGAGGCGGTACCCGCACCCGTCCTTTCAGCCGCTCTTTACGCGCGCTTCAGTTCGCGCGGAGACGCCGAATTCCAGAACAAGCTCATGTCGGCGATGCGCTACGAGTTTGGCGGTCATCTGGAGAAAGCGGCCGGCAAGGGATGATCGCAAGCGGAGGCCACAATGAGCGGGGCCCAATCCGACGCGCTGGTTTTCTTCGGTGCCACTGGAGACCTGGCGTACAAGAAGATCTTCCCTGCGCTGCAGGCGATGGTGAAGCGAGGCCACCTCGATGTACCGGTGATCGGCGTGGCCAAGTCCGGCTGGAATCTCGACCAGTTTCGGGAACGGGCGCGGGACAGCCTTGAGAAACACGGCGGCCTGGATGCCTCGGCCTTCAGGAAACTGGTCGCGCTGCTTCGTTACGTCGACGGGGATTACGCCGATCCGGAAACGTTCCTTGCGGTCAGAGGGGAACTCGCGGAGGCGGAGCGCCCCGCCCATTACTTGGCAATCCCACCCGCCCTGTTCGGGATGGTCGTCGAGCAGTTGGTAAAGGCGGGATGCACCAACGGCGCGCGCGTCATCATCGAAAAGCCCTTTGGGCGCGATCTTCAGTCAGCCCGCGCGCTGAATGCCATCCTGCTCAAGACCTTCGACGAGACGCGGATATTTCGCATCGACCACTATCTTGGCAAAGGGCCGGTGCACAGCATGCTCCACTTCCGTTTTGCAAACGCCTTCCTTGAGCCATTTTGGAACCGCAACCATATCGAGAGCGTGCAGATTACGATGGCGGAGGACTTTGGTGTCCAGGGGCGCGGCACGTTCTACGATGGAATCGGCACCACCCGCGACGTGGTCCAGAACCACCTGTTTCAGGTGCTGACCAATTTGACCATGGAGCCGCCGGTGCGGACCGACAGCGAATCGGTTCGCGACGAAAAGGTGAAGGTGCTCAAGGCGATCCCTGCTCTCGATGAGAACTCCATCCTGCGGGGACAGTTTCGTGGATACCGGAATGAGCCCGGCGTCGCGGCGAAGTCGACGGTCGAGACGTTTTCCGCGTTGCGGCTCAACATCAATTCCTGGCGCTGGCAGGGGGTGCCGGTCTACATCCGCGCTGGAAAATGTCTGCCGGTGACATGCACCGAGGTGTTCGTCCGCCTGCGACAACCGCCCAGCGTGTACGCTGGGGCCAACCAGATGCCGAACCATGTAAGGTTTCGGATCAGCCCGGATGTCACAATTGCAATCGGCATGATGGTGCTGTCGCCGGAACAGGATCTCGTCGGCCTGCCGGCCGAACTGATTGCCAGCCGGCATCCCCGCGCCGGTGAGATGGATGCGTACGAGCGGGTGCTCGGGGAAGCGATGCTTGGCGATGCGACCCTCTTTGCGCGCGAGGACTACGTGGAGGAAGCCTGGCGAATTGTCGACCCCGTGCTGGCGGCGAATACGCCGCTCTTCGAATACGATGCCGGCACCTGGGGGCCTGAAGATATCCGCGACCTGTCTCCCCCGGGAGGTTGGCACAATCCCACTGTCGCGGACGCGGTTGCGTACGGATCAATACCTCGTAAAAACTGAGATTCTCGCGAACGCTGACCAAATGGCCCACCGCGCCGCGGAGCGCGAAGCTGTTCAACTAACTACTACGGTATGAATGTAGTACGCACCGCACTCGCGACTGCAGTTCGTTGCTGCTGTCGCCACACATCACTCACAGCAGACTTCCCGAACATAAGTGTTTCCCAGCGTGACCATGGAATCGTGAGCGATCAGCCCCTGACGCTTCAAAGCATTCGCGACATCCTTCGCCTCCTGCTCCGCGTAAACGTCTTCAGGGTGACCGCGAACCAGCCATTCGCTGCGAGATGCGCCGCCAGCGGCACCAACGACCGCTTTACGAATGCTTCCGCCTCCGGGAAGGATCTGAAGCTCTTCACCTGTACGAACCGACCATCGCCGGGCTTCACCTCGAATTGGTCGACTCGTCATTGAACTCGAAAGAGCCGCTGACTATGACGAACCTGCTACCACCTTCTGCGACATGCGCCGAATAGGCGAGACGGGCCTCGGAGGGGGCGGAGGCCATCAAAGTGAAGACGGCAATGCCGACAGAAATCAAATTTCTCAGTGAAAACATACGATGAAACCCCAGACATGGCGGTCAATGCATGCTGAGGCTGGGGTTGCAAGCGCCCAGTAAGGTTGGGGATCCATTTTGGATATCAACAGGCCAACTCCAATTGAACAGCAGCTTGGCGCATCTTCCTCGAGCTGACGCAGTCGCTTCATCTCCGTCTCCGACAGACGGCCGCCCCGCCCGGTGTTGCAAAGCCGTTATCGGAGCAGGTCGCTGCAAAAGGGCATCCGAGGCATTCCCGACGTGGATCCTTTTCCAAGGCGGTCGGGAACTGGCCCGGACTTCAGGCGCTATGAACACACGCCAGATTGTCGACTGGATCCGCGCCGGCTGCTCGCGCGAAGAGGGCCGGCAACAACTGCGCCGCGGCGGATGAGCTATTCATTCATTTCTTGCCGTAATTGGCCACAAGATATTCCACAATCTTCTGTTGATCGGCGGCTTCAATCGGCGCCCCAAACGCTTTCACCATTTTGGCAACAGACGCTTGCCACCCCTTCTCGTCCAGGAAGGGAGAATTCATCTCTATATAGTCCAGGCTGTGGCAGGCCGCGCAATTCTCTTCAACGACATCAAGATTGGCGCCCTGTTTCAACTGGAATTCGGGTCCGTCCGCCTTCGCCTCAAAGGACAAAACTGCGAGGGCGCCAGACATCAGAAGGACTTTCGGAGAGACGGACATGGCGGTTTCCTCAAACAACCTTTAATTTAAGCCTCTGCACGACATTATTGTGGTATCCGGCCCCATTGAACAGCAAGGCGTCGACCTGCGTTTGTCCCATCTTGTTGCGGGCGCGAACCATGACTGTGGCCGTGCCCGCCTGCTGTGCGGCGAGCCGATGCGTCCATTGCCGCCAGGCAAATCGGCCAAGGTCTTCGCCCAATTGCGTCGGGGTCCAGCTCTTGCCACCATCGATCGAAATCGCCACTTCAACGATGCCATAGCCACCGTCCCACGCGATGCCCTTCAGATCGATCGGTTGGCCCGCCTTGACCTCTGCCCCCTCCTCCAGATTGGTGATCATCGAATTCACCACCATCTCGGTAATCGGCGTATTGAGGGAATTTAACGGCTCCTGACTGGTAAAGCGCTCGACGATGGGAAAGAGGGATCGCGGGATCCGGTAGGCAGGGTTTATCCAGAACGATTTCAGCGGCTCGGTCAGCGCCTGAATCTCCGTCACATGTTTTACCCAGTAGGTGCCAGTCCAGCCGGGCACCACCAGCCTTGCCGGGAATCCATTCCAATGCGGCAAGGCCTCGCCGTTCATCTCGTACGCGATCAACGTGTTTTCTTCCGTCGCCTTCCAGACCGGCAGGCTTTTCAGGAAATCCGGCGTCTCGTCGTGAACCGGGCCGTCGGCACCGTTAAAGGCAATCTCGATCGCGCCCTCGGCAAGTCCGGCCTTGTCGAGCAGGTCCTTCAGGCGAACGCCGGCCCATCTGGCATTGCCCATTGCACCGGAGCCCCATTGGACGCCCGGCACATGCGGTTCTGAAAAGCCGCGGCGATTTCCCGAACATTGGCAAACGGCGGCGACCTCGATCCGCTCAAAGGCGTTCCTGAGCTCGTCAAGCGTGAATTCGACCTGCTGTCCGGCTGCCGGACCACCGACCGCGAGCTTCCACGACGCCGTGTCCACATCCGGAATGTCGGACAGGTGATAGCGGACGAAGAAGGCACTATTGGGCGTAAACGCTTCGTTGAAGTAATGGATCGGAGTCTCGAAGTTGGGCGGTCGGATCGTCTTCCTGATGAGAGGAACCTTGTCGGGTAGCGCCTCGAGCGCCTGTGTGGCGATGGTCCCCTCAGGAAGAGCTTCCGCGGCGACGCCGAGCTTCGTTAGGAGGCCGAAACCGCCACCTAGAATCAAGGCGGTCGCTCCGCCTTGGAGGACTTGGTTGCCCGCATCTCGTTGGCGACTTCCTTTAGAACCGTTGTGAATTTTTCCGCAACCGTTGAACCAGCCTTTCGGGCCGGACGCCACACGGCAAGCGTATAGGGCACGCCGACGTTGAACCTTCTAAGAACCACACCCTTGCCCATATAGTTCGCGGCGGTCAGCGGATTGATAATCGACACGCCTACCCCGGCCGAGACCATGGAGCAGACGCTCGCCGCAGTCGTCGTTTCGACGGCGTAACTGCGTGAAACACCTGCCGCRAAGAAAATATCATCCAGCTTTCTTCTGTACGGATCGTCCTGTGAAAAATAGACGAATGGTACGCCGTCAAAATCGGCCGGTTCCACGATTCTCTTGTTCGAAAGTGAATGGCCAACCGGCAAGACGCAAACCAGGTCTCCAACCTCGATGCGTTCGGAGATCACCCCCTGATATTCGAACCGTCCCTCGGTGACGCCGACATCGAACACGGTCGTCGCCATTTCGTGCTGCAATGACAGCTCCTCCAGGGAATGCAGGGAAAGATGAATCGCCGGGCGCTGTTTCAACAGCCGTTGCGCCACGCGAGGAATGATGGCCTCGGCATAGGCGGGGATGGTGGCGACCCGGCAGTTCGCGGCATTGTGCGTCCGGATCGCCGACGCGGCGCGGCCGATTTCCTCCATGCCGACGAAAGCCCGGCGCACGACCTCGTGCARGAGCAGCGCCTGATTGGTTGGCGTCAGGCGCTTGCCGAAGCGCACGAAGAGCTCGAAACCGATCCGCTGCTCCATGTCCCGCAACTCGCGGCTGATCGTCGGCTGCGACGTCCCCAACGCCGCGGCCGCCGCGGTCATGCTCTTGTTGAYCATGATGGCGTTGAAGATTTCCAGTTGGCGCTGATTGAGCCGCATGGTTCAGCCTCCATCATTTCTTCACTCGATAACCGTCGCATCCATATCAAAYCCGAATAAGACCGCCGAAGCAATTATTTCCCWYGCACTRGAAGCTCTGGAATCCTGCTGGAAGTGCAGTGCCAATATTCGTGATGGGCCAATGACAAACCATGCGGAAACGATGAAACGTCACAGCAATGAKCGGACGTGGCTCGGCTATCGGGCGGGCAGCCTGCATGTCGAGGATGTCTGTCTGAGCGCGGTCGCCCATGCTGTGCCGACGCCGTTCTATTGCTATTCCACCGACGCCATCCGCGCCGCSTACGGGCACCTGGCGGCCGCCGTCGGCCCCATCGGGGTTTCGATCTGTTTCGCGGTCAAGGCCAACAGCAACATCTCCGTGCTGCGCCTGCTCGGCGAACTCGGCTGCGGCATGGATATCGTATCCGGCGGAGAACTGGAGCGCGCGCTCGCCGCAGGCGTACCCGCATCGAGGATCATCTTTTCCGGCGTCGGAAAGACCCGCGCCGAAATCGCCCGCGCCCTCGAGGTGGGCATCCACCAGATCAACGTCGAATCGCCGGCGGAAATTACGGCCGTCGCCGAGGTTGCCCGCGCCCTTGACAAGCGCGCGCCCATCGCAATCCGCGTCAACCCGGACGTCGACGCGAAGACGCACGCGAAGATCACCACGGCAACGAAGGAAAGCAAGTTCGGGATCGCGATCGGCGACGTGGCCGACATCTACGCCGAGGCCGCAGCGATGCCGGAGCTCGAGGCGCTGGGCGTCGCCGTCCACATCGGATCGCAAATCCAGGACATGGCGCCGTTCCGGCGTGCATTCACGGCGATGGCCGACCTGGTGACGTCCATGCGCGACCGAGGCCTCGTCGTCCCGCGCCTCGATCTCGGTGGCGGCATCGGTATCGCCGCCGACGGCAGCGCTGGTCCGGACATCGCCGAGTATGCCGGGATCATCGCCGACACTGTCGGCCATCTTGGCTGCGAGCTGACAGTGGAGCCGGGCCGGTGGCTGGTCGGCCGGGCGGGCATGCTGGTGACGGAACTGCTTTACCTGAAGGACATGCAAGATGGCCGCATGGGCATCCTGGACGCAGGCATGAACGACCTGATGCGTCCGGCGCTCTACGACGCGCACCACCCCGTTCTCCCCCTCCGCAAGCCGCGCACCGGCGAGACGGCCCCCGCCTATAGTCTCGTCGGCCCGATCTGCGAGAGCTCCGACAAGTTCGGATCCTTCGAAGGGCTTGGCAAACTCAGCGCGGGCGACCTGCTCGCCTTTGACTGCGCTGGCGCCTATGGCGCGTCGATGGCGTCGACATACAACTCCCGCGATCTCGTGGCGGAGGTCCTTGTGGAGGGCAACCGCTTCAGAACGATCCGCCGCAGGCAGGATATCACCGAGATGCTGGACCTCGAGCAGGCGGGTCCATGGCAGATCCCTGGCCCGGTGGGGGGAGCAATGGCCGAACCGGTGCCGGAGGAGGCACTTGGGACGCCGATGGCGATCGGCACAAGCTGAACCGGACACTGGTCCGGCAACGAAACAGCCGGGAAAGCGCGTCGCGATACTCGCGCCGACCCGGATGGGGAACTAAAGAAGAAGGGAAGGAAAAATGCTCAATAAGGTGAAATTCCTGATGGCGACGGGGCTTGTGACGCTTGCCCTGGCCTCCAACGGCCTTGCGGCCGACCACGTCTTGCGGATCGCCTACCAGGAGGATCCGAAGACCGTCGATGTGCAGATGACGCAGGATTTCTATACCCTGCCGCTGAACGTCTATGACCGCCTCGTGGAAGCCGAAACGAGCGGTCCCGGCCAGACGCAGCTGGTGCCCGGCCTCGCCGAGCGCTGGGAAGTCTCCGACGACGGCAAGACCTACACGTTCCATCTGCGCCAGGGCGTGCTCTTCCACAATGGCGAGGAGTTGACGGCCGACGACGTGGTCTACACCTTCGACCGCATGCTCGACCCCAAGACCAAGGCCCTGAGCACCGACATCCTCAACTTCGTCGATGGCGCGACCGAGCGCCTGGAAGGAACAGCGACGTCGGTTCCCGGCCTGCAGGCAGTCGACAAGTACACCGTCAAGGTTGTCCTGAAGGAACCCTACGCAGCCTTCATCGCACTCCTCGCCAGCCCGGGCGCCTCGATCTACAACCGGAAATTCACGGAACCGCTCGGCGACAAGTACGGTCTGACGCCTGAGACGACCAACGGCACCGGCCCCTTCATCCTGAAGGAATACAACCTCAACGACAATCAGATCCTCGAGGCCAACGAAAAGTACTTCAAGGGCCGTCCGAAGCTTGACGGGATCAATATCCGCGTCGTCGCGGACCCCGAGACGCTGCGGCTTCTGTTCGAATCGGGTGAACTGGACGTCTTCGACATCGACTACGCCCCGACGCAGCTGCCCTACTTCACCGGCAGCGACCAGTGGAAGGACCAGGTGCGCGCCGGCCCCCGCGTCGGCATGTACTATTACCACATCAACCAGGCGCTGAAGCCGTTCGACGATGTTCGCGTCCGCAAGGCGTTCCAGATGGCCATCAACCGCGACGAAATTCTCCAGAAGAATTTCTACGGCAAGGGAGCGATCGAGAACGGCGTCATCCCCCGCGGCATCAGCTGCTACACGGCGGCCACGCCGATCGAACACAACCCGGCAAAGGCAAAGCAGCTTCTGGCCGAGGCGGGCTATCCCAACGGCGTGGATATCAACCTCACGCAGGTCAGCAGCTGGTCGTCGAAATGGTCCGACATGAACCAGATCATCCAGGCGCAGATCAAGGAAGCCGGCTTCAACGCCCAGATCAAGACGATGGACGAGTCTGCCTACTTTGCCAGCCGCAAGGCCGGCACCGTTGACAACTACACGCAGAACTGGTCTGCGGACTTCAACGATCCGGATAACTTCTTCTATACGTTCTTCAGCAAGAGCGGCACGGCGGTTCGCGGCTACAACAACAACGACGAGGAGGTCTTCGCCGCGCTCGACAAGGCGCGCTCGATGACCAATGCCGAGGAGCGTTGCGCGCTCTACCAGAAGATGACCGACCGGATCGTGCAGGAGGACGCAGCCTGGGTACCGCTGTTCAGCCTCGACCACGCCTATGTCGTCCAGCCGCGGGTGAAGAACTTCGTGGTGCCGTGGAACGGCTGGAGCGACATGAGCTACTACAAGATGGAAGTCGAATAAGGCGTTCTGACGTGGCGGGCGTTGTTCCTCAACGCCCGCCATTCGTCCCTTCCATGGTAGGATCAGCCTCCCTGCGCCCTCATCACCGCTAGGCCCAATGAAAGACCCCTTTCGATGCTGACTTTCGTGATAAAGCGCATCGTGATCTCGATCCCTGTTCTGATCGGCATCACGGCGCTGCTCTTCGTCATGCTCAACGTGATCCCCGGCGACCCGATCGCGCTGATGATGAAGGAACATGCCAGCGCCGACGTCATCGAACGCGTCCGTGCCCAGATGCATCTCGATGATCCGCTCATCACCCGGTATTTCAGGTTCCTGTTCGCAGCCCTCCAGGGCGATCTCGGTGTGTCGATCAAGCTCAATCGCGATGTGACGACGCTGATCCTCAACGCCTTCCCCAACACGCTCATCCTCACGGTCTGCGCCGCACTCGTTTCCTGGGTGATCGGCATCCCCGTCGGCGTGCTGTCGGCGGTGCGGCGCGACACGCTGGTTGACCATCTCTTCATGGGGTTCTCGCTCGTGGGCGTCTCCATGCCGATCTTCTGGTCGGCGCTGCTGATGCAGTATGTCTTCGCCCTGAAGCTGAAATGGCTGCCCGTATCGGGTTTCTACGGCTACCAGTACGTGATCATGCCGGCCATCGTGCTCGGTTGGAGCTCGGCGGGGGTCATCGCCCGTCTCACCCGTTCCAGCCTTCTGGAAGTGATGCGCCACGACTACATCCGCACCGCGCGCGCCAAGGGTCTTCGCGAGCTTCTGGTGATCCGCCGGCACGCGCTCAAGAACGCGCTCATCCCCGTCGTCACCATCATGGCGATCCAGGTCGCGGGGCTTCTGTCCGGCGCGGTCATCACCGAGGCGATCTTCGGCATCCCCGGAGTGGGCCGCATCTCGGTCAACGCCATTCAGGCGCGCGACATGCCCCTGCTGCAGGGCTCGGTACTCTTCGCCACCGTGCTCGTCATCCTGGGCAATCTCGTCGCCGATATTCTCTATTCCGTCCTCGACCCCCGCATTCGCAATGAGATGAAGGGAGGCTCGAAATGACACAGCTCATCGATACCAGCGAAAACCTGATCGACGATGCCGGCAACGACAGCTTCCTGCGCGATGGCATCAGGATCTTTGCCAGGAACCGCATGGCCATGGCCGGACTGATCCTGGTCGGCCTTCTGGTCTTCGTGGCGCTTTTCATTCCGTTCCTGAGCCCTCACGACCCCTACCGCGTGGCCATGGACGAACAGTTCCTGCCACCCTCCTCCACCTTCTGGCTGGGAACCGATAACTTTGGCCGGGACCTTCTGACCCGCATCCTCTACGGCGCGCGGATTTCCCTGGTTGTCGGCATCGTCCCGAGCTTCATCTCGCTGATGATCGGGGCCGTCATGGGCATCATCAGCGGCTATTTCGGCGGTCGGACCGACTTCATCATCATGCGGCTCGCCGATGTGATGATCGCCTTCCCGTCGTTGCTGCTGGCAATGGTGGTGATGTACACGCTGGGCGCGAACCTCTTCAACATTTTCATCGCCTTGAGCCTCGTCGGCTGGGCCGGTGTCGCGCGGGTCGTTCGCGCCCAGACGCTCGCCATCAAGGAAAAGGAGTTCATCGAGGCCGCGCGCGCGAACGGCACGAAGAAGACCACGATCATGATCGGCCACCTCTTCCCCAATGTCGTCCCGACCTTGATCGTGCTATTTTCGCTCAGCATTCCCGAGGCGATCATGTGGGAATCGAGCCTCAGCTTTCTCGGCGTCGGCGTCCAGCCGCCGGAGGCGAGCTGGGGTCTGCTGGTGGCGAAGGGCAAGGAATACATATTCTCGGCCCCGCTGGTCGCCATCATGCCGGGCGTGGCGATCCTGATCGCGGTGCTGGCTTTCAATTTTGTCGGCGACGGGCTGCGCGACGCGCTCGACCCCTACATGAAAGATTGAGGGGCGTGGCAATGTCAGATCAGACAAACCTGCTGAGCGTGCGCAACCTTCGCACGGAATTCAAGACGCAGAACGGGCCTGTCCGGATCGTCGACGACGTTTCGTTCGACGTCGGCCGCGGCCGGATCGTCGGCCTGGTCGGCGAGTCCGGCTCGGGCAAGAGCATGACGGCGCTGTCACTGATGGGGCTCGTCCCCTCTCCGCCGGGAACCGTGAGCGCCGACAGCGTCGTGCTCAACGGCACCGACCTGGCGCGGCTGGACAGCGACGAAATGCGGCGCCGGCGCGGCCGCGAGGTCGCCATGGTGTTCCAGGAGCCGATGACATCGCTGAACCCGGTGAAGACCATGGTCCAGCAGGTCGGCGAGCCGCTCGCCATCCACTCCGATCTTGGCAAGCGCGCCATCCGCGAGAAAGTTTTGCGCATGTTCGAGACCGTCGGCATTCCGGAGCCGGCGGCGCGCCTCGACGTCTACCCGCATCAGCTGTCGGGCGGGCTGCGACAGCGGGCGATGATCGCCATGGGGCTGATCTGCGAGCCGAAGCTCCTGATCGCAGACGAGCCGACGACGGCCCTCGACGTGACGACCCAGGCACAGATCCTGCGGCTGATGATGGCGCTGCGCGACCGGGTCGGCACCGCGATCATCATGATCACCCACGACCTCGGCATCATCGCCGAGATGTGCGACGAGGTGAACGTCATGTATGCCGGCCAGATCGTCGAACAGGCCAATGTCTTCGACCTATTTGATCGGCCTTCCCATCCCTATACGAGGGGACTGCTCGCATCGATCCCGAAGGCGACGGAGAAGCGCACGACAGAGCGCCTGAACAGCATTCCGGGCGTGGTGCCCAACCTTGCGAAGCTCTCTACGGGCTGTCGTTTCCATCCACGCTGTGCCGACGCGATGCCGATCTGCAAGCTGAAACAGCCCGAACTGACCGATCTCGGCAATGGCCACAAGGCCCGCTGCTGGCTGCACGACAAACAGGGAGCAAGCGTGTGAGCGAAGTCCTCATTTCCACCGAGGGGCTGAGCAAGCACTACCCCGTCGGCTCCGGTTTCTTCCGCTCGCAGCGCCGGGTGGTGCGCGCCGTGGACGGCATCGATCTCGAAATCCGCGAGAGGGAGACCTTCGCGCTGGTGGGCGAGTCGGGCTGCGGCAAGACAACGTTGGGCCGCGTGATCCTGCGTCTCATCGAACGGACCGATGGCACCGTGCGCTATCGCGGCCAGGACCTTCATGAACTCGACGAATCGGCGATGCGGGCGTTGCGTAAGAAGCTGCAGATCGTCTTCCAGGATCCGTACGCCTCGCTGAACCCGCGCATGCGCGTCAAGGACATCCTGGCGGAGCCGCTGCGCGCCCACGGCTTCGGGACCGCGGCCGAGATCGAGGAACGCTGCGGCGAGTTGCTCGACATGGTCGGCCTGCGCCGCCAGCTCTTGCGCCGCTATCCCCACCAGTTCAGCGGCGGGCAGCGGCAGCGCATCGGCATTGCCCGCGCGCTTGCCAACAGCCCGGAATTCGTCGTCTGCGACGAGGCCGTCTCCGCACTCGACGTCTCGATCCAGGCACAGGTCCTCAACCTCCTGCGTGACCTGCAGGAGCAGTTGAAGCTGACCTACCTGTTCATCACCCACGATCTGAGCGTCGTGCGCCAGTTCGCCGATCGAGTGGGGGTGATGTTCCTCGGGCGGATGGTGGAGGTCGGGACGACCGAGGATATTTTCTCCAACCCCCGACATCCCTATACGATGTTCCTGATTTCGGCCGTCCCGCGCCCCGATCCGCATCAGAGGAACCGCGAAAGGCCGATGCTGGTCGGCGACATACCGAGCCCGATGAACCTGCCGTCCGGATGCCGCTTTCACACGCGTTGCCCGTTCGCGCAGGCGATCTGTCGGAGCGAGGAACCGGCGCTGTCCGACAGCGGCGGCCGGGCGGTCGCATGCCATTTCCCCCTGAATCAATGATCGGGGCGTTTCACTTCAAGGAAGGAGCTTGGGCTTGGATCTAATCGTATCTCGTAACGGCGATGGCTGGCAGGCCGCCTATGGAGACAAGCGCTGGCGCTGCGCCGTCGGCCGCGGCGGCATACAYGTCGAGAAGGTCGAGGGCGACGGGGTCAGCCCGGTCGGGCGTTGGCCGATCCGTCAGCTTTTCTATCGTCCCGACCGGCTGCCCAGGCCGGCCTCGCCCTTTCCCTCACGTGCCATCGACCGCCTGGACGGCTGGTGCGACGACCCTTCGCATCCGGACTACAATCGCCATSTAAAGCTGCCCTTCGCCGCGAGCCACGAAGAACTCTGGATGGAAGACGATGTCTATGACGTCGTCGTCGTCTTGGGGCACAACGACGATCCGCCGGTCGCAGGTGCGGGCAGTGCGATCTTCCTGCATATCGCCCGGCCCGACTACACGCCCACGGCGGGCTGCGCTGCGCTCTCGCGCGAGGATCTCTTGGCTTTCCTGGCGCTGGCCGAGCCCTCCACCCACCTCGTCTTTTCCGACGCAGCCTGACGAAAGTCGCGCG
>NZ_JBFTIM010000020.1:0-41165 GCF_056394765.1 Mycoplana sp. 10N416 | reverse complement strand
GTAAGGGTCGACCTCCGCGTGGTGGTGCAGGACGTGCCGCCGCAGGATGTGATTTCGCGCGACAACGTGTCGGTGAAGGTCAATGCGGTGCTCTATTTCCGCATCGTCGATCCCGAACGGGCGATCATCAGGGTCGAGGACTATATGGCAGCGACCAGCCAGCTTGCGCAGACGACGGTGCGTTCAGTGCTCGGCAAGCATGAACTCGACGAGATGCTGGCCGAACGCGACAGGCTCAACGCCGCCATCCAAGAGATTCTCGACCAGCAGACCGACGCCTGGGGCATCAAGGTGACCAATGTCGAGATCAAGCATGTCGACCTTAACGAGAGCATGATCCGGGCGATTGCCAAGCAGGCCGAGGCCGAGCGGCTGCGCCGCGCCAAGGTGATCAATGCCGACGGCGAACAGCAGGCGGCCCAAAAGCTGGTCGAGGCCGGAAAGATGCTGGCCAAGGAGCCGCAGGCGATGCAGTTGCGCTATTTCGAGGCGCTGCACGACATCTCCGGGGAACGCTCGTCGACGGTGGTGTTTCCGCTGCCGATCGACCTGCTCGGCCTTTTCAACAAGACGCGTGGCGACGCGAAGTGAGTTCACTTGCGAAGTTTTTTGTAGGACCTGGCCTTCGTTGCGCGCTAGATGTCGACTTACGGGCCGGGCATATGCGTGAGCAGGCAACCATTGCCTGATTCATGGCCTGCCCAACTGAAGAGGTCGTGATCGCGCCCCAAAGCGGACGATGGTAGGCCTACGGCTTGATCTGAATTTCCCCTGCGATCCGCTCGATCTCAAAATCGCTGATGAACACATCCAGGCGAACTTTCCAGACGCCGGGGAGTGGCAGCACAAGGTCCGAAACCCGCCACGTTCCATCTGTCTGCTTGCCTGCCTTGCGCTTGATTTGCTCCACGCCGGCTGAAGGATTGGCAAGAACGAACGTCACTTCCTTCGCATCCAGCGGGGAAAAGTCGGCATCCATGATGAAGGCCGAAGCGTCGACAGCCCCGACTTTGCCGGGGGCAATCGTTACTTCCGCCATTACCTTTTTTCCGTGGAGATGGACTGAAGCTGGCTGTGCGGCTGCAACGGCCAAGGTTCGTGGAGGCGGGGTAAATCGCCACACGGCTGCAACGCTGAATATTGTCAGGACTACCAGCGCTTCAATAACAACTGTCCGTACCAGAGTTCTGGCCGCGCGTTTGTCACCTGCCTCAGTGCGAGCGGTGAGCATCCATCGGTTGAACGCCGCCAGGGCGAAAAGAAGCGAGACGAGCGCGAGCTTGACAACAAACACGTTGCCGTAAGCCGTGTCTACCAGCGCTGAAGGGCTCTCAAGCTGAACGACTGCGAGCGCCATGCCGGTTGCGACGAGGACGGCAACGACGAAGGGAGCAAGCACGGAAAATCGGTGCAGGGCCTGTATACCGTTCACAGGATCGCCTTTAAGCACCTTTGCAAGCGGCAACAATGCTCCCACCCAAAGCGCAACGGTCAAGGCATGCAGGAAAACCGTCGGCCGCATAAGCCATTGCGGTTCGGCGGCACTGGCGTGACCGCTGAGCGACAGGGCCAGCGATCCGGTAACGAGGGCGATGAGGGATCCCGCCCGTTTCAGGCGTGGATGAAGTGCGAGCGCGCCAAGGGCCAATGCGGCAGCCATTGCAAGCACGGTCCTGCCGAAGCTTGTTGCCAGACCGGTTGACCAAACCAGAGGCTCCAAAAAGGCTGACAGCGGTCTGCCAAGCGCGTCCAAGCCTTGCAATCCGGCAGACAGCCCGACCCCCAAGAAACCTATTGCCAGCATTACCGCGTTGAACCGGCGCGCCACCAATGCGTTCCGGAGCAGCCAGTTGACGGCAAAGACGCCGCCAATGCCAAAGAACAGGCCGACGTACATGGCGATGCGGCCGGACCAGATCGCGGCACGAACCCGCCAATCGTTCGTTTCTGCGACCGGCGCGGACAAGCTCGGCGATCCAATCGAGAAGATGATAGAGCCGCCTACCGGATGACCGTCTTCGGATACGACGCGCCAGGAAAGCACGTGCGTCCCTGAAGACAGACCAGGTGGTGTTGCGATTTCTACGGTGCGGTCCCGAAGGACGAACCGCGTGAGCTCTATTGTGGAACCGTCCGGCTGGATCAGCCTCAATGTCAGCGGCGAAACCGGCTCGCTGAACGACAGCGCAAGTTTTGCCGGAGCGACATCGACGACGGCACCGTCGGGCGGTTCTGTTGCCGTCAGCGAGGCGTGGGCCAAGGCCGTGGTCACCAGGAAGAGCAAGGCCAGAACAGCCATGGCTGCTCGACCGATAAGAGCAGATGTGATGATGCTGACCTTGCTCACTGCCTAGTCCGATCTGAAGGAGGAATAGCTGGCGCAAAGCGCCGACTATTGGCTCAATGTCCGGAGACCTTCTCTTGCAGCGTCAACCCCGGAGCGGGCAGTTCGAGGTCATCGGAAGACTGACCGGCCGCAGGTATCTCAATCCAACGCTCGGCCATGCCATCCGGGCACTCCTGCACGACGGGAAAATACAGTGTTTCCCCTGCTTTTAGATCGGGCGTCAGAAACACCCGAAACTCAAACTCATCATACTCGTCGTCGGCAAGGCTGCCCCCACTCCAGATCACTTCCTTCACCCCTTCGCTCGTCGGGGTACCATAGTAGTCGTAGGTCTTGCCGTAGGAGCCCTTTACCTTCTCCAGTTTCCAGCCGTGTTTCGGTTGCGGTTTGATGGCGATCACGCCATCCGGAATCTGAATGCGGACCGTCGTCGTCGGCTTGCCTTCGCAACCGTGCGGGATCTGCAGGATTGCCTTGTAGGTCGAGCCGACGGGTGCTTCCTTGACCTGCAAGGTGACGTGGGCCAGGGCCGCGCTGGTTCCGAGCGCCAGGATGGTTGCGGTGGCGATAAGCTTCTTGAACATTTGTTTCTCCATGTCGCCTGCTTCGTTGCGCGGCGATGAATTGCTGGGGCATGGCCTGATAGAATCCCGGCATCTCCGCCCGATACGGGCCAGGCGTGCAATCCGGATGGGTAAAGTGGGTATTGTCGAACGGTCGCGAACGGACTTAGCTCAGTACGGAGGCGCTCTCGGGCTTCCCTGAAACTCGTTCAGCAGTTGGTGACGGGCAACATCACGCTCCGCATTGACCTGTTCTGCAAGAACAGGAAATGGTCGGTCAACGGCATAGATCAGTTTGCCATTGAGAGCGGCGGCAGCAGACGCACCGCAAGCAAGTGTGCAGCAATCTGGCTTTCCAGAGTGATGGCTGGGGGGAGCGGTCTCTTTCGCGCCGTGGTCAGAACCAGACACGCACAAGGGATTGCCGAAAGCATCCAATGGGACTTGGCTGAATGCCGCATTGGCTCCTGCGGCAAACTGCAGAATAAGGATGCACGCCGCGACTAGCGCCAGCCAGATGCCCCTTTCAGTCCGCAGATGCTGCAACATCGATTGCTCCAATCGCAGCTTATTTATCACTGTGACCTTCGTTGGAACATGCTCTATCGCAAACATCCTCGAGGAGGTGACCAAAGGCAAGGTCAAACGTTTCCGATCGTTTGGACCAATAGTCCCTGATCTCTTCCTTGAGATCGAAGTTGCTGCCATCCATGCCTACCTCACAAGGTACTGAATATGAAAACGGTCATGGACCGCGGATTTAGCGACATGAGCACGGACGCCGAACACCGTACCGATCAGTTCCTCGGTCAAAACGTCTTCGGGTGCACCGCTTGCCACGACCTTCCCGTGTTGAAGCACGGCCAAACTGTCACAGAACATGGCCGCCAAGTTGAGATCGTGAAGCGCAACGACGCAGGTCAGATCGAGCTTGGAGACGAGGGACAGTATTTCCAGTTGGTGTTGGATATCGAGGTGGTTGGTCGGCTCATCGAGTAGAAGCTCGCTCGGCGATTGCGCCAGAGCCCTGGCGATATGAGCGCGCTGGCGCTCGCCACCGGAAAGCGTCTGCCAAAGTTGCCCCGCCCGGTCCTGCATTCCGACGCTGGAAAGCGCCCGTTGGACGGCTGCGTCATCTTGGACGGTCCAGGACGACCACGCACTGAGATGGGGTGTCCTTCCGAGGCGGACGACATCGCTCACCGTCAACTGGGTTTCGGTTGTCGACTGCTGCTCTACGAAGGCGACGCGGCGCGCGAGTTCATGCCTTGAAATCGTTGAAACGTCGTCATTGCCGAGCCGGATGACGCCGCTCTGGACCTTTCTCAGCCGGGCAATCAGCCGCAGAAGACTGGACTTGCCGGAGCCGTTCGGCCCGAGCAAGCCGAGGACCTTTCCCTTTTCAATCGTGAGGGTGACGCCGTTGATGATAACTGCCTCGCCGGCGGCATAATTGACCTTGTCGATGCTGATGCTCATGCACTCCTCCGAGCGCGATAGAGAATGACCGCAAAGGCTGGCGCACCAAACAGGGCCGTGACCACGCCGATGGGGAGGATCTGTTGGGGTATGATGATCCTGGAAACGATGTCCGCGGCGACCATGAAGATCGCCCCGCCGAGAGCGGATGCGGGAAGCAGTCGATGATGCGCCGGACCGACCAGAAAGCGCGCCGCGTGCGGTATGACCAGACCGACGAAGCCGACCGACCCGACCATGCTGACGACCGTCGCCGTCATTACAGCGGTCGCTCCGAGGAGAACGATCTGCACCCGCCTTACGGCAATGCCGAGCGAAGCGGCTGAATCCGTACCGAACGCAAATGCGTCCAACGACCGGGCGTGGGCCATGCACAAGACGAAACCGGCGATTGCCACCGGAACCGAAAGATAGACGTCCGGCCAGCGGACACCACTGAGAGAGCCGAGAAGCCAGAACAACACGCCTCTTGCCTGCTCCGCATTCGCCGACGTCGTCACGATGTACGATGTCAGCGCATTGAAAAGCTGCGACCCGGCAACACCGCACAGAATGATCCGTTCGCTGGTGCCGCCGGCACCGGCAGCAAGTATCCCGACGAGCAGGAATGCGACGACCGCGCCGATGAAGGCACCGCTGGAAAGGCTGAGGACGCCGTAGCCGAAGCCAAGGATCATGACGCATACCGCTCCGGTCGAGGCTCCGGCGGAGATTCCCAGAACATAGGGTTCAGCCAGCGGATTGCGGAGCAAGGCCTGGAGGATTGCGCCGCAGAGTGCAAGCGATGCGCCAGCACTTGCTGCAACGAGCGCACGGCTCAGCCGATAATCCCAGACCACGCCCTGGTGGATGCGGCTAAGCTCGAAGCCTGTACCAAAGACGCGGTTCGACACGGCTTTCGCCGCCGTTTCGATCGGGATGGATATTTCCCCGATCGAAACGGCAAGGCTGATCATCAGGCCCAAAAACACGAACGCGCAGGCGGTGAGCGCCGAGAGCGCCCACCCCTTTTGCGACAATGCAGATGCACCCCTCACTGCGTCAGACCGAAGGACTTGATGCCGTTCGCCAATGTCTCGATCCCCTCGATCGTCCGGATCGTCGGATTCATCGACTGCGCGTCCATCATCACGAAACGCTTGTTCTTCACCGCGTCCAGCTGACTGGCGACCGCGTCATTTTCCAGGAACTCGAGCTTGATCTTCGGGTCATCGGCCGCGTAGCGCCGCCTATCCATAGTGGCGATGACGATGACGGCGGGATTCGCGTCAGCAATCGTCTCCCAGCCGACGAGCGGCCATTCCTCTTCTGTCGTCACGACGTTCTGTGCCCCAAGTGACTTCAGGATGTAGGCCGGTGCGCTGTTCTTGCCGGCGATGAAGGCGTCTCCGCTCACCTCCTTGCTGGAGAACCAGAAGACGACCGGCAGCGCCTTTGCCGATGCGCCAGCAACGGAAGCGACGGCGGCGGCTTCACGCTTTTTGAGGTCGGCGACAAGCGCGTCACCGCGCTCTTTCACGTCGAAAATCGCCGAGAGCTCCGCGATTTCCTGATAGATCAGGTCCATCGTGAACAGTTCCTTGCGAACACCATCGCCACCGTCGGTGTTGACCTTGGCAACGCAATCCGCCGGCGCGATATAGGTGTTGATCCCGAGTTCGGCGAACTGGTCGCGGCTGCCCACAGAGCCCTGCGCGCCGACATGCCACTCGAATTCGGCTGCAACCATGTCGGGCTCCTCGCCGACGACCGACTCGAAGCTCGGGTCGTTGTCCGAAAGACGTTTGATCTTGGCGTTGACCTCGGCGTATTGCGGCAACACGGGACCAACCCAGACAGCCGTCCCGGCGATCTTGTCGGCGAGGCCAAGCGAATAGAGGACTTCGGTCATGCCTTGGCCGATGGAGACGATCTTTGCGGGCGCTTTTTCGAACGTCACCGGCCGGCCGCAGTTGTTGACGGTCAATGGATATTGGGTCGCAGCGAGGCTCGGTGCGGCAAGGCCGAGCAGGCCGAATGCGAACGTCATACTGGTGAGAAACTGGCGCATGAAATATCTCGATCAGGAGGAAAAACAGCTAGCAACTCCATCGCCGCGCAGCTCGCGAGCGGATGAAGACACAGATACGCAGACGCTAGCGGCGGAAGGCCCAATCAAGGCGGCTGAAAGTCGGAAAACGACGAAGGTTCAGGTCAATCATATCTGCTCCTTTCCGAGCATCCCCGCCCGGCTGATTGGATCGTGATTGACGGCAGGTCTCCTGGCTCACGGATGTTTGTCGGTGATCTGCCTTCCCGCGAAACGTCGCAGTGGCATGGCCAAATGGCCCGAGGATTACCGGCAATCCGCCTACAGTTGCGGGGGCAGCCACGGTCTTGGTCCCTCTTGGGTCGTCCTTACCGTGTTCCCTATTAATCCCCTCAGAGTCATCGTTGGGGAACCGTCACGCTCAGATATGCCCACCTGACATGCGTCGTCAAGGACTTGCTGTCACATCGCAGTTCTTACCGACGAGGTCCGAGTTCGGAGCATTGCGGACTTGGCAAATAGGCCCCGAAGGGCGGCCCGACAGTGCCGTTCGACCGTCGGGCCATCATTCTCAGGCCAGGTTTACCCAGACAGATTTTGTCTGGGTGTATTGCGTCAACGCCTCGAGGCATTTGTCGCGGCCGTTGCCGGTTTGCTTGAAGCCGCCCCAGATGGACGTCATGTCGCCGTGGTCGAAGCAGTTGACCCAGACGACACCCGCTTCGATGTCGCGGGCGAAGTTGTGAGCCTTGGCGATGTCACGGGTCCAGATCGAAGCGGCGAGGCCGTAAATCGAGTCATTGGCGATCTCGATTGCCTGGTCGACGCCATCAACGGGGATGATGGCGGCAACCGGCCCGAAGATCTCCTCGCGCGCGATCTGCATCGTGTTGTTGACCCCCGTGAACAGGGTCGGCTCGACATAGGCTCCCGATGGTGCGCCGGCGAAGGTGCCGCCGCCGAACTTGAGCGACGCGCCTTCCTTGCGGCCGATGTCGATATAGTTCAGCACTCGCTTCTGGTGCGAGGAGGTCACCAGCGGCCCGATCGTCGTCGACGGATCGAGCGGGTCGCCGAGCACGAAATTCTGCTGCGTCCGGGCAACGAAACGATCGACGAAATCGTCGTGGATGCTCTTCTGGACGAGAATGCGCGAGCCGGCGTTGCAGACCTCGCCCTGGTTGCCGTAGATGCCGTTCACCGCATAGGTCACGGCGGTGTCGAGATCGTCGTAGTCCTCGAGAATGATCTGGGGCGTCTTGCCGCCGCACTCGGTCGATACGCGCTTCATGTTCGACTGTCCGGCGTAGATCATCAGCAGCTTGCCGACCTCGGTCGAGCCGGTGAAGCCGATCTTGTCGACGTCATTGTGGAGCGCGAGCGCCTTGCCGGCCTCCTCGCCGAGGCCGTGTACGACATTGAAGACACCGGGAGGGCCACCCGCCTCGATGAAGAGCTCCGCAAGGAGGTTGGCCGAGAGCGGGGATTGCTCGGCGGGCTTGAGAACGACCGAGTTTCCGGTTGCGAGCGCAGGCCCGAGTTTCCAGGCGGCCATCATCAACGGGTAGTTCCACGGGACGATCAGGCCGACGACGCCAAGAGGCTGCCGCAAGATATAGTGCAGCGCGCTGGACGCAGTGGAGGTCACGGCTCCCTCGATCTTGTCGATCGTCTCGGCGAAGAATTTCAGCGACATCACCGAGCCGGGAATGTCGATGTTCATCATGTCCATGACAGGCTTGCCCATGTCGAGGCTATCGAGCACCGCGAATTCCTCGGCATTGCTTTCCACGAGCGCCGAGAATTTTTCGAGAACGGCCATGCGTGACCGCGGGTCCATCCGCGACCAGGAGCCGGACTTGAACGCCTTGCGGGCGACGGCCACAGCCCGATTGATTTCGGCCTGCCCGCCGCGCGCCACTTCGGTGATCGTGCTGCCCGTGGCGGGATTGATCGAGGGGAAGGTGCGGCCGTCGGCCGAGGCGACGTACTGGCCATCAATGAAGTGCTGCGTGCGGAACTTCAATGACGACGCCTTCGAGCGCCAGAAGTCGTGGGTATAGGTTGTGGCGTCCATGGTGTTCTCCCTGTTGGTCTGCGGCTAACGGCGGTCACGCAGAAGCGTGACCGAGAGGATGATGAGGATGAAGGAGGCAGCGACGATAAGTGAGCCGACCGCGTTGATCTCGGGCGTGATGCCCCGTCTCAAGGTGGAATAGATGTAGATCGGCAGGGTCACCTCGCGGCCCGTCAGGAAATAGGTCACCGGGATTTCGTCGAAGGACAGCGTGAAGCAGAGCAATGCCGAGCCGATGACGGAGCTGCGGATTGACGGCAGGGTGACCCGCCGGAAGGTCTCGATCGGCGTTGCCCCAAGGTCCGCGGAGGCTTCGAGCTGGCGACGGTTGAGCTTGGCAAGCCGCGCCATGACCTGCGAGACGACGACGCCGAGCAACGCGGTCGCGTGACCGATGACGACGGCTGTCAGGCTCTGCGGAATGCCGATCTGCTTGTAGAAGTTCAGCATCGCAATGCCGGTGACGAGGCCGGGCAGGCTCAGCGGAAGCAGGATGGCATTCTGGAACAGCCTCTTTCCGGGGAAGTCGTAGCGATCGAGGGCGAGGGCCGCGGTCACGCCGACGACGAGGCTGACGAGCGTTGCGCAGACCGCCACCACAAGGCTGTTCCACAGCGCCCGCAGCATGCCCTCATTGGCAAGGAAGGCCTCGTACCAGTGGAGCGTGAAGCCGGAAAGCGGAAAGGACGTCACCTTGCTGTCGTTGAACGAGAACAGGATGAGCATAACGATTGGCAGGTAGAGGAACGCGAGCACGCCGAGGCTGACGCCCACCAATCCCTTCTGCCACCATCTCAAGGACTGCATCTCAGGCTCCTCAGGTCATGTTGATCCGGCCTGCCCGGTCGAGGCGGCTGGAAATCTGCAGGAGAACGAGAACGAGGATCAGCACCAGCGTGGCGAGCGCCGAACCGAGCGGCCAGTTGAGCGCCGCGCCGAACTGCGTCTGCAGCAGGTTGGCGACCATGGTGCCATCGGGCCCCCCGACCAAGACCGGGGCGACGAAATCGCCGAAAGCCAGACAGAAGGTCATGGTCGATCCTGCGATGACGCCACCAAGCGAGAGCGGCAAAATGACCTGGATGAATGTCATGAACGGCCCGACGCCAAGGTCTTCCGAGGCTTCAATCAGCCGTTTCGGAATGTTGTCGAGCACCGTGTAAAGCGGCATCACCATGAACGGCACGAAGATATAGACGAGCGTGATGACCATGGCGGTCTGGTTGTAGAGGAAGATGTCGAGGGGCGCGTGGATGATGCCGAGCGACACGAGAAGCGAGTTCAGTGCTCCGTCGGTCCCGAGGATGATCTTCCAGGTGTAGGCGCGGAGCAGATAGGACACCCAGAGCGGAACGATGACGGACATGTAGAGCAGGTTCCTGAGCGATCCGGGCCTGACCGTAAATGCGAGAAAATAGGCCAGCGGATAGCCTAGGAGCAACGAGCCTGCGGTCACGAGAGCCGCGATCTTCAGCGTCCTCAGGATGACGGTCGTATATTGGGGGTCCGAGAAGAGCTGGGCGAAGTTGCCGAACTGGAAGTCCGGATAGAAGAGCGGAAACTGCCGGGTCCAGAAGCTGACCGATATCATGATGCCGTAGGGCACGATCAGGAGCAGGATTACCCAGGCTAGCGGCAGGGAAAAGAGCGCGGCGAAACCAGGAAGGGAGCGTCTGTCTACCGTCATCCAGCATGCCCTCCGGTAAAGACGAGGATGTCCGAAGGCTCGACATAGAGATCAAGGTGGCTGCCGGTTTCCGTCTGACTTGAGGCGAGGACGGTCCGAGCCAACTCGGCAAAGATCGGCTTGTCGACCCCTCGCATCATGAGTTCCAGTTTCAGCCGGTCACCATGAAACAGCACTTCCTTGATCGTGAAGGATAGCCGGTTGGCGACTTCCGACCCGGATACGAGCAGCCGTTCCGGCCGGATGCCCAGCATCGCCCCGCTCGCGAGTGCCGACGACGGCTTTCGGGCCGCGCGAATGAGGGTGTCACCCAGGCGATACATGGTGAAACCGCCCTCCGGCCCGGCCGATGTCGCATCGAGCAGGTTCGCTGCGCCGATGAAGTCGGCGACGTAAGGCGTTGAAGGATTGTCGTAAAGTTCCGTCGGCGAGCCGATCTGGGCGATGCGCCCCTTGTTCATCACCACGATGCGATCCGACAGCGCGAGTGCCTCCGTCTGGTCGTGGGTGACCATGATGAAGGTGATCCCGAGTTCCCGGTGGAGGCGCTTGAGCTCGACCTGCATGCCTTCGCGAAGCTTCACATCGAGCGCCGAGAGCGGCTCGTCGAGCAGGAGGACGCGAGGACGCCGTACGACGGCGCGTGCCATGGCGACGCGCTGACGCTGGCCGCCGGACAGCTCTTCCGGCCGGCGGCCGGCCATTCCTTCGAGACCGACCAGTGCCAAGGCTTCGGCCACGCGTGCCGCCTGCTCGGCTCTGGGCACATTGTTGGACTTTACGGATAGTCCATAGGCGATGTTCTGAGAAACGCTCATGTGGGGGAAGAGGGCGTAGTCCTGGAACACGGTGTTGACAGGGCGCAGGTAGGGCGGCCTCGATGTCACGTCCTCGCCGGATATGACGACGCGGCCCGCACTCGCCCTTTCGAAGCCACCGACGAGCCGCAACGTGGTCGTCTTGCCGCAGCCCGACGGGCCGAGGAGGGTGACGAACTCGCCTTCGCCCACCGACAGGTCGGTGGCGTGCAACGCGGTGAAATTGCCATAGGTCTTCGTGACGCCTTCAAGCGACACGATCGGTTTCGAAATCATGTGTTCCCCGAGTATTTTTTAGGTTTTGTATTCCGCGGGCTTAGGCGGATCGCCTCCACCCGCGGAAAGGGATTATGGCGCAGCTTTTACTGCGTTCCAAATCTCGAGGTACTTGTCGAGCCGCTTGGGCTGTTCCCACATTACTAGGCTCTTGACGAACTCGATGTTGCCGACTTGGCGGTCTTTCTTCATCTCGTCGTCCATGCAGCCGCCTACGGCGACCGGGTTGACCGGGAAGTACCCGGTGGACTCTGCGAGGCCGCACTGACCTTCGGCCGACTGCATGAAGGACATAAACTTGTAGGCGCACTCTTCGTTCGGGGTGTCCTTGACCAGCATCATCGAGTCCATCCAGCCCTCGGCCTTTTCCTTGGGCGTGAATTCCGTGACTTCAAACCCCTTCTTGAGGTTGTTGACGTCCTTCGAGGTCAGACCGGTCCAGGCGTTGGAAACGAAGACCTCCTGGTTCGCCATCAGCTCCGTCAGCTCTCCGGCCGAGGTCCAGTACTTGCGCACCAGCGGCTTCTGTTCGATCAGCTTCGCCTTCACGGCTTCCAGTTGTTCGTCCGTGAGATCGAAGGCATCCATGTAGCCGAGGTAGCGAGCGGTCCAGTAGATCGCCGACTTGTCGTCCCACATGGCGATCTTGCCCTTGTTTGCAGGATCGAACAGGACGCCGATCGAGTCGGGCGTGCTGGCGAACTTGTCGGGACGGTAGATCAACGAGACAGAGCCCCAGATCAGCGGGACGGCCCAGGTTTCCGCGTCCACGGCAATATCGGAATGCTTCGCGAATTCGGGGTAGATACCGTCATGCCCGGTCACCTTGGCGGTGTCGATCGGAGACACGAACTCGGCGAGCCTCATCATCGGCACGGTGTCGAGGGAGGGAGTTATGATGTCGTACACGCCGCCGCCGGCGGCCAGCTTTGCGGCGAAGTCGTCGTTGGAGCCGACGAAGGAAGCCGTCACCTTGCAGCCGGATTCAGCTTCGAACTTGGAGATGAACTTTTCGGCGGTATAGCCCTCCCAGGTCAGGATGTTCAGCTCCGCAGCCGTCGCCGCAGCCGTCTGGCCGAACGCGGAAATCGCGGCAACGGTCGCGACCAGAATTCTCCTCAAATTGCTCATTGTCATTCCCCTTTTTTGATTGACGTCTATGATCTCCGCTTCGTCTTTCGGACGAGCGTCGCAATATCGATGCCGAGCGCCTTGGCGGCGCTTCGTTTGCTTCCATTCTCTGCGATGGACTTTTCCAGCACCCACGTCTCGAACTCCTGGACCAGGTCCTTGAAGTTTCCTGCGCGGCTGCCGATTGGGTGGGGCGGAGCCTGATTGACCGGCGACGCTGGCCGGGCGGCCCCCGCCCTCGGTCCGATGAAGTGTTCCGCTGACGCAAGCTCGCTCGCCGACGCCCCGGCGCGCTCCAGGATATTGATCAGCTCCCGGATGTTGCCGTGGTACTGATGGGCGTGCGCGAGCTCACGGAACTCCCTGGAGAGCCGCAAGACTGGCTTCCTGCCCACGTTGAGTGCGGCGAGGTGGTGATCGAGAAGCGTGTCGATCACCGCCGTGTCACCGCGGAGAGGAGGGAGGTCGAAGGTCATTACCGCCACGCGGTAATAGAGGTCTCTTCTGAACAAGCCTTCTCCCATCAGCTCGTCCATGTCGGCGTTCGTTGCCGCTATGATCTGCAGTTTCGCGTGACGTCGTTGCGCCGACCCGACCCGGCTGAATGTCTGCGTCTCGAGGAAGGCCACGAGCATTGCCTGCGCGGACGGGCCGAGGTCGGTGATCTGGTCGAGAAAGAGGATGCCGCCGTCGGCAGCTTCCACGTAGCCGAGTTTCCCACGCGTCGAGGTGTCGAGCCGCGAGCCCGGCTCGATGCCGAACATCTCGGCCTCGAACTGCCCGTCGGAAATCAATCCGCAGCGGACATGGACGAATGGCGGCGCGCCTGCATCGTTTGCCCTTCCGATGAGCCGGGCCATCTCCGTCTTTCCGGTTCCCGTTTCGCCTGTGAGCAGGACGCTCGCGCCACGTCCCAGGGCCGCTTCCGCACGTGCCGACAAGGCCGCAGAATGCGGGGTTGAGAGGAACGAGGTCTTCGTCCGGGTTGACGTCTCGTCGAACCGGAAGTTCTCCGACCCATCGACCGGTCGGGAGGCCCGGTTGGCCTCGCGCATGGTCAAGAGCGCCCCATAAGCGCCCCCATCCTGCGTCCTGAGGATTGTAATGGCGGCCACTACCTGGCGCTGCGAATTGAGAGCACCGGTGACCTCTGTTCGCTTCAATTGCTGGAGGCCGGTCCAGAGCTTTGCCACCACTGGACCTGCGGTCTTCGCATGCTTTGCCAGGTCCGTGCCAACCAGGTCGCGTCGTCCCAGGTTCAACAGCATTTCGATCTTGGCATTGACCAGCTTGATGCGCCCGTCGGTGTCGAGAAGTGCGGCCCCGTCCGGGAGTGCCTCGAGGAAAGATGCGAATTGGGGATCGTCGATGAATCCGGGGCGGAGCCGGCGGGACGAAAGGTTGGTTATGTCGTTGGAATAGAACTTCATCAGAACGCCTCCTCGGTGAGGACACGCGGGCGGCGCTTGGTCTTGCGGCGCGCGGTCACGACATACCTGCGCACTTCGCCCTCCAGGCGGGAGGCATGAAACCTCCAGATGTCCTTGGTACGGTCCGCCGAGATGACCGCGAGATCGCATTCGCCGTCTTCGCTCTCTGAGGCCGCCGAACGAAGTTTCTCTGCTGCGTTCCTGGTCTCCACGAAACGCTGAATGGGACGCCCGAGAATGTCCTCCGCCTCGTGCGCCCAGGCGGCCTGTGTCGCGGGATTCGCAGCAAGGATTGTTCCCTCTTCCGAGATCACGAGAATCGGATCGGGCGTCGCGCTCAGGATGTCCTGCATCGTGTCCGCTCGGTCGTTCAACCGCTGCTCCCGCTCCTTGAAAGGGCTGATGTCGCGCGTCGTGCCCCAAAGGCGGATCAGAAGGCCGTCCCGGATGGCGGCGCGGAAGTCGTTTTCGACGAACATTTCGGTGCCATCGTGCCGTCGGTCGATGGCAGCGGCTCGGTCTAGGCGATAGTTCGCCCTGACCAGCTCTCTCACCATTTCGCGGTTGACTTCGGTGTCCGGAAAATAGCGAGCCACGGGCTGCATGTTGAAGTCCAGTTCCGGTGGCACCCTGTAGAGCCGAGCCATCGCATCGTTGCAGGCCCGCCACCGGCTCTGTTTCTTGAAAATGCTGTCGACGATCTCCTCTTCCGATAGCGATATGTCCACGGGTTCCAGGAATTCGATGCACCAGCATGCGTCGGTCGCAGCCCCGATCATCTGGGAAAGGATCTCCATCCGTTCCGAAAGCTCGATTCCGATGCCCAGCAAGGAGGCGGACAGCGCCTGCTTCACCACGGCGATACCCTGGCCCGGGTTGCGGACAACGGTCGCCACCATCGGGATTTCGCTGTAGGAGGGCGAGTTCACCCAGACGGGAAATGAGGGATCGGGGGGCGTTTCGCCCCTGGCTATCGCCTTGAGCATCTGCGCGGACGTGCTGCTGTAGATGCGCTCGAGTGCGATCGTCCCGCCCTTCTCGACGTCGACTTCAAGTTCTCTGGCTTCATAGGGGCTGACGGCATAGACACGGCCATCCTCATCGATCCAGTCGATCATCAGGCCATCGGAACCAGTGGTGGTCAGTGGTGGTGTCTTCATTTCCATCCCTGCGGCGTTGATGCCCCGATGCCGCTTGTCGCCAATGCGCAGCAGTCGAGCCTTGGTGGGCGATGAAAACAAGCTGGAAACGGGCCACGCAACGAAAATGTACTTTGGAACCGACGTGTGTCGGCGCTACCGCATCAAAGTGATGCGGAATTGCGCACGCAAATTGGCCTTCGTGCCGTGGGCTACAGGTGAGGTGCTTGGCAATGACCGATGTTGGCGCGAAGGCGACGAAACTCCTGCCAATACGATGTCCGCTTTAAGCTCGACCTCGACGACGGCGTCGATGACTGGCTTGGCGGCGCGTTCCGACCGTGGCTGCGTCAGCGAAGTGGACGGATGGCTTTCAGGAATTTCATCGGGGGATGCGAACGGCCGAATCGCGCCCCGAACAGGACTTCGCTCGCCCGGCCCAAGGGGTCGAGCACACCACGGAAAGCGTTCCTGTGGCCGCTGACGCAGGGTCGCCTGCAACGACAGATGCGCGTTTCCTCGGCATTACTCCGCGGGCGGAAGCAGGAAGAGAGCCCAGCGCGCGATCATAGAAAACATAGGCGCCCAGAACGGTGAGCGACCGATCGGCGTTCGAATGGGCCGTGCGTTCGCAAAGGGCGACGGCCTCCTTCTATTCCGGCACCAGCGGGCCATTCGGCCTCCTCAAGTGGCGGCAGCGGTTGGCCGCTTGATGTGATCCGCTTTTAATTCGCGCGAAGCGGAGCCATCGCCTTCTGGATGCTCGCGATCAGTGCGTCCCGCTGCGCGGAAAGGTCCGCCGGCGACTGGCCGTTGGCTTCCTGGGTCACGCCGGCAACGAGCGTCTCTGCAATCGCAGCGTCGAGATGAAGGACGCCGAGATCGTCCCACCAGCGATTGAAACTGTCGGTATAGCGCTCGCAGAAAGCGGCAAGGCCGCCCTCGCCCGCACCGAGGTGGAAAAGCATGGTCGGCCCCATCGCGGCCCAGCGCAAGCCCGGTCCGGCCCACATCGCCTTATCGACGTCCTCGACGCTGGCGACGCCGGATTTCACGAGATGGATGGCTTCGCGCCAAACTGCCGCCTGGAGACGGTTTGCCACGTGGCCGGGCACCTCGCGGTTGACGCGGATCGTAACCTTGCCCACCGCATCGTAGAAGCGCTCGGCCGCCTCCACGACCCCATCTGCAGTTCGCTCGTTCCCCATAACTTCGACCAGCGGGATCAGGTGCGGCGGGTTGAAGGGATGGCCGAGCACAAACCTGCCGGGGTCTTTCCAGCCTGCCTGCATCTCGCTCAGCGTGAGGCCGGAGGCGGAAGTGGCCACGATGGCATCGGCGCTGAGCAAAGATTCGATTTCTGCATAGAGCGCGCGCTTGATCTCGATGCGCTCCGGGACATTCTCCTGAATGAACGACGCACCCTCGACGGCTTCAGCGGCCGATTTGCAGAAGCGAACGCGGTCGGGGCTGCCGCCCTTCACCAAACCGAGATCTTCAAGGGTGGGCCAGGCGCGACTTACATAGTCTCTGACGGTCTTCTCGGCTGTTGGAGAAATGTCGTGAACCGCCACGTCCCGTCCGGAAGCGAGGAAGAGAGCCGTCCAACTCGCACCGATAACACCAGCGCCCAGTACTGCAGTTTGCTTGAATTCGCTCATCAAAATAATCCAGGTTGAAGGGGGATGGGGCGGTCAGCCCGCCAGCGACCACAATGGCCTGTCACGAACGAGCCTTCGGGGCGAAATCTGCCAAGCGCGGCGTTCGCGCGTCTTCCGGTGTTCGGTGGGCCAGGTGGCTGACGATAGAACCGCTGCAGACTTTCTGGGTCGTTTGCGAGCGCGGTGGCGTCCAAGCCCCTAACCGCGGCGTCCACCTGCCCAAGGCTGCCTCACATCAGAACGCCACCTTGTCGGCGCCCTTGAGGCCGAGCCGCGCACGCGCCTCCTCGGCCGTCGCGACCTTGAGGCCGAGATTTTCGACGATAGTCCTGATCTTGCGCACCTGCTGAGCGCTCGAGATCGCCTTTTCACCGGGTCCGATATAGAGACTGTCCTCCATGCCCACACGAACGTTGCCGCCGAGGAGTGAAGACTGCGTTGTGAACGGCATCTGATGACGTCCGGCGGCCAGCACCGACCATTCGTAATCGTTGCCGAACAGCTTGTTGGCAATTGTGTGCATGTGCATGAGGTTGTCGAGGTCCGGCCCAACACCCCCGAGGATTCCGAACACCATCTGCACGAAGAACGGCGGCTTCACCCAGCCCTGATCGATGATCCAGGCGAGGTTGTAGAGATGGCCGAGATCGTAGCATTCAAACTCGAATTTTGTCCCGTGGCCATCGCCGAGTTCCTTCACCGTGTATTCGATGTCGCCGAAGGTGTTCCGGAATATGAAGTCCCGCGTCATCTCCAGAAATTCGGGTTCCCAGGAGTGCTTCCAGTTGGAATACTTCTGGAGCATCGGGAAGATGCCGAAGTTCATCGAGCCGACGTTCAGGGATGCCATTTCCGGGCTCGCCCGGGTGGCGGCGCGCAGGCGCTCCTCGCGAGTCATGCCGAGTCCGCCGCCCGTGGAGACGTTGAGAACCGCATTGCACGACTGCTTGATGCGCGGGAGGAATTCCATGAACAGGTCAGGGTTCGGATCCGGTTTGCCGTTATCGGGATTGCGGGCGTGGAGGTGGATGATTGCGGCCCCCGCTTCCGCCGCTTCGATGCTCGCCTCAGCGATCTGCGAGGGCGTGATTGGAAGATGCTCCGACATGGTGGGCGTGTGGATGCCGCCGGTCGGCGCGCAGGTAATGATAACGGATTTCGACACGTCAGAGCCTCATTTGTTGAACTTGGGCCGAAAGGCCGCCACCCAGAACCCATCGTTGTCAGGTCGCGTGCTTGGCTTCGTCGCTCGCCAGACAGTTCACCAGAATTTGCGATATCGTCGCGGACGTTTCTAACTTCCCGCCAGTCGAATGCTCTTTCTGTGCACCGTACGCCGCTGGTTTATCTTTTTTCGCCGCAGTCTTGCTCGCTTAGGACCTGACGCCGGACTTGCGATGCATCGGCCAGGCCCGGAACTCGAAGGGAACCCTGCCCTCGACACGATCCGTCCGCGGCGATAGGCCAAACCGCTCGCGATAGGCCCTGCTAAAGTGCACCTGGCTGGCAAACCCCGATGCGATGGCGATTTCAGACATCGGCATGTCGGTTTGCGTGACCAGCCCTCTCGCACGGTCGAGCCGGATATCGCGATAGTAGGTGGCAGGCGACTTCCCCACGTATCGCATGAACAGCCGATTGAGTTGCCGATGGGAGATTTTAACCCGGTCCGCGATTTCGGGAATAGAGAGGGCGTTTTCGAGATGCTGCTCCATGACGACGATAGCTTGTCGGATCATGCCGGGGATATACGTTCCGATTGGCTCGGCATTCGCCGGGTTCTGCGACGTGCCCGCCGGTCGCAGCGAGGGGTGGAAGATGTAGCGGGCCGATGCATTGGCGAGCGCATCCCCGGAACTTGCCCGAATGATCTGGAGCGCGATGTCCGACGAGGCGATACCACCCGAGCAGGTAAAACGCTTCCCGTCGCGAACGAAGATGTCTTCGGATACGTCAACGTCACCGTGCAGTTCCTTGAAGGCATCGATATGCTCATAGTGCACGGTCGCCCGATGGCCACGCAGCAATCCGGCGTCCGCCACGATGAAGGCGCCCGTATCGAGGGCGCCGATGATGCTTCCCGCCCGCGCCCATTTCCGCAAGGAGGCGAGAAGCTGTGGCGTTCTTCCGGCCTCCGGCGTCCAGCTCGCTGACATGACGACGATGTCGAACGCCTCGTTCTGGAACTCGGCGAGCCTCTCCGTCTCGACCACGAGACCGTTACTTGCTTGGCACCGGCCACCAGGTGCAGATGCCAGAACCCAGCGGAATCTGGTGTCCCCTTCCAGATAGTTTGCTGCCCGAAACGGGTCGATGAACGATGTTGTCGCAGCCAGATTGAAGTTTGGCGTGACCAGGATGAGTATCTGAACAGGGGGGCGGTCTATGTTCGTCATGGTCCAGATAGGTATAAATCTATACTTTGGCGATCAGCCGCAAGCTCGTGCCGTACATCACTTAACCAGCGTAATTCAACGCCATATCCATTGCGACCTGACCCTTGACCCATTGCACGAAGCTTTTTCCCGCTGCGGTAAGGCGTCTCGTTCGCGTGACCAGATAGTAGGCATGGGTCGTCGACAAAACCATATCGGAAAATGGCGCGACCAACTCCATTTTCGCTGTCGCTTCCGCGGCTAGTTCAACCGCGAATAACGCCACTCCGTGGCCGCGAACCGCTGCGTGATGTAGCATCGCGGTGTCCTGGAATACGTGTCCCGATTCCACAGAAGTCCCGGCAAGCCCTGCGACGGACGACCACTGGCTCCACAGCGCGTAGTCTTTTTCGTGCAACAGCACTTGCCCGAGAATGTCTTCCGGCTTCTTGAGTTTGCGCGCCAAAGCGGGAGCACACATTGGAGTAAGTCGAAGCTCCATGAGGCGCTCAGAAGAAAACCCGCGCCAATCTTCGTCGCCCCATTTGATGGCAAGTTCGGTGTTGCCGACGAATTCAAGCCGACGATGGGAAACATTTATGGTGATATCGATTTCAGGAAAGCGCTCGGTAAAGTCCGCCAGTCGTGGGGTAAGCCAGAAAGTGGCAAACCCTGTTTCCAGTTCAATCTCCAGAACGGTACGGTCGTTCGGAGCGACCCTCGTATCAAAGAGAACATCAAGTTGCTTAATTATAGGCCTGAGCTTCAGGTGGAGCGCCGCGCCGGCTTCCGTAATTTCGACCTGGTTCGTATTCCGATTGAACAGCGCAGTTCCCAGCTGTGACTCCAGCTTGCGGATCTGATGGCTGATCGCCGATTGTGTCTGATTGAGCTTTGCACCGGCACCGGTAAAGCTTAGTTCGGACGCAACAGCCAGGAAGGCCTGCAATTGACGGATGTCAGGTATCTGTGACGGCATGCGTCATGATAGTTTGTCATGAGAGTTACAACAAGACGTCATTTCCCGACTTGAATCTTCGTTCCTATGCTCGCTCCAAGGGTGGAGGAGAACGAACATGACCATGACAGCGACAGACGCATTTTCATTTGGATCCAATGTCGACAACATCGGTCTTCGCCAGGATCTTGCCGCCTCATTTCGCCTGGCAGCAATGTTCAATTGGCATGAGAGCGTCGCCAACCACTTCAGCGTTGCGGTTTCCGACGACGGCTCGAAGTTCCTTATCAATCCGAAGTGGCGACATTTCTCACGGATACGCGCCTCCGAACTCCTCCTGCTCGACGCGACCGACAGCGAGACGATGTCGCGACCAGATGCACCGGACGAAACGGCTTGGGCAATCCATAGCCGTCTTCACGCGGTAAACCCCTCAGCCCGCGTCATCTTGCACGTCCACTCGGATTACGCCACGGCACTGGCCTGCCTCGAGGACCCCGAGATCAAGCCCATCGATCAGAACACCTGCCGGTTCTATCAGCGAGTTGCAATCGACCGAGCCTACGGAGGCTTTGCCGATGCGACAGAAGAAGCAGATCGAATAGCGACCGTTCTCGGCGACCATAAAGCAATGATCATGGGGAATCACGGAGTGATGGTTATAGGATCGTCGATCTCGGAGGCTTTCGATCGTCTCTACTACTTTGAGAAGGCCTGCAAAACTCTTGTGCTGGCGTACTCCACGCAACGTCAGTTGAGTATTCTCGATCACGAAGTTGCAGAGAAGACGGCACGACAATGGGAAGATATCGGCGACTTCCACGTGGCTCACTTTTCAGAGTTGAAAGCGCTGCTCGATGGTGTTGATCCAAGCTATATTAGGTAGATAACCCTGCCGTTCGAGACCCTCACTGGACGCAGCGGCCATTCAATCTGAAAGCCATACAAACGCTCGCAAATATGCCGACCAGCAGCGAGTGCGGACCCGCTGCATGGCGGTAAAAGGATGGCCTGTCAGCATGTCCCCGGCGCGGCGTCCCGATGTCCAAAAATCTCAAATTACTGTCCGAAATAGTCATATAGCCAGCCGCAAACGTGCGAGCCTTTGAAGCTGGCTTGGTGTGAACCACCAGGGTGCCAACGGCAAATGGTGGTTGGCCGATGATGTCCAGAACCAAGTTGGGAGGAGGTTCTAATGACTGACGAGTTGAAGTACCTGGCGGCTTTGGTCGCCCGTGGAAGAATGGACAGGCGGTCCTTCTTGGGGCGCGCGGCCATGCTGGGCGCAGCCGCATTGGCACCCGGCCTTCTTGCACATGCAGCCCGCGCCGAGGGACCGGTCAAGGGTGGCACGATGCGCGTAGGCCTCGGCGGCGGCCAGTCGACGGACACACTCGATCCGGCACTGGCGTCCGCAGAAGGGCCGAATACCCTCATCGCGCAATTCGGCGAGAAGCTGTTCGAAGTCGACGCAAAGGGAGATATAGTGCCGCGTCTGGCTACGGAGTTCGGCTCGTCGAAGGACGCCAAGACCTGGACGTTCAAGATCCGCGAAGGCGTGACCTTCCACAATGGCAAGCCCGTGACCGCCAACGACGTCGTCGAGACGATGAAGCGCCACGCCGACAGCAAGAGCAATTCGGCCGCCCTTGGCCTGATGGCAGGCATCACCAAGATGACCGCCTCCGGTAACGAGTTCATTGCCGAGCTGCAGGATCCGAACGCCGACTTCCCCTACATAATGGCGGATTACCATCTGGTCATCCAGCCAGAGGGCGGCCGCGCGAACCCGGCGGACGGGATCGCCGCGGGACCGTATAAAGTCGTCAGCCAACAGCCTGGCGTGCGGTACGTTTTCGAGAAGTATGCCGACTACTGGGATGATTCCCGAGGTCACGCCAACACGCTGGATGTGACGATCATCAATGACGACACCGCCCGCGTCGCCGCCGTTCAGGCGGGTCAGGTGGACATGATCAATCGCGTTGCGCCGAAGGTCGCGGCACTTTTGGCGGGCATGAAAACCGTCGCCGTCAAATCGGTACCGAGCCGCGGCCACTACGTTCTGGTCATGCGGACCAACGCGCAGCCTTTCGACAACAATGACCTGCGCCTTGCCTTGAAATACGCGATCGACCGCCAGTCTCTGCTGGATAAGGTACTGCTGGGCCACGGCACGTTGGGCAACGACGTCCCGATCAACAACCTCTATTCGTTCTTCGCCGATGATCTGGAGCAGCGCGTCTACGATCCCGATAAGGCGAGCTTCCATTTCAAAAAATCGGGTCACCAGGGTCCTGTGGTGATCGAGACGTCCGAGGTGGCCTTCCCCGGCGCCGTCGACGCCTGCCAGCTCTTTCAGCAGAGCGCCGCAGCGGCAGGAATACCCCTTGAGATCAAGCGCATCCCGGGCGACGGTTACTGGTCGGACGTGTGGAACAAGAAGCCGTTCTGCGCCTCCTACTGGAACGGGCGGCCAACCCAGGACATGGTCTATTCGACGATCTATACGACAGGGGCCGCCTGGAATGAATCGGCCTATTCAAACCCCGAATTCGACCGCACGGTCGTTCTCGCCCGCGGCGAGCTCGACGCAGAGAAGCGCGCCGCCCTTTACGGCAAGCTCGCTCTGATGGTTCGGGACGAAGGCGGGACTATCGTGCCGATGTTCAGCAATTTCATCGACGCCGTGGGTCAGAATGTCGGCGGCTGGACCGATGATCCGAACGCCCCGCTGATGAACGCGCTGGCGCCGGTCAAATGTTGGCTGACGAACACGTAATATCCGGTTCGGTTGTGCGAGCGGCTGAGGATGACGCCGCTCGCAGCAATCACATCATGACAATGTCAGTTTGCTTGGTTTTGGAGGTAGGAGCGCGATGACCGTTCCATTGATCGTTATGATAACCGCGGCGGCGTCGGGAATCGGCCGGACGGTCGCCGAAGCATTTGCGGCCGCAGGCCATCGTGTCTTCGTCTCCGATACCGACGCCAAGGCAATCGACGAGATGTCGGCGAGCAGCCCAGAGATCGTGGCGAGCCGGGTCGACGTTACCTCGTCGACGGAAATCGAAGCGTGGTTTGCCAAGGTGAAGGCCGAGGTAGGCGGCGTCGATATTCTCATCAACAATGCCGGGATTGCCGGCCCAACGGAGAGGCTTGAGAACATCGGGATCGAAAGCTGGCACAACTGCATCGACGTGTGCCTGAACAGCCAATTCCTGACGAGCCGCTGCGCCATTCCGCTGATGAAGGCGAAACGGAGCGGAAGCATCATCAACCTGTCTTCCACGGCCGGACTATTCGGCTATGGACTGCGAACGCCCTACGCAGCGGCAAAATGGGCCGTCGTTGGCCTCACCAAATCGATGGCCATCGAACTCGGCGACTGGAACATCCGCGTCAATGCAATCTGCCCTGGATCCGTATCCGGTGATCGCATGAACCGCGTCATCGCCGCCGAAGCCTCCATGCGATCGACATCGCCGGAGGACATCAGGCGCGAATACACCAGCGGCCAATCCATCAAGCGATTTGTCGAGCCGAAGGAAATAGCGGACTTGTGCTTGTTCTTATCCTCGCCTGCCGCAAGCATGATCAGCGGGCAAGCCATAGCGATCGACGGACACACCGAGACCTATCACATATAGGTTTCGCTGCCCTGCCGGCGAACGACCCCGCGTTTGGGGGCGACTAAGGGTGAACCGCGCAGTATCGTTCGTCGTGGTTATGTCAGATTGACTCGGGACGTAAGCCGCGCTGCCGCGCTGTCGAACCAAGTCGATCAGGTGCCGCCAGCCGTTGTGCCCACGATCGGCGACGACGATGGACGCTGCCGGGGCCCCGAGTTGGCCGGGTGCCTTGTCGGAAGCCTACTCGGCGTGGGCGACCGGCGCGCGTTCAGAGCGGGCTGCCAAACATGGCAGCACCGACCAGTTCCGTATCACAACCGCCCCGCCTCAATAATTTGCCGCAGGAACTCACGCGTGCGCTCTTCTTTCGGGTTGCCGAATATCTGCGACGGCGGTCCCGCCTCCAGCAGTTTTCCCTGCTCGAGAAAGACAACCAGATCCGAGACCTCGCGAGCAAACTGCATTTCGTGGGTGGCAAGGATCATCGTCATTCCATCCCGCGCCAGGTCGCGCACGATGTTCAACACTTCGGCCACCAGCTCCGGGTCAAGTGCAGAGGTGATCTCATCGAGAAGCAGCGCCTCAGGCTGCATGGCAATGGCGCGGACGATGGCGACACGCTGCTGCTGGCCACCGGAAAGCTGATCCGGGTAGTACTTCGCCCGGTGCCCGAGATTGACGCGCTCTAGCAGGTCGCGGGCGCGCTTCAGTGCCGTGCCACGGCTTTCGTTCAGGAGCTTGACCGGGCCGATGGCGATGTTCTCTTCCACCGTCATGTGTGGGAACAGGTTGAAGGACTGGAACACCATGCCCACCTTGCGGCGCAGCCGGTTCAGGTCGACCCCAGGGCCGGAGACCACGTCCCCGGCCACCCGGATCGTGCCGCCGTCGATCGTTTCAAGCGCGTTCAGGCAACGCAGCAGCGTCGACTTGCCGGAACCGGAGGCACCGATCAGCGTCACCACCTGATGGCGGTCCACCTGCAGATTGATGCCCTTCAGCACCTCATGCAGATGGTAATTCTTCCGCAGGCCGTCGATTTCGATGAATGCCATGGGGTCAACCTCTCATGCGCTTGGTCGCTCGCGCCAGCATCCAGTCGACATAGCGCGTCTGCGGAATGGTGATGACCACGAACAGGATCGCCACCACCGTCACCGAGGAGAGATTGAAACTGGACGAGGCGTAGAATTTGGCCTGGTTGAAGGCATCGAGCGTGCCGATGACATTGACCAGGGAGGTATCCTTCTGCAGGGCGATAAAGGTGCTGAGCAGCGGCGGGATCACCAGTCGGATCGCCTGCGGCAGGATAAAATAGCGCAACGTCTGGAGATAACTGAAGCCGAGCGACCGGCTTGCCGACCATTGCGAGGGATGGATCGAGGCGATGCCCGAGCGATAGATCTCGGCGACATAGGCGCTGTAAGTCAACGAAAGCGCCATGACCGCGAACCAGTCGGGCGATAGCCGCGAAATTACGGGTAGATTGGTCAGCGGCAGACCGAAGCCGATCAGGTAGAGCACGATGATCGCGGGAACGGCGCGCATCAGGTCGATATAGGCCACCGCCATGACGCGCAAAGGCGCGCCGGCTCTGCCGGGTGCCATCCGCGCCACTGCCAGGACCAGCCCGAAGGCGAGAACGATCGCCTGCGAGATCAGCGCCAGCTTGATATTGACCAGGAAGGCCATGGCCACATCCCAGGCGCTGGCCTGCATCAGTTCCCATTGCAGGAAGGTTCGCTGGATGTTTCCGTCGTTCATCAGCAGAAGCTGGATGAGGGCGAAACCCACCATGACCGCCAGCGCGAGGCCGAAGGTAACAAAGGCGCTTTGCCGGGACTGCGCCGCCGCCGCGCGGGCTTCCAGCACCTTGCCGGCGGCGGTTCTCCCGGCAGCACGAAGTGAGAGACGCAACGCCGAAAGTGCCGCCATCAGCGCCAATGTTCCGGCGACAAGCCCCGCCACGATGGTGCCCAGGCTAAAGGTGCTCAGGCCGGCAGAGGTGATGCCGCCTCGCACCGTCCCGCCCAGGACGCCAATGAAAAACAGCAGCAGAACTGCCGTGACCGTCGCGGTCACGGCAAGGCCCATACTGCGCGGAGCGGGGCTCAGCATTGTCATGCGCTCTCCTTCACCGATCCGAATTAGGGCTGTTGCCAGACCGGAATGCTATTGGGATCGGCGCCGAACATCGGGGTAAGATAACGGCTCGAAAGATCAGCCAGCGTTCCGTCCTCGATCATCGCTCCTACTGCGGCATCGACGACCGTGCTGTTTTCCGAACCTTTCGGCGTGATTACACCGTAGCCGTGGTTCAGCTCGAACTGGCCGATCACCTTGATCGCACCATTGGTGCCCGAGGTGGCGGAAAGGACGAGCGTGGTGTCGGAAATGATCGCGTCCACCTGGCCGGCCATCAGCGCCGTGACCATGTCGGGCTGCGACTGGTAGAGGGCTGGCTGGGTCTCGGGCTTCAAGGTGTTGACCACCCAGTCTGACCCCATGTTCCCCTGAAGAACGCCGATGCGCTTGCTGCGCAGCGTCTCCGCGCTCAATTCCGTGCCGGCCTTGACCGCAACACCGAGATTTGAGCCAAAATAGGGACGGCTGAAATCAAAAACCTGCTTGCGCGCATCGGTAATCGTGGTCGAGGCGATGGCGATGTCGTATCCCTTGGCCGTGCCGGAGATGTACTGATCCCAGGCCAGGTTCATCAGCTTGAGATTGGCCAAACCGGCGCGATGGGCGATCTGGGCAGCCATGCAGTATTCGTAACCATCCTGGACAGCCACCGGCGAAACGCCGTTGTACCAGCCCGGATTGGGGAGAACGGTGGCGACGATCAGGGTATCGGGTTCGACAGTGCTCAGGCTAATCGAGCCTGCTTCGCCAGTGGGTGCGCAATTGCCATAGTTCGGCGCAACTCCGTCGGCCAGTGCCGGTCCTGCCAGAAGTGCGGCAAGCGCCAGTGCGCCGAAAAAAAAGTTCGGTTTCATGTGTCTTCTCCCTCTCAATTGAATTCTAGCGAGCGTTGCGCCTAGGCGCGCTTGCGCTGTCGCGCCGCATCGATGAAGCCGGTCATCAGCAGGTCGAGATCGGCGGACGGTGCCTTGGGATCTTCGGGATGCCATTGCACACCCACCATCCAGTGCGACCCCTCGGCCTCGACAGCCTCGACGATTCCGTCCTCGGCGCGGGCGGTGACCGCAAGCCCCTCACCCACGCGCGCAACCGCCTGATGATGGCCTGACCGGACCGACAGCGCGCGTCCACCATAGATAGCATCGAGCCGCGAGCCGGGTTCCAGCGTGACGGGATGCGAAACCATGATCGAGTTGTCGGCCGTGCCGTTATGAACGGTGCCAGGACCGATCTCCTGAACAAGATCGCCACCGTGCAGGATATTGATGAGCTGCATACCGCGGCAGATGCCGAGCGCAGGAACGTCACGCGCTGCTGCATCACGAAGCAAGGCAAGCTCGAAGCGGTCAGCGTCGGCGTTGATACCGTACATCGTATCGGCCTCCCGCGGCTGGCCGTAACAGGCTGGATCGGCATCGGCGCCACCGAGAACCAGCAACGCATCCATCCCGTCGAGCGCCACATCCGCCGCGCGGTCCGGCGCCGACGCCTCGACGAAGTGAACCTCGCCGCTGCCGCGGCGAAGCGACGAGAGCGCGCTGTCGGAGAATTCGCGCAAAACGCTTTTCAGATAGTCGCTGACATCGGGAGGCGTCAGAGAGCCCACGACGAGGATGTGTACGACTTCGTTTTCGGGCGGAGTCGGCTTGGCAGAAAAGGTTGTGTTGGGCATGGTCTTCCAAGTATTTAACTGCTATACATTTAACATCTATATTCTAGAGGTCAAATGAAATTTCTTTCCTCGTTAAGTGATGCCTCGAAGTCGACGCCGAACCTGGTCGCGCGGCGCCTGCATGAGGCCATCGCTACCGGCGAATTGCGGCCGGGTGACCGGCTGCCGCCGGAGATCGAGCTAGCGCAGGGCTTCGGAATCGCACTGATGACGGTTCGAGTTGCCCTTGGCGCATTGCGGGACATGGGTCTGCTGACAACCGTCCGCGGTCGCAACGGCGGAAACTTCGTCGCCGCCGATGTTGGCCTGCGCCTGGCGGAAGCGGCGCGACGGGCGCCGCTAAGCCGAGCGGAGCTACGCGACCTCACCGACTGGCGCCGAGCCATTTCCGGTGAAGCCTGTTTTCTCGCAGCGGAACGGGCTGGTCCCGAAGCATTGACCAAAATTCGGGAAGCCGGCAAGGATTTCGACCGGCTCCTGCACCAGTTCCCCGATCTGCGGTTTGCCGACGCCCGCTTTCACAGCCTGATTGCGGAAGTATCAGGCTCCGCCGCCCTGTTGCGGGCTGAAACCGAGATCCAGCTCGCTCTGACCGATGTGATCCTCGCGATCGATAAACCAATCGGCAGCAGACGCCTGACCGCCTATACGCACGATCCAATCATCGAGGCGATTTCACACGGCAATGGCAACGCCAGCCGCGAGGCCATGATCCGCCACGCCGAGGACACCTTCAGCTGGGTGACGATGCTGCTCTGAGGCAAGAGTGGGAAAGGTGTAGCTCGCCGCCTGCTGCCTTCTGACGTTCGCCTTGTGCAGGCAGCTGCCTAGCTGCTGAGGCATCGTAACGTTAAGTTGCGATCGACCTCAATCTGCGTCAAATTTTCCTTCGCCGCCGCCCGAAAGGGCGTCGTCACATCCCGCGACGCGATGACTCACTGCTGGCAAAGATCGTACAATCGAATTGCCAACTCCAAATCGAATCGTTTCGCCGGGGAATCGAGGTTGAGCCCAAACAGTTCTGCTGATTTGGCAAGCCGATATCGTAACGTCGTGACATGGATGCCCAGTTCGTCCGCGCACTGCTGATTTCGGCATCCGGTATTGACGTAGGCTTTCAACGTGGCAAGAAACTGGGTTTCATTCGCCTCATCGTGATCCAGAACCGCCCCCAGGGTGCGGCGGACGAATTCCTGGACATAATCCGCATTGGCGGTTGAAAGCAGTATCGGCAGAGGGCCGAAATCTTCGGCCGAAAGGATGCCCCGCTTCCCAAAGACCTGGGCGATGTCGAGAATGTTCCGACAGCTCTTCCAATGCCCCTGATAGTCTTGCAGGCTGGTACAAAGTGCGCTCAACACCGATACCGGCTCAACGGGGGTGTATAGGCGGATCTCGCGCATCACCTTCATCATCAGTTCGCGAAGATATTCGTCCGTCAGATTGTTCGTGGCCGGCACGAGAATGATCATGCAATCCGCATGGCCGACCACCACCGGAGTGGAGCCGCCCCGGTCGAAGAGCAGCGCGATGCCCTGCTGCACATTGCCGAGCGTCGCGGCTGCCAGGTTGTCGCTCTCGGCAAAGGACACAACGATCATCCGATGGGGGCGGTTGAGCCGGATCCCGAACTTCAGCGCCCGTTGGGCTAGGTCGTTCTCGTTCTTCCATTTGCCGTCGATGATTTCGCTGAACAGCTCATCCAGGCTGCGTCTTTCGAACTGGAAGCGGATCAGATTGCGCATCAGCTGGACGCTGACCGCCAGCCGGATGCTGCCGATCAGAAGCTGATCATACTCGGTCAGCCCGTCGTCACCGAGAACCATCAGCGCACCGACGCTCGTCCCGTCGATGCGCAGCGGGTAGACGCTGGCCGCCAGGCCGAAGCCGTGGCGCTCCAGCGTGATGGGAAACTCGATCAGCGTGACGCCGTCCTCCCGCATCGTGTCGAAGGACAGCCGCCGGATGCGGGGACGCAACTGGGTTTCGACGATCTCATGCCATTCCCCGTCATCGAACAGCCTCGGCTTTGGGGAGGCGCCGGCCAGGATGGCATTGGTTGTCAAATCGACGATCAGGACCGGTCTCTGAAGGATCGGATGGATGGCGTCGGAAAGCTTCTGGACCGAATCGTCCGAGATCGCTTGCTGCATCAATCGGGTATGGGTGGACAACACCATCTCCCGCTGCCGGGCGGAATCCTTCTGCTCGGCGATCGCCTTCTGCTTCTCGACCGCAATCGATCCGAGCTGAACGATCAGCTTCATCAGGGCAAGGTCCGTCGGGCCGATATCCTTGACTCGCTCGGAATTCACCGTCAGCACCATCGGCCGGCCAAGCAGATCCGTGCAGCGCATGGGCATCACCAGGACGCTGCAATAACCTCGCTCGCGGGACTCCTTGCGAAACCCCGGAAACTCGTCCGATGCTTGTGCGTCCGGGATGAATACCGGCTGGTTACCGCGCAGCGCGACGAGCGACGGGCTGGTGGCCAGAACCCATTGGTCCTCCGGGCGCTCGAGTTGCAAGGTCGGGTCATGCCGCACGGTGACATAGCCATAGCCGCTGGCAAGGTCGATGCTCATGATGGAGCCGCGCAGCCAGTCGCCATGCCGGCAGGCCGCGACCACCAATTGCCGCAGTGTCGCATCCGTATCGCTGCCGCTGTTGATGAGGTCGGCGACATCGCCGAGCGCGGTGATGAGCGAATTGATATCCATGAATATTTTACCGCATCCTCGAAACGAAGAATAAAACCCGAGCTTCATCCTATAAAGCAGGGATGAATTTGACGTCTGTCAATAGGATTTTGTGGGCCTGCAAAACCCTGGAGGACACGACCAGCCAATGACACTAACAATCCGAAAGATCTTCACCGTCATCGAAGAAGTGCTAGTAGAGGGCAGCAAGCCGGCGGATCGCCCGGTCACCGCCGTGGCGGTCGCGGCCGTCCTGACGAACCCCTGGGCGGGTCGCGGCTTCACCGATGACCTGCGGCCGATCATCAACGAATACGCGCCCGTCCTCGGCAAGATGATGACCGACCGGCTGACGGGCCTGATGAAGCCGGAACGCATCGAGGCCTATGGAAAATGCGCCGCCGTCGGCCTTGACGGCGAGATCGAGCACGGCTCGGCCCTGATCCACACCTTGCGGTTCGGAAACCTGTTTCGCGAGGCCGCTGGCGGGACCGCCTATCTGAGCTTCACCAACACCCGCAACTCCGCCGGGAGTCTGTTGTCCCTGCCGATGACGCACAAGACGACGACCGGCACCCGCTCCCATTTTATCACGCTCAATTTCCAGATCGCCGATGCGCCCCGCGCCAACGAGATCCTGATCGCCATCGGCGCGTCCGACGGCGGGCGGCCGCATGCCCGCATCGGTGACCGCTTCCAGGACATGGAGGATATGGGCATCCGCCAGCCCTGATCGCCCCTGATGCCATGCAGACCCACGGCGGCGCAGCCCATGCGCCGCCGCTTTTTTTCGCGCGCTGCTCTCAGGACAGTTTCAGCACTGCGCCGAGTTCGTCCGCGTGCAACACCCAGCCGTAATTGCGTTCGAAGGCGGCAAGCGTCGCCTCGTGCTGCTGCGGCGTATTGGAGGACAGGCCGTCGGCCACGAGGATCGTCGGATAGCCGTAGTGCACGGCATGTCGCGCGGTGTCCTCGACGCACATTTCGGTGATCGTGCCAACAATTGCCACGCCGTCCACCCCATGCGTGCGCAGTCTCTCCTCCAGATCGGTGCGATGGAAGGCGCTGTAATAGATTTTGTCGACCACATCCTCGCCCGGCTGCGGCAGAAGTTCGTCGATGACATCGATGACGCCGCGCTCGTCGCCAAGATCGGCATAGTGGCGGCGAAAACCGGGAACGCAGGCATTGATTGGCGGTTGCAAGCGGTCGATCCAACCGAAACGCGCCGCCAGGGGCTTGTACAGGTCGTCGGCGACATAGCGCGTATAGACGACCGGCAGGCTCGCCCGACGAAATTTCCCGATCAGGTCGCGGATGACGGGGATCGTGTCCCGCGCCGACGGTACTTCGAGCGGCGCATCGCGGCGAACGAAATCGTTCTGCATGTCGATAACGAGAAGCGCCGGCCGCTTCAGATTTTCAAGCATGGGTCTTGGGCTCCCTTGGATGGCATGAAAACGGGGCCGGCCGCTTGCGCGACACCGGCCCCTCGCTCATTGGCGGATATCGGCGCGCCTTACTGCGAGACCGCCTTGGCAGCCTCGACAACCCAGCCGTCGAAAGTCGCCTGGTTCTCGGCGATCCAGGCTTCGCCGAGCTTGCGCAGGGAGCGGTCCGAACTGTCCTTGTTCAGTTCGGTCTCCCACTGCGCCCAGGTGGCGGTCGGCCAGCGCATCACCTCGACGAATTTCTTGACGGCGGGGTTGGCGTTGATGAAGTCCTTGTTGACCGCCATCATCCAGTTCCAGGAGCCCGTCGTCATCCGGCAGGGATCCTGTCCCCCGGCGCAGCCGACGATGCCCTCCACCAGATGGCCGTTGGCGGAAGTGACGTTTTCCGGCAGGGCATCGAAGGGGATGGGCAGCCAAACGGCATCGACGCCCGGCTTCAGCGTATCGGTGACCCAGGAAGGCGTCCAGGTGTAGAGCAGCACCGGCTCGCCGCGCTTGAAGCGGGCGAAGGTCTCGGCCAGAAGCACCTCATATTTGGCGCGCACGGTCTGCACCGTATCATTCAACCCGAATTTCTCGACCTGATAGTCGACGACATCGCCGCAGCGCCAGCCGGGATCGCAATTGACCATGTCGGCCTTGCCGTCGCCGTTGGTGTCGAACAGCGCCGCGATCTTCGGATCCATGAGCTGCTCGATATTGGTGATGTTGTGCGCCTCGGCGGTCTTCTTGTCGACGTAGTAGCCATTGGTGCCGCCGCCGATGATCGAGCCCTCGCCGATCAGATCCAGCTTGTCCTTCACCTTGACGAAGGAGGCTTCCTGCTGCGGCATGTTGATGTCGGAGACCAAATCCATATCGCCCTGCGAGGCGGCCAGCATCGAAGCGGTCGAACCGAGCGTGCTCATCTGGACGTCATATCCGAGCTTCTTCAGCCCTTCGATCAGGATCACGTCCTGAACATAGTTGGCTCCAAGGCTGTCGCTGCGGGCGAACCTGAGTGTCTTGCCCTCGCCCGGCATGTCCTGCGCCAGCACCGGCTGGCCGGCCATCGCGAAAATGGCAGCGGCCGCGAAAATTTTATGCTTTCCCGTCAGTTTCATTGTCATGCTCCCAGTTGAATGACGTCCCATTATCCGCACTCCCGGTCAGACCGACCGGGCGGCGGGTTCCTCCGACTTGATCTCCTCCCGATCCCGCGAGAAGAACAGCGTGCGCATGAAGCGCGAGGCAAAGGGTGCCTTGCGCTTGGCATTTGGTTTACGCGAGGCGAGCGCCTGCGTGATGCGATCGAGCACCATGGCCAGCAGAACGATGGCGATGCCGCCGACGGCGGCACGGCCGACGTCGAGCCTGCCCAGCCCCTGCAAAACGACGAGGCCGAGGCCTTCCGCTCCGATCATGGCGACAACCACCGACATGACCATCGCAGTCAGGACCGTCTGGTTGAGGCCGCCGAGAATGGTCGGCACGGCGAGCGGAAGCTGGATTTCCCACAGAAGCTGGCGCCGGTCCGCACCGAAGGCGTGGCCCGCCTCGACCAGTTCCTTGTCCACCATGCGGATGCCGAGATTGGTGAAGCGGATCAGCGGCGGCGCGGCCGCGACAATGACAGCCACGCCACCCGGAACCGTTCCGACCCCGAAAAGCATAACGACCGGCACCAGATAGACGAAGGTCGGCGTCGTCTGCATGATGTCGAGAATGGGCCGAACGACGCCCCAGACACGATCGTTGCGGGCCGACCAGACACCGATCGGAATGCCAATCACGGTGCAGATCAGGATCGCCGTGGTGATGAGCGACAGCGTCGTCATCGCATCGGCCCAGACGCCGAGCGCGGCAACCACGATCAGCGCAACGGCACTGAAGCAGGCGACCGAAAGGCTCGCCAACCGATAGGCGAGCAGAAAGACCAGCACCACGAACAGCGGAAAGGGCGTTGCCTGCAACACGGTTTCATTGAATCTCAACAGGCTTTCGACCGGCCATTTGATCGCGACGAACAGCGGCCGGAAATTATAGGCCAGCCACTCGACACCGTCCTGGATCCACGCGTCGACCGGGAAAACGTTCAGATCATCGTCGTCAAGCATGGGGCGCTCCCGTGGAATTCGCATGAGGTTGGGAAGAAAGCGCGGCGATCTCCGCAAGCATCCGTTCGGGAGTGAGACGCCCGACCAGACGCCGTCCTTCATCGACGACAACCAACGGTCGGCCGCTGCGATAGAGACGGGCCGCATCGATGAGCTTGGTATCCGCCGAGACGGAAACTACATCGGCGGAGACGAGGCCCTCCGGCGCGGCGCCGGCGCGTATCCGTTCCACGTCCGCGGCCAGGACCGCGCCCACCACCTGCATCCGGGCGTCGACGACGATCAGATCCGCCGTCCTCGCGTCCGGCACCAGGCGCAGTTGGCCGATCTCGATGACCTCTTCCGCCGCTGTCATGGCCATGCGCGCATCGAAAAGCCGGGCCCGGTCCACTTCGCGGGTGAACGAGGCAACGTAGTCGCTGCCAGGGTCGAGCACGATTTCCTCCGGTGCGCCCTCGCGCACCACCTTGCCATCGGCCATGATGGCAATGCGGTTGCCGAGCTTCAGCGCCTCCTGGAAATCGTGGGTGATGAACAGGATCGTCTTCTGCAAAGTGCTTTGCAGGCGCAAGAGCTCATCCTGCATCTCCGACCGGATCAGCGGATCAAGCGCGCTGAAGGCCTCGTCCATGATCAGAACGTCGGCATCCGTCGCCAGTGCGCGCGCCAGCCCGACGCGCTGGCGCATGCCGCCGCTCAGCTCGTGTGGCTGGTGATAGGCCCAGCGCGCCAATCCGACCACGGCCAGCACCTCCTCGGCGCGCCTGCGACGCTCGGCAGCCGGCACGCCGCGCAGCTTCAGGCCGAATTCCACATTGGCGATCACGCTCTTGTTGGGCAGCAGCGCGAAATGCTGGAACACCATGGAAATGCGCGTGCGGCGAACTTCGCGCAGCTCAGCTTCGCCAAGCGGCACGAGGTCGCGGCCATCGAGCAGGATGCGTCCGGCGCTGGGCTCGTTGAGGCGGTTGATGCAGCGCGCCAGGGTGGACTTTCCCGATCCCGACAGACCCATGATCATGTAGATCGCGCCCGAGGGAACCGAAAGCGACACATCGCTGAGACCCACGACCATGCCGAGTTCGCTCAGCACGCGGTCCTTGTCCGCACCGCCTTCCAGCATGGCCACCGCCTTTTGCGGCGCCTCGCCAAAGATCTTGTATAGTCCTTCAACTTTAAGCCGTTCGCTCAAGACCGTACGCCCTCACGTTCATGTTCACATTCCCGCGGTCCGTCTCGCCTATTTCAATGGCGAAAAGTCGGTTGGCAGGAGAATCCGGTTTTCCATCGTCTCGATACAGGCCGACAGCCGCGGCGTGAAAGCCTGCCATCGCGGATCCTCGGCCAGTTCCTGCCGTCGCCGCGTGCGATCGGCAAAGTCCTCGTAGCCCCACATGTGCACCACATGGTTCAGAGGGCCGATCTCGCTGACGAAATAGGCGATCAGGTTGCCGAGAATGGGCTGCTGGATCGCCAGCCCTTCCTCGCGCACCAACGCCAGATACTCTTTCAGCCGGCCCGAACGGATCCGATAGATGCGCTCCTCGACAATCATGGCTTGCCCTCGCCTTGTGCCATTTCGTCGCGCACCTGCTTCGCAACGCGGAACGCTTCGACACCTGCCGGAACGCCGCAATAAACGGCGATCTGCACCAGCGCCGCCTGCAATTCGGCTTCGCTCAGACCGTTGCGGATCGCTCCGCGAGAATGAATGGCGAACTCGTGCATGCGACCGAGCGCAGCCAGCATCCCGAGATTGAGAAGGCTGCGCTGCTTGAGATCCAGCGCCTCGTCCGACCAGCAGGCACCCCAGCAATATTCATTGAGCATCGCCTGGAACGGTGCACCGAACGCGTCGGCATTGCTTATCGCCCGGTCGACATAATCATTGCCGAGCACGCGGCGGCGAATCCTCTCGCCGGCCTGCTGAAGATCTCTATCCATCCGCTCTCTCCTTCTGCGCCAGAAAATCGTCCATCATCTTGGCGACCTGGTCGGGCGCCTCTTGCAGGATCGAATGGCGAAGGCCCGGCAGGATTCTCAGCTTGGAGCCGGGGATGTTCTCATGCATGAAGCGCGCCATGCGTGGATTGGAGCCGATATCGTCCTCACCCGTGGCAATCAGCGTCGGGCAGCGGATCCGGTCGAGCAACCCGCCAAAGTCCGTTTCCGCAAGGACGCGATAGGCGGACGCATAGCAATCGGGATCGTTCTCGGCGTTCCTGCGTCGAAGTTCCGCCATGAGGCCCGGATTCTCCGCCTGGAAAGCTTCGGAAAACCAGCGCGACACGGAGGCGTCGTAATGGGATCCGCGCTCGCCGCTGCGCAGTGCCTCCAGCCGGGAAAGCACACGCTGGCGCTCCTCATCCGTTCGTCCCGCCACGGTGGACAGGAGAACGAGGCGGCGCAGGCGATGGAGATGCGTGAGGGCGATACGCTGGGCAATCAGCCCGCCGAGCGAGAAACCGGCCAGGTGGAATGTATCGAAGCCCACCTCCTCCACCAGCGCAAGCGTATCGCCGACGAAATCGTCGATCTCGTAGCGGCCGTTGATCTTGGAGGTCTTGCCGTGTCCCCGAAGGTCGAAGGTCAGTATCGTGTAGTGGCGATCGAGCCGCTTGGCGATGCCCTCCCAGGCCTTCAGCGACGCGCCCACCCCGTGGACGCAGACGAGCGGCTCCGGCCCGCTACCCGTGAGGCGGTAGTTGAGGGTGACATCGCCGACCGTGAACAGGCGATCACGGTTCATTGCGCGGCCTCAAGCGCCTTGCCCGCGCGCTCCCGCTTGGCGAAGACCGGGATGATCTCCTCCGCGAAAAGTTCGAGCGTGCGCTTCTGGAGGTCGAACGGCAGGTTATAGTTCAAGCCGAGGCAGAGCTGGTCGACGCCTGCCGCCTCGTAGGCTTCCAGCTTTTCGATCACTTCGTCCGGCGTTCCGAACAGCATGTTGGCGCGGATGTTCTCCGGATTGTAGTTTTCGCGGCCCGCCACCGCCTCGTAGGAGACCGCCTCGGGGAATCCGTTCGTCACGGTACCGATATTCTGGAAGAGGTTCTCGAAATAGCGACCGTAATCCATGCTGTATCTGACGAATTTCTCCCAGTCGCTGGCCTTGTCGAACACGCCGGCGCGGCGTTGCATCATGAACAGCGGCCGCGGGACCTCCGGGTGGTCGGCGACGGCCTTGTTGAACTTCGAGGCAAGGTTCGCGACCTCCGCCATGGGCTGGGAAAGCGGCGTGGACATGATGCTTGCGCCCATCCCGACTGCCCAGTCGAAGCTGCCCGGATCGCGCGCCGCGACCCAGATACGCGGATGCGGCTTCTGCAATGGCTTCGGAACGGAGGTCGCCGTCGGAAACTTCCAGATCTCGCCGTCATGGGCATAGTCGCCTTCCCACAGTTTCTTCACCGCGGGCACGATTTCCTTCATGTAGGCGACGCCCTGCTGCTGCGGTATGCCGCCGGCCATGCGGTCGAATTCGTATTGGTAGGCGCCGCGGGCAATGCCGAACTCCAGTCGGCCGCCGGTGAGGTGATCACAGAGCGCGGCCTCTCCGGCCAGTCGGATCGGGCTCCAATAGGGCGCCACGACCGTCGCGGTGCCGAGCCGGATGCGGTCGGTATGCTGGGCCAGCCATGTCAGCACCAAAAACGGATTGGGAGCGATCGTGAACTCGATGGTGTGGTGTTCTGCCGTCCACAGCGTCTCGAAACCGCCGCGGTCGGCGATCTGTGCCAGTTCCAGCATGTTCCGGTTGACCTCGGTCATCGGCGTGTCCGGGGACGAGCGTTCCAGATGGAGGGAAAGTGCGAACTTCATGGTGTTCCCTTTCGGGGTTGTGACTTTCAAAAATGACGGGAATGGATGGTCATCGCAGACGGATGACGAAGGGGTCCTGCATGGCGCCGGAGTAGTCGAGCACGACATTCTTGACGCGCGAGAATTCACGCATCACGTCGAACCCGCCGCGCCGACCGTAGCCGCTCTCCTTGAAACCGCCCATCGACGACATGTAGGCTGCAGAGCGATAGGTATTGATCCAGACGGTTCCGGCATCGACCTGCGTCGCAAAGCGCATCGCCCGGTCGATGTCCTTGGTCCAGATGCCGGATGCCAGTCCGTAGCGCGTGTCGTTGGCCAGCGCGATCATCTCGTCCTCGCTGGAGAACGGCATCACGCCGACGACCGGGCCGAAGAGCTCGTCGCGCATGAAGCCCATGTCGTTGCGCGCATCGAGCATGACCGTCGGCTCGTAGTACCAGCCCTTCGTCAGATCCTCGCGTTGCGGCCGCTTGCCGCCGGCGGCGACCCTAGCCCCCTCCCGAACGCCGGACGCCACATAGGCCTCGACCTTCGTCACCTGATCGAGAAGGGCGAGTGGGCCGATGTCGGACGTTTCCAGCATCGGATGGCCGACGGTGATCCTGCCGGTGCGCTCGATCAGCGCTTCGACGAACCGGTCATAGATGCTGGCTTCGACAAAGCAGCGGGAGCCGGCGACGCAGGTTTGCCCGGCCGCGGCGAAAACGCCGGCAACAACCCCGTTGACCGTGCGCTCGATATCGACGTCGCCGAAGACGACATGCGGCGACTTGCCGCCCAGTTCCATCTGGCAGGGGATGAGATTGCCGGCTGCATTACGGGCGATCGTGCGCCCGGTCTGCGTGCTGCCGGTGAAGACGATCTTTGCGAGGCCGGGATGGTTGGCGAGCGCATTGCCCGCCGTGCGTCCCGCTCCGGTCACGACATTGACGACACCCGGCGGGAAGCCGGCGGCCTCGATCAGTTCCATCAGCGCCAGCGTCGAGGCCGTTGCATGCTCCGACGGCTTGATGACGACGGTATTGCCGATCGCCAGGCACGGCGCCAGCGTGCCCGTCAGCAGCATCAAAGGCGAGTTCCACGGTGTGATCATGCCGACGACGCCGATCGGCTCGCGCATGGTGAAATTGATCATGTCGAGCTTGTTGACGGGGATGGTATCGCCCTGAAGCTTGTCCGCCATGCCGGCGAAATAGGTATACGAATCCGGCAGGGCGCGCATCTGTGCGCGCATTTCCTTGATGAGCTTGCCGTTGTCGCGCGTCTCGATTTCGGCAAGCTGGTCGGCATGCTCCAGCATGAGTTCAGCCAGTCTGCGAACCAGCTTGCCCCGGTTGGTCTGGGTCATGCGACGCCAGGCCGGATCGACGAATGCCTGCCTTGCCGCCACCACGGCCGCGTCCACGTCCTCCGCGCCCGCATCGGCGAATTCGTACCAGGGTTCCCCGGTCGTGGGGTCAAGGCTCTTCAGGTAGTTGCCGCTCTTCGGCTCGACCGGTCGACCGGCGATCAGCAGTTTCTGACGGGAACCCTCGAGCGTCGTTACAGTCGTTTTCATGCTATCCTCGCGAATATTTCAAATCAGGCGCCGTAAAGGCCTTCGCTTTCGATCATTGCGACGCGGCCGCCATTGCGGCTGTCCATGTAGATTCCGAAACGCTGCCCCTTGCGCTCGCGCACGTATCGCCTGAGCACCGCCTTCATTTCGCGGCTCGGCACGCGCTCGTAGGGCAGGTCGTCGACGGCGAAGAACTGGAGCCCTTCCGGCAGATCCCGCGCCGCATCGGCGGCCAGCGAGGCCCGGTAGATGAGGTAGCCCGGGGCGCTGTCGGCCACGTCGAACACCGAATAGAGGAAGGTCCTTTCAGGCTCGACGGAGACGGCCTGGCCGCTCGCCAGCACAACCTGGCTGTCTGCCCGGCGCGTCTTTGCGGTGGGCAGCGACAAATGCCCCTTGTCGTCGCATCGCAACAGGATGCTGTCGGCGCCCTCGATCAGATAGCCGACGACCATGCTCTGCGAGGCCGACCAGTCTGTCGGCAGGGGGTCATTGACACTGACATAGCGTCCCCGGCAAAAGCCGAGCGGGGTTGCCGGACTGGTGCCGAACGCCCGGACATGCCCGATGAGGATGATATGGTCGCCGGCATCCACCTGGTCATGAACCGTACAGTCGAACCAGGTCAGGCTGTCTGTCAGGACCGGTGCGCCGGTGTGCACGCTGTCGACATTTACGGCATTGAACTTATCGGGGGATTTGGAGGCGAAGATCGCGGAAACCTCGACCTGATCCTCGTGAAGCAGGTTGACGGCGAAGGAATCGGTCGCCGCGAAAACCGGAAAGCTCGACGCGGACTTGCCGATACAAACCAGGAGCAGCGGCGGATCGAGTGACACCGAAGTAAACGAATTTGCCGTCATCCCCCGCGGATTGCCGTCCTCGTCACGCGTCGTGACGACCGTCACGCCGGTGACGAATGTGCCGAAGGCCCGCCGCAACTCGATCGGATCAATGGCTCTATTGTGCCGGTCCATTCCCGCGCTTCCCAATTCCCGGATATCTGTGGCAGCAACGATATCGAAGAATCCTGGGCCATCTTCCTCTGAAACGAGGATACGATTACTTATCTTTTATCAATTTCTAGAAACCCTCCTCCAATGTTTGGCGGGATCGATGGTTCAACTTTCACTTTGGCGCGCTTGCTTTTCGGGTTGTCGCGTAATCGAACCACCGCGGTCTGCGCGCTGGCGACCTGCAATGTCGCCGATTTCGAGGAACCCCGCCTGACCATCACCCATCCGTGAGCGTTTCGCTGACGTTGCGGATCGCCAAAAACTCGGCAGCAGACGCCTCTCGCGGACCAACTTGCGACGCGCGCTCGCTGGAGGCCTCACCTTCCGTCGGTCTCAGCCCTTGAAGCGATCGAACGCCGTCAGCCGCTTCATCGGCGGGCTGGCATCGTAGCGGTAGATTTCGGTTCGCAGCCAACAAAGCTCGTCGTCGAGATCAGCGTCGGAAACCTCGGTCCACCAGGCCTTGGGGCGACCGTCGCTGCCGTCGGACCAGCGATACCCCCTCCCCTTCAGATGATCCTTGAGGTCGAAGGGAGAATTTTCCGCAAAGATCCGGACACGCGAACGCTGACTTCGTTCGTACAGCTCGGCGAACGCAGATCCGGCGTGGCATTCGTCATTGCCATCGAGGACTTCCAGAAGCGCAAAGCAATCGTCGACAGCCCGATGCCCGTCATGAAAATAGCCGGCCTGGCCGACCAGATAGCCAAGCTTCGTTCCCTCAAAGCCACGCGCCCGCCAATCTACCTCCGACACCGAGCAGGCCCAGGGTTTGTCGGCAAAGACCGGTGACAGCGCCTCGCAGAATGGTCGATCGAAGCCCGCATTATGGGCAATGATCAGGTCGGCCGGCTTTATCAGCGCCTCCAGCCGATCGAGGTCGATCATTTGTCCCGCGACCATCGCGTCGGTAATGCCGGTGAGCCGGGTGATGTCAGCGGGGATGGGACCGCTCGGTTGCCGCAGTCCGCCGTAGACGGCGGTCACCGCACCGATCGTGCCGGTCTCATCGAAGCTGAAGGCAACAGCGCCGATCTCGATGATCTCGTCCTTGCGCGAACTGAGACCGGTCGTCTCGGTGTCGATGATGACGCCGCG
>NZ_JBFTIM010000019.1:0-43690 GCF_056394765.1 Mycoplana sp. 10N416 | reverse complement strand
TCAAAATGGCATCCACCATATTTTTTCCGGGCCCTACGAAGCTCTCGACTTCCTCGAGAACGAATGGCCCCTGCGTCGTGGGCAAAAGTACGAGAGGGCCGTTCGGCTCTGCCGCGGAGCGCTGAACCTTGCGACGCCGCTCGCGGTTGCGCGCGAAGCCTTTGTTGCCGCCTGCCTTGAAGCAGGATTGCCGGTAACAGCGGCACCTTTGTCCTCGGTGCCCCCCAGCAGCAGGCCGCAGTCGGCGATGTGATGGCCCCGTATTGCATTGCAGCTTTCCGGCGCCGTGGCGGTGCTTCATGCGCGCCGGAAAGCTGAGGCGTATGGTCAGGCGCCACATCCTTGAACGGATAGGTTCGTCAGAAGTCTGTCGGCAAGCGGGCCACCGCTGGAAGACTCTGCTTCGCGTTTGTGTGGCTGTCTTCAGCACATCGAAACCACCTGCAGCGGCTTGTCGACAACACTGACTCGCGGGGAGTTGTGGTGCATGTCACAACGGAGCGGATGGGACTGCCGGGGGCGGCTCCTACTTCAATATGTCTTGATGCTTAAGCTCAAGCACCTCTGCAAGGGCGCTGCCCAACAGATTAATTAACTTCACCGGTCGCGCCCGCTCCTGCTCTGCGAGTCTGATCAACTCACCATAGTGGCGGCCGCGAACAGGTGCGTTTATCGAGCTCGTCGCTTCGATATCCCCAGTCGCCGCCTCAACCTCCTCGCGGGCATGCTTGATGATCCCGTTCGTTAGGCGTTACCTTTGTGATGAAACAATTGCCGACATGGTTGCCTGCAGGCGGGCTTCAGCCGGATGCTTTTTCGCGACCACTTCTTTCTGCGTAACCGCTTCGCGCCGCCCCGAATTGCGACCTTATCGCCGTATGATTTCGTAAGACGCGACAATGACGCGCTCCAGCATCCAGACGCATGCTCAAAGGAAACCGGAAATACAGTCACACTGCGCTAGCGATGATCTGCGGGGAAAGTGGCGGTTCTTACAAGTGATAGTCGGCGAGTTCATGTCCGCCGAACTATCCCTCAGCCGTTGATCGTATCCCGATATTTTCAGCGCGTTGCCTTGGGCTCTTCATCTAGTGCTACAAGTCTGCCGCCTCGAGCGCTGCATCCTTCCTGCGTTCGGTGACCGCGTCCAATCTGTGGCGGCCGGCCGAGCGCAAGGCGACGAAGAAGACCGGCGTCAGGAACAGACCGAACAGCGTCACCCCAAGCATGCCCGAAAAGACCGCCGTGCCGAGGGACTGACGCATCTCCGCACCCGGCCCCGTCGCGATCGCAAGAGGCACGACATTGAAGATAAAGGCGAAGGCGGTCATCGGGATGGGCCGCAACCGAAGGCGCGTTGCTTCCACCGCGGCCTCCACTGCCGTCTTTCCTTCCCGTTGCCCCTGCCGCGCAAATTCGACGATCCGGATGGCGTTCTTCGCTGCCAGGCCGATAAGAACGATCAGGCCGATCTGGGTCAGGATGTTGTTGTCCATCCCTCTGAGGCTCACGCCGATCAGCGCGGCCAGAACGGCAAGCGGGACGATGAGGATGATCGCTAGCGGCAGTACCCAGCTCTCGTACTGGGCGGCCAGCGCCAGGAAAACGAAGAGGACCGAGAGCGCGAAGATGAACACCGCCGTATTGCCGGTGACCCGTTCCTGGAAGGCGAGTTCCGTCCATTCGAACGTGGTGCCTGCCGGCAGCATCTGCCTTGCCAATGCCTCCATCTTGTCGAGGGCAGTACCGGTGGAGACGCCGGGCGCCGCGTTGCCCTTCAATGGCACGGAGACATACATGTTGTAGCGCTGGACAAGGGTTGGGCCGCTCGTGTCGCGGATCTCAACCAGTGTGCCAAGGGGAACAAGCGCCCCGGTTGCCGAGCGAACCTTCAGGCCCAGAATGTCGGCCTGGTCGAGGCGATACTGTTGGTCGGCCTGGACCCGCACTTGGTAGACGCGACCGAAGGCGTTGAAGTCATTCACATAGGATGTCCCGAGATTGATGGAGAGCGCCTCGTTCGGGACCGACACGTTCAGCGCGCGCGCTTTGTCACGGTCGATGTTCAGAAGAACTGCGGGCTCGAGGCGGAAAACGTCGTGAAGACGCCGGTCACCCCCGGCGCGCTGTTTGCCGCCCCCATCATCTGGTAGGCCAGCCCCAGAACGCGACCCATGTCGGAACTCTCGAGATCCAAAAGCTGCATCCTGAAGCCACCGGATTGCCGACGCCGCGGATCGAAGGCGGCAGTATCGCAATGATGAAGGCCTCCTGGATGCTCTGCAGGCTGCAAAAGAGCTGACCGATGGTCTGATTGGCGCCCAGCCCGTGCTTCAGCCGCTCCTGGAAGCTTAACGGCGAGCGCCACTGCAAGATTGGCGCGCACCAGATGCCGAGCTTTCACCATGCTTTTGCCTCGACTTGCTAGACATGCACTTCATCTTGGTCGACAGGCGCGGGCTGTCATCCAAGAATTCTTCAGGCGTCTCGTTAGCCCGCCCGTCAGACCCCTGTCGAAAATACTTCGATTTTTCGGGAACGTTCCCGCCCGTCCCGCATCCAATGAATCGCCTACAGAACGTGCAGGCGCTCGACCTCGAGACCGCACCTGTCGGTATGGGTTACGATCGGCACTTCAAGCTGAAGTTGACCGAGGCGGACAAGAACGATCTGATCGAATACCTCAAGGGAATCTGAGCCAGCGGTGGCCCGGTCAGCCCCCGAAGTACCTCCGACGATCAGCACGGTCCGCTGCAAAGCCGATGCGCACTTTCGCGAGCGTGGGCGTTCCTGCGCAAGCCGGGCCACATCGAACGTGCTGGCAGCGATCCTGTCCCCCTTCGGGGTCCTTCATGGATGACGGTACAGGGTGGTTCCGCGACGGTTGGTGGTATCCCCGGCCGCATTTGGAGCCGGGGCCGCCGCGGGTTGGGCATCTCGCCCTATTACTGAGCGAACCGCCATCTATCACCGTGTCGCGGCGACACGAGGTAACGCTGGCCGCGCATGGATCGGATTTCGCCAGCACCTCGATGTTACTACAAACCTTGGTAACGTCGACCAGATCGACCCGGGTAAACAGACACAGCCAGTTATCTGGTCTAGCTGGCATCATGAGCGTAGTGCGCCTCGCAGACATCGGCCCGCGCGGGAAAGGCCGCAACAGGAAGGCCTTTGACGGTCTGAATGGCAAAATCAGTCACTTGCCCGCCGCATTCGAGGCGCATCAGGCGGCCGGCTCCCGCCTGCATCGGCAGGAGAACGTATGCGTGCTCGGCGCCCTCTGCGAGCTGCTGGCCAAAGTGCAGGATGCCGTTATTCCAGCGAATGCTAGCAAAGCGCGACGCATTGCGGGCGGCCACCCAAGTGAGCATCTGCTCGGCGGAGATCAATGCGACACCGTGTTCCCGAGCCACCTTGACGAGGATGTTGGCGTAGTCGTCGGAAAAATCATAGTGTGCGACGAAGGCGCTGAAGAACTGATCCGGGCCGAGTGCCCGTGCGATCATCGACTGGACGCCCTCCATTTGCGGAGCCCTGTCTTCGTTCACCAGTTGCGTGGCGGCCTGGTAAATGTCCAGCACCTTTCCGTCTTCGGTGACGAAGGGCATTGGCATGCCGGAACCGGTCATGAAACCCGAACGCCCGTCGAGCCAGACGGGAGGCCAATTGTAGTAGTTCAGGTCGAAGCGGATCCCAACATTGTTTTGCGTTTGCGCCGCCTCGGTCCACCCGTTCCAGACGATGCAATGAAGGCGATGGGTGACCTGGTCGCCCAGGAATGGATACTTTGTTCGGAAGTCGCGCATCTGCTTGCTCAATGTTCTCTCGAGACGTGCGGCGTCCTGGTTGGCGCAGTTGGTATCAACATGGGCGCCAAATTCGAATCCCTGGCTGTGGAAGGCCTCGACCACAGCCGGCGGAATCTCCGTCCTCGGTGTGAGAAGTGCGGTCGCCCGCAGGCACTCCCACCGCTCCAACCAGCAGCCGGCTGTGCTTTCATCGCGTAGCTTGGCAAAGAAGTTCGCCGTTCCGTCTTGGATGGCGTGATCGTCCCCGACCATCACGATTGCCGCACGTCGGTTTCCCGGCAGGTACCAGAAACGCGGCAAGGGGATTGGTGCCGTCGTGAGGACCAGATTTGCAAGCAGGCGCTGATGTTCGTCCGCTTGCGGAATGCCGATGAGCGCCCGATCGAGGTGGTCGGGGTAGAACAGATCGTTCGGTCGCCGGGGGGCGGAACCGTCCCGTTCCTGGTCGGCCCAGTCCGGGTTTCCCTGTCGGGTGTAGGCGATGGAGCGCGCCAGATCATAGGATAGAGCTGTTATGGTTCCGTGGCCTAGACGCCGCATGGTGATGGCGGCGGCCGGCAGTGGCCTGTCGGGCGTTTCGTGCAACTGAGCGACCATTGTCGTCTCGGCTTTGCATCCCGGCAAGGACTCATACCGGTCGATTTCGCCATGAAGTTGCAAGGGCCGGTCTGCGAATTTCTCGGTTGCCGCCAGTCCCGGACGGGCCTGCAGGTAGGCCCTGCGAAGTGGCGTTTCGGTGTCGACCAAGCACATCAAGGCGAGAATGCTGTTGCCTGGCCTTGTCGCAATCAGGCTTCCGCCCGCCTGCACCCAGCTCTCCAGCGCCGCCGTGTTCGCGGAGGAGAGGGTGCTCGTTGCGAGCAGCACAACGGAGTAGCGGGAAAGGGTCACCGGATCGAAACGATCCTCCGGGATCGTATCAAACAGGTTGAGACCCTCGGCCTTCAAGATCTCGTCATAGTAGGAGGCGAATGGCCGGTTGTTTGCCGTCACGATCAGACCCGCGGCCGCGCTAGGTCGCGTTTGGACGTTCTGTATGCCGCGCGTGGTAAACGACAGGCAGTTGTTGTCGCCTCGCCAGCCCCAAAGAACATGATCAAACGGTGACGAGAATCTGCGGGAGACGCAGAGAGCGTAGGCTGTCGAAGGTTTCAGCAGGTTGCGGGGCTTGACGATGATCAGCTCTTCGGACGGGTCGAAATCAACCGCAATCGGCACGTCCCCATCTTGGCGGTTTTGCAACGAAACCGTGATGCCGTTGTGCATTGCAGGGCCCGTAATCCGTATCTTCAACGCGCGCCCAGGGTGGACGTCGACGCTGCCGTCAGCAGGCGACAGGGGCAGAAATTCCGGCTCGAGTTGCGCTCCACCGAGAATGACCAGCGCCGTTGCCGATCCGAGAATGATAAGAAGCGTTCTAAGAAGATGGCTGAATTTACGTGAGCTCATATTGTCCGGCATAAATTTAGAATCTCCAGCATTGCCATCCGTTTTGCGATGTTATTGGCGAAGTGCTTGCAATGCTGGCATCTTTTGCCGCCGGTTGAATGATGACATTCAGGATAGAGAAGGTCGCAAGTCGGATATACCTCTGGCCTACGGGGCAAGAGGGCATCCCCTTCAGGTTGTAGAGGTGTACTCCTCTTTTGGAGAATGCTCTGGGAGCTATGCTCCACACCCGGCATGACCTAAGCTGTGTTATCGGGATCGCAGATTGTCGGTTATCATCAACTGGGGCCTCCCGCTTCAGCAGCGTGCCGCACCGAGGAAAAACCCGTCCTGATACACGGCACGTCATTCCCGGCTTTCGTAAAGGTGCCATTTGTTGCCGGATGAGCGCTGCGAAACTCGTTGACACGGACTCTGAGCGTCGTTCAAGCGGCCGAGCTGCTCGATCTCAGTCGAAGTCAGGTCCACACTGCTGCAGGCCTATGACTGTTCCGGCCCAGCCGGTCCGGTTTCGAAGAAGCGCTGGCGCGCAAGAAGCTGATCGAGCTGCATCACCTTTCGGTAGCCGAGGAGAGGTTGCGGCACTGCATGACCGAGGCCGATGGATCTCACGGCGCGAGTGCAAGCAACGGGTTTTCCAGCCGCGCGGCCGGCGTGATCGTTTTGGTGAGCTCGTCGGGTCTCCTGGTGGTTCGAGAACCGTAGCCGCAAATGCGCCCTGCTCGTCTACATCGATGACGCCACCGGCCGGCTTGCACTTACGCTTTTGCCGCCTTCGTTGGAGAACGACTGGTTGTGCTGTATCGTCTGCAGAGGCCCCACCTCGAGTAACCTTGCTTCGAGCAGCGGCGTCCATAATCTCAGCCTCGGACATGCCCAGTGCGGAGATCAAATCTAAAAGGACGCCGCCTACTATCTGGAGTAGGCCCAACAATAAAAGAACTTTGCTCATAAGAATCCGCTCATCCTACAGGCGCAACGTGACAAGATGCACGCGGGTGTCGAGATCGCCTGTGAGCGAGCAGTCGGCGCCTCGACGGAAAGTTGTTTCTCTGCATTACTCCCCGTCAGGGGGATCCGTGGGGAAGGTTGTTAAATTCGGACAACGTAGCCGCTGGGCAAGGCGCCGATGGCGCTTGCCTGGTAGGACCTTTGTCCTCTCTGCTGCCGGAGCAGTTTTGCTTGGCACCGTCTATGGGTGGTCGACCGTCCCACGGTATCAGACAATTTCCGCATCATTTCCGATCTGCCAAGGGACCGTCCGCACGACCTGCGTCGTCGATGGCGACACCTTCTGGCTCGACGGCATCAAGTACCGGGTCACAGACATCGACACGCCGGAGGTCAGCGAGCCGAAATGCGCGTGGGAACGCGAGCTTGGCGAGCGCGCAAAGTACCGGCTGCAGATGCTGCTCAACGATGGCCCGTTCACCCTTTCGCGCGGTCTGCGGGATGAGGATAAGTATGGCCGCAAGCTGCGCACGGTCCACCGCGACGGCCGATCGCTCGGTGAGACCCTGGTCGATGAAGGGCTTGCCCACCGGTGGATCGGGCGCAAGCAATCCTGGTGTGGGTAGAGGCAGGTGGCAGCGGCCGGGGGGGCAACATGACTTTCGTTCGCTTGATAGTGGCTGTGATCGCTATTGCGGTCCTGCCAGCTTCGGTATGGGCACACGGCGGCGGCTGCAGGAAAGACTCACCACCGGACAATGCTGCCACATTGTCGAGCCTGAGGCGGTGATCGTGCTTAAGGAGAGGGTCGTCGGCAGTCTTCACTGCGAATCCCGCCCCAGAATTTGTTCTAACATGTGAAATAGGCCGCGCAACTCCGGTTCTGACACTCTGGCTGCCGCCTCTGAACTGGACACCCAATCCACCTTCCGCTGTCCCTTCTCGGGAAAGTCAGCAATGTGACCTTTTACCTTCATCGCGTGAACCTGGACGCTGCAAAGAACGCCACGGCCGTCGTCCAGTCGCTTCAGGTAGGTGAAGTATCCAAGCGCCTTTTTCTTAACCTTGCCGCGAACACCAGCTTCCTCGAAAGCTTCGTTGGCGACCACCTCGTGCGGTGCCTTGCCTTTGATCGGCCATCCTTTTGGGATCACCCAGCGTCTGGTGTCGCGGCTGGTGATGACCATGAACTCGACGTCACTCCTCGTGCGCCGATAGCACAGCGCGCCATACTGCTCGCAGCGTTCTCCGAACAGCGAATCTGCACCCGATGCAAGGTGAGACAGAAACGTTGTCCGCGATCTCATTATACCGTGTCTCACAAAGGGCATTATAGGCGAAGGCTAGCAAATTCAAGTTGGCGGCGGTTTTTCTAGACGGCGCTTCAGTTCGTCCTCGAGTTCAAGGCAAAGAGCAGCGTATTCCTTGACCATCTGCAGATCGCCGGATCCGAGCCGACTGATCTCAGCGGCGGAGGCGTCGTGTTCGAGAATTTAGGCGATGTCGGCTCATGGGCCGATGCAGCCAGAGCGGCCCGCAACTGCGGCTTCCTATGCATCGTTAATTTCAGACCTTCGCGCCAACCCTGCATTCGACCATGCTACCGCAGTAGGGCGGTAACTTACGAGGAGCAATCCTTCGCTACACCCGTAATGCAAAAAAGGCCTGGTTCCCCGACCTTCCTGATCACCCGCCGGCGGTACATGACGTGGTGAAAGATTGTGCCTTGATAAATGGATGATCGTGTCGATTGCGTGACCGTCGAGATCTTCGACAGGTGGCTCAGGAGGACGGCTTAGGACCGTTGGCCGGCGAGTCGGCGGGCGTGGTCACAAGAGGCACCATCGGTGCCGCTCTGGGCGTCCGGCGTGGTGTCCGGGTGCCGAAGGAAGTCGAGCGATGAAATATGGGAGGGGCGGCCAGCCGCTGCCCCTCCCCGACCCGGTTTTCAGGAGATGGACGTCTCAATCTTCCTCCTGGAAGACCTCCTCCCGCTTGGCCTTGACCGACGGCAGGAACACGACGAGCAGGACCGCCAGCGCAATCCCCAGCAGGATCGCACTGATCGGACGCGTGAAGAAGGTCGTCGGGTCGCCGCGCGACAGGATCATCGCCCGGCGCAGATTCTCTTCCAGCAGCGGACCAAGCACGAAGCCGAGCAGCAGCGGCGCCGGTTCGCAGCGCAACTTGACCAGCAGATAGCCGCCCAGCCCGAACAACGCGACCGCATACAGGTCGAAGACGTTGGAGTTCACGCTGTAGACCCCGATCGAGCAGAAAGCCATGATGATCGGGAACAGCACGTAGTAGGGCACCGTGAGCAGCTTCACCCAGAGGCCGATCAACGGCAGGTTCAGGACCACCAGCATCAGGTTGCCGATCCACATGGAGGCGATGATGCCCCAAAACAGCGCCGGCTGTTCCGTCGCGACGTTCGGGCCCGGAACGATGCCCTGGATGATCATCGCGCCGACCATCAGCGCCATGACCGGATTGGCGGGAATACCGAGCGTCAGCAAGGGGATGAAAGAGGTTTGAGCACCCGCATTGTTGGCGGATTCCGGGCCGGCGACACCGGCGATCGCACCTTGTCCGAACTCCTGGGGACGATCCGAGATGCGCTTCTCCACGGTGTAGGAGGCGAATGCGGCGAGGATCGCGCCGCCGCCCGGCAGAATCCCCAGCGCCGAGCCGATGGCGGTCCCGCGCAGCACCGGCGCCACGATGCGCCTGAAGTCGTCCTTCGACGGCCAGAGGCCCGTGACCTTCGCCATCAGGATGGAGCGCGTCTTCTCGCTTTCTAGGTTGCGAAGAATTTCGGCAATCCCGAAAACCCCGACCGCAACCGCCACGAAATTGAGACCGTCCGCATATTCCCGGATCCCCATCGTGAACCGCGGCGTTCCCGTATAGATGTCCGTACCGACGAGGCCGAGCAGCAGCCCGAGGACCACCATCGCGATCGCCTTGACGATCGAGCCGTGCGCCAGCGCGACCGAGGAGACGAGGCCGACGACCATCAGGGAGAAATATTCGGCCGCACCGAATTGAAGCGCGATGGCCGTCAACGGAATGGCGAAGATCGCGACGAGGAAGGTGGACACCGTCCCGGCGAAGAACGAGCCGAGGGCCGCGATCGAGAGCGCCGCCCCTGCCCTGCCCTTGCGGGCCATCTGGTAGCCGTCGATCGCCGTGACCGCCGACGAGGATTCCCCCGGCATGTTGATCAGGATCGCCGTGGTCGAGCCACCATACTGGGCGCCGTAATAGATGCCGGCGAGCATGATCAGCGACGAGACGGGCTCGAGCTGGAAGGTGATTGGCAGGAGCATGGCGATGGTCGCCGTCGCGCCGATCCCCGGCAGCACGCCGATCAGGGTGCCGAGCAGGACGCCGATAAGGCAGAAGGCGAGGTTGGCGGGCGAGGCGGCGGTGGTAAAGCCGAGCGCAAGATTGCTGACAAGATCCATGTCCGTCTCCTACAGCCGCGTCCAGGGGCCGAAGCGTTGGAACGGCAGGCCGAGCGCATAGCTGAACACCACCACGGAAAACAGCGTGATGGCGACGGCCAGCACAAGCGCCATCAGCGGCTTCATCCGCCCGGAGGCAAAAGCGGCAATCAGCGCGGCAAAGAACAGCGACGGCACGAAGCCGAGACCGCGCACCGTCAGGCCGAAGAAGACCGGCGCGGGCAGAATGAAGAGCATACCGCGCAGCGCGAGCGGGCCCATCGGTTCGCCCGCGACCTGCGTTGCCTGCACCAGGACGATGACGCCGAGCAACGTCAGGATCGACGCGAGCACCAGCGGAAAATAGCCCGGCCCCATGCGGAAGGCCGTGCCGAGCTCCAGCTCAAGGCATTGATAGATGAAGAAGCCACCAAGCGCGATGAATGTCAGGCCACATATCGCGTTGGTGCTGTCGAACTGCAATCGGTTCATAAGATTCCCTCTTCGAGCGGCCGGGACGGGCCGCCAGGCGCTTGGGAATCGTGACGGCGTCGGGCGCCGCCACGATTCGATCAGCACGAGCCTCAGTCGGCGTATTGACCGGCAGCCTCGATGACGGGCTTCCAGCGGGCGATCTCGCTTTCGAGCTTCTCCTTCAGTGCCGCCGGCGTTGCTTCGGCTTCCGAGGACGGGGACGTGCCGAGTTCGGCAAAGCGGGCGATCACGTTCGGGTCCTTCAACGCGCCCTGCAGCGACTTCGAGAGACGTTCAATCACTTCGGCGGGCGTGCCCTTCGGTGCGTAGACGCCGTGCCAGATGCCGACCTGGAGGCCTGCCAGGCCGCCTTCCTCCGCGGTCGGTACGTCCGGCAGAATGTCGAGGCGGGCCGGAGACGTCACCGCATAGGCCTTGATCGTACCGCCCTGGATCTGCTTGGTCGTGTTGGTGGTCTGGTCGCACAAGACGTCGACCTGCCCACCCAGGAGGTCGGTCATGGCCGGCCCGGTTCCCTTGTAGGGCACGGTCGTGAACTGGGTCTGCAGGGCGCTCATCAGCATCATGCCGCAGAGGTGCGAGGCGGCGCCGATGCCGGCATTGGCGACGGTTACCGTGTCCTTGTTGGCCTTCATGTAATCGACGAAGCCCTTGAGGTCCGTCGGCTCGAAATCCTTGCGCCCGACGACCGTCATAGGCACTTCGGTGACCAGGCCGACATATTCGTAGGCGTTCAGCGTGTCATAGGCGAGCTTGCGGTAGAGCGTCGCGCTCGTTGCCATGCCGATATGGTGAAGCAGCAGCGTATAACCGTCCGGGTCGGCGCTCGCGACGCGGCCGGCGCCGAGCGTGCCACCGGCACCGCCGACATTCTCGACGACGATCTGCTGGCCGAGGTCCTTCGACATGGCCTCAGCGACGAGGCGGGTCACAGTGTCGGTCGGGCCGCCGGCCGAGAAAGGCACGACCATCGTGATGGTGCGCTCGGGGTAGGTCTGCGCAAGGGCAGAGGTGGCGAGCAACGAAACGGCAAACGCGGCCGAGAGGCCGAACAGGGTTTTCACGGTCTTCATCAAATCCTCCGATAAAATCGCCAGCCGGCCGCGGCTCCTCCCGGGCCGGTTCTGGATTCATCGAAAGTGACACCGCACCTCGGGCGGACAAACCGGCAGGGACGTTCCGGACGCAACTTGCAACGGAAACCTGTGTCGAATGGGTAGGAACGGGGACAATGCCGGGTCAAGGATGGGTGGATTTCCACCCATCCGGTTCTGAGGCATCGTCCTGAAAGGCGGCAAAGTTGATATTCTTGGCCAGCCCATATTTCTGCATCTTCTCGTATAGCGTCTTTCGCGAGATGCCGAGCTGCTCGTAAACGGGCTTGATCCTGCCGCCATGCGCGGCCAGTGCGCTGGCAATAACGCCGCGCTCGTACGCGGCCACCTTCGCCGATAGCCGTGGCTCTACGGTTGTAGCCGGCGCCTCCTCGGGGGCCACGTCCAGTCCGAGCACCAGCCGATCGGCGGCGTTGCGCAATTCGCGCACGTTGCCGGGCCAGCTTCGGCCGGCGATCTCGATCATCAGCTCCGGCTGAACCTCCACGTCGTTGCGCATGTAACGCGCCGCGGCCTCGCGCACGAGCTGAAGAAAGAGCAAGGGGATGTCGTCTTGGCGTTGTGCCAGCGACGGCACATGCAGGGTCGCGACGTTCAGCCGGTAGAGGAGATCGGCGCGGAAGCGTCCGGCCGCCACCTCCGCCTCCAGATCGACCTTGCTGGTGGCGATGAAACGCACATCGAGCGGCACGGGCTCATTCGAGCCCAGTCGGGTGATGACGCGCTCCTGCAGGACTCGCAGGAACTTTGCCTGCAAATCGAAGGGCATCGAGCCGATTTCATCGAGCAGGATGGTGCCGCCGCGGCCATGTTCGAACTTGCCGTAGCGCGGACGGAGCGCACCCGGGAAGGCGCCGGCCTCATGGCCGAAGAGCTCGCTTTCGATGAGATTTTCCGGCAGCGCCGCACAATTGATGGCGATGAAGGGGCGATCCGCCCGGGCGCTGATATCGTGCAGGGCCCGGGCCACGACCTCCTTGCCGGCGCCGGTTTCGCCAATGATCAGCGTATCCGCATCCGTCGCGCCGATCGCCCGCAGGCGATAGCGCAGGTCCACCATGGCCTGCGTTCGTCCCGGCAGCCGCGCCTCGATGTCGTCGCGCTTGCCGGCAACGGCGCGCAGCCGGCGATTCTCCAGAACCAAACTCCTGCGATCCATGGCGCGGCGGACGATGCCGGCAAGGTGCTGGGCGGTGAACGGCTTTTCGAGGAAGTCATAGACGCCCGCCCGCATCGCGCTGACGGCGAGCTGCACGTCCGCATGGCCGGTGACGAGGATGACCGGGACCTCCGGATCGATCTCGCGGATCCGCTGCAGCAGAGTCATGCCATCCATGCCGGCCATGCGGATATCGCTGACCACGACCCCATTGAAGGCGTAGCCGACAAGTTCCAGCACCGGCTCGGCGCTGCCGAACGTATCCACTTCGAGGCCGAACAGCCCGAGCGCCTGAGCGAGCGAGCGCCGCATTTCCTCTTCGTCGTCGACCAGGAGGATCCGCGACACTGTCATTCCGCGGCCTCCCGCGCCGGAGCGGCGGCATCCAGAATCACGCGGAAGAGCGCCCCTCCGCCCGCCTGCGTCTCCACGGAGAGGTCTCCTCCGAAGTCCTTGACGATATTGTAGGCGATCGACAGGCCAAGACCGAGCCCCTTGCCCACGCCCTTGGTCGTGAAGAACGGATCGAAGATCCGCTCGGCGATCGCCGCCGGCACGCCGGGTCCGCGGTCCTGGACCTTTATCTGGACGCGGCCGTCGATCCGGTAGGCCGACAGCACGATCTCCCGATCCTCGCGGCCCTCAACCGCATCGGCGGCATTGCTGATGATGTTGACGAGGACCTGCTGAAGGCGGACCGGGCCGGCCACCACTGCAAGCGCCTCCTCGTCGAGGCGCACCGCGAGCCTGGCGTCTGCCGCCTTCAGCCGCGGCGCGACGATCTCCAGCGTGTCGGCAATCACTTCGCGGAGGGGTACCGGTCCGAGCTTTTCATTCGGCTTGCGGGCGAAATTGCGCAAGTGGCGGCTTATCGAGGCCATGCGATCGACAAGCCCCGAGATGCGGCGGACATTGTCCTGCGCCTCCGGCACGCGCCCCCGCTCGATCAGCAGCACTGCGCTGTCGGCATAGGTCTTTGCGGCGGCCAGCGGCTGATTGAGCTCATGCGACAAGGCTGCCGACATCTGCCCGAGGCCGGCAAGCTTGCCTGCCTGGATGAGATCGCCCTGGGTCTTGCGCAGCTCCTGCTCGGTGAGCCGGTGCTCGGCGATCTCGAGCTCGATCTGCTGGTTGACACGGGCGAGATCGGCAGTCCGTTCGTCGACCCGGCGCTCCAGTTCGTCGCGTGTTTCCTCCTGCAGGCGCAGGCGCTCCTCCACGCGCACGCGACGCTGCCTCAGCACGGCGACGCCGAGGCCGGCAAGGCAGATGAAAAGCAGGATGGCAACCAGCGTGGTGCGCGCCTGGGTGCGCACCGAGGCGGTGTCGAGAAGGACGTTCACCGTCCAGTCGGCTTCCGGCATGTAGTGCGAGAGGCGCAAATATTCCCGCTGAGTGCCGTCTTCCGCAATGCGCATCAGTTGCTGGCCGTAGTCGACACTCTCGGTGGCGGGCAGCGGCTTCAATATCGCCTCGGCATAGCGTCGCGACGCCTGGGTGCGCGTTAGTCGTGGCGCGTCCAGCGGCAGGATGCCGGCGTAAAGCCATTGCGGACTTCCGGTCATGAAGATGATGCCTTCCGGATCCGCGACGAAGATCTTGTATTCCCCGCTTTTCCAGGACGCTTCGATGGAATCGATGTCCACCTTAAAGACGATCACACCGAGGATCCTGCCGCCGACCTCGACCGGGGACGAGAAGTAGTAGCCGCGCTTGAGCGACGTCGTGCCGAGTGCGTAGAAGCGCGCCTGCCGACCGGTCACCGCGTCCTGGAAGTAGGGACGGTAGTCGAAATTCTGGCCCACGAAGGTACCGGGCACATCATAGTTGCTGGCCGCGATGGTATTCGCGTCAGGCGTCATCACGTAGATGTCCGAGGACTTCAGCAGCGCGTTGATGCCCTTGAGGTATTCGTTTGCCACCCGCCGCAGCGCCGGATCGGCCGGCGACTGGAGCAGTGCTTCGATGTCGTCGTGATCTGCGATCAGCGCCGGCAGCGGCTCGTAGCGGCTGAGGTGGCCACCGAGCGCCGCGACCGCGAGTCGCAGCGCTGAGCCGGCCTGAAGGGAAGCCTCTTCCATATAGCTGCGCGTCAAAAGCGTGCCGACTTTCAGGATGACGAGCACGGCGACGATCGGCAGGATCGCGAGGGCGAGCGCACGGCGGAATTTCACGAAATAGCGGCTCCTCTCCCCTGCCGGCCAGGTCGGCCTGTTCACGATCCTAGTGATTTGACATCATCTTTCCTAGAGCGGCAGCGACACCGCCATTGTCGACATCGGCCCGGGCCGGCATATCTCCGTCTGGAGACAATGCCGGCCTCGAACTCGACCGGTCTTCGAAGAAGGCGTACGGCGCCTGCCGCGGCGCTGCGCAGTCTCCGATCTGGCGTATCGCAAACCCCTGCTCCGCCAGGCCCCGGCATCCTTCGACGGTGCATCCAATCTGTCGACCGCCGGAACGAGCAGATAGGCGAGCAATGCGCCGACGACGAACGGCAACGGGATTTGGTGCAACAGCACCAGCGCAACCAAAGCGACTGCAGAGACCGCAATCCAGAACGTGGCTGGTTGCGCAAGTCTCATCGAGTTTCTCCGCCTGGCACCCGAGCGCTGCCTCCCCATAGGTCTCCCTTTGTGAGGTCCCGATGGACGGGCTAAAGAGGCAGCTGATTGGCTAGGCGGTCCTGGCACATCAGGTCCGTCGGCCGTCTTCAACAGGCCCTTGCCAGAGTAGCAAATTCGTCCCGCGTCACCGCATGGAAAACTATTCCACAAAACGGCCAAATGGCATGGATTTACCACGATGTCTTGATGCATAAGCAAAAACATGCCACATAATGTCCAAATTGCGCCTCGCAATTCAATTGCGACACACCATCAGGTGGCGTGTTCGGCCGCTGATATTCAGCTCGGAACTAAAGGAGAGCGCCCTTCTGTGAGCGGGGCCAGCACAGCATGACCTTTGCAACTGAGAGCGACCTACCGGTCAAAATCAGTATCAGGAACATTTTCAAAGTATTCGGAGAGCGGCCGGAAAAAGCCCTCGACCTTCTAAATTCTGGCAAGACCAAAGCACAGATCCACGCCGCGACCGGCTGCACGATCGGCGTCAACAATGCGAGCTTCGATATTCGCTCCGGGGAGATCTTTGTCATCATGGGGCTGTCGGGCTCGGGCAAGTCCACCCTTCTGCGCCTCATCAACCGGCTGATCGAGCCAACCTCCGGCGCGATCGAGATCGACGGCCGCGACGTGGCGCAGATGCCGAAGAGCGAGTTGATCGCGTTGCGCCGCCGCGACATCAGCATGGTCTTCCAGTCCTTCGCGCTCCTGCCCAACCGCACCGTTCTCGACAATGCCGCCTTCGGTCTCGAGGTCGCCGGAACGAGCGAAAGCGAACGCCGGCAACGTGCCCGCGCGGCCCTGAAGGCCGTCGGTCTCGACGGCTATGACGACAGCCGGACGGACCAGCTTTCCGGCGGCATGAAACAGCGTGTCGGCCTCGCCCGTGCGCTTGCCACAGACCCGACAGTGCTGCTGATGGACGAGGCATTTTCCGCGCTCGACCCTCTTATCCGCGCGGAGATGCAGGACGAACTGATGCGCCTCCAGGCCGAGCACAGCCGCACGATCGTCTTCGTCAGCCACGACATTGACGGAGCGATGCGGATCGGCGACCGCATCGCCATTATGCAAAATGGCGAGGTTGTTCAGGTCGGTACGCCCGACGAGATCGTGCTGCAGCCCGCCAACGACTACGTGCGCTCCTTCTTCCGCAACGTCGACGTCTCGCAGGTCTTCCGCGCGGGCGACGTGGCACGCCAGACGCAGGTGACGATCATCGAACGCCAGGGCGTGTCCGGCGCCGCAGCACTCGAGCGCATGGAGCACTTCGACCGGGACATCGCGATCATCCTCGGTCGCGACAAGACCTATCGCGGCATGGTCAGCCGCAATTCACTGATCGAAACCGCGCGCGATGGCGGCAGCGAACCCTGTCGGCGCGCCTTCCTGCAGGATATCGAGCCGATCCCGGCGTCGGAATGCCTCTCGAACGTTCTCGGCAAGGTTGCCGCCTGCGCCTTTCCGGTGCCGGTCGTCGACGAGGCCAACCGTTATCTCGGCTCCATCAGCAAATCCGCGCTTCTCGAAACGCTCGATCGCACCGCCTGATCCAGCCCGGAGACATTTCCATGACCTTTGACATCGGTGACGGCGTTGACAGCGCCGTCAACTACATCCTCGATAATTTCGCGCCGCTGCTGGACATCATTGCCGCAGCGATCGGCACTGTGACAAGCGGCATCCAGAATTTGCTCCTGGCCGCGCCTATGACCCTTGGGCTTGCGATTTTTGTCCTGCTGTCGCTCTGGCGGGTTGGCTTCAAATTCGCCGTATTTACCGGCCTGTCGCTCTGGCTGGTCGGCCACATGGGACTATGGTCGGCCATGATGGAGACGCTATCGCTCGTGCTCGCCTCGACGCTGATCGCTATGATCATCGGTCTGCCGCTTGGCGTGGCCATGGCGCGCAGCAACCGGGTCGCCACCGCCGTGCGGCCTGTTCTCGATCTCATGCAGACCATGCCCGCCTTCGTCTACCTTATCCCGGCGGCGATGTTCTTCGGCCTCGGCGCCGTGCCGGGTAGCATCGCGACGGTCATTTTCTCCATGCCGCCCGTCGTCCGCCTCACCAACCTCGGTATCCGTCAGGTGCATGTCGAGTTCATCGAGGCCGGCAATGCGTTCGGCTGCACCGCCTGGCAACTGCTCTTCAAGGTGCAGCTCCCCAACGCCATGCCGTCGATCATGGCCGGCATCAACCAGACGATCATGCTGTCGCTTTCGATGGTGGTCATTGCCTCGATGATCGGCGCCGGCGGCATCGGCAATACGGTGCTCACCGGCATCCAGCGGCTCGATGTCGGCACCGGCTTCGAGGGCGGCATCGCCGTCGTCATCCTTGCGGTGATCCTCGACCGGATCACCCAGAGCCTCGGAAAGGAGCGCGCCGGCCTCTGGTGCACCCTCTTCCGTCGTCGAGCGCAACAGCCTGCTGGCTCAGCCGTCACGGCATGAGCAGCGCTACTTGCGCTCGAAGATGGCGGCGTGCGCGCCGCCGAATGCGAACCTTCAAAAAAGGAGCAAACATGTTCAGGACACTCGTTACAATGAGCCTCGCGGCCGGTATTTTCACCGGTGCGGTCGGCACGGCACTCGCGCAGGACAAGGCGCCGGTCAAGATCGGCTGGTCCGCCTGGTCCGACGCCGAGTTCGTGACCAAGCTTGCCGCAAAGCTCATCAAGCACGAACTCGGCCAGGAGGTCGAACTGATCCAGACCGACGTGGCGCCGCTCTATCAAGGCGTCGGCCGCGGCGACCTCGACGCCATGATGATGGCCTGGCTTCCGGAAACACACGCCGATTATTTCGCCAAGGTGAAGGACAAGGTGACGACGCTCGGCACCGTCTACGACGGCGCGAAGCTCGGCTGGGTGGTTCCGAAATACGTGCCCGAGGACGCCATCGCCTCGATCGAGGATCTCAACAAGGATGAGGTGAAGGAGAAGCTGAACGGTCAAATCGAAGGCATCGATCCCGGCGCCGGCCTCACGCGCCTTTCCGAGCAGGCCGTCAAGGATTACGAACTCGGCGACTACAAGCTGCAGATCTCCAGCGAAGCTGGCATGCTGACGACGGTCGACCGGGCGATCCGCAAGGAGGAGTGGTTCGTCGCCACCTCCTGGAGCCCGCACTGGATGTTCGGCAAGTATGAGTTGCGCTACCTCGACGATCCGAAGGGCGCCCTCGGCAAGGCGGAGCATGTCGACGTGCTCGCCCGCAAGGATTTCGAGAAGGACAACCCGGAGGTCGCAGCCTTCCTGTCGCGCATGAAGCTGCCGATCGGCGACCTCGAGGCGGCAATGTTCAATGCTCAGGAGACTTCCTACGAAAAGGCCGTCGACAAGTACGTCGAGGATCACCCGGACCAGATCAAGGCCTGGCTCGGTGAGGAAGACGGCTGACCCCGACGATTTGATCGGCGATCGCGCCTCGCGGCTGCGCCCGCGGGGCCATCAACACGAAGGAGCTCTGACATGTACAATGACACCCTAGCGCCGCGGACCACTTTCGACGCAGCATACGACACCATTGGGGGACGGATCTCGCTTGCCCGTGACGCCGTCGGTCTTTCGATTGACGAGATTTCAGTCGTGACCGGGGTGACCACCGAAACCTGGTCGAATTGGGAGAACGATCGGGCAGCGCCACGCGCCAACCGCCTCGACATGCTGGCACGCATCCTTCAGGTTAGCATCGCGTGGCTGCTTCACGGGCAGGGGAGTGGACCACGCTAGGCTGGCGCGCCCGCCAGAATGCCAAGAGGCACGGCGATCATTCGTTGAGCCTATAGCTGGGCGCGCCGTCACCGAAGGCGGGGCCTCCAGCATTGCGCTAAACGGCAAGCTCGGAGAACGCGCTCGAATTCCCGCCAACACGCGCCGCGCCACCAAGATCGGTACATTCCGCGCATATGTGCAGAACTACCTGCGCAATCATCCGGGCGTCCATCAAGACATGACGATCATGGTGCGGCAACTCCAGCCGCAGCCCAACGGCCTGCCGCTGGAAATCTACTGCTTCGCCAACACAACAGTCTGGGCCGTTTACGAGGGCATCCAGTCAGACATCTTTGATCACCTGTTCGCAATCCTGCCGGAGTTCGACCTGCGCGTGTTCCAAAACCCAACTGGTGGAGATTTCCGGTTCCGCTCGCCGGAACAAATGGCTGCCAGCAGGCATGGCTAACCGGAGCGCGGTTGTTCTCGTCGCTTTTACGGATGCAAACGTGCGCGTTCTGGTCGTCTCGTCGGCAGTGATCCTCAACCTTTTGGGAAAGAATGTACGCCCTGCCCGAGCAAGGGGTCGCGGGCAGTAGACGTACGACCGTTAGGCGTTGACATGGAATATGCTGATGATATCCTGAAAATATATTTTTGAGGTGATCGGTGTTGCAGGCTCCTTCAAACAAGAAAATGCGCTTGAGCGACGTGGCTTACCAAGGGCTGCGCAACGCCATCATCAAGGCGGAGCTGCTGCCGGGATCGCCGATCGACGAGAAGGAATGCATGGAGCGGCTCGCCGTCGGCCGCACCCCGCTGCGCGAAGCGTTGCAGAGGCTGGCGCAGGAGGATCTGCTGCTGGCGGTTCCGCAACGCGGCTATTTCGTCTCCTCGACCTCCGCCACCGACTTCTTCCAGCTCCAGGAATTCCGCCTCCAGGCCGAGGTCTGGGCGGCCCGGCTGGCCGCCACCCGCATCAGCGATGCCCAGCTCGATCGCCTGGCCACGCTGATCGAGGAGGCGCGCACCGGCGTCGAGGCCCGCCGCATGGACATCGAATGGCACCTCGGCATCGACGAGGAAATGCACAAGCTGATCGCGGAGGCCTCCGGTAACACCTACCTCGTGCAGGCGCTGACGCGTCTCTACGCGCTATCAGTTCGCAGCCTCTACGTGTCGCGCATTCCGGTCGCGCTGCTTTTTGAAGACCTCAACGACATGGTCGTGATTCACCAGGCGCTCGCAAGCCGTGACCCCGACAAGGCTGAAGCGGCGATGCGCGCGCATCTCTCCGTCAGCGCGACGAACCTCAGACGGCCGATCGAGCCACCGTCCCGCGAAACCCGCATGGAGACGCGGAAATGACCGCCGCGCGCCGAGGCAACCTCGTGACGCTGGCGCTTCTCGCCCCGTCCCTCCTCAGTGCGATCCTCCTGCTAGCCATCCCGATCCTGATCGTCATCGCCTTTTCCTTCGCCGAGCAAGACACCTATGGCGGCGCGAAATTCGGCTTCACGCTGAAGAGCTACCGTGAGCTCTTCCAGGCGATCTACCTGCCGATCTTTCTGAACTCGCTGCAGCTGGCGGTGGTCTCGACCGTGATCTGCCTGCTGGTTGGCTATCCGATCGCCTATTTCATCGCGCTGCGCGCCGGGCGCTATGCCGGCCTGCTGCTGGCGCTGCTGCTCATTCCATTCTGGATCGACTTCATCGTGCGCATGTCGGCCTGGATGGTGCTGCTTGGCCGCAACGGCACGATCAACAGCGCGCTCGTCGGCCTCGGCATGATCGAGCAGCCCATCCGCATGATCGGCACCTATCCGGCCGTGCTCGTCGGCATGCTCTATGCCTTCCTGCCGACCACAGTGCTGCCGATCTATGCCGCGCTCAGCGGGCTCGACAGGCGGCTGCTCGAGGCGGCCGACGATCTCGGCGCCAACCCGCTGCAATCCTTCTGGCGGGTCACCTTCCCGCTGTCGCTGCCGGGTGTCATGGCGGCGATCCTGTTCGTCTTCGTGCCGGCCATGGGCGTCTACGCCATTCCCGTCCTGCTTGGCGGCGGCAAGAGCATTATTCTCGGCAACCTGATCGTCCAGCTCTTCCTCGATTTCCGCAACATCCCGTTGGGGGCCGCCGTCTCCGTGGTGCTGCTGGCGATCTCATCGGTGATCATCGTCTGCTACATGCGCGTGCTGCGCTCGGTCGAGGAGGCGCGGGTATGAGGAAGGTCCTTGCTCTGTACGTCCCCGCCGCGACACTCCTCGGGTATCTCTTCCTCTTCGCACCCTTGCTGGTGCTGGTGATCTACGCCTTCAACGCCGGCCGCTCGACGGTGATGTGGGAAGGCTTTTCGCTCGCCTGGTTCGCCGAAGCGCTTGGTGATCGCGGCCTCAGGGCCGGCTTAAAGGTCAGCGTCATCGTCGCCACCGCATCGGCGGTGCTTGCAACGGCGATCGGTACCAGCGCGGCGCTCGCCGTGGTCAAGCGCCCGTTTGCCGGCCAGAACCTGTTCTCGACGCTGGTGATCGCGCCGCTCGTCCTGCCGGAGATCGTGCTTGCCGTCGGCCTGCTCGTCGCCACGGTCTGGACCGGCGTTTCGCTCGGCTACGGCACGCTGATCGCCGGCCACGTGCTCGTGTCGGTCCCATTCAGCTTCCTGATCGTGCGCGCCGCGGCGTCCGGGCTCGACCCCCGCCTCGACGAGGCGGCGGCCGACCTCGGCGCCAACGGCAGGCAGATTTTTGTGCGTGTGACGTTGCCGCTGTTGCTGCCGGCCATCCTCTCGGCCTTCCTGCTCTGCGCGGTGATTTCCTTCGACAATTTCGTCGTCTCGACTTTCGTCTCCGGCGTCGGCTCCACGCCGCTGCCGATCCAGATCTACGCGATGCTGAAAACCGGCCTGACGCCGAAGATCAACGCGCTCGGCGCGATGCTGATCGCTGTCAACGTGCTGGTGATCCTGGTCGTCATGGGCCGCTACCTCAAGACAATCCGCAAATAATCTTAGAGCAACCAAGAAAAAGGGGAATGCCAACAATGAAAAAATGGAAAACCTTGCTTGCATCGGGCAGCCTGATCGCCTTTGCTTCGGGCGCATCGGCCGCCGAGCTCAACATCTATGCCTGGTCCGGCGAAGTGCCGCAGGAGATCGTCGACGACTTCGCGAAGGAAACCGGCATCACCGTGACCTTCGACACCTACGATTCCAACGAAACGATGATGGCCAAGCTTTCGGCTGGCGCCAGCGGCTATGATCTCATCGAGCCGAGCCAGTACACCGTGCAGGTCCTCGCCAAGCAGGGCCTGTTGCAGGAGCTGGACCACGCCAGGATCCCGAACATCGGCAATCTCGGCGCCCCCTTCAAGAACGTCTCCTTTGACCCCGGCCAGAAATGGTCCGTTCCCTATATCTGGGGCACGACCGGCCTCGCCTACAACGAGGATTGCGTAAAGACGCCGCCGACGAGTTGGAAGGTGCTGTGGGATCCGCAGTACGAAGGCCGGATCTACATGCTCGACAACATGCTGGCCGCCTATATCGCCGGTCTCCAAGTCAACGGCTACGATGCGGGAACCACCAGGCCGGAAGAAATCGAGAAGGCTACCCAGTCGCTGATCGAGCAGAAAAGGGTGCTCGGCGGCTACAACAGCACCAATTTCGGGGATCTCGTCGCCTCCGGCGAGGCCTGCCTGGTGCAGGGCTGGAATGGCTCCATCGCCCAGGTGATGGCGACCAATCCGAAGGTCAAATACGTCATTCCGGAGGAAGGCGGCTCGATGTGGATCGACGGCTTCGCCATTCCAAAATCGGCGAAGAACGTCGAGGAAGCCTACAAGTTCATCGACTACGTCATGCGCCCGGACGTCGCCGCCAAAGCCGCCAACCTGTCGAAATCGGCCACCGTGATCGACAAGGCCAAGGAGCTGCTGCCGAAGGACGTGGTCGAAAACGCGGCCATCTATCCGCCGGAGGAAACGCTGATGAAGGCCGACTTCATCCTCGACGTGGGTGACGCCACGAAGCTCTACCAGGACGGCTGGACCAAGGTGAAGACCGCCCAGTAACGGCGAGCCGCATCACCGGCGGCCGGATCCCGACATCCGGCCGCTCTCCCCCTTTCTCATCGAGTCCCAGTGATATGCCGCCTGACACCCCAGAGCCGGCCGGTGCAAGCCGTGTCGCCATCGAACTGATCGATATCCGCAAGGCCTTCGGCAACAGCGACGACCAGACGACCTATGCCGTCGATCGGATGAACCTCAAGATTCGGGCGGGCGAGTTTTTCACTTTCCTTGGCCCCTCTGGCTGCGGCAAGACGACGACGCTGCGGATGATTGCCGGCTTCGAGGAGCCGACCTCCGGCCGGCTTTTGCTCGACGGCAAGGAGGTGACCGGCGTGCCGGCGCACCAGCGTAACGTCAACACCGTGTTCCAGAGCTATGCGCTCTTCCCGCATCTGAATGTCGGCGAGAACGTTGGCTTCGGCCTTTCGGTGAAAGGGGTTGCGAAGGAGGAGATCCGGCAGCGGGTCAAGGCCGCGCTCGAAAGCGTGCACATGGCCCATGCCATCGACCGCAAGCCGTCGGCACTATCGGGCGGCCAGCAGCAGCGCGTGGCGCTGGCGCGTGCGCTGGTCAATCGGCCGTCCGTGCTGCTCCTCGACGAGCCCTTCGGGGCGCTCGACCTGAAACTCCGTCGCGAGATGCAGATGGAGGTGAAGGAGATGCAGCGCCGCCTCGGCATAACCTTCATCTTCGTCACCCACGACCAGGAAGAGGCGCTGACCATGTCGGACCGCATCGCGGTGATGAGCAACGGCGTCATCCAGCAGGTCGGCGGTCCGGTCGAGATCTACGAACAGCCGGCCAACCGCTTTACCGCCGGGTTCATCGGCGACATGAACCTGGTCGAGGCCTGCGTCTCCGGCCGCAGCGGCGACCGGCTGACACTCGATGCGGCCGGCAGCCGGTTCGATCTGCAATCCGATCTCGCCCTGCAGCCCGGCGATCGGTGCACGCTCGCCATCCGGCCGGAGGCGTTGCATTTCGTCGACGGCGATGCCGGGCCGCCGATCCGCTTTGCCGGCACGCTCAGCGAGGCGGTCTATATCGGCACCGACACCGTCTACGGCCTGTCGCTTGCCGACGACAACCGCCTGCAGGCCCGTGTGCGCAACAGCCGTGACCGCTCGATCCCGCAACCGGGAGAGCCGGGCGTCCTCGCCTGCGCCCCCTCCGCCATCAGAATTCTCACGCAATAGGAAGCCATTTCATCATGTCGATCAAATCCTACCGGATCGCCGACCCAGCGCCGCAGCTCGACGCCGGCCTGCTCGCCCGCTTTGCCCGCGTCGAGGCGGCCACCGTCGGCCACTACCTGCACGACCGCTTCATGCGCAATGACCTGCGTCCGCTGATCGACGGCGTGCGGGTGGCGGGCACCGCGCAGACCGTCTCGATCCCCGGCCCCGATTCCACCCTACTCTACCACGCGATGGACCGGGTGCGGCCCGGCGACATCCTGGTGATCGACCGGGCCGGCGACGAGCGCCACGCCGCCTGGGGCGGCTTCATGGCGGCCGTCGCCAAGGAACGCGGGCTTGCCGGCGTGATCATTGACGGCATGATCACCGATCCGGCCGCAATCCATGAGGCCGGCGTGCCGACCTGGGCGCGCGGCGTTTCGCCGATCACCACCAAGCTGCTCAATCTCGGCGGCGGCTACAACATTCCCGTCTCCTGCGGCGGCGTCACCGTCAATCCGGGCGACGCGATCCTTGCCGACGACTGCGGCATCCTCGTGCTGCCGCCGGACCAGGTGGCGGGCATCGCCGATGTTGCGCTGGCCGACCAGGAGGACGAGGGAAGCTGGGTGGCGCGCATCCGCGCCGGCGCCAAATTGCAGGATCTGGTGGACATCGCTGGCATGATCGCCGAGCGGCAGCAGAAGGATCGCGCCGCCCATGGCTGACACGCTCCAAAACCTCGCCATCTGGCTCTCGACCCCGCACCAGGCGATGATCGAGATCGCCCATGACATCGGCTATCGACACGTCGTGCTCGACATCGAGCATGGCCTGTTCGACCTCGAAGCGACGGACCGCATCATCGCGCTCGGCAAGGCGCTCGGCATGACGATGCACGCCAAGGTGCTGGGGCCGAAGGCGATCCCGATCCAGCAGGCGCTCGACATGGGCGCCGACAGCGTCATCATCCCCCATATCGGCGATGTCGAGCATGCGCGCCGCGTGACCGCCTCCGCCAAGTATCCGACGCTCGGCACGCGCAGCTTCTCCGGCACCCGCCCTGCCCGCTACGGCGGCGTTAAACCGGACTACTACGAAAACGAGAACGCCAAGACGCGCTGCTATCCGATGATCGAGTCGGCAGCGGCCCTAAAGGATGTCGAGGCCATCCTCGCGCTTCCGACCGTCGACGGGCTGTTTATCGGCCCGAGCGACCTGTCGCTCGATTCCGGCCGCGGTGCGTATCGCAACACCGATGCGGACAAGGCTGATCTGAAGACGATCGCGGCGGCCGCCCGCAAAGCCGGAAAACCCTGGATCATGCCCGCCTGGTCGCGCACCGAGCGCGCCGCCGCCCAGGAACTCGGCGCCAGCCTGATGGTGGTGGCCGATGAATACGGCTCGATCTGGATGGGCCTCGAAGACGCAGCCAAACCCTGAAACAAAGATTATCCGAACGGATCACTCATCATGAACGAGACAATTTCCTGCGGCAGCCGCCTGATGCAAATCCTGAAGGCCTATGGGGTCGACACTGTCTTCGGCATGCCGGGCGTGCACACGCTCGAAGCCTATCGCGGCATGGACGCCGCCGGCATCCGCCATATCGGCGTGCGCCATGAACAGGGCGCCGGCTTCATGGCCGACGGTTATGCCCGCATGTCGGGCAAGCCGGGCGTCTGCGTCCTGATATCCGGACCCGGCGTCACCAACGCCGCGACGCCGATCGGCCAGGCCTATTCCGACAGCGTGCCGATGCTGGTGATCACCTCCGTCGCCGCCAACAAGGATCTCGGCATGGGCCGCGGCACGCTGCACGAGATCACCGACCAGTCGGCCGTGACGCGGCCGCTCACCGCCTTTTCCGAGACCGCGGCCAACCCTGATCAGGTGCGCGAATACATCGCCCGCGCCTTCGCGCTCTTCGAAAGCGGCCGGCCGCGGCCGGTGCATCTCTCCATCCCGCTCGACGTCTTCAAGGAGCCCGACGACAAGCCGGCAAACCGGCGCAGCACCGCCCGACGCCGCGAGCCCGATGCGGCGCAGGTCGAGGCGGCAGCTGCCATCCTCAACGCGGCAAAGCGGCCGATGATCCTCGCCGGTGGCGGCGCGGTCTCCGCCGCAGGCGAGGTCCGGGCGCTGGCGGAGAAGATCGGCGCGGCCGTCGTGCCGACCATCGCAGCCAAGGGCATCCTGGCTGACGACCATCCGCTGGCGCTGGAGGTGACGATCGACCGCGGCGCCACCCAGGCCTTTGTTCGCGATGCCGATGCGGTACTGCTCGTCGGCACCGAGCTTGCCGAACCGGACATCTGGCTGGATGGCCCGCTGCCGATGAATGGCAAGCTCATCCGCATCGACATCGATCCGGCGACGTTGGTGCGCGACTACGATGTCGACGTCGCCATGGAAGCCGATGCGAAATTGGCGGTGGCGGCGATCACGGACACGGTCTCCCGGGCCACAGGCTTCAAGGAGTCCAATGCCATTGCCGCACTGCGCGCCGCCGAGCGCGAGGCGCTGACGCCGCTCGAGAAGAAGCATGTCCGCGTGCTCGATAGCCTTCGCAACGCTATCCCCGACGACGGTGTCGTCTATACCGACATGACGCAGCTCGCCTATTCTGGTTACGCCTTCTATCGCAGCGCCCTGCCCCGCACCTGGCATTTCCCGGCCGGCTTCGGCACGCTCGGCTATGCTCTGCCGGCAGCGATCGGCGGCAAGATCGCCAGCCCCGAGACGCCGGTCGCCGTCATCGTCGGCGACGGCGGCTTCCAGTTCACCCTCCAAGAACTCGGCACCGCGGTGGAAAACAAGCTGCCGCTCGCCATCATCCTCTGGAACAATGACAGCCTCGCCCAGATCCGCGACGGCATGATTGTCCGCGACATCCCGACCATCGGCGTCAACCAGCACAACCCGGATTTCGTCAAGCTCGCCGAAGCCTATGGCTGCCGAACCGCCGAGCCGAACAGCTTCGAGGAGCTTGAGGCTGGGGTGAAGGCTGCCTTCGCCGCGGACGGTCCGACGGTCATCCACCTGCGGGAGAACGCCAGCTTCTTGGAGATAAAATAACATGGGCGGGCAGCAAAACGGATCGTCGTGAAGACGAGCGCGAGTGGGCTGTTCCGCTGTTGTTGCAGCTGGACGGACGCCTTCTGTGCGTCTGCAATCCCATCAACCGTTACTCGATCAGTGCGCGCCAGGACCTTAAAGTTAATCCTGACGGCTCCGTCGACATCCTCATCCAGAACAAGTCGCCCGGCGCGAACAAGGAGTCGAACTGGCTCCCTGCGCCCAAGGGCAAGTTCTACCTGATGATGCGGCTCTATTGGCCTGACGAGAGCGATCCGTCGATCCTCAGCGGTTCCTGGGTGATTCCGCCGGCCAAGCGGATGGACTGAACACCATCCGCTGATTTATCTTCACACGTTGACCACGGATGTACTGGCAGCGGGTGATACGGAAGGTCGGGTGACCCCGGCCTTTTTTGTTGTCATTGTTTCGCTTGGAAAGGCAACCACTGGGGATGTATGCGCATGGGCCATTGCTCTTGGTCATCGCCGTTCCACAGCAATCCGTGCATTCCCACCGTGAGGATTTCACTTCGGCAGATCTCTCTGAACATATCCGCACCGTTCAGGTACCACTTGCCAGGGTTAGCCCCAAGTGGGCCGGGAAAAGCGGCTGACAGCGCTCAGTTCAACGCGAACGATCCAGGTCGGTTTCGTCAAAATTGATGTCCCAATCGTCCGGTTCCGTAGACCCCGGTGGGTTCCGATGAACCGTGGCATCTTCAGAGCCCGTTACGACGGTAGGTTTGGCGCTGGCTACGCCATCGCTTTTTCGATCAGCGCGTGACTTTGCGAATTGGCCCTCGGCATCCTTTTCGGGATTTGCCGTGACCCTTGTTTTTAGAGCGTCCGAAGGTCGATTGCGCTCGGGATCTCTGTTGTTTTCTCCCACAGCGTCTCGGTCTACGTCGGGATTATCCTTGGCAGGAAGATAACCGCGGGGGCGGTTCTCCTTCGGACCTTCCCAGCGCGGCGACTGATCGGTAGTGCCTGGCGCACCGTCTTTTGGATTGTTCATGCCCATGATTGATCTCCTTCCACAGGGATCAATCCAGCTGGAGATCGAAAGTTCCTCCAGTGGCAGGTCTCGCAGGATTTTGATCTTTGCGCAATTCGGACGCGTCCTGATACAGCTTGCGCCATCCCGCTGCTTCTGCTGTTCTACTCTCATGTCGTGCGTTCTTCAGGACTGGCATGGTCAAGCTTTTCGGAGACGCAAATGATCTGGAGCAATGCAACATGCCCTGTCACCGATGAGCCGGCTCGGGAGATGGACCCGCGGATCGGCGACAATGTTGAGTTTGTCTGCCGTACCTGCGGTCACTTTCGAGTGACGGGATCCGCGCTGAAGACCATGCGCCATTTTCCCGTTAGCGCCCGACAACGCGCCCTCAGTAGAGCGACTGACAGAGCAGCGCGAGACGGGAGTATGCCGACACTTACGACGGCCGATCTGCAATAGCCTCGCCAGGCTCTCGGACGTAGAGGCATTTGCGTTTGGAAGAGAGATGGAGGAGGCTGTTAGCGAGCCACCTTCGGAGATGCCGGCAATGAACAAGAGGCCGCTACCGGTGGCTGTTTGTGCAACGTGCGGCCACATCCAGTATGATGCGGACGCGATCGATAAGCCCTGCCGCCGCAAAGATGGATTGATGCGCTGCAACGGTAGTTATATGCGGCGAACGAGCAATGACGACTGGCTGGAATGTCCCACCTGCTATGCAACCGGGCGCGATGGTTCCACGGTGTGTCTGGCATGCGGCGGACGCGGCTGGTTTGAAAAACGAAAACAATGCTGATACAGACACGGGAAACTCGCCGCGGTGAGGCGACGGGTTGTACTTGCCTGCCAACCTCCGGCGCGCTTACGCCACGTTCTCAGGTCTCGCATCTCGGACCGGCAATCAAATCCTATGAACGACAAGATCTTTGACACTCTGACTGGCATATATTTCACGCTCGACGACCCGGACGGCACCTATGGCAGCCACCGAGGGAGTGTATCTCGTTCGCTTCGACGGTAACGAGGTGACGCTACCCTTGGAGCTCGTATCCATCGGAGAGATGCTGGAGACCACCGAAGAGGAGTACCGGCTCTGGCGGTTCTTCGACACGATCGAAGACCGAGATAAGTGGATCGAATGGCTGGATGCGCCATCCAAGCCGAGGGTCATTACACTCGTTAGGCCGACCAAGTGAAATTGCCGGGCGACCGTCGCCGAATGCTCGAATGAGCTGAACATCGTCTATCTGTTGGAAGCCAAGACCAGCGTGAGCGCGATCCCCATCTCGTCGAACAGAACTTGTATCCCGATCCAGACGAGCTTTTCGACCCCAAGGGCGACCCGCTTCTGAAACAGAACTTCTGGGACGACTGACCTATGCAGATCGGTCGCGTTAAGTCCGACCGCCCAGCCGTTAATGTCCAGCTTCACCACTGTGGAACTTTGCTGACGTCTCGCCGTTCCGGTTTCATCGCGCACAAAGGAGCGCGACCATCATGAAAACCAAGATGTTGATGCGGATTTACGCCAGGGTAGGAGGCCACAGCACGGACAATCCGCCGTATCTGCGGACCGCGAGAAAGCAAAAGGAGAAGCGGAACATCGACGCGGCGGGCAGTGCAAAAGCCGATGGTGAACTTGCAGAACTACCGATGCAAACTAAGATTAGAACTCGCTGCTGACACCTCGGTTCCCGTTTCCTTCCGGCGCGCCCCGGCTCCGAGCGAGCGTCACGCGCCACGCTGCATGCAGGTTCAGGTCTACCTTTTGCCTTCCCTCGTCTGGGACGCGGCGCAGACCTGGGTACGGGGTTCAGCGGACGGCCCCACTATTTTCCACAATTCGCGGGAATCTTTTGCGTACTGAGGGGAACCAGACGGCTTCCGGCTGGTTATCACTCGCCTGCGCGGGCGCTTTTCAACCAACTTGGAGAAAGAAAATGCCAGACAGAAAACAGGACGACGACCGCCAAAGCAACAAGGGCAGCGATGGCACCTCAAAGCGCGGCTTCGCTTCAATGGACGACGACAAGCAGCGTGAAATTGCTTCGAAAGGCGGCAAGGAATCGGGCGGCAACTTCAAGAACGACCCGAAGCGCGCTGCTGAGGCTGGAAAAAAAGGCGGACAATCATAAAGCGCCAGTCCGTCTCATCATCGAAATCTTTGGGGGCCTGGTGGCCCCTCAGAAAGTCTAAAAAAGTTAGCGCCGTTTCATGGCCGGTGGAGGAAAGACGCCCGTCACCATAGACATACGGGGTGACGGGCTACTATCGCGTTCACCAGCGCAATGGAAGCGGTCAAGGTACTGTCAAAGATTGGCTACATATCGACAGTCACCTTCTGGAACGCACTTGCAAGTCGTTTGCTGACTTGCAGGCGACGTAAGCCCTTAGATTTGCCGGACGGCGGTTCTTATGCCAGCGTGGCCGGTATTCTGGTCGTACACAGTTGAAGCGGTTTCAGCCTCGTTTCGCGTGAGTGTCGAGCAACGGCAGCGGCCCGTCAATGCAGGTAACGACTTTGCCACCGATCCAGATGTTTTCGGACTCGAGTTGGACATGTACGCTCCCCGACCTACCCAAGACTGTTCCTTGAGCAGCGACATATGAAGACGGGGCGATATTCGCAGATACGAGCCATTTGGCCAAACCTGCATTCACGCTCCCTGTGACTGGATCCTCATAACCACCAGCAGTAAAGGCTCGGACCTCAAAGTCTACATCACCAGCCTCTCCTGAACAGGGTGCGACTAGACCAACTCTTAGGCCGGAAATCGCCTGATAGTTTGGACGAACGTTCAGAAGATCATCTCTGCTCCGAAGGAGCAACGCCATCCATCCGGGACCATTATCTACCCAGTTCGCGTCAACTACTTTATCAGATGGCAGGTTTAGTTTCCGCTCCTTTGGGATCTTCGCCAGCAGTTTCAGTATGCCGGCAGCCACAAGCTGATCGAGTGCGGATGTCACTTCGTCGCAAATGATCAGCTTGGGTTCCGCAGCGAGCGCGCGCGATTCCTATGCGCTGCTTCTGCCACCGGAAAGTTCCGTGGGCAACCGGTTCATGTACTCTTGGCCTCGGTCAGGAAATTCTGGAACTGCTCGTCGGGCACGAAAGAGCCACCCGTCGCCCAAAGTATATGTGTAGCTTCACCCAATTTGTCCTGAATGCCGTGCTGCGCGGTGAATTCCTCCCCGTGCGGGTGGCGTACGATGAACTTGGGCCCGAGGAGCGCCGCTGTGGCGGAGGGCTCGAAACGCCATCCCTCGGTTTCGTGGGCTGCCAGCAGCATTCTAAGCAAATCGTCGTCGGCGACAGTGTAGACCCCTGCCAACATCTCCCGCATGACCGTGGCGACGAAGGCGGACATCCTCGCGACTGCCATTCCATCGGCCTCGGTCTTGTTCGTCAGACCGACGTCATAGACGGACACCAGTTCTTCCGAACCCGACATCATGTGCACGAGCGCGCATGGCGATTGTGCGGGCTCCACGAAGAAAGGGTGCACGTTGTCACCGAATACGGCCTTCGCGCCAAAGGTTACGCCGCCCGGAGCACCGCCGATGCCACAAGGAAGGTAAAGAAACAGCGGGTTCTGCTCGTCAACGGTAACGCCCGCCGCCTTCAGCTGCTCGGCCAGCTCGAATGCGGCGACGCTGTACCCAAGGAACAAGTGGCGGGACTTCTCGTCGTCGACAAAGTAAATGGTCGGGTCACCCTCGGCCACGACGCGGGCGTTCTCGACGGCAGTGGTGTAGTCCGCTTCATGCTTGACGACCTCGACACCCATGCGGACGAGGCGGTCCACCTTCCACTGCTTCGCGTCGGACGACATATGGACGGTTGCCTTGAAGCCAAGGGCCCGTGCCGCGATGCCGACACTCAAGCCGAGATTACCCGTGCTGCCGACAGCGACCGTGTATTTCGAAAAGAACGCTCGTGCTTCGTCGCCGGCGAGCTTTTGGACATCGTCGTCCTCTCCGAGCAGCCCGTTCTCACGAGCCAGGTTCTCTGCGAAAAGGAAGACCTCATATACGCCTCCCCTCGCCTTGATCGAACCGGCAACGGGCAGGTCGCTATCCGCCTTGATGAACAGACGACCATAGTCGAGCGAATCGTATCCGATGGCATCTCTGAGACCTTGGAGTTCGACGAGGTTCGAACGGATCGCGCCTCCTGTCTCGCGCAGTTCTTCGAAGCATGCCTGCAGGAGTGGCGCGAGCCTTTCCCAGTTCTGTTTGGCTTCGACAACGTCCGCCGGGCTCACCGGCAGGTCAGAACTGTCGATGGCTCCCAATCGATATGACGGATTTACCCACAGCGTGGGCTGCCCGGCGGCGACCTCCTGGCCGAGAGTGGTATCCGGAAGTTTGTAGGTCATTGCGAACTCCTAAATTTCATCACGTCATGCAACTCGCAAAGCGATCGCTGTGACCTAGTCCGGCACGCTGGACGGAGATCCCAGCATGCGGGAACTGTGAAGTCGATTTCCCAAATCCTGGATCAGTGTTTCAGCACGCGAGCCAGGAACGAGCGAGCACGCTCGTTCTGAGGTTTATCGAAGAACGCTTCCGGCTTGGCGATTTCGAGAATCGAGCCCTGGTCGATGTAGACGACGCGATCTGCGACTTCGCGAGCGAAACCCATCTCGTGGGTAACAATCATCATCGTCATGCCCTCGGCGGCAAGTTCGCGCATGACGTCCAGAACCTCGCCCACCATTTCCGGGTCGAGTGCGCTGGTCGGCTCGTCAAAGAGCATCAGGTGAGGCTCCATCGCCAAGGACCGCGCGATAGCAACGCGCTGCTGCTGGCCACCGGACAGCTGTCCGGGGTACTTGTGGGCATGATCCTTCAAGCCCACGCGCTCCAGGAGCTTGATCGCTGCGGCTTCTGCCTCCGCCGTGGATTTCTTCCGAACGCGGATCGGCGCGATCGTGATGTTCTCGATGACGGTCTTGTGGGGGAACAGGTTGAACTGCTGAAACACCATGCCCACGCCCTTCCTAATCTCCGCCAGCTCGCTTTCACCGCCGAGCCGACGATCTTCTTCGACAGGCATCTGGTAACCATCCACGACTAGACTTCCGTTCTGGTACATCTCCAGACCGTTCACGCACCGGATCAACGTGGACTTCCCGGAACCGCTGGCCCCAAGGACGACCATGACCTCGCCGCGCGTCACCGTTAGGTCGATATCCTTCAGCACGTGATGTGAGCCGTAGAATTTGTTTATGCTTTTCATTTCAACGATGGTGTTCATCGCTCTGACTCCATGTTTACCTGCTTAGCGACTGCCAGCGGCCATATGCGCTTCGAGCTTCCGCGCGGCGTACGTAATCATCGATCCGACGAGGAAATAGCTCAGCAGCAGAAATGAATAGACTTCGTAGGTGCGGTCCCCATTTTGCGGGTTCGCGAGTATCATCTGGCCAGCCCGGAGAAAATCGGTCAGGCCAATAATGAACACGAGCGGCGCAGCGTTGAAGATGTCGAGCACGTTCCCGACGAGCGGCGGCACGACAACCCGCAGCGCCTGCGGAAGCACGATCGAGCGGTTGATGTCGAACTCGCTCATGCCAAGGGACCGGGCCGCCTCTGTCTGACCCTTGGGTACCGCCTGAAGTCCGCTCCTGACGTATTCAGCCACATAGGCCGAATAGAAGATGGTGAAACCGATCATGCCGCGGGCGACATCGGCGAGGCCCCATCCTGTGGCCAGCACGGGCATGAGAATCCAAATCCAGTAGACGACCAGGATCAGCGGAAGCGACCGCATGGTCTCGATATAGCCCGTGCAGATGAGGCGGACACTGGAAAACCGACTGCGGCGACCGAATGCGAGGAGAATACCGATCGGAAGGGACAGAACAGCCGTCACCAGCGTTAGCAGGACGCTTAGGAGCAATCCACCCCAAAGCCCCACCCCGGGAGGTGCCATCACGGCGAAGACCGCGATGAACCCCGTGACCGCGGCTGGCAAGAGGACATGCCTGGCGAGCGGCAGATAGGAAGTCAACACCCAACCGCACGCGAGGATTGCCATGACCAGGGTGGTCAAGGCAGAGACTTGCCACCCTCCGCCGACGATCAACAGGACCACGGGAACCAAGGCAAGGAAAAGCGCATGGTGTTTGCGGAAACCGAAAACGCATCCCAGACCCGCGCCGAGGAGGCCGCCGATAATGCCGACGGCCGTCCAGGCCCGCCAAGCCTGGTCCGCAGGAAAGATGCCGATCATCAGAACGCGCATGCTCTGCGGAATGACATCCCATTGCGCAGCTGTGAACGCCCAATGGAGTGCGGAGTATACCAGCCAGAGCGTTCCCGGGATCACTACGATCGAAAGGACCGCGTCGAAGGGCTTGGCGAACAGGTTGTGACGGGACCACTTGAATGCGTAAGCAATCATCGGGACGCTCCCTTTTGATTCAGGCGTCTATCGGCCCACGAGACGATTGCGCTGATGATCCAGCTCAGCATCAGGTAAGAAATCATGACGATGACGATGCCCTCGAGGCTGTGACCCGTCTGATTGGCTACGGTGCCATAGACGTTGAAGAGGTCCGGGTACCCGATCGCGATACCGAGAGCGGTGTTCTTTGCGAGGCTGATGTACTGATTTCCGAACGACGGAAGGACGACGCGGAACACCTGCGGAAGGATGATGTCATTGACCGTGTTGCGGCGGCTGAGACCGAGCGAACCGGCGGCCTCCCATTGCCCTTTGGGCAGTGCGTCGATCGCGCCACGGACGATTTCGGCGATGTAGGAAGCGCTGTTCACGACGATGGCCAACAAAAGCGCGGCCATCTCGGGGCTGAGGCCTGTCCCGCCGCTCGCCTGGAACCTAGTTGCGACCGGGTAATCGATCGAGATCCTTCCTGTCGCGAAGAATAGGCCGATGAGGGCCACGATCGCGACCGTACAGGCGCGACGCATTCCCTTAACCGGGTCCAGGATCGCTCCGACAACCGCAACCCATGTGGCGGTAGCAAGACCGATCGAGACAGCGGAGCCGTCGCCCTCCCAAGAGAGGGCTGGGAGGTATAGGCCCTGCTGGCTCACTATGAGACCACCATAAAGCTTAGCGGCAGATGCCAGAGGCGGGAACTGCAGTACGACTGCGAAGTACCAGAACACGAGTTGGATCAGCAGCGGCGTGTTCCGCACGAACTCCACGATCCAGAACGATAGGGTTCGGACAACCCAGTTCGTCGAAAGACGGCCGACCCCGAGCAGCGTGCCGAGTATCGTGCTGAAGATGATGGCGAGGACCGCGACCTTCACGGTGTTCAACATGCCCGTGATAAAGGCTGCTCCGTTCGATCTGTCCGAAGTGAAAGTCTCGAATGAGGGCAGGAACCCGTCGATGAACGAAAGGGTCTTCCCTTCGCTGATTTCGAAGCCGGCCGCATTTGCGAGAAAGGCGAAACTGAACTTGATCCCTTTCTGGGCAAGCCCTTCCTTCACCGCATATGCGAGCAAGGCGACAAGCGCCAACGCCACCGCCACTATTGCCACTTGTGCGGAGTCGTGGCGCAACCGGTTACGGAACCGCCTCGCCTGCTGTTGGTCGCGACCGACGGCACGCGGTGCCCGGTTCGTTTCACTGATGGTCATATCCGGACTCCAAGCGCCGTTGCGGGCTAGAGCGACCACCGTCGCTCCAGCCCATTCTCAGGATCAATTCCAGAGCGGGGAGTAGATCGCGCCACCCTGGGTCCAAAGGGCGTTCGAGGTGCCCTTGCGCTCCAGGTACATCTTGGTGTTGGGGCCGAGGTTCCGGTCGTAGATCTCACCGAAGTTTCCGACGGCCTTGACCGCCTGCGCTACGAAGTCGTCAGAGAGGCCGAAATCCTTACCGTAGCCGCCTCCCACGCCGAGGAACTTTTGAACGAAGGGATCTTCGCTCTTCATTTTTTCGTCGAGGTTCGCCTGGGTGATTTCGGATTCTTCAGCCTGGAAGAGACCGTAGTGCACCCAGCGCAGCGCGTTCCGCCACTTGGAGTCGTTGGCAACAACGAAGCCGCCGAACGGAGACTTGTCGAGAGTGTCGGGAAGGATCAGATAGTCGGCGGGCTTCGGGGAGTTGCCAGCCCAGGCGGCGAGCGCGGACTTGTCGGTGCTCATGGCGTTGCAACGGCCGGAGTTCAGTGCGGCGAACAGCTTCTCGAGGTTCTCGTAGGTCAGCACCTTGGACGTGGTCCAGCCGCGAGCCTTGAAGGCGTTCGTAAGAACCATTTCGGTGGAGGAACCCTGCGTAGTGCAGATGGTAGCGCCCTCAAGGTCGCTGAACTGCTGTACGCCCGACTCGACCTTCACCATGACGCCATTGCCGTCATAGAAATTGATCGGCAGAAAGTCGATGGAGATGGCGGATTCGCGGGCCGGCTTGATGGTCGTATGGGCAAAGACCACGTCCACCTGGTTCGTGAGGACGGCATCGAAGCGGCTCTTGTCGGTTACGGTGATGAACTTGACCTTCGACGCGTCGCCGAGAACGGCGGCTGCAACGGCCTTGCAGAAATCGACGTCGAGTCCTTCCATCTCACCCGTGGTGGTGTTTAGATAGCCAAAGCCCGGCGCGGTGTTGTCGGTACCGCAGTTCAGAACGTCCCGTTCCTTTACCGTATCCAGCACGGATGCGGACGCATTGGTAGCTGCGAAGGCCAGTCCGGCGAAAACCCCTGCCGTCAGTGCTTTCATCAATTTCATTTCAGTTCCCCTTTCGGATCGCTCTCGCGAGTTGCACGCCTACCGACGGGGGCACTGGTAAAAACTTGACATCGGTGCTGTCAACAGCGGCTCTTGCCGTTCTGAAGCATTTTCCCGCCGCTGGCGGATGTCGCCAAAAGTCGCGCCCGTCGATCGGCAGCAGGACGATAGGGATGCCATTCATTCAAATCTACTTAATTCTCCTTGATTGATACATTAGCAAAGATGTTGGTTCGACAGTCTGAGCTCCGGTACGGAGGGGTCAAGACAGCGCAAGTTCCGCGCCCGCAGCGGCTCCGCCCGCGCGGTCGCTTGGCATAGAAGAAGCCGGGCCCCAGAACGGCGAACCGGCATGGCCATTCGGCTGCAGATCAGCTAACCCGCACCCTGCTTGTGAGTGATCTGATCGATAAACACCTGCATCGCTGGGCTCCGCTTTTCGGATTTGCGAAATGCCAGGAAGATTTTACGACGAATTTCTGGGACGACCTTGCACACCCAGACGTCCTCGAGGTCATGACTGGCTCGTAGCCCCGGCAGCATCGAGATGCCGCAGTTTTGCCTGATAAGAGCGATCGTCACCTCGAACCCCTTACAGCGCGCGACGATATTAGGTTTGAAACCAACCGCCTGACACGCGTCTGCAAGCATGGTGTTGTACGTCTCGGACGCGGTGTCGATAGCCCAGCGCTCGTCGCGTAATTCCTTGAGTTTGACTGTCGGTCTTTCAGCCAGCCTATGGTCCTGGGAGACCATGACGTTGAACACGTCTTCCATCAGAAAGATGGCTTCGATGTTGGGGTCCAGGGCTCCTGTTGGCATATTCAGGTCGTCGATGATGGCAACGTCGGTCTGCCAGCTTCGCAAGGCCGCCACGCTCTCCGCAGGCTCCATTTCGTCGAACTGGATGGTCAGATGCGGATGCAACTCGGCTAGCTGGTGCACCACGTTCGGAATCAACGCCGCCGCCACGGATGGGAAGGCGGCGACCCTCAGCTCCCCCGAAATCACGCTCTTCAGTTCCGAGATATCTGCTCGCGCGGACTCGATCTCCGACAGAATGCTCTCGGTTCGCTCCACGAGCTTTTGGCCCGCCAAAGTCATGACGACCCCCCGCCCCCGACGTTCGATCAGCTTAATGCCGACCTCCTCCTCCAGAAGCGCTATCTGTTGCGATACAGCGGACGGCGAGACATAGAGAGCTTCAGCAACGGCCACCATCGTCTTTCTAATCGAGAGCTCCCTGAGCGCGCGCAAACGTCCGATGTCCATATCATCCTCCGCATCAGCCGGCGATTGATTAGCACGTCTTATGATATAAGCAAATATTATTAACTTTTTCTGGATCGTGACGGCAACTACCTTCCCCTCCGACGAAATCAATACCGATATCGGAGAGGAAAATGGAAAACGTGGCGAAGGCCTTTTTCGAAACTCACGTCGAAGAGCGCGATCCGCTCGTCGCAAATGCACTCGCAAGTGAGCGCGCCCGCCAGCAGAACCAGATCGAGCTGATTGCGTCGGAAAACATCGTCAGCCGCGCAGTTCTGGACGCGCTCGGACACGAGATGACGAACAAGACTCTGGAAGGCTATCCGGGGAACCGTTTCCATGGCGGCGGCGCGTTCGTCGACATCGTCGAACAGGCCGCGATCGACCGCGCCAAGGAACTCTTCGGCTGTGGCTACGCCAACGTTCAGCCGCACTCCGGTACCCAGGCAAACCTGGCAGTCTTCTTCCTGCTGTTGAAGCCTGGCGAAAAGGTCCTTTCGCTCGACCTTGCTGCCGGCGGACACCTCTCGCACGGCATGAAGGGCAACCTGTCAGGCCGCTGGTTCAAAGCGCACAACTACAATGTGAACGCGCAGAATGAAGTCATCGATTACGACGACATGGAGCGCATCGCAGAAGAAGTCCGTCCCAAGCTCCTGATCACGGGCGGCTCGGCTTATCCGCGCGAACTCGACTTCGAACGTATGTCGAAGATCGCCAAGAAAGTCGGCGCGTACTTCATGGTGGACATGGCGCATATCGCGGGCTTGGTGGCCGGCGGCGCTCACCCCTCGCCGTTCCCCCATGCCGACATCGTCACTTGCACCACCACCAAGACCCTTCGCGGTCCGCGTGGCGGCCTTATCCTCACGAACAACGAGGAGTGGTTCAAGAAGCTGCAGGCTGCGGTGTTCCCCGGTGTTCAGGGCTCGCTTCACAGCAACGTTCTCGCTGCCAAGGCGATCTGCCTTGGTGAAGCACTTCGCGACGACTTCAAGGTCTATGCCCACCAGGTCAAGGCCAACGCGAAGGCCCTCGCCGAGACCCTCGCAAACCGCGGTATCCGTATCGTATCCGGCGGCACCGATACGCACATCGTGCTGCTCGACCTCTCGAGCAAGGGCCTCAATGGGAAGCAGGTCGAAGATGTGCTGGCCCGCGCCAACATCACCTCGAACAAGAACCCGATCCCGGGTGACAGCCCGCGCCCGGCCGAGTGGGTCGGCATGCGTCTCGGTACCTCCGCGGCCACGACCCGCGGTCTGAAGGAAGAAGACTTCAGGGCGCTGGGCGAGGTCATTGCCGACCTCATCGAGGCGGAGGCCGCCGGAACGGCTGACGACGTCGTGGAAGGTGCCAAGGCTGTAGTCGCCGGCCTCACCGGTCGGTTCCCGGTCTACGGGCACTGAGCTGAACCTCCATTGCCCGGACGCTTGAAGATGCCGCGCGGACCAACCTACGCGCGGCATTTTCATACCTGTAGGGCGAGAGGCCAATTCCGATCCATAGGAGAGCCAACAAGATGGGAATGGATAGACTGCAACGAGCCGACGTGATTGACGGAAAAGCTTTCGCCAACGGCCTGCTGGAAAAGATCAGGGCTGACGTCGGATCGCTTGCCCAGACCGGTGCTGTCCCCGGCCTCGCCGTCGTACTCGTGGGAGACGACCCGGCAAGCACGGTGTACGTTGCGTCCAAGCACCGCCAGACCATCGCTGCGGGTATGAAGTCGTTCGAACACAGACTTCCTGCCGAGACCGCTCAGGACCATCTGATGGCCCTGATCGACCGCCTCAACCACGACCCGGAAGTCCACGGCATCCTGGTCCAACTGCCATTGCCGCGTCACCTCGACCCCAATGCGGTCATCCAGGCGATCAATCCGGACAAGGACGTCGACGGCTTCCACATTTCGAACGCCGGACGGCTCGCCACGGGCCAGTCCGCGTTGGTTCCTTGCACACCACTTGGCTGCATGATGCTGCTCAAAGATCGTCTGGGCGAAGACCTCGCCGGCTTGAACGCCGTGGTGGTCGGCAAGTCCAACATCGTCGGAAAGCCGATGGCGCAGCTCCTCATGAACGCCAACTGCACCGTAACGGTCGCTCATTCCAAGACGCGAAACACCGCGGACCTGTGCCGGGCAGCCGATATCCTCGTTGTCGCCGTCGGCAGGCCGGGGCTGGTCCGCGGAGACTGGATTAAGCCAGGAGCGGTGGTCATCGACGTAGGAATCAATCGCATCGTCGAAGAAGGCAAGCCGCGCATTGTCGGCGACGTCGCGTACGCCGAAGCGGGTCATGCCGCTGCCATCACTCCCGTTCCGGGAGGGGTCGGCCCCATGACGATCGCTTGCCTCCTGTCCAACACACTCACGGCCTTCCGCCGTCAGCAGGCCCTTCCCGCTTGATCAAATAGAACAGGAATTCAAGCTATGACCAACAAGCCTCGCTACGCACTGCGCGTCGCCTGCCCATCCATCCGCGGCGTGACCGCCGCCATTGCGTCCTACCTCTCGGAAAATGGGTGCAACATTTCCGATAGCGCCCAGTTCGACGACGGGGATACTAGCCGCTATTTCATGCGTGTCAGCTTCCAATCCGAGGAAGGCCGCTCGCTTGACGACCTTCGTGGCGGCTTCGCGGCAATCGCGGCCAAGTACGAGGCGAACGCCGAATTCTTCGACGAGACCGTGAAGAAGAAGGTGATCCTGATGGTTTCGCGGTTCGGCCATTGCCTGAATGACCTTCTCTATCGCTGGCGAATCGGCGCGCTGCCGATCGATATCGTCGGCGTCGTCTCCAACCACATGGATTACCAGCGCGTGGTCGTGAACCACGACATCCCGTTCCATTGCATTAAGGTGACCAAGGAGAACAAACCGGCTGCTGAGGCGGAGCAGATGCAGATCGTCGAGGACAGTGGTGCCGAACTCATCGTTCTGGCGCGCTACATGCAGGTTCTCTCAGACGACATCTGCCGGAAGATGTCCGGTAGGATCATCAACATCCACCACTCGTTCCTCCCCAGCTTTAAAGGCGCAAATCCCTACAAGCAGGCGTTCGAACGCGGCGTGAAGCTCATCGGTGCCACGTCACACTATGTGACCGCGGATCTCGACGAAGGTCCGATCATCGAGCAGGACATCGTGCGCGTGACCCATGCTCAGAGCGCCGAGGATTATGTCAGTCTGGGTCGCGACGTGGAAAGCCAGGTCCTCGCGCGCGCCATCCACGCTCACATCCATGGCCGTGTCTTCATCAACGGAAATAAGACCGTGGTCTTCCCGCCTTCTCCGGGCTCGTATGCCTCGGAACGCATGGGCTGACCTAAACTCAACCACAGGAACTTAAAGCGTCAGGAAGTCTGGTCCGGGCTTCCGGTAGAAACAGGGGCGTACATGAAAGTCGTAGTTCTCGGTGCCGGAATAATCGGCGTGACGTCGGCCTACCAGCTTGCCAAAGCGGGTCACGAGGTAATCGTCATCGACAGGCAGCAGGCCCCTGCCCTTGAAACCAGCTTTGCCAACGCAGGGGAGGTGTCGTTCGGTTACTGCTCGCCCTGGGCCGCGCCCGGCATTCCCCTGAAGGCGATGAAGTGGCTGTTCATGAAGCACGCTCCGCTGATCCTGCGACCGAAGCTGGATCGGGCGATGCTCTCCTGGCTCGTCAAGATGCTGGCCAACTGCAACGCCAAGCACTACGCCATCAACAAGAGCCGCATGCTAAGGCTTGCCGACTATAGCCGTGCCTCGATCGCCGCTCTTCGCGAAGAGACCGGCATTGCCTATGACGAGCGCATGCAGGGAACACTACAGCTTTTTCGGACACAGCAGCAGCTGGATGCGTCCGGGAAGGATGTTGCGGCGCTCGCAGCCGACGGCATTCCCTACGAGGTCCTGGACAGGGATGGCTGCATACGCGCTGAACCCGCCTTGGCGCACGTCAGGGAAAAGATCGTTGGGGGCCTGCTAACTCCCAAGGACGAAACCGGGGACTGCTTCAAATTCGCCGACGCGCTCGCCCGGAAGGCAACCGACCTGGGAGTATATTTTTCCTATTTGACGGGAATCAATGGTCTCGACGTCGAGGGCGGGCGGGTTCGCGCCGTCATCACCGACAAGGGTCGCGTCCCCGCCGATGTGGTCGTCGTGGCACTGGGTAGTTATTCCCCGCTTCTGATGAAGCCGCTTGGGGTTCGCCTCCCGGTGTACCCGGTGAAAGGATACTCTCTGACGATCCCGATCACGGATGCAGCCCGCGCCCCCGAGTCGACCGTGATGGACGAAACCTACAAGATCGCAATCACGCGGCTTGGCAGCCGGATCCGGGTCGGCGGCATGGCCGAAATCTCGGGATACACCAACGATCTGCATCCGGCGCGGCGGGACACGCTCGAGCACTCCGTCACCGATCTGTTCCCCGGTGGCGACGTCTCTCGCTCCACTTTCTGGTCGGGCCTCAGACCCATGACCCCGGACGGCACGCCGGTGATAGGTGCGACGAAGATCGGCGGCCTCTATCTCAACACTGGCCACGGCACGCTCGGCTGGACGATGAGTTCCGGGTCGGCGCGCGTGATCGCAGACCTGGTCAGCGGCCGCACGCCCGACATCGACGCGACCGACCTGGCGGTCGCCCGTTACTCCTGAAACCACACACGAACTCAGTAGTAGGAGAAAATTGCATGTTGACCGAAATCCAGACCGATGAAGCTCCCGGGGCCGTTGGCCCGTTCTCCCAGGCCATCCGCGTGGGGAACCTGTTGTTCGTATCGGGTGCGCTCCCGATCGATCCGGCGACGGGGGAGTTCAACAGCGACGACCCTGTTGCCCAGGCCGAGCAGTGCCTTCGAAACATCGCGGCAATTGCCAAGGCTGGCAAAACCGATCTCGCCAACACCGTAAAGACCACCGTCCTTCTGACCGATCTTGGCTGCTTCGTCGAGATCAACAAGGCCTATGCCACGTTCTTCGGAAAACCCTACCCGGCGCGTGCGTGCTACCAGGTCGCCGCCTTGCCCAAGGGTGCCAAGGTAGAGATCGAAGCGGTTATCGCCATCCCGTAAGCATTCGACATTTCGTCAATCGGCTGGCCGAAGGCAGACTGCTCCGTCGGCCAGCCGCCCTTATCCGACCGACGCGATCTTAATAAAGCAGCGTCGCAGCGCGGGCGCCATACACTCCCGTGCATTAAGCACGGCGACAAGGGTTTCTGCGGTCACTTCGGCCAGCACTACTTCATAGACAGCGGTGGGATCGAGGCGACTGGGCGCGCGCCCGGCGCTCCCTGACTAAGCCGACCCCAATCGGGCGTCGGCACGGATGAGATGTCCAAAGGCGTCCCCTCAAGAGGTACAGCAAGGGGTGTTCCAGCATTTCGGACGAGAGTCGAACTCGATCTTCCTCCTTGGAATTGAAGACGATATCGGCAAACGTTCATCCTGGCTGGGAGGCCGTTCGGCATGCCGCCAGGTGTCGCGACGGTCGCCGGCATGGCCGCTCGACCGGCCAATTGGTCGCTGGTGGTGGGACCGCGCTGAATCGCGACTCCCGCTGAGTCTATGCCTAGGAACTTGAACTGTCGAAATGCAATTCCAATAT
>NZ_JBFTIM010000018.1:0-45181 GCF_056394765.1 Mycoplana sp. 10N416 | reverse complement strand
CCCGAAGCGCAAAGCCGTCAGCCGATCTCGTCGGCCTCAGTTGCCAGCATCTCCAAGAAGAACTTCAGAGCGAGTTGGTCAGTCGCTAGCAGCGCCGCCGCCCTCGTTGGTGAGGCGGTTTCTAGGCCCAACCCCAAACCAAGTCAACAACAAAAATGACGGTTTTGCGAAAATTCACATGGCAGAGCGGCCAAGTGCCGGATTTCCAGCGTGTTCCGTCACGAAGTTTCTTCGTCCACAGGCTTGTGGGCCGCTTTTTCCGATCCGCCCTCATATTTTCACAATGCCATCGTCTTCAGCTACATAAGGAGCAAGATGCGCTTGCGCCTGATTTGACTCGCGCCACTTAACATGTACATCTTCTCGCCGCTTGAACGGCGCGCGCACAACGACACGGGACCAACGCGATCGGCATGACGACGACGGACAGGAACATGATCCGCACGCTCGGCAACGAGCCGCCAATCCTGGCGGATGGCCGACGCGCCCCGGACCGTCGTGAGATTTCGTTGCGCTGGCTGTCCGGCACGTTCCTCACCGGTATTACATCTTCCATCCTGATGGGGGTTGCGCTGTTTGCGGCGCTTGACGGCCGTCAGCAGCTGGCGATTCCGGCGGAAGCCTATGCCGCGCTGGAGCCGCACGACCACCCGCCCCAGGCGGGGAACGCCGTCAAGCGCGGCCAGCGCATCCTCGAGCCCAACATCGTCGCCAAACCGACCGACAAGAAGATCATGGAGGTCTCCACCATGATCCATGACGGCGAGAAGGAAGTGGTCCGCCGCAAACCGTTCGCACATGTCACGATGGCACTGGCGGCCAATCACTCCACCGGCGAGGACTATCCCCGCTTCGATCCGCTGGCGATCTTTTCCGATGGCGACAAGAACGAACAGCAGCCGGCGGCGCGCACAGGCACGATCTATGGATCCGATGTCGAATCCGAAGTCGCGCTGAAGAATGGCGACTTTCCGACCGGAGGGCCCGCACTCGCCTATGCCGACCAGATGTCCGCGGACGAAGTCGAGGAAAACGTGCGCACGAACGGGTCCGCGCTCACCGACGGCAGCACCCAGGTCGCCTCGCTCTACTATGTCGACCCGCAGCGATTTGCCTCCGATGCGGGCGACCTGGATCTCTTGCAAGGCCTGACGGCGCGTATTGTCGAGGAGAACATGAGCGTGTCGGACTTCGATACGCTGACCCCCGACGATCCCGAGTATGCGGATGACGTCGTTCCGGTCCGACGCGCCGCGAGCATTGCCGAAGTCATGACCGGTGCAGGATATACGAAGGCACAGGCCGAAGATCTGTCCGGCTACCTCGAAGGCGCTCTTGGCGGCAGCCAACTCAATGCGGGTGATGTCCTTCGCATTTGCGTCATGCAGAAGGGCAAGCAGGCAGATATCGTCCGCGCCTCTGTCTATTCCAGCGGCCGACACGTCACAACCGTGGCGGTCGACGATAAAGGCAGGTTCATCCCCGGCGCCGAGCCGCCACCGCTGGCCGCCGTGGCCAGCGCCTTCGACGGCGACAGCCGCCCGTCGATGGTCTCGGGGCGCGACCTGCCACGCGTCTATGACGGCATTTTTCGTGCCGCCCTCTCCTACGGCATGAGCAAGGACATGACGGCGCAGTTGATCCGTGTCCTCGCCAGCAATGTCGATTTCCAGGCGCAGCTTCGCCCGAACGACACGCTCGAAGCGTTCTTTTCCGTCGCCGATCAGACCGGTATCGCCGCCACCGACTCCGAACTGCTCTATATCAACGCCCGGTTCGGCGACAACGAAACGCGCGTCTACCGCTTCCAGGATCCCGATGATGGCGCCGTCGACTACTACGACCAGGACGGCAAGAGCATTCGCCAGTTCCTGCTGCGCAACCCGGTGCCGAACGGACGCTTCTCGTCCGGCTATGGCATGCGCCGCCACCCCATACTCGGTTTCTCGCGCATGCATACCGGGGCGGACTGGTCCGCACCGCGCGGCACGCCGATTATCGCAGCCGGCAACGGCACTGTCGAAAAGGCGGGCTGGGCGTCGGGCTATGGCAATCAGACGCTGATCCGCCATGCCAACGGATACGTATCGTCCTACAACCACCAGAGCGCGATCGCCAAGGGGGTGAAGGCGGGTTCCGACGTGAAGCAGGGTCAGGTGATCGGCTATGTCGGGTCGACTGGTCTGTCGACCGGAGCGCATCTTCACTACGAGTTGATCGTCAACGGCACCAAGGTGGATCCGTTGAAGATCCGCCTGCCGGGCGGCTCGTCGCTCGAGGGTAAGGCGCTCGCGCAGTTCCAGGTTGAGCGCAAGCGCATCGATGACCTTCTCGGCCGCAAGGAAGACGGCCACGAAGTCGCCGCCAAGGAATAGCGGCTTCGGACCCTTCCACAGGCCGGTCTCCCCCGGCCGGCAGGGAATGCTCCAACAGCATCACACGCCCGCAGGCCACCCAGCATAACGACGCTTCTCCCAAGCACCTTGGGTGGTCCGTCCGTATCGCGACTGTCGCCAGTCCGCATCCAAACCAAAACAACGCGCGGACCATTCCGATCCGCGCGCTGTTTCTCTTCACATCAGGTTCGGTTAGGCCGCCTCGCTCTTGCTGCCCTTGGTGTGGAACAGCAGCCGGTCGGAGCCGGAGGTGACCTTCACCGTCGAGCCGTCCGGTACGTCGCCCGAAAGGATCTGCTCGGCGAGCGGGTCCTGCAGGTACTTCTGGATGGCGCGCTTCAGCGGCCGAGCGCCGTAGACCGGATCGTACCCCTTCTCCGCCAACCAGTGCGTCGCATCCTCGTCCAGTTCCAGCGTAATCTTGCGGTCGGCAAGCAACTGCCGCACGCGCTTCAACTGGATTTCGACGATCGCGCCCATCTCCGTCCGCCGCAGGCGGTGGAACAGGATGATCTCGTCGACGCGGTTGAGGAACTCGGGCCGGAAGTGCGCCTTCACGACCTCCATCACCTCGTCGCGGACCTTCTCGCTATCGTCACCTTCGCCGAGCTGGGTCAGGTATTCAGCGCCGAGGTTCGACGTCATGATGATCAGCGTATTTCGGAAATCGACGGTACGGCCCTGGCCGTCGGTCAGTCGCCCATCGTCAAGCACCTGCAAAAGGACGTTGAACACGTCCGGGTGTGCCTTCTCGATCTCGTCGAACAGCACCACCTGATACGGACGCCGGCGCACGGCCTCGGTGAGCGCACCGCCCTCCTCGTAGCCGACATAGCCGGGAGGAGCGCCGATCAGCCGGGCCACGGAGTGCTTCTCCATGTATTCCGACATGTCCATGCGCACGATTGCCGTCTCGTCGTCGAAGAGGAAGCGGGCGAGCGCCTTGGTCAACTCCGTCTTGCCCACACCCGTCGGTCCCAGGAAGATGAACGAGCCGATCGGCCGGTTCGGATCCTGAAGCCCGGCACGGGCGCGGCGCACCGCACGCGAAACCGCCTGCACGGCATCGCCCTGGCCGACGACCCATTTGCCGAGTTCGTCCTCCATGCGAAGCAGTTTGTCGCGCTCGCCCTCCAGCATCTTGTCGACCGGAATTCCGGTCCAGCGGGAAACGATCTGGGCGATGTTGTCGGCGGTGACGACCTCCTGCACCATCGGGTTCACATCGGCCTGGTCACGGCTTTCGGCTTCCTGCAGCTCCCTTTCGAGTTGCGGAATGACACCGTAGGTGAGTTCGCCGGCGCGCTGGAACTCGCCCTTGCGCTGGACGATTGCCAGTTCGTTGCGGGCTTCGTCGAGCCTCTTCTTCAGCTCGGCTGCATGGCCGAGCTTGCTCTTCTCCGCCTGCCAGCGGGCGGTCAGTGCCGCCGCCTCTTCTTCCAGGGCTGTCAGGTCGAGCTCAAGCTTCTCCAGCCGATCCTGCGAGGCACGATCGGTCTCCTTCTTCAGCGCCTCCCGCTCGATCTTCATCTGGATGATGCGCCGGTCGAGCTCGTCGAGCTCCTCGGGCTTGGAATCGACCTGCATCCGCAGCCGCGAGGCGGCCTCGTCCATCAGGTCGATCGCCTTGTCGGGCAGGAAGCGGTCGGTGATGTAGCGGTTGGAGAGCATCGCCGCCGCCACGAGCGCCGAATCGGAGATCCGCACCTTGTGGTGCTGCTCGTATTTCTCCTTCAGGCCGCGCAGGATCGAGATCGTGTCCTCGACCGTCGGTTCCTCGACGAAGACCGGCTGGAATCGCCGGGCCAGTGCGGCATCCTTCTCGACATGCTTGCGGTATTCGTCGAGCGTGGTGGCGCCGACGCAGTGCAACTCGCCGCGGGCAAGGGCCGGCTTCAGCAGGTTCGACGCATCCATCGCGCCCTCCGCCTTGCCGGCGCCGACCAGCGTGTGCATCTCGTCGATGAAGAGGATGATCTCGCCGGCTTCCGCCTGCACCTCGTTCAGCACGGCCTTGAGCCGCTCCTCGAACTCGCCGCGATACTTGGCGCCTGCGATCAGAGCGCCCATGTCGAGCGCCATTAGCCGCTTGTCCTTCAGGCTCTCGGGCACGTCGCCATTAACGATGCGCAGCGCCAGCCCTTCGGCGATCGCCGTCTTGCCGACGCCGGGTTCGCCGATCAGCACCGGGTTGTTCTTGGTGCGGCGGGAAAGGACCTGGATGGTGCGCCGGATCTCATCGTCGCGGCCGATCACCGGGTCGAGCTTGCCGTCACGCGCCTCGGCCGTCAGGTCGCGCGCATATTTCTTCAGCGCGTCGAAGCCCTGCTCGGCATTGGCCGTGTCGGCGGTACGGCCCTTGCGCAGATCATTGATGACCTGATTGAGCTTCTGCGGGGTCACGCCGGCCTTGGTCAAAATTTCCGAGGTCGCCGCCGATTTTTCAAGTGCCAATGCCAGAAGCAGGCGCTCGACGGTTACAAAACTGTCGCCAGCCTTCTTCGCTGCATCTTCGGCAGTGGCGAACACGCGCGCGAGTGGTTGGGACAGTGACAGCGAGCCGTTGCCGCCCGACACTTTCGGCAGCTTGTCGAGGGCGGCCTCGTTGGCGCGGCGCGCCTCCTTTGCATTGCCGCCGGCGCGCTCGATCAGCGACGACGCCATGCCCTGGTCGTCATCGAGCAGAACCTTCAGGACATGTTCGGGGGTAAACTGGGGATTGCCGTCGGCGAGCGCCTTGGTCTGTGCGGATTGCAGAAAGCCGCGGACGCGCTCGGAGTACTTCTCGATATTCATAGACTACCTCCATGACTCGACCGGCCCTTTTGCGGCGCCGATCGGCGATTCAGGATCAGGCTCCCTTAAAGGCAAACCTGTGCTTTACGAGGTCGAATATGGGGAGGCGGTGGCGAAATTAAAGGAGGCAACCATCAAGTTTGTGGCGACCGACGCAACGGTGATTCGCATGTTTTTCAGGCAAGGCGCGGCTGGGACGCAGGACCCGGGATCATCGTCTCGAGGAGATCGGACTGAAAAGCAAACCGCCCGCGGAATCGCGGGCGGCATATTGTCATGTTGCAGAGATCGCACCGTTAGGCCGGTGGAATTCTCCTCACTCGGAAGCAGCAGCCTCAAGGACGGGCGCGTCACCGCTATCCGCAGATGCGGCCTGCGCCTCTTCTCCGCCCTGCTGGGCCTCGCCGCGACGCGGGCGGCGCTGGCGGGGGGCGTTGCGACGTCGCGACGGTTGGCGCCCGCTCGCTGTGTCCTCTTCCTCCAGCGAAACCTCTGCCGGTGTACCCTCGATGATCGGCTGCGGGCCGGTCCCATCGATGACGGCCTCCGTTACCGGGGCCTCGACAGGTGTCGGTGCGGCGCTCGTCGGCACATCGTCCCCGGCGACGAAATCGCCATCGTCCTGGTCCCGATCGAACCCGTCACGGTCGTTGAAGTCGCTGCGATCGTCGCGCTGGTGGCGCTCCTGCTGCTGCTGTGCCGAGAGAATGATGCGATTGTAGTGCTCGGCGTGCTGCAGATAGTTCTCCGCAATCACGCGATCGCCCGAACTCTGCGCATCGCGCGCAAGCGCCGCATATTTCTCTGCGATCGTCTGCGCCGTGCCCCTGATCTTTACGTCGGGTCCGGAGCTGTCGTAGGTTCGGGTCAACGGATTGCCGCCGCCCTTGCGAAAATTGTTGTTATTGTTGTTATTGTTGTTGTTGTTGTTACGCCCGCGGCCGCGCTTGTTTTGCTGTCCTGGCCTCATGTCTCACTCACCTGAAGTCTCTAATCTTGATGATCGTGTATCTGCACCACCCGGCTGCAAACGCCAGCCCGGGCGAAATTTCATCAGCGAACACACCACGCTCTTCGGTGGTCCTGTTGCCGCTGAACGTCAAATTAACAGGTACCTGCACAGAGCAGTCTTAAACCCCAGCAACTCTTCAATGAGAGAAAGCTTCGCGTCGGTCACATCAGACTAAATCTGTTTCCTGTGACCCTTGCCCGGTGCGTATGGGCAACCTATCCCGCTTCACCGATGATTCCAAGCCTTTTCTTTGCGACATCTTGGCGCCGGCACCGCAAGTTGTGCATCTGCAACAATGCGATCGCCTCAGGCCCTGACAAAAATGAGCGCGCGATCGTTGCCGCCGAGATCCTGCGCCGCCTCAATCAGGCGGAACCCCTGCTCGCCCATCAGCACCGTGACCGGTTCCTTCTGGTCGAAGCCGATCTCGAAGCCGACGAAGCCTGCCGTGGCCAGATGGCCTGCCGCACCGCCGGCAATCGCCCGATACGCATCCAGCCCGTCGCCGCCGCCGTCCAGCGCCCGCCGCGGATCGAAACGCCGCACCTCGTCGTCGAGCCCCTCGACCACGACCGACGGAATATACGGTGGATTTGACACTATGATGTCATAGGCGCCGTCAATGCCGGCAAACCAGTCGCTCTCCACCGCCTCGAACCGGTCCGCAAGACCGTTCAGCCGGGCATTAGCCCGGGCCGTCTCAAGAGCGCCCGGCGAAATATCGGTTCCGGTACCGACGACACCGGGCACCGCTTGAACCAACGCAAGACAGATCGCGCCAGTTCCCGTCCCAAGGTCGAGAACCCGGCAAGCCCCCCTGTCGGCGACGATCTTTTGCGCCCGAGGGATCAGACGTTCGACAAGAATTTCCGTGTCCGGCCGGGGTTCGAGCGTGTCGGGCGAAAGCGTCAGCACCAGATCGAAAAACGGGCGGCTGCCGAGGATGCGGTACACCGGCTCCCTGTTCAGGCGGCGAACGACAGCACTGGCAAGCAGTTCCTGCTCCGACGTGTCCAAAGCGCGCGCACCCCCGGAGATCAGCGCCGCCGGCTCCAGCTTCAACAGTCCGCCGACCAGAAGCCGCGCCTCGCGAGCGGCATCCGCGACCCCGCCTTCGGCCAGGCGCCGGCGCACATCGGCAAGCGCATCGGCAACGGTGGCGGTCGCCATGGATCAGCCCCGCTGTTCGGCGAGTTGGGCAAGCTGACCGGCCTGGTAGTCGGCGACCAGTGCATCCACCACTTCGTCGATCTCGCCCTCCATCATCCGGTCGAGCTTGTAGAGTGTCAGATTGATGCGATGGTCGGTCACCCGCCCCTGCGGGAAATTGTAGGTGCGGATGCGCTCGGAGCGGTCGCCCGAGCCCACCTGGCTCTTGCGGTCGGCCGAGCGCTCGCTTTCGGCCCGCTGCCGCTCCATGTCGTAAAGACGCGAGCGAAGCACCTGCATTGCTTTGGCACGGTTCTGGTGTTGCGACTTCTCAGAACTCGTCACGATCAGCCCCGTCGGCAGGTGGGTGATGCGCACCGCAGAGTCGGTCGTGTTGACGTGCTGGCCGCCGGCGCCCGACGAGCGCATCGTGTCGATGCGGATGTCCTCCGGGCGGATCTCGATGTCGATATCCTCGGCCTCCGGCAAAACGGCGACCGTGGCCGCCGAGGTGTGAATCCGCCCGCTCGCCTCGGTCTCCGGTACGCGCTGCACCCGGTGCACCCCCGATTCGAACTTTAGCTTGGCGAATACGCCGCGCCCGGAGATCGTCGCGATGATTTCCTTGTAGCCGCCAGCCTCGCCTTCGTTTGCGGAAAGCACCTCGACCTTCCAGCCGTTCGCTGCGGCGAAGCGCTCGTACATGCGAAACAGGTCGCCGGCGAAGAGCGCGGCTTCCGAACCGCCCGTGCCGGCGCGAATTTCCAGGATGGCGCTCTTCTCGTCGGCGGCGTCCTTCGGCAAGAGCAGGATCTGCATGTCCTGCTCTAGCGTTTCCATGCGCGCCTTCAGATCCGGTAGCTCCATCTCGGCGAGGTCGCGCATCTCGCGATCCGTTCCCTTGTCGGCAAGCATCGCCTCGAGATCGGCGATCTCGCTCTCGGCCTTCTGGAATTCGCGGATCTTCGTCACCACCGGCTGCAACTCGGAATACTCGGAAGCAAGCCGTACATAGGTCTCCGAATCGGGACCGGCAGACATGCGCGCCTCGATTTCGCCGAAGCGGCGTTCCAGTTCGCGCATCTTTTCAACCGGAAGCTTGGCCACCGTGGAACTCCAAATTTTTGTGTCGCGCACCGCTGCACATACCCTGTGGGACGCCAAAGCCTGTGCGCGGATGTTAAAGATTGGCGGTCACCGCATCCGCGAAAGCCCAGGGTCGCTACAGCGGAATACTGTTCTCGGCGGCGAAATCCGCCAGGATCTGTCGAACCGTCTGCGTCGGCTGCGTGTCCTCGAGTGCCGCGTTCAGTACCGTCGCAAGCTTTCCGGCATCAAGGCTCAAGAGCATCGCCTTCACCGGCCCCAGCGCGGTCGCAGACATCGACACCGAACGGAACCCAATACCTATCAGCGCCATCGCCGTGACCGGTTTTCCCGCCATTTCCCCACAGAGCGTGACGGGCGTTGCATTGCGCTCCCCGGCCCGCACGATGTCACGCAGCACCCGCAGGAACGGGCGCCCGAGGTTGTCGAAGCGGTCGGAGACGCGTGCGTTGCCTCGGTCGACCGCCATCGTGAACTGGAAGAGGTCGTTCGAGCCGACAGAGACGAAGTCGACCTCTTCCATGAGCTCGTCGAGCTGCCAAAGCAGCGCCGGCACCTCCAGCATGGCGCCGAACTGCAGCTTCTTCGGCAACTGCTCACCGATCTTCGATTGCCGCTCGATCTCCTTCTGCAGCAGCGAACGCGCCTCCTTCAGCTCGGCGACTTCCGTCACCATCGGCAACATCAGCCGCAGCTCGCCGCCGGCGGTCGCCCGCAGCATGGCGCGCAGCTGGGTGCGCAGCAGCCCCGGCCGGTCCAGCGACAGCCGGATCGCCCGCCAGCCGAGCGCCGGGTTTTCCTCGTCGGTGCTGCGGAAGTAGGGAACCACCTTGTCGCCGCCGATGTCGAGGGTGCGAAACGTCACCGGCCGTCCGGCGGCCTGCTTCAGCACGCTGCGATAGAAGGCTTCCTGCTCCTCGGCCTTCGGCATGGTCGAAGCGATCATGAATTGCAGCTCGGTGCGGAACAGGCCGATGCCGAGCGCGCCCGATTCGGCCAGATGCGGCAGGTCCACCAGCAGGCCGGCGTTCATCTGGAGGTTGATCTGCTGGCCGTCCTTCGTCACCGGCTCGACCGCGACGAGCGCGCGATACTGCGCTTGGCGGCGGGCCCGAAGCCTGACCTTGTCCTCATAGGACCGCTGCAGGTCCTGAACGGGGCGCAGGTGCACCTTGGCTTCATCACCGTCGATGATGATTGCGTCGTTGTTCTCGGCGAGCGCAACCGCGCCCACCGCCTGACCGACGACTGGAATGCCCATGGCGCGGGCAACGATCACCACGTGGCTCGTGACGGCCCCCTCTTCCAGGACCAGTCCGCGCACGTTCTCGCGCGGATAGTCGAGCAGTTCCGCCGCCCCCATGGCGCGCGCCACGACGATCGCATCGTTTGGGAAACTGCTGGCGGAGAGCTTCGCGCCATAGCCGGTCAACTGCCGCAGCAGCCGGTTGGCGAGGTCGTCGAAATCGTGCATGCGTTCACGCAGGTACGGGTCCGTCAGCCGGATCATCCGCGCCTTCATCTCGCTCTGCACCCGCTCGACCGCGGCTTCCGCCGTCAAACCGTTTCGGATCGCCTCCTCCAGCTTGCGCACCCAGCCACGATCGTGGGCGAACATGCGGTAAGTCTCGAGCACTTCACGATGCTCGCCCTCGTCAGGCACGTCGCGCCGCGACAGCATGTCGTCAATGGAGATGCGCAGGCTCCCCAGCGCCTCTGCAAGCCGGCCGAGCTCGTGTTCCGAATCCTCGTTCAGAAGGTTGGTGACGACGATGCGTGGCTCATGCAGCACGACATAGCCGAGCCCGATCCCCTCGCCAAAACTGGCGCCGTCGATCGACACCGGCCGCGACAGATCGAGCTCCAATCCCGATTTGGTGAGCTTTTTCAGTTCACCGGTCGCAACCATCTCGGCGAGCACCATCGCCGTCGTTTCCAGCGCCTCGACCTCATCCTCGCGATAGGTGCGGCTCGCCTTGTTCTGCACGACGAGGACGCCGAGCGCACGGCCGGTCCGGAGGATCGGCACGCCGAGGAAGGAGTGATAGATCTCCTCGCCCGTCTCCGGCAGGTAGCGGAAGGCGGGGTGCGACTGGGCGTCGGAGAGGTTGAGCGGCTGGGCGGAGGCGGCGATCGTGCCGACGAGGCCCTGCCCCATCTTCAGCTGGGCCAGGTGGACGGCGCCCGGATTAAGACCCTCGGTGGCATAGAGCTCGAGGATGCCATCGGAACGCAGCACGTAGACGGAGCACACTTCGGCGACCATGTTCTGTGCGATCTGGCGCACGATCTGGTCCAGGCGATCCTGTGGCTCGAGCGGCTCCGCCATAAGTTCGCGCAGCCGCTTGAGAAGTACGCGCGGACCCGCGGAGAGGTCTCTCATCGCGTGGCGTCTCCCGAAAATGTACCCACTCTGGTTGTAGCCAGGCGGGCGCCTGACGAATCCCGTCTTTTACTTCTTATCGAGACCGTAGACGGAATGCAAAGTGCGGACTGCGAGTTCCGCATAGGGACCGTCGATCAGGATGGAGATCTTGATTTCCGAGGTGGTGATCGCCTTGATGTTGATCCCCTTCTCGGCCAGCGCACGGAAGGCCGAGGCGGCAACACCGGCATGGCTGCGCATGCCGATGCCGATGACCGAAACCTTGACCAGTCCGGTCTCGTGCTGGATCACGTCGAAGCCGATCTTGTCCTTCGCAGCTTCGAGCACCTTGAGCGACTTCTCCACGTCGCCGGAGGGCACCGTGAAGGTCATGTCGGTCTTCGAGCCGTCCTCGGAGGTGTTCTGGACGATCATGTCGACGTTGATGTGGGCCTCGGCGAGCGGGCCGAAAATCCCGGCCGAGACGCCCGGCCGGTCGGCGACGCGCCGTAGCGAGATCTGCGCTTCATCCTTGGCATAGGCGATGCCGGTTACGACTTCCTGTTCCACGATCTCATCCTCATCACAAATCAGCGTGCCGGGCGGGTTCAGAAGATCGCCCATGCCCGGCGCATCGGGATCCTCGAAGGACGAGCGCACGAAGGTGCGCACCTTGTGCACCATGGCAAGCTCGACCGAGCGCACCTGCAGCACCTTGGCGCCCAGCGACGCCATTTCCAGCATTTCCTCGAAAGCGATCTGCTTCAGGCGGCGGGCCTTCGGTTCGATGCGCGGGTCGGTCGTGTAGACGCCGTCGACGTCGGTGTAGATGTCGCAGCGATCCGCCTTCACCGCCGCGGCGATCGCCACGGCCGAGGTGTCCGAGCCGCCGCGACCGAGCGTCGCGACTCGGTTGTCAGGGCCAAGGCCCTGGAACCCGGCGACGACGGCGACCTGGCCCTCGCCCATGCGGCGGATAATCTCCGTGCCGTCGATGTCGAGGATTCGGGCGGCGCCATGGGCGTTATCGGTCCTGATCGGGATCTGCCAGCCCTGCCAGGAGCGGGCGTTGACGCCCATCGACTGCAAGGCAATCGCCAGCAGCCCCGAGGTCACCAGTTCCCCGGAGGCGACGATCGCATCGTACTCGCGCGCGTCATAGAACGGTGAACTGGCACCAGTCGCCTTCGGCATGCCTTGTACCCAGCCGACCAGCTCGTTCGTCTTGCCGGACATGGCCGAAACGACGACAGCGACCTCGTTGCCGGCATCAACCTCGCGTTTGACGTGGCGCGCAACATTGTGGATGCGGTCCAGGTCAGCGACGGAGGTCCCGCCGAATTTCATCACGATGCGTGCCATATCTATCTACCGGTACTGATGGGTCGCGCGGACGCGCGCGGAAAGTCGCGGGGTCTCTTAGCGGAAGAGGGGGCGGGGCGCAATGGTAAGGGGGGGCCACATTATGCGCCGTAACGACAGCCCAGCAGCGCACATCGCTCAAACTGTTGCAACTGCGGCCGGAACGGCCGAAGATCAAGCCTTCCCCGTCGAAGCACAGGCAACTGTGTACGAGCCGAACGGAGACCGCGTCATGGCAGACGATTTCCATGCCTTTATCCAGAAGCGCAAAGAGGTGGCCCGCGCCTATATCAACGGCGATACAGGCCCACTCGAGCAGATCGCCGCAACCGATTCCCCAGCGAGCTTCTTCCACCCGATGGGCCCGGTCGCAGAGGGAGCCGAGCAAGTGCTTGCCCGCTATGTCGATGACGCCACCGCGTTCGACGCCGGCGGCGAGAGCGACATCGAGATCATTCACATGGGGCACGACGGCAAGATCGGCTATTGGGTCGGCTACCAGAACGCCAAGGCGCGCCTGAAGGGCGCGGCGGATGCCGTTCCGATGCGCCTGCGCGTCACTGAAATCTTCCGGCGCACGAACGGTCAATGGCAGCTGGTGCACCGGCACGCCGACATGGCGGAGAAGGCATAGGCCAAGGCCTCAACCCGAAATGCACCGGGCAGCGCCGATGACCTCCGAATGTCATCGTCCTCACGTGAAGGGTTGCAGGGGTGCCTTCATTTTGGACTGCCGCGGCTCGGGAAAACGGGAACGCACCCTCTTGCCTGCCTCTTGACTTCCGGCCGCAACCGTCCGACTTCAAATCATAAGAGAACCACGGAGAAACCCATGAGCGAGACTGCCCGCACGACCATCGACCAGGCCGAGGTCGACCGCTTCTCCGCAATGGCCGCAGAGTGGTGGGACCCGTCCGGCAAGTTTCGCCCACTGCACAAGTTCAATCCCGTCCGCCTTACCTATATCCGCGATCTCGCCTCCGCCCATTTCGACCGCGATCCGAAGGCGCATCGGCCGCTCGAGGGCCTCAGAATTCTCGACATCGGCTGCGGTGGTGGGCTCTTGTCCGAGCCCATGGCCCGCATGGGCGCAACCGTGCTCGGCGCCGACGCGTCGGAGAAAAACATCGGCATCGCCAAGGCGCATGCGGCCGGCAGTGGTGTCGAGGTCGATTACCGCGCCGTGACCGCGGAAGCGCTTGCGGAGGCCGGCGAGAGCTTCGACATCGTCCTCAACATGGAAGTCGTCGAGCACGTGGCCGACGTCGATTTCTTTCTCACCACCTGCGCCTCGATGGTGCGTCCTGGTGGCATGATGTTCGTGGCAACGATCAACCGCACGCTGAAAGCCGCAGCACTTGCCATCTTTGCGGCCGAGAATGTCTTGCGCTGGCTGCCGCGCGGCACCCATCAGTACGAGAAGCTGGTGCGTCCGGAGGAAATCGAACGACCGCTCGCGGCCGCCGGTCTCGACATCACTGATCGTACCGGCGTCTTCTTCAACCCGCTCACCAACCAGTGGAACCTGTCGCGGGATATGGACGTGAATTACATGCTGGTGGCGCGCCGCCCGAAGGAGTGAGCGCCACGCCACCCCCGGTCCACGTACCGTTTCCACTCAAGCTTTGTAGCCCTTAGGTGGGAAGCTCCGCCGCTTTCAATTGGTGTCGTCGGGCAGAACCGGAAGCGGCGCGATCTCCACGCCCTCCTCGATCAGCGCGCGGGCCTCGTCGGCCGTCGCCTTGCCGATCAGGCCGCGCTGCTCGGCCTCACCATAATGGATCTTGCGCGCCTCCTCCGGAAAACGCTCACCGACATCCTCCGCGTTCGCCTTGATCGTGGCGACGAGGTCGCGCAGTTTGCCAAGCATCTCCTGGTTGTGCGCGTTCATGACGGCGTGGCGCTGCTCTTCCTTCTTGCGCGTCGTCGACACGGCCGGCGCCATCAGGCGCTTGGTCACGCGCGGCGATCCACAGGTCGGGCAACTGACGAGCGCCCGCTCCTTCTGCCGGTCGAAATCCGCGGCCGAGCCGAACCAGCCCTCAAAACCATGGGCGTTGTCACAAACAAGATCGTAGCGAATCAAGCTCTAACGCCTCCCTTCGGAAAGAGCGATCTCTTCCAACGTGAACGCGCGCCCGTTCTTGAGATTCGGAATCCGGTCATGAGCGGCCTTGACCGCCCCGATATCGATGTCCGCCGTGATGACGGCCTCGCCGGATCCTCCGGCGACCGAAAGCACACGCCCCCAGGGATCAATGATGATCGAGTGGCCGAAGGTCTCGCGCCCGTCTTCGTGCACCCCGGCCTGTGCGGCGGCGATGATGTAGACACCGTTTTCGATGGCGCGCGCCCGCAGAAGGGTCTCCCAGTGCGCCTCGCCCGTCTGCCGGGTAAACGCGGCCGGCACGGAGATGATCTGCGCTCCTGCCTGGGCGAGCGTCTTGAAGAGCTCCGGGAACCGCACGTCATAGCAAATGGCAAAGCCCAGCTTGCCGAAAGGAAGATTGGCAAGCTTCGACACCGCACCGGGACTGTAGACGGCACTCTCGCGCCAGCTCTCTCCGTTGTCGAGGTCGACATCGAACATGTGGATCTTGTCGTAGCTGCAAACCTGTGCGCCGCCGGGCGCAAACAGCAGTCCCCGGTTGGCGATCTTGCCGTCCGCCAGTGCGATCGCCGTCGAGCCTACATGCACATAGATGTCGAGTTCGCGGGCAAGATCGGACGCCGTCCTGGCGATCACATCATCAGCCTCGTTCTTCAGCACGGCACCCAGACCGGCGCGATCCTTCTGCACCGCACCCGTCATCTCCGGGGTTTGCACATACACCGCTCCCTGGGCGGCAGCCTGGCGCACGAGCCGGGCCATCGCCTCGGCGTTGGCCTCCGGATCAATGCCGGAACACATCTGAACGGCGGCGATCTTCACGGACATCGTCATCTCCCTCACGCTGCCAACATTGGATCGAGCTTGCCCGCGCGCTCCAGCGCGTGCAGATCGTCGCAGCCACCGACATGCGCGCCGTCGATGAAGATCTGCGGGAAGGTGTTGCGGCCAGCCCGGTTGATCATCTCCTGGCGGATTTCCGGAGCATTGGTCGCGTCGTACTCCCGATAGGCGACGCCTTTTACTTCGAGAAGTTTCTTGGCCGCGGCGCAGTAGCCGCAAAATTGCCGCGTGTAGATATCGACCGATGCCATGCCTGCAAATTCTCCGTAAGCGCTGACGGTTTCGTACCTTCATATATGGTTGCCGAGCGCCCTTGCAAAGGTCAAAACACCGATCTCCGCAGCGCCGCCGCGCTTGAGCGCGCGCGTGGCGGCCGATACGGTCGCTCCGGTCGTGTAGACGTCGTCGACCAGAAGGACACGCTTGCCGAACAGCGCTGCCTTGCCGAACGGTGTCACCGCAAAGGCACCTTGAACGTTGTCCTGCCGTGCCGCGGCACTCAGTCCAACCTGCTGCCTGGTGCGACGCGTCCGCCGCAGCGCGCCGATGACGAGCGGCTTGCCGGTCTGCCGGGCGATCGCCCGCGCAAGCTCGCCCGACTGATTGAACTTGCGCATGAACAGGCGGTAGCGATGGAGCGGCACCGGCACGATCACGTCACAAGCCTCGACCAAATCGGCGCCGGCCCGCACCATCCAGGCCGCCATCATCGGCGCCATTTCCGTGCGGTCGCGATATTTCAAGCCATGCACCAGCGTGCGCGCCAGTCCATCATGCACCACTGCCGATCGGAGGCGGGCAAAGGGGGGCGGATTGGCGATCGCATCGGCGCTCAGGATTTCCGGCCCCAGATCCTGGGAGAAGGGCATCCCAAGAACCTCGCAATACGGCCGCTCGATGAAGCGCAAGGACGACCAGCAAGGGCCGCAGATTCCGGCATGCCTTCCGACGACCACCTGACAGCCCGGGCAGGTCGGCGGATAGACGAAATCTACCAATGCCACGGCCGCTCTTCGACCGCCGCTCGCGACAATCGAGCGCATTTTGGCGAGCCCGGTTTGCGTCACGTGATTGACATTCCTATTTCCATGTCGCCTTTGCATGACAAAACTAGCGCCGGCGCTGAACGTCGGCCTCGAAGACAGGAATTGTCCATTGGAAGCGATCTTCGATCAAGCCCTGGTTGAGTCGAACCGGCTGCGCACGCTTCGGGCGCCGCCGGCGGATTTCCTGCTGAAGGTGGCAGCCGACGAGTTGGCTGAGCGGCTCGGCGTCATCGAACGTCGCTTCGATGACGCCGTGGAGATCCACGGCTACAGCGGGATTGTTGCCGACGCTTTGCAACGAACCGGAAAGATCGGGAATACCAGGCGGATTGAGACCAACATCGCTTTCGCAAGACCCGGTGATGCCTTCGTGGCGGCGCCGCTGGAACACCTGCCGCTGGAGGCGGCATCGATCAATCTTGCCGTCTCACCGCTGTCGCTGCATCTCACCAACGACACCCCTGGGGTGTTCGTGCAGATCCGCCGGGCGCTCAGGCCCGACGGGCTTTTCCTTGCCGCTATCCCGGGCGCCGACACCCTTCAGGAGTTGCGTGACGTGCTGCTGCAGGTCGAGGTCGAACTCACCGGCGGCGCCAGCCCGCGCGTGATTCCCTTTTCCGATATTCGCGATGTCGGTGCCCTGCTCCAGCGTGCAGGCTTTGCGCTGCCTGTTACGGACAAGGAGACCTACACCGTCCGCTATGATTCGATTTTTCCGCTGATGCGCGACCTGCGCGCCATGGGCATGGCCAACCCGCTCGTCGCCCGCAGCCGCAAGCCCTTGTCGCAGGCCTTCTTCATGCGTGCGGCCGAACTCTATGCCGAGCGTTATTCGGATCCGGACGGGCGGGTCCGCGCGACCTTCACGGTCATCTACGTCTCCGGCTGGGCGCCCCACGAAAGCCAGCAAAAGCCGCTCAAGCCGGGATCGGCAAAAGCAAGACTGGCGGATGCGCTCAAGGCGAAACCGCTCGATTAAATATCGCTGAGAATATTCGCGGGCGCTGTTAACCCGCGCCTCTCACATGGCCTTCCACCGTCATGAAGACGTTGGTCAGACTGTCGCTGAGCGCCATCAGCCCGCCGATCAGGCCAATGGAGACAAGAGCAGCGACGAGGCCGTATTCGATAGCGGTCGCCCCGCTTCGATCCAGCATGAGAGATTTGAATATGCGCATTGCGGCCTTGCCTCCGTTAATACCAGTGAGCTTGGCGGCGATGCCTCAGGTCGAACGATCGCTCAGCAGCCGCTTGAGACGCCGTTTCCATCGACTATGCAAACCGCGCCGGGCATTTCCTGCAACACGCTTCGGCGAACCGTGTAGCGCTTACCTTCACCGCGCTTCGGCACCGATCCGGTCGACATCATGTCGAACTCGTCCGGTGTCTGCGCCATGATACGCGTCGTCGTCTTGGACGATAGGACCGGCGTCAGGACCAGCGCAAGCGCGATCGCCGCCGTACCGAACAAGAGCGCAAGGTTGAGCACGCCGGTGCGGCCGTTTCCGGACACCGTCGTCAGTTCCTTGTCCTGAACTGCTTGCCAGAATTCGTCGTCCCGCATTCCCGTAACTCTCGATGGACCTTCATACTGACGCAAGCTCCGCCGCCGGGAACCCCGGACAACGGACGCAACATGCGCCGGTTCAAAAGTGCCACGACGCCCCACGCCAATCGGCACGGCAACGCAACAGCAAGCCCATTATTTGGACGACGGAGATAAACGATGGATTAACGAAGGCAGAGAAAGATGCCGCGGTGATGCCTTATCACAACAAATCCATCAGATAGGGGATCAGCGGCTCGTCGGCCGGCGGCATCGGATAGTCCCGCAGCATCTTCGGCTTGACCCATTTCAGCGCCTGTCCCTCGCGGCCGTGCGCCGTGCCCTCGTATCGACGGCAGACATAGAGCGGCATCAGCAGGTGGAAGTCGTCATAGGTATGGCTCGCGAACGTCAGCGGCGCCAGACACGCCACCTTGGTGGTGATTCCCAGTTCCTCGTGCAGTTCGCGGATCAGCGTCTCCTCCGGCGTCTCGCCGGGCTCGACCTTGCCGCCGGGGAACTCCCACAGGCCGGCGAGCGCTTTTCCCTCCGGCCGCTGCGCCAGGAGAATGCGCCCATCCGCATCGATCAGCGCACAAGCGGCAACGAGGAGGATTTTGCGGGAGGCTGATGGCGTCATGGCTTTTCCGGCCCACGGTAGACGTAGCGATAGACTTCGCGGAAGCCCGCCTGGCGATAGAGCGCGAGCGCGCCCTCGTTGTCGATCTCTGCTTGTACCCAGGCCCGCTTGGCGCCGCGCAGCCGGGCCCATCGCAGGGAGGAGTGCAGAATGGTCGTACCGATGCCGCGGCCACGCAACTCTGGTGCAACGGCCAGCTGCAGAACCCCGGCCAGGTCATTGTCCTGCACCGTCAGCGAGACCGCGGAGGGGCCGAAACCCGGCTCCTCGAAGATGAACAGCCCCGCCTCCGGCTTGATCGCACTGACAATCTCGGTGAGGCCGGGCTTGAGCGCCGGATCCTCACCGGCAACGCGGATGCGGGCATCGACGAAGCGACCGACGTCGCGGCTTGGCACGTGTTCCACGCCGTCGGCACTTTCCGCCGTTACGGTCTCGGTGAGGTCCACCATCATGACCGCAGTCTCGCCGATACGGGACCATCCGGCCTCGTCCATGAAAGCGATCAGCGCCGGCGGTGCAAGCGGGGTCTGGCGAACAAGCAGCCGCCGCCCGTAGTCGGAAAAACGCTTGCCAGCTTTCTCCAGCCGAAGCGCAATATCGCGCGTGTCGGATGGATCGAGCGGGTTGACGGAATTCAGCCGCTTGGACGGATGGCCGGCGGTCAGGCGGATGAGCCAGCTGCCATCATACTGGGTAGACGCGGCCGGCCAGGCACGGAAGCCGACGGCTTCGAGCCGGCGCACGCTTGCCAGATCAGCCATGGCGTTCTGCTCCCTGATGCGAGCGAGGTCAGGATTGGTCATTTCGGACACCCCGACCATCAGCTGCGATAGTCGCCGTTGATTTCGACATATTCCTTCGTGAGATCGCAGGTCCACACGGTCGCCCTGCCGGAGCCGAGGCCGATGTCGACACGGACGGCGATGTCCTGTTCCTTCATGACGGCGGAGGCCGCCTGTTCCGAATAGCTCGAATCCCGCTCGCCGTCGACGGCGACGCGCACATCGCCAAACCAGATCGCGAGGCGGTCGCGGTCGGCCATCTCCCCGGACTTGCCCACGGCCATCACCACCCGCCCCCAGTTGGCGTCTTCGCCGGCAACGGCCGTCTTGACCAGCGGCGAATTGGCGATGGAAAGGGCGATGCGCTTGGCCGCGGCGTCATTCTCGGCGCGCTCGACCGTGACCGCCACCATCTTGCGCGCGCCTTCGCCGTCGCGAACCACCTGCAGGGCCAGATCTTTCAAAAGGTCGTTCAATGCCGCCCGGAACTCGGTGAGCGCCGCATCTGCCGCGTCCGTGATCACCGGTTGCCCGTCGGCCGCAGCCGCCCCGGTGGCAAACAGCATCAGGGTGTCGGAGGTGGAGGTATCGCTGTCGACCGTCACCGAGTTGAAGGTCGGGCCGACGCCTTCGGAGAGAAGCGCCTGCAGCACGGCCGCCGGAATATTTGCATCTGTCACCACGAAGGAGAGCATCGTCGCCATGTCCGGCGCGATCATGCCGGCGCCCTTGGCGATGCCGTTGATGCGAACGGAGACGCCGCCGATCCTGGCGGTGCGCGTGGCGACCTTCGGATAGGTATCCGTGGTCATGATCGCCTTTGCAGCCTCGAACCAGAAATCCTCCTTGGCGGAGACCGCAAGTTCATCCAACACGCCGGAAAATTTCGTGGCGTCGAGCGGTTCGCCGATCACGCCGGTAGAGGCGAGAAACACCTCGCCCTCGCCGCAGCCGACCGCCTTGGCCGCAGCCGCCGCCGTCATCGCCGTGGATTCGCGACCCTTGCGCCCGGTAAACGCATTCGCATTGCCGGAATTGACCACCACTGCGCGAGCCTTGCCGCCCGCAAGGTTCTCCTTGCAGAAGTCCACGGGGGCCGATGGACACTTGGACGTGGTGAAGACACCGGCGGCAGCAGCCGGCGCGTCGAACACCATCATCAGAACATCGGTGCGCCCCTTGTACTTGATGCCGGCGGCAGCGGTTGCCATGCGCACGCCACGGACCGGCGGCATTTCAGCGTAGGATTTCGGGGCAAGCGGCGAGACGGTGGCAGACATGGCAATTCCCGTAAGCAGTGGAAGGCCCGCCGTTGTTGGCGGGCCAGTCTATGGATCAGTTCTTTTTCGGCTCCGCGGCCGGTTCGCTCTCCGCACCGGTCTGCGGGTTGTTGATCTCGTCGTAGGTCTTCTTCAGCTCCGGATCCTCGATCTCGACGGCGGCCGATGCCTTTGCGGCCTCGATAAGCGCGATATACTTGTCACGCATGACCATCTGGCGAACCTGCGGCTCGACCTGTTCCAGGGTCGGCGGGGCCTGCTTGCGCTTGTCCTCGACAAGGATGACGTGGTAGCCGAATTGCGTCTTGACGGGGGTCTTCGTGTAGGCGCCCTTTTCAAGCGCGAAGGCCGCCGCCTCGAATTCAGGCACCATGCGACCCTTGGTGAAATAGCCGAGGTCGCCGCCTTCCGATGCTGCATCGGTCGACTTTTCCTTGGCGAGATCGGCGAAATTCTTACCGCCGTCGAGGGCGACGATGATTTCCTTCGCCTCCTCTTCGGTCTTGACGAGGATATGACGGGCGCGCACCTCTTCCTGCGGCTCGACTGCGGCAATTTCCTTTTCGTAGCGGGCCTTCACCTCTTCCGGCGTTATCGCGTCGACAACGTGCTTCTTGAAATAGGCGTTGTGCAGCTCGCGCTCGGTCAGGTAGGCGACACGCTGCTTGAACGCCGCATCGTTCTCCAGCCCTTCCTTCGTCGCATCGGCAGCGAGCAGCTTCACGTCGATCAGGGCCGAGAGGGCGGCAACCTTCTTCTGCTCCGGAGGCAGGTTTGCGAGCTGCGGGTCGAGACCGGCCGTGGCGAGATCGATTTCGGACTGGCGGATTTCGACCCCGCCGACCTTGGCGACGACCGGATCGGGCTGGTCTTCTGCGAAGGCCACGCCGTGGGCAGCTGCGATCGCGATGAGCGCGACGGCTGCAAGCTTGCTGTATTTAAACATCCTCATAAACCTTTCACAGACGGCCGACTTCGGGGCGAAACGGGCACTCGAACGGTTCAAAAACACCGGAATGTGGCGGTTGTGTAACCGATTGCGCCGTTGACATCATTCGACCCCCCTCTTATCTGTCACGCAATCTCGCGTCCAGAACGTTTCCGGGCGTTTCACGCCGTTTGCGCGCATCTTGCAAGCCCCGCGAAACGCCCCCGACACCAAAGAAAGGACCATCCCGATGGTCAGCCTCGGCGGCCTCGCCCGCAAACTGTTCGGCTCGTCCAACGAGCGCCGCGTCCGTTCTTACAAGCCCCGGGTCGACGCGATCAATGCCCTCGAAGCCGAGATGAAGGCGCTTTCGGACGAGCAGCTCGCCGCCAAGACGCTGGAGTTCCGCAAGCAGTTTGCGGACGGCAAGTCGCTGGACGACCTGCTTATCCCGGCCTTCGCCGTTGTTCGCGAGGCAGCCGTTCGTGTGCTCGGCCTGCGCCCCTTCGACGTCCAGCTCATCGGCGGCATGATCCTGCATGAGAAGTCGATCGCGGAGATGAAGACCGGCGAAGGCAAGACGCTGGTCGCCACGCTGCCGGTCTATCTGAACGCCCTTGCCAGCCGCGGCGTCCACGTCGTCACCGTCAACGACTATCTCGCCCGCCGCGATGCGGCCATGATGGGCAAGATCTACGGCTTTCTCGGCATGTCGACTGGCGTGATCGTCCACGGCCTTGATGACGACCAGCGCCGCGAGGCCTATGCCAGCGACATCACCTATGCGACCAACAACGAGCTTGGCTTCGACTATCTGCGCGACAACATGAAGTATGAGCGCGTCCAGATGGTCCAGCGCGGCCACTACTACGCGATCGTCGACGAAGTAGACTCGATCCTGGTCGACGAAGCGCGCACGCCGCTGATCATCTCCGGCCCGCTCGATGACCGCTCCGATCTCTACATCACCATCGACGCCTTCATTCCGATGCTGTCGGAGGAAGACTACGAGATCGACGAGAAGCAGCGCTCGGCCAACTTTTCCGAAATCGGCACCGAGAAGCTGGAGAACCTGCTGCGCGATGCGGGGCTGCTGAAGGGCGAATCGCTGTACGACGTCGAGAACGTCGCCATCGTCCACCACATCAACAACGCGCTGAAGGCCCACAAGCTCTTCACCCGCGACAAGGACTACATCGTCCGCAACGACGAGATCGTCATCATCGACGAGTTCACCGGCCGCATGATGCCGGGCCGTCGTTATTCGGAAGGCCAGCATCAGGCGCTGGAAGCCAAGGAAAAGGTACAGATCCAGCCGGAAAACCAGACGCTGGCTTCGGTGACCTTCCAGAACTACTTCCGCATGTACGAGAAGCTTGGCGGCATGACCGGCACGGCTTCGACGGAAGCGGAAGAGTTCGGCAACATCTACGGCCTCGAGGTCGTCGAAGTACCGACCAATCTGCCGATCAAGCGCCTTGACGAAGACGACGAGGTCTACCGGACAGCGGAAGAAAAATACAAGGCGATCATCGAAGAGATCAAGGACGCGCAGAAGCGCGGCCAGCCGATCCTGGTCGGCACGACCTCGATCGAGAAGTCCGAGCTTCTCGCCGAGCGCTTGAAGATGTCGGGTGTGAAGAACTTCCAGGTCCTGAACGCACGCTATCACGAGCAGGAAGCCTACATCGTCAGCCAGGCCGGCGTGCCGGGCGCCGTCACGATCGCGACCAACATGGCCGGCCGCGGCACCGACATCCAGCTCGGCGGCAACCTCGACATGCGCCTGGAGCGCGATCTCGCCGAAATCGAGCCCGGTCCGGAGCGCGATGCAAAGCGGGCGGCGATTGTCGAGGAAGTCAAGGCGCTGAAGGAGCAGGCGCTTGCTGCCGGCGGTCTCTACGTCCTTGCGACCGAACGGCACGAAAGCCGTCGCATCGACAACCAGCTGCGCGGCCGCTCCGGCCGCCAGGGCGACCCCGGCCGCTCGAAGTTCTACCTGTCGCTGCAGGACGACCTGATGCGCATCTTCGGCTCCGACCGCATGGACGGCATGCTGCAGAAGCTGGGCCTCAAGGAGGGCGAGGCGATCGTCCATCCCTGGATCAACAAGGCGCTCGAACGCGCCCAGAAGAAGGTCGAGGCGCGCAACTTCGACATCCGCAAGAACCTGCTGAAATACGACGACGTACTGAACGACCAGCGCAAGGTCATCTTCGAGCAGCGGCTCGAACTGATGGACGCCGAGAGCCTGACGGAGATCGTCGAGGACATGCGCCACGAGGTCATCGAGAACCTCGTCAAGCTGCACATCCCCGAGCACGCCTACGCCGAGCAGTGGGATGTCGCCGGCCTCAAGGCAGGCGTCGCCCAGCACCTGAACCTGGATCTGCCGATCGAGCAGTGGGCCGCCGAGGAAGGCATCGACGAAGCCGACATCCTGGCGCGGGTCAAGTCCGCCGCGGACCAGGCCGCCGCCGACCGCGCCGAGCGCTTCGGGCCGCAGATCATGGCCTATGTCGAGAAATCGGTCGTGCTGCAGACGATCGACCATCTGTGGCGCGAGCACATCGTCAATCTCGATCACCTACGCTCCGTCATCGGTTTCCGCGGCTATGCCCAGCGTGATCCGCTGCAGGAGTACAAGGGTGAGGCCTTCGAGCTGTTCCAGGCGCTGCTGGCCAACCTCCGCCAGACGGTGACGGCCCAGTTGATGCGGGTCGAACTGGTCCGCGAGGCGGCCGAGGCCCCCGCCCCGGCCCTTCCGGATATGGAAGGACACCACATCGACGGGACGACCGGCGAGGACGACTTCGGCGAAGGCAGCGGCGGCTTCATGGCCGTCCCGGTCAACCCCGAAGACCGCGATCCGCAGAATCCCTCGACCTGGGGCAAGGTCGCGCGCAACGAGCCGTGCCCCTGTGGCTCGGGCAAGAAATACAAGCACTGCCACGGTGCGTTCGAGCAGGTCTAGGTTGCTCGAACGATCTTCCTGGATTTCAAGCGATCAGGTGCCGCCTTCGGGCGGCATCGCTGTTTCTGACCATTGTCCACATTCCGCCTCCGCCAGCGCGATCAGGTTCGCCAGGGCCGCGACCCCCAGCCTGTTCATGTGCTTGCGGCCAAGCGAGATATCGATGCGGAAGGCCAGTTCCTCGGCACTCGCGCCGATCAGATCCGACAGGCGTTCGATCCCGATCTCCTCAAGATAGCGGACCATCGTCGGCCCGATCGAAAGCGCCCTCAGCATGCGCGCCCTTTCTTGTGGATCGATCGCCATATCCCTGCCTTGTTGGTGGATACCCACCCTTTGTTAACCGTGATCTGCCAAGAGTGCACGGGTGTTTTTGTGTTTGCGTGCGGGTCCCAGTGTTCATGGCGGTCATTCAGTCGGCGGAAAAGCTGCTGCCAAGCGGACTGCGCCGCAGGGCCGCACCTGCCTTGCGCCATCTTGCCGAAATACTGTCCGGAAGTGATCCGCGAATGCGCGCCCAGCGCATGGCGATGATCGCTTTCGTCATCCGCGTCGTCAGTGCGGCCATCGCCTTCGTCTCCCAGATCGTCATGGCGCGGATGATGGGAGAGTTCGAGTACGGCATCTTTGTCTTCGTCTGGGTTTTGGTGGTCCTATTCGGCAATCTTTCATGCCTTGGCTTCCACTCCACAGTCGTGCGGTTCCTGCCCGAATACAGCGCCCGCAACGCCTTCGACGAGATCCGCGGACTGACCGCCACGGCCCGCAGCTTTGCCATGGTGTCAGCAAGCCTGGTGGCCGCCTCGGGGTTGCTCGGCCTCTGGTTGTTCGCGGACCACATCGAGAACTACTACATCATCCCCGTCTATCTCGGCCTCTTCTGCCTGCCGATGATTGCGCTCGGCGATGTCCTGGAAGGAACGGCGCGTGCCCACAGCTGGGCCGTCGTTGCCTTGAGCCCGACCTACCTCGTGCGGCCGCTGCTGATCCTGTTGTTTCTGGTCGGCGCAGTTTGGCTGGGTGCTCCTCAATCCGCGCAAACAGCGATGGGCGCCGCGCTCGCCGCGACTTATCTCACCTCGGTCGCGCAATTCTTCAACGTCACCCTTCGGCTTCGGCGTACCTACCGCCGCGGACAGCATCAAATCGAGTTCGGAACCTGGATACGGATGGCGCTGCCGATCTTCCTGATCGAAGGATTCGGCTTCCTGCTGACGAATTCCGACGTCGTGGTTGTCGGCCTCGTGCTCGACCCCGAAAGCGTGGCAATCTATTTCGCCGCGGCAAAGACGATGGCGCTCGTCCATTTCGTGCTGTTTTCCGTCAAGGCCGCCGCGGCACCGCGCTTTTCCTCTCTCTATGGCCAGGGCGATCGCCGCAACCTGGCCGCCTTTGCCGCCGAGACCGTGCGCTGGAGCTTCTGGCCGTCGCTCGCCGTCGGCGGTTGCGTCCTGCTCGCAGGTGACTTCCTGCTGTCGCTGTTTGGTCCCGCTTTCCCAGCGGGCTATGGCGTCATGGTGATCCTGTTTTTTGGTATTCTAGCAAAGGCCGCCGTAGGGCCAGGCGAGGTGCTGCTGACGATGGCCGGCCAGCAGAAGCTCTGCATGGGCCTCTATGCGGTAGCGCTTGCGGCTAACCTCGGCCTCAACATCACTCTCATTCCGGTCTTTGGCATCATGGGCGCCGCCTTCGCCACAGCCGGCGCGATGGCAATCGAGGCTCTGCTCCTGTTCGCCGCCGTGCGCCGCACGCTGGATATTTCCCTCTTCGCGTTCGCCGCGCCAGCGCAGGCAGCGGCAGGACAGGATTGACTGACATGGCATTCATTTCGAGATCGAGCAACGATGCAGTGGGTACGCCGCCCGGCGGGGCGCCGCAGGCGCCGGCGGCCGAGCACCGCATCCCGATCGGTCGCCCCGGCCGCTCGCTCTCGCTGTACCCGGCGGTCGCCGGTTATGACCTGCAGCAGGAACTCGACTTCCTCGCCAATCGCGCGCTGGAGCCGAATGTCTTCTTCACCGGTCGCTTTCTCGCGCCTGCCATGCCGCGCCTCGAAGATCGCACGGTGCGCCTGTCGCTGATCCGCGACGAGGACGGGCGACGCAGCCGCATCCGCTTGCTGATGCCCTTCTCCGTCGAAAAGCCCGGCTTCTCCGTGGGAACGGGCATCATCCGCGCCTGGTCCAACCCTTTTGGCCCTCTGGGCACACCACTGGTCGACACGGAGGACGCCGCCGAAACCATCGACAATCTCTACGAGGCACTGGCTACCTCCGGAAATGGCTTGCCGCCCGTTCTGGTGCTGCCCGACCTGCGGCTGGACGGCGCCTTTGCGACGCTCGCCCGCGCCGTCGCGATCGGCCGAAACCTGCCGCTGACGGTAACGGGCACGTACCAGCGTCCGATGCTGGAGAGCCTTCTGGATGGCCCGACCTACCTGAAGCGTGCCATCTCGACGCAGCATTTCCGGGAACTGCAGCGTCAGTGGCGAAAGCTCGAGGAAATGGGAAAGCTCGTCTACAATGTCGCCCGGCAGCCGGCCGAAATCCGACTGCGGATGGAGCAATTCCTGCTGCTGGAGGCGGCGGGATGGAAGGGCCGTGGCCGCACGGCCATGATCAACGACCGCTACCGCGCCGCCTTTGCGCGCGAAGCCATCACCAACCTCGCCGAGACCGACAGTGTTCGCATTCATACGCTCGACTTCGATGGCAAGGCGATCGCCTCGATGATCGTGTTTCTCGCCGGTGGCGAGGCCTATACCTGGAAGACGGCCTATGACGAGGCCTTTGCCCGCTTCTCGCCTGGCAAGCTGCTTGTGGCCCAGCTCACCGAGTGGCACCTCGACGATGCGAACATCGTCCGCTCCGATTCCTGCGCCGTTCCGGACCACCCCGTGATGAGCCGCTTCTGGGAAGAGCGCGAGGAGATGGGAACGCTGGTCATCGGCCTGCAGCAGAACCGCGACCGCGACGTCCGCCAGGTGGCGACGCAACTGCATCTGTACCGCAACACCCGCAACGTCGCCCGCCTGCTGCGCGACAAGATCCGCGCGTTGGCGAAGCGCTAGGCGGCACCGAAGCTTGCAGATTGATCAGGCGCGCCGCATGCGGCGGATCAGCGACAGCACCACGAACAGCGCGATCGAGACGGTGGTCAGCAGGCTGGCCGCCGCCATGATCGTCGGGTTGATCTGGTCGCGGATGCCGGAGAACATCTGCACCGGCAGGGTGCGCTGGTCGGCACCAGTGAGGAACAGGGCCACGATCACCTCGTCGAACGAGACGGCGAAGGCGAGCAGGGCCCCGGAAACGATACCCGGCAGGATGAGCGGCAGGGTCACGGCGAAGAACACGCTGACCGGCCCGGCGCCGAGGCTTGCACCGGCCCGCGTGAGATTGGCGTCATAGGTCGAGAGCGCCGAGAGCACGGTGACGACGACGAAGGGGACGGCAAGGGCGGCATGGGCCAGCACAAGGCCGGTCCGCGTGTTGGTCAGTCCGAGCGAGCCAAAGAACATGTAGGCGCCGACCGCCACGATGACGACTGGCATGATCATCGGCGAGATCATCAGTGCCATGACGGCCTTGCGCCACGGGAAGCCAGGCCGGCTGATGCCGAGCGCGGCGAGCGTGCCGAGCACGGTCGCTATCAACGTGCTGAACGAGGCGGCGACCAGACTGTTCAAAAGGCTTTGCGTCCAGCGCGGGTTCTCGAAAAAGTCCGCATACCAGCGCCAGGAATACTCCTTGATCGGGAAGGTGAAGAACGGATCCTTCGAAACCGAGAGCGGGAAGACGACGAAGAGCGGCCCGATCAGAAAGACCAGGACGGCAAGGGCGAACAGGACGACAAGCAGGCGGCAGAGCCGTTCGCTGCGGGTCGCATAAGCGGGAAGCCACATGGTCTTTATCCAAGCTTGATGCGCTCCGCGCCGACGAGACGCAGGAACACGAGATAGATGGAGAGCGTCATCACCAGGAGCAGGCAGGCAAGCGCTGCAGCCATGCCCCAGTTCAGGTCGCGGTTGATATAGGTGGCGATGAAGTTCGACAGCATCTGGTCGCGCGGACCGCCGACGAGGGCGGGCGTGATGTAGTAGCCGAGCGACAGGATGAAGGTCATCAAACAGCCGGCCGCCACGCCCGGCAACGTCTGCGGCGCATAGATCCGCCAGAAGGCGGCAAGCGGCGGGGCGCCGAGCGAGCGCGCCGCCCGCATCTGCCCTTCCGGTATGGACTTCATGACGCTCAGGATCGGCAGGATCGTGAACGGCAGCTGGATGTGGGTCATGGCGGTCACGGTGCCGAACCGCGTCAGCATCAGTTGCAGCTTCTCGGTGGTGAGACCGAGCGCGAGCAGCAGCTGGTTGATGACGCCGTCGGTCTGCAGCAGCACCACCCAGGCGGTGGTGCGCACCAGAAGCGAGGTCCAGAGCGGCAGCAATACCATCAGCAGCATCAACCCGGCGACGCGCGCCGGCGCCAGCGAGATGACATAGGCCGTCGGAAAGCCGAGCAGCAGCGTCGCGGCCGTCACCAGGCCGGCGATCCAGAGGGTTCGCCCGAGGATGTCGAGGAAGACGGCCTGATCCGCGGCGACCCGGCCGATGCTGCCGGAGGCGTCCTGTCCGAGATCGACGGCCGTCAGCAGGTAATAGGGTGTCACCGGCGCGCCGTTGCGCTTGATGATCGCCCAGAGTTCCGTCTCTGCCCAGGCGGGATCGAGGGCGACGAATTGCGGGGCCAGCGCCCCGTCCTTGAAACTGCCGAGATGGCGCGTCACCGACATGACGCGGCTGCGCATGCCGGCGCTTTCGTAGTTCAGCCGCTTGCCAAGCGCGGCGGCGGTGTTGTTCTTCTTTGCGGCGGCAAGGTCGGCGGCTAGCGCCGCGAAGGCTTCCTCGCCGGGGGCCGCCTGCCCGTCCCAGCCGTCGAGCGCGCTCACGGTCTGTGGCAGGATTTCCCGCACCTCGGGATTGCGAACCGCGGTGGTGAGAAAGATGCCGATCGGCGCGCCGAAGGTGACGAGCAGGAAGAGCAGCGCCGGCAGGGCGAGCGCCAGCGCCCTGAGGCGGTTCGGCCGCTCGGCTCGTTTGAGCGCTTTGCCCAGGTCGGGACGAATAGCCGGGATGGTCAGGGAGATTGTTTGCGCCATGACTACCTCGTCAGCGTTCTGCAATCGGCGGCGGAGCAGGCCATCGTGACGGTGCTGCCCGGCACGATCGCCGCACCTTCGGCCGCCGGCACGCTGGCGACGAGATGCGCATTGCCGAAGGCTTCGAGCGAAAGCCGAACGCGGTCGCCCAGGAAGGTCTTGTCGAGCACGCGCGCGCTGATCCGGTTTTGCGCGCCCTTCCTGTCTTCGGTATCGAGGCCAAGCCGCTCCGGTCGAAGCGAGACGGTCACGTCCGTTTCCCGCGGATCGGGGACACCGGTGGTCAGAAGCCGCGTGCCGTCCTGCATCCGCACGACGACAAGGCCGTTCTCGGTGCCGGCGAGCTCGCAGGCCAGCGTGTTGTTGTCGCCGATAAAACCAGCGACGAAGCGGTTTTCCGGCCGGTCGTAGAGCGTCACCGGATCGGAGAGTTGCTGGATGCGCCCCTCATGGAAGACGGCGATCCGGTCGGACATTGTCAACGCCTCCGACTGATCGTGCGTCACATAGACCATGGTGATGCCGAGGCGCTGCTGGATCTGCTTGATCTCGATCTGCATATGCTCGCGCAACTGCTTGTCGAGGGCGCCGAGCGGCTCGTCCATCAGGATCAGTTTCGGATTGAACACCATCGCACGGGCGAGCGCCACGCGCTGCTGCTGGCCGCCGGACAGTTGGGCCGGGCGGCGCTCGCCGAGGCCGCCGAGCTTGACCATCGCCAGCGCATCCTCGATGCGCTTCGCCGCTTCCGCGCCTCTCACGCCGCGATAACGCAGCGGAAAGCCGACGTTCTCGCGCACCGTCATGTGCGGAAACAGGGCGTAGTTCTGGAAGACGAAACCGATGTCACGGCGCTCCGGTGGCAGACGCTCGACGGCCTGCCCCTCCAGCAGGATGCGACCGATCGTCGGCTGTTCGAAGCCGCCGAGCATCATCAGCGTCGTCGTCTTGCCGGAGCCGGACGGCCCCAGCATCGTCAGGAACTCGCCCCGCCGCACGGCGAGATTGAGGTCCTCGACGACGAGCGTGCGCCCGTCGTAGGTTTTCTGCACCCGTTCGAAGGCCACCATGGTTTCGGCAGCAGTCTGGGTCGACGGCTCGTTGCCGAGCCGCCTCCTTTCCAGCGATATGGTGTTCATCGACCCGCCTCTTAGTTGGAAAGCCAGGTGGTGAAGCGCTTTCTGATCTCGTCGCCGTGATCCGCCCAGAAGGCGTTGTCGAGCGTGAGCGAGGTCGTCAGGTTGACGGGACTGGTGGGCAGGTTCTTCGCATCTTCCGGGGCCACTTCGGCCGCCGCCGTCGTGCGGACCGGACCGTAGGGAATGTACTTCGCAGTCGCGGCGAGAATTTTGGGTTCGACGGCGAAGTGGATGAAGGCGAGCGAGCCCTCGATGTCCTTGGCGCCCTTGGGAATGGCCCAGAAGTTCGAATCGAGGATCTGGTTATCCCAGACGATGCCGAATTTGCGGCCCTCCTTGTTGGCGTTGAAGATGCGGCCGTTCCAGGCCGTCGTCAGCGTCACTTCCCCGGAGGCGAGCAGCTGCGGCGCCTGGGCGCCCGCTTCCCACCAGACGATCTGGTCCTTGATCGTGTCGAGCTTGGCGAAGGCGCGGTCGAGGCCGTCCGGCGTCGAAAGCGTCTCGTAGACGGCCTCCGGCGCGACGCCATCGGCGAGCAGCGCGAATTCGAGGTTGGTCGCGGGGTTCTTCCAGAGGCCGCGCTTGCCGGGGAATTTTTCAAGATCGAACAGGTCGGCCAGCTTCGTCGGCTTGTTGGCAAGCTTCTCCTCGTCGTAGGAGAGGATCGTCGCATAGACGATCGTGCCGACGCCGCAGTCCGACGTGGTGCCGGCAAGCCATTCTGATTTCGGCCCGATCTTCTCCCAGTCGATCGGCTCGAAGATCCCTTCGTCACAGCCCTGCAACAAGGTTGGCGCGTCGACGTCGACCACATCGATCGTCGTGTTGCCGCTGTCGATCATAGCCTTGATCTTGGCAATTTCGCCGCCGTATTCCTGCTCGGAGATCGGACGGCCAGTCTCTTCGGCATAGGCGTTGAAGACGGCCTTGCGCTGCGCCTCCTGATAGGCGCCGCCGAAGCTCATGACGGAAAGCGGCTCGGCGGCCGTTGCTGCACCGAGAGCCAGACCATAGGCGAGCGTCGTCGCTGCCAGAAACATGCGTTTGCTGAACATTGAAATTCCTCTCTAGGAGATTAATTCGTATGCCGGATGCACCGCCCGTCTTGGTCGCGGGCTACGGGGGAGAGGCTATGTCGCACTATGTGACAGCGCAAATAAGTAAGTGTCATGCCCTCATGAGCGGCACTTATTAGCTCTTGGCGAAACTCGCTTCGGATGGGTCCCGACAGATCTCGACAGCAGATACAGTGCCGGATGCGTAATATCGGCTGGTAAGTGGGCAGACGGCGAGCGGTCGAAATACTCGGACAAAAGACGAGTTTCCGGTCGCGGCGCTGTGAGGCTTGTCCCGCGTACCGGCTCGGGCGGCCCCCGGACCGGGCCGAAAAGGATGCCGGCTGCCGCCGGCTCCTTACATTTGACGCGCACCGTCCGGTGCTATCGCCGCTTCGCCAGCATGGACCGGGACACCACGACGGCCAGCCCGACCAGGATGGTTGCGGCAATGAAGAGGAAAGCCGCCGCCGCAATCGCCGGGCTGATGTTTTCCCGTATGCTGGAGAACATCTGCCGCGCCAGCGTGCGCTGGTTGGGACCGGCGACGAACAGCGTCAGCACCACCTCGTCGAGCGACGTGGCGAAGGCAAGCACTGCGCCGGAGAGCACACCCGGCATAGCGAGGGGCAAGGTGACCCGTCGGAACACCGTGGTTGGCGACGCGCCGAGGCTCTGGGCGGCGAGTTCGACCCGCTCGTCGATGCCGGCGAGCGCGCCGGTGACGCTGACCACGACGAAGGGCACCGCGACGACCGTATGGGCGATGATCACGCCGGCGTAGCTGTTGATCAGCCCGACCCGTGCGAGCAGCACCTGCATGCCGACGCCGAGCACGACGGCCGGAACGACCATCGGCAACAGGAACAGCGTCCGTATCGATCCGCGGAAGAACACCAGCCTGTTGCGCAGGCCCAGTGACGCAGCCGTACCGAGCACGGTGGCGAGCAGCGTCGTGCCGGTCCCGATGATCAGGCTGTTGATGATCGCCCGGCGCCAGGCATCCGCCGTGAACAGTTCCTCAAACCACCGCAACGAATAGGACGGGATCGGATAGGTCAGGATGACGCTCGAGGTGAAGGCGAGCGGCAGGATGGCGATGAGCGGCGCGACCAGGAACAGGATCGTCAGCGACGCAAAGGTAAGTTTCGTGAGCTTCATCGGCATCGCTTAGCGCCTCCCAGGTTCTTCGGCGGACAGCCGTGCATAGACGCTGTAGAGGACAAGTGTTGCCGCGAGCAGCACGACGCCGAGCGCACCCGCCATGCCCCAGTTCGCCGAACCGGTTGCGTAGAAGGCGATGATCGAGCTGATCATCTGGTCGCCCGGACCGCCGATCAGCGCCGGCGTGATGTAGTAACCGATCGCCGAGATGAAGACGAGCAAGCCGCCAGAGGCGACGCCGCGCAGGCTGAGCGGCAGGAGCACGCGCAGGAAAGCGCGCAGCGGGTGCGCCCCAAGCGAGGCCGCCGCCGGCATTAGGTTCTTGGGGATGGTGATGAGGACCGAGTAAATCGGCAGCACCATGAACGGCAATAGCACATGGGTCATCGCGATAATGACGCCGGTGCGGTTGAAGATCAGCGGCAAAGGCCCATCGATGACGCGCAGCCATTGCAGGAAATCGTTGATCAAGCCCTTTTCCTGCAAGAGAATGAACCAGGCGGCCGTACGGACCAGAAGCGAGGTCCAGAGCGGCAGCAGCACCGCCGCCAGCATCAGGTCGCGTTTCCAGCCGGTGAGCGAAGCGGCGATCATCGCATAGGGAAAGCCGATGCAGGCGCAGGCGAAGGTCACAAGCGCAGCAATCCAGAAGGTCCGTACGAGGATGACACGATTGACGGACTGGTCGGCAGGCAAGGCTTCGATCGCGCCGTCCACACTACGGCCAAGGTCGACGGCGGCAAGCAGGTTGCGATCGGTCAGCGGGGAGAGCGCATCGGCGATCGCCAGCCAGAAATCCGGTTTCTCCCACCGTTTGTCGATGGAAACCAGGTCAGCGGGTGGGTTCGCGGTGTCCGCAAGGGCGCTCGTCGTCTTCGACATCAGCGTGCGAAAACCAGAACGGGCGCTGTTGAGGCGGCGCACCATGTCGCCAAGCGCCTGGTCGTCGTTGACGGCCTTCAGGTCCTCCATCAGCGCCGCCTGCATGGGCATGGTCGGCGCAGACTTGCGGTCCCAGTCCCGAAGCACCTCGGCGCTGCGCGGCAGAAGGCGCAGCACGGCCGTATCGGAGACCGATTCGGACATCATGCTGGACAGCGGCCAGATGAAGAAGCCGACGAGGAACAGCAGAAGCGGTGCCATGAGGAGAAGGGACCGCCCGGTCCGGGATTTTCCTGCACTCATGGCGCAATGACCCGGCAATCGCTAGCCGAAAAGGCTGCATAAACCTTGGTCCCCGGCGCAAATTCGCGCGAGCGGCGACCGAGTTTGGCGATCAGCGGATGGGCGGCATTCTGCAGTTGCACGCGCAGGTGATCGCCCTGATAGACGGAATCGGTGACTTCCGTTTCCAGGCAATTGCGCGCTTCGCCGCGCGTCTCGGTGAGGTCGACCCGTTCCGGCCGGATGGACAAGTAGACCGACTGGCCGGAGGCCACCGTGCCGGAAAGGGCCGAAACGATATGTGCGCCGGACGGCAGCCGCACGGTCGCTTCCTGCCCCTGGACGGCTTCGACGATCCCCTCGACCAGATTGGTCTCGCCGATGAACTCCGCCACGAAGCGCGTCCCCGGTTCGTCATAGACCTGCCGCGGCGTGCCGATCTGCTCGATCTTGCCCTTGTTGAAGACCGCGACACGGTCAGACATGGTGAGTGCTTCCGACTGGTCGTGGGTGACGAATACGATCGTCAGGCCGAGCCGGCGATGCAGGTCGCGGATGTCCAGTTGCATCTGTTCGCGCAATTGCTTGTCCAGCGCGCCGAGCGGCTCATCCATCAGCACCACGCGCGGCTCAAACACCAGTGCGCGGGCGAGCGCCACGCGTTGCTGCTGGCCGCCTGAGAGCTGCGACGGCCGGCGATCGCTGAGGGCCGAAAGCTGTACCATGTCCAATGCCCGCGCCACGCGCTTGGCAATTTCGGCCTTGCCGATGCCGCGCATCTGCAGCGGAAAAGCGATGTTCTCGCCGACCGACATATGCGGAAACAAGGCATAGCTCTGAAAGACGACGCCCATGTCCCGCTTGTGGGTCGGCACGTCGTTGATCGCCGTTCCATCGAGAAGGATGCCCCCCGAGGTCGGCTGCTCGAAGCCCGCGAGCATCATCAGAAGCGTCGTCTTTCCGGAGCCGGACGGCCCCAAAAGGCTGACGAATTCGCCCTTTCCGATGCTCAGGTCGAGGTTTTCGACCACACAGAGCGGGCCGTAGAATTTGGTGATGCGGTCAAACCGGATGAAGTCGGCCACGGAATGCTCCATAGCTAGATACGGAGGAAGTCCCACATGGCAAAGCCTCTGCGGGGTACGTCCAGACAGACAGAAAGGGGCGTCGCTCTGCGGCGCCCCTTCCCACGGATAACGTTACTGGGCCAGCCAGGCGTTGAAACGCGCCGTCAGCGTTTCCGCGTTGTCGATCCAGAAGTCCGTGTTGAGCGAAATCGATTCCGTCATGTTCGCTGGATCGGTCGGCAGATCCTTGGCAAGATCTGCCGGGACCATCGCGGCAGCTTCCTTGTTCGGCAGACCGTAGGCGACAAATTCCGGCAGCTTGGCCTGGTGTTCCGGCAGGCTCGCAAAGGCGATGAAGTCCTGTGCGGCGTCCTTGTTTTCCGCGTCCTTCAGCACGACCCAGCTATCGACGGCATAGATGCTGCCCGGGAAGACGACCTTGAAGTTCTTGCCTTCGGACCGGTTGATGCCGGTGATGCGGCCGTTATAGGCAGAGGCCATCGCCACTTCGCCGGAGGCGAGGAACTGCAGCGGTTGCGCGCCGGATTCCCACCAGACGATGTTCGGCTTCAGCTCGTCCAGCTTCTTGAAGGCGCGCTCGACGCCCTCGTCGGTGCCAAGGACGTCATAGAGTTCATCCTTCGACACGCCATCAGCCAGCAGCGCGAATTCGAGCGTGTACTTCGGTCCCTTGCGCAGCGAACGCTTGCCGGGGAACTTCTCGACGTTCCAGAAGTCCGCCCAGGAGGCCGGACCTTCCTTCAGCTTGTCGCCGTCATAGGCAATTGCCGTCGACCAGACGATGGCGCCGACGCCGCAGTCGTTCACCGCCGACGGCAGGAACTTGTCCTTGCCGCCCATCTTGTCCCAGTCGATTTTTTCGTACAGGCCGTCGGCACAGCCGAGCGCCAGTTCTTCCGCCTCGACCTGCACCGCATCCCAGTTCGGTGCGCCGGCCTTGACCTTCGCCTGCAGCACGCCGATGCCGCCGTCCCACGCTTCGTCGAGCACCGGCTTGCCGGTCTTGGCGGCGAAGGGCTCAAAGTAAATCTTGCGCTGTGCATCCTGATAATTGCCGCCCCACGAGACGACAGTCAGGTCGCGAGCGAAAACCGGCGCGGCGAGCCCGGCGGAAAGCACGACAGCCGCAGCCGCCAGGATACCCGATTTCATGAATGTTTTCATTGTATTCCCCTTTTCTTCGTATGTTTAAGGAACCGGCCTTGGGCCCGCCCCGGTGACGATCACATGCAAACTGCTGATCTTTGCCTTTGCCTCCCACCTCGGTGGTTTTTGCAGCCTTTTCGGTCGCCCTGCTCTTTCCTCTGAGCATTTTCCCGACCGAATGATGCATTCCTTACTGCCGGTCAACGGCATTTTTGCCGCACTTGAGAAGTGTCAAGCGTGCTGTCCTCCGTTGATGTGGATTTCGGCGCCGTTGATATAGGACGACTGCTCTGTGCAGAGGAAATGGATGGTTTCCGCCACTTCCCGCGGTTCGCCAAGCCTGCCCATGGGCACTTCCGCGGCCACCAGCGCGTCCGTTCCCGGCGACAGGATCGACGTTTCGATCTCCCCCGGTGCAATGGCGTTCGCCCTGATGCCCCGGCGGCCGAATTCATGCGCCATCTCCCGGGTCAGCGCCGCAAGCGCTGCCTTGGAGGCCGCATAGGCAACACCCGCGAACGGGTGGACGCGCGATCCGGCAATGGACGTGACGTTGACGATCGAGCCCTTTGCCGCCTCCAGTTCCGGCAAGAGCGCGCGGGCGATCAGCGCCGTCGAGACGAGATTGACGTTCAGCACCTGCGTCCACACGTCGGCGTCCGAGTCGGCAACACCAAGGCGGCTCCTGCCGGGCCCCTTCGGCGAAATGCCGGCATTGTTGACGAGCGCATGCAGCCTGCCATTCGGCAGCCGTTCGCGCACAGTAGCGGCAAGGCGGTCGATCTGGGTGAGGTCGGCAAGGTCGGCCTGGATATGGCTCTCGCGGGCCGATGGCCAGGCGCATTCCTCGGAAAAAGGTTGACGCGAGACGGTGAGAATGCGCCAGCCCTTCGACTGGAAGAGTTTGACCGTCGCATGGCCGATGCCGCGGCTTGCCCCCGTCAGCAACATATAGCGGCATTCTTCGGTCATACGACATTCTCCATTGATGCTTGATACATCGTAATCAGAGGGGCTGGCGAAATGCAAGTGTCGATATGAAGGCAGACTAGGCCTTGCGGGCCTCCCGATCCAGCCCATGTTCGATCCGGTCGAGGAGCGGCTTGCCGCCAAGCAGGATATCATCGACGATCGCCATCGATGCGGCCGCCGAATCATGTCGTTTCAGCGCCTCGACGACGGGATAGTGGTGATCGATCATCGCGCGCCCACCGGGAATATAGGCATCCGAAATAAGCGGGCCCATCTGCAGCCAGAGCCGTCGCAGAATGACGGTGAGCACCGGAAGTTGAGCAATCTGCGGCAGCATGAAGTGAAAAGCCTGGTTGAGTTCCGTGCCTTTCAGCCGGTCGCCGGCTGCGATCGCATCCTCGTTTTCCCGCAGAATACGCTCCAGCACCTCGATATCGGCGCTGGTCGCGACCTGGGCGGCCGTTTCGGCGGCCAACCCTTCCAGCTTGATGCGAATAGCGCGGATCTCACGGTAGCGGTTCTCGCTCATGGCCGGGATGCGAATATCGCGCGGAGAGCGGAAGGTGATCGCCTCATCGTTTGCAAGGCGCAGGATGGCATCGCGGATTGGCGTGACGCTTGTGCCGAATTGCTCGGCGAGATCGCGGATTTTCAAGCGGTCTCCCGGCTGAAATCGACCTTGCATCAACGCGTCGCATAGCGCGCCGTAAACCGCACTGTTTAGGTTTTCGTGATCCAGTGTCGCAAACTCAGGCATGGAACTCACCCGGCAAATCGAGTAACAAGATACTTGATGCATCTTTTTTAACGTGTTTCAAGTGCAGGCTGACGACGCGCGGCATTTTCTGTCCGGCGCGGCGTAACGGAATAATGCCGCCAAATCCTGCTTTGCTGGACACAGATGTCCGGCACATCAGGCGAGGTCGATTGATTTGCGGGAAGCCGCACAACGGAGCAAGCATGACGGAGCCATCGCCGGCCACGAAAAAGACGGATGCCATGTCGGCCTCTTGGAGCGCAACGTCGCTTGCCGACGCCGAGGCTGCGGTTGCAAGCGTCTACGGCATGAACGGCAGCGTGAAACGGCTTTCGAGCGAGCGGGACGAAACGTTTCTGTTCGCGCGCGAGGACGGGACGGAGTTTGTCCTGAAGATCGCGAATCCGGCCGAAGACCCCGCCGCGCTCGAGTTTCAGGACGGCGCGCTCCTGCACCTCGCCGCAACCGCGCCCACCGTGCCGGTGCCCCGGCTGGTACCGACTGCATCCGGCGCGCCGAGCCACACGCTTTCCTCCACAGACGGCCCGCGCATCATGCGCCTGCTCACCTACCTCCGGGGAGAATTGCAGTACCGCACGCCGTCTTCCGACGCGCAAAGCCGCAAAATCGGCCGGGCCTTGGCAGCGCTCGGACTGGGCCTTGAGGACTACAAGGGTCGCCCGCCTGCCGGCAAGCTGATGTGGGACATTTCGCACACGCTTGACCTCGCCGCCGTCGTCGACGATGTCGCGCCGGAGCGCCGGGGGATGGCGGAGGCGGTGCTGAGCGAATTCGAGCGCTCGCTCCCCGCCATCACCGGGCTCAGGCGGCGCCAGATCATCCACAATGACTTCAATCCGCACAACATTCTGATCGACGCAGCGGCGCCTACTGAAGTCGTCGGCATCATCGACTTTGGCGACATGGTGCATGCGCCGCTGATCAATGACGTTGCAGTCGCCCTCGCCTACCATCTTTCCACGGACGACTGGGCGGCACGCGCAGGCGCCTTCCTCGAAGGCTTCCTGTCCGTGCGGGCACTGGAACCTGCCGAGATCGAACTTTTGCCGCTCCTCACGCGATCGCGGCTGGCTATGTCCATCATCATCGCGGAATGGCGCTCGGCGCGGTTCCCGGAAAACCGCGATTACATCATGCGCAACCACGCGTTCTCCTGGCGGGGGTTGCTGAACATATCGGATTTGACAACGGCGGGGCTGAAACGGCTCGCGCCCAACCTTTCAGAGGCCTGAATCATGTCGATGGTGAATGCTTTCTCGCGCGAAGACTTCGAACGGCTTGGCGAAACCGAAAGGGCGCTGATCGCCCGTCGGGAAAAGGTGCTCGGCCCCGCCTATCGTCTCTTTTATGAAAAGCCGCTGCATCTCGTGCGCGGTGACGGCGTCTACCTTTATGACGCGGCGGGTGAAAAATATCTCGATGCCTATAACAATGTCGCCTCGCTAGGCCATTGCCACCCGCGCGTGGTGGAGGCGATCACGAAGCAGACGGCGGTGCTGAATACCCATACCCGCTACCTGCACGAAGGCATCATCGACTATGCGGAGACGCTGACGGCCACGTTCCCAGACGCCCTCAGCCAGGCTATGTTCACCTGCACAGGCAGCGAGGCGAACGACCTGGCCGTGCGCATCGCCCGATACGTGACTGGCGGCACCGGCATCATCGCGACGGAACTCGCCTATCACGGGCTCACGGGCGCGGTGGCGGAATTCTCACCTTCGCTTGGCGAATCCGTAACGCTCGGGCCGCATGTGCGAACCGTTCCCGCTCCGGACAGCTACCGCTCCTCGCCCGACGTGGTGATGGAGAAGTTCGGCCGCGACGTGCGCGCGGCGATCGCCGACCTGAAGCGCCACGGCATCAAGCCGGCGATGCTGATCACCGACACGATCTTTTCGAGCGACGGCATCTTTGCAGGGCCGAAGGGTTTTCTGAAATCCGCCGTGGACGCAATCCATGAGGCGGGCGGCCTCTTCGTCGCCGACGAGGTGCAGCCCGGATTCGGCCGTACCGGTGAGGCGATGTGGGGCTTTGAACGCCATGGCGTGGCGCCCGACATGGTGACGATCGGCAAGCCGATGGGCAACGGCTATCCGATGGCGGGCATCGTGCTCCGCCCGGAAGTGATCGCCGAGTTCGGCCCGCAGGCACGCTATTTCAACACATTCGGCGGCAATCCCGTGGCCGCCGCCGCCGGCAAGGCCGTGCTCGACACGATCCGCATCGAAGGTCTGCAGCAGAACGCGCTGGACGTCGGCCGCCACCTGATGGACGGGCTGAAAAGCCTCTCGGGGACCTACCCGGCGATTGGCGACGTGCGCGGCTCCGGCCTTTTCATCGGCGTCGAGATTGTTGCCGACCCGGCCGACAAGCGCCCGGATGCGGCCGTGACGACCCGGATCGTCAACGGCCTGCGCGAACGCCGTGTGCTGATCAGCGCCTCCGGCCCCAACGCCAACGTCCTGAAGATCCGCCCTCCCCTGGTCTTTTCCCGTGAGAACGCCGACATGCTGGTGGAGGCGATTGGCGACGTGCTGAAGACGCTCTGAGAAAATCTGGGCTCGTCCCATGAGACGAGCCCAAAATGGCGATGCCGGCGACTCGAGGTCTCCCTGAAGGAGACAACCGCTTTCGGGGGACAAAGACCAGGCGCGGACTGAATGACCGCGCTCAGTCCACCGGCAGCATTTCCGGGCTGTCCGGCAGGCTATCGATCTCCTTTTCGGCGCGCTCGCGCAGAATGCGGCGGATGACCTTCCCCGATGTCGTCAGAGGCAGGCTGTCGACGAACTCTACCTCGCGCGGATATTCGTGCATCGAAAGCCGCATCTTGACCCAGTTGCGGATGTCGGCGGCCAGGTCCGCGCTCGCCAATTGGCCGGGGCGGAGCATGACATACGCCTTGACGATCTCCGTGCGCACCGCGTCCGGCTTGCCCACCACGGCGGCCAACTGCACGGCCGGGTGGCCGGCCAGGCAGTCCTCGATCTCACTGGGGCCGATCCGGTAGCCGGCGGAGGTAATGACGTCGTCATCGCGGCCGACGAAGGTGATATAGCCCTCGCCGTCCATGCGGCCCAGGTCTCCGGTCGTCATCCAGTCGCCGATGAACTTTGCCTTAGTCGCGGCATCGTTGTTCCAGTAGCCGAGAAACATCACCGGGTCGGGCCGACGCACGGCGATCTGGCCGGTGGTGCCCGGCGGCAGCTCGCGCCCCTGCCCGTCGACAATCGCCACGACGTGGCCGGGCACCGCCCTGCCGATCGGCCCGGGGCGCGATACGCCGAGCTTGCCGATCGAACCGATGACGATGTTGCACTCGGTCTGGCCGAAGAACTCATTGACGGTGACGCCGAGCGTGCGGCGCACCCACTCCCATGTCTCCCGCCCGAGCGACTCGCCCGCTGTGCCGATCGTGCGCAAGTTGAGGCGATAGTGTTTTTGCGGCGCCTCGACACTCTTCATCAGGCGCAGCGCGGTCGGCGGGATGAAGGCGTTGCGCACATTCATCTCCGCCATGATGCGGTAGGCCATGTGCGGATCGAATTTCTGGCCGGGCGACGAGACGACCGGGACACCGAGCAGCAGCGCTGGCAGGAGGACATTGAGCAACCCGCCGGCCCAGGCCCAGTCAGCCGGCGTCCATATCCGGTCGCCAGGCTGGGGCAAAAATTCGTGATGCATCTGGAAGCCGGGCACGTGGCCGAGCAGCACGCGATGACCGTGCAGCGCTCCCTTCGGCGGCCCGGTCGTGCCGGAGGTATAGATCATCAGCGCCGGATTGTCGGGACCGCTGTCGGCCGCAATAAACGGCTCCTTCGACCCTTCCTCGATTGTTGTGAACGGCACCGTTCCGGCCCGGCCGGAGTCGTCGGAAAGCACGACGAGAGCGAGATCCTCCAGGCGTTCGCGGATCATCTCCAGCCGCTCGAAGCCGAAGCCGTTGGTCACGACCGCTTTTGCACCCGCATCCCGGAGCCGATACCCCAACGCTTCCTCGCCGAAGAGCAGCGCCAACGGCAGCGCGATCGCCCCGAGCTTGTAGATCGCCACGTGGGCGATCACCGTCTCGAAGCCTTGCGGCAGCAGGATCGCCACCCGATCCCCGGCTTTCACGCCGCGCGCCGCAAGCCCGGACGCAAACCGCGACGAGCGGACGGCCAGCTCACCGTATGTGAGGCTCCGGTGATGTCCGTCCTCGGAGAAGTGCTGGAGACAGACACGGTCCGGTTCCCGGGCCGCCCATGCATCGGAAACAGCGCTTCCGATATTGAACCGCGCCGGAATGTTCCAGCGGAAGTCGCGGTAGAGATCCTCGTAGGTCGTCCGTTCGGCAAGCATTGCAGTGCAGCCCCTTTCGCTGCATTGCACTATCATCTCCTGCCTAGCGGCGGCAACGGTAACGAATGGTCACGGTCCGGCCGAAAGCCGCGCCTCCACGACCGAGACGCCGGCGACGGAGCGGGCAATGGCGATCGCCCGCTCGATTTCCTCCGGCGAGCCGACCCTCCCGGTCAGGTACACCACTCCATTCTCGCACGCCACGGCAACGTCCGAGGCATCGACCGTGCCCGCGGCTGCGAGCGCGTCCGCAACCGCCGTTTCGAGCATTGCCGGGTGTGGACCGTCGAAATGTTCAGGCACCTCGCCATGGAACGTACCTTCCTTGAAAACCATCGAACCCTCCCAGTCAGTGCGCAGACCGCGATATACAATCGTGATGTTTCCTGTAATCCTCGACAGTCAAGCCCCGGAGGCATCGCATGAACGACGAGGCGCTTCGCGACATTGCCCTGTGGCTCGCCAGACAGGGTTATGAGGGAATGGACGAAACTGAGCTGATCGCCGGCTTTTGCCAGCGATGCAACGCGGCCGGCACACCCATTGCACGCGTGCTCTGCCTCATCGACACGCTGCACCCTGAGTTCGAGGGTCGCGCCTTCCAGTGGGACAAGGTGAACCGGGTGTCACCCCTGGTCGAATACGCTCCGACGAAGGAAGGCAGCGCGCGGAATAACTGGGAGGCGTCCGCTTTTCACGAACTCCTGTGTGGTAAGGCGGACGAAATTCGCCGCCAGTTTGGGAGCGGTGCACCGGCCGACTTCCACAATCTGCAGCAACTGAAGGACGACGGGCACACCGATTTTGTTGCAATGATCCATCGCTTCACCGACCGCGGAAGTGTCGGAGAGATGGATGCATTCTTCTCCTACTGGACGACGCGCGACGCGAACGGCTTCGACGACGAAAGTCTCGCGGCGCTGCGCACGCTGGTCCCGACCCTGGCGCTCGCAATCAAATGCGCCTCTTCGATCCGGATCATCGGCACGCTGGCCGAGATCTATCTGGGGCGCGATGCGGGCCGAAAGGTTATCAGCGGCCAGATAAACCGCGGAGAGGTCGAGAAGATCGACGCCGTGATCTGGTTTTCCGATCTGCACGACTACACGCGGATCTCCGATGGTTCGGATCCGGAGCAGATCATTCCCTTCCTCAACGACTATGCCGAACTGGTGATTGGCGCAATTCACGCGCACGGCGGCAATGTTTTGAAGCTCATCGGCGACGGCATTCTTGCCATTTTCCGGTCCGGTAACCAGCAGACCGACTGCTTGGCCGCCCTTGACGCAGAGCGCATGATGCAGAGGGAACTCGGGCAGTTGAATGCCAGGCGAATGGCCGAAGGCCTGTCGATTACGGCAGTTTACTTGGGCCTGCATGTCGGAGAAGTCTTCTACGGCAATATCGGCGGCAGGGGTCGACTGGATTTTACGGTCGTTGGCCCGGCCGTGAACCAGGTGAGCCGGATCTCATCGCTGTGCACATCCGTCGATCGGGATGTCCTGATGTCACGCGACTTCATCGAAGCCTGCCCCGTGGATCGAGCTGCGCAAATGGTATCGCTCGGCCGCTATGCCCTGCGCGGTGTCAGTCGGGCAACGGAGCTGTTCACGCTGGACCCGGAAATGCGTTGAGGCCCGCAACATGGCGGGCCTCAACAGATTGTTCCTTCAGGCGTGGCGCTGGAGCCACGCCTGAAAGTGTAGATCAGAGGATGAAGTCGTTGGCCGAGAGATTGACGAGACCCGTCAGCTGGATCTCGAAGTCGTGGCGGCCATCGCCATCAAGGTCACCCTGGATCACGGTGCGATCGTTCGCGGTGCCGGCCTTGTCTTCCAGGTGCCAGGCCAGTGCCCCAGCCTTGCGATCGAACAGGGCGTTCTCCTGAGCCTGGAAGTGGAACGTACCGTCGCCACGCGCCGAACCGTTTGCGTCGATGGCAGACAGATCGATCTTGTCCTGGCCCTTCTGGAAGTCGGTGATGACATCACGGTTCGAGTTGGTCCCGGCTTCCGCCGCCGTCTTGAAGGTGAAGACGTCGGCGCCAGAGCCGCCCGTCAGCATGTCCTTACCGGTTCCACCCCGGATGGTGTCGTTACCGGCACCGCCGTTGATGGTGTCATTGCCGGCACCACCGTCGATGACGTTGCGGCCGCTGTTGCCGGTCAGCACGTCGTTGTAGCTGGAGCCCGTCAGGTTCTCGATGCTGACAAACTTGTCGCCCTGAGCGTGACCGCCCGTCGCAACGCCGGTGGCAAGATTGACATTGACCGCCGACGAGCCGGCGTAGGTCGCCGTGTCGGTGCCGTTGCCGCCGTCCAGGACGTCGGCGCCGGCGCCACCCTTCAGCACGTCATTGCCGCCGAGGCCCTTGAAGGTCTCGTTGCCACCATTGGACTGACCGGAGAGCGGCATGTTGTCATCGCCTTCGGTGCCGAGGTGGACCTTCGTACCAGGGACATCCGTGCCCGTGCCGGGCTTATCCGGGTTGGTCGGGTTGGTCGGCTCGGTCGGCGGAGTTGTGGGCTCGGTCGGCGGAGTCGTCGGCTCGGTCGGCGGAGTTACGCCACCCATATCCGGCATCGTGCCCGGATCGGTGTTGCCGGAAACGACGGGGTTGTCGTTATAGAAGGCGAATTTGCCCCACTGGCCGGTGCCGATCTGGTTGTTGACGATCTTGATCGATCCGTCGTCGACGGTGCCGCCACCCTTGCGGCCGTCGAGGTAGACGGTGTAGCCGCCGCCGATCAGGCGGTTGCCCTCGATGGTGATGTTCGACAGGCCGCCAAACTCGTTGTTCATCATCACCGCCGAGGTCTGCTCGTGGTCGTTGAT
>NZ_JBFTIM010000017.1:0-46262 GCF_056394765.1 Mycoplana sp. 10N416 | reverse complement strand
CGACGATCCGTCCTCCGCCTGCTTCAGAACAAAGGCGATCTGCGCCTCCGAAAACTTCGATGCCTTCATGGAACTCTTCTCCTGTCCCCAGCGGGATCATAAGTGGAAAATTCCAGTTCCGATCGGCCTAAATTGGCGGGAGCACGTCAAAGCGGACAGACTGATTGTATGCCGTCGCGCGCAATTGGCCCGGCGGCTTCGCTTCCCATTTAGGTGGTTCAATAATTTTGCTGCGAATCCTGAAAGCGGTTGGTGTCGCCTTCTCACGAGACCTCCGCCCGGCCTGCCGACGGCCGGTCAGCTTACGCGCAGCAGCATCAAAGCGACGTGGCCGCTCTTCCCAGAGCTTTTGGTAGTCACGAGTAGGTAGCCAAATTGCACCCTAAGAGGGCTAGAAGATCAGTTCGCTTGTAGCAGGCGCTTCCGCGCCCTCACGCGTCGCCGCGACCTTACCTCGCTCCTCGAACGGCGCGGCAGGCCTGGCACGATCGTTTCCGACCACGGCATGGAGTTCACCTCCAACGCGATCCTGGCCCGGTTGAGGGATCACAAGGTCGAGTGGCACTGCATCGCACCAGGAAAGCCGATGCAGAACCGCTGGTGTCGAGTCCTTCCAACGGCCGCATGCGTGCCGAGCTCTTGCACGAAAGCCTGATCTTCGGCACAGATCATGCCCGCCATCGCCGAATGCACTCATTCGCTCGGATACCAGACCCCGGGCAGGCTATGTCGGGATCGTCGCCGCCGGATGAAAGTTCAATGGCAGGTAACCGACCACATCGGCAAACCCATCCTGAGCTAACTAGCGTCGCCAAGCTATATAAAGAGAACTGCAGATCAGGATTGCGACTCCGGCGAAGGTGATCTGGTCCGGAATCTCGCTGAAGAACAACCAGCTCACGAACGTTGAAGTGATGATTTCGATATAGGCGAAGGGTGCGACAAGGGACGCGTCTCCGTAATCGTAGGCCTTGATGATCAGATATTGGCCCATCAGACCGAACAGGGTCATCCCCAGCACCATCCCCCATTCGGAAAGACTCAGGCCATTCCAAGTCAAGATCATCAGGGGCCATGCCACCAGCACTGCGGTGAGATGGGTTTGAAAACTTAGAGTGATCGGCGAAACCCGACGCTGGCCACTTGTCCCCTTTTTGACCAGAATCACATAGCACGCCATCGTCACTCCTGACCCCAACGCGAGAAGACTTCCAATTTCCAGCGAGGTGTGGCTTGGCCGGATGATCAGAAGCGCTGCGCAAAAGCCGACGAAAAGGGCAACCCAGCGCGCTGCGCCCACTTTTTCCTTCAGAAACAGACTCGAAAAGAGCGTAACGAATAGTGGTTGAACGAAGCTGATCGCCACCGTGTCGGCGATCGACAGGTATTCGAGCGCTCCAAAGAAGCAGAAGCCGGAGCAGATGGAGAAGAACCCCAAGAGGAAGGCGTTTCGCCAGCCCTGCGGCGGTACGATCTCTGTCTGCCGACCGGCCAGCATGACCGGCAGCAGAAGAAGCGTGCCGCACAGAAAGCGCAGGAAGACGACCTGCATGGCCGAGATGCCGTTGACGACCAGAAACTTGGCCTGGACGTCAATCATCGGCACCAGCGCCATCGCCAACACCATCGTCAGAATACCTGCGCCATTGGTGCCGTGGCGCGCAGCGGTGACTTCGATCGACATGCCTGGGTGCCGTTCAGTCAAACCAACGTGCAGATTTGTCCAGAAGCCGGTACCAGCTACCGACTATTGGCAGGAACCACGGATGGCCGTTGTAGAAATACAGCCGTGGGAAATGGCTACCGATAACGCCACGATCGCTGTTGGGCACGCCGAGCATGTATTCCGCGATACGGTGACCTAGATAGGTCTGGTTCGAAATGCCGCCGCCGTTGCAGCAGGACTGATAGTAGATTCCGTCCTGCATCCGCCCGCCATGCGAACAGAAGTCATAGGCAAAGCAGACATTTCCATGCCAGGCATGGGACAGTCTCACCCCGCGCGTTTCTGGGAAGGTGTGTTCCATGAACCGCCGCAAACCCTCTGCGCCTTGCGCTTCGGTCGAGTTTCGGAACCGTGCGCGCCCGCCGAACAGTATGCGCTTTCCGTCTGGGGACCGGCGGAAATAATAAAGAATGTGCTTGGTGTCAGCGACCGCACGATTGTTGGGGATCAGGTTTTCCAGCAAATCGTAGGGCATCTCTTCGGTGGCAATCATGTAGCTTTGCACCGGGATCGTGCGCCTACGTAGCCAAGGCACCTCGGAGCCCACGTAGCCGTTCATGCCCAGCAGGATCTTATCGGCTTGGATTTCCACCATGGACTGATCCTGCACGCTCTCCAACAGTGCAACATGGCCCGGACTGCTTTTCCGAGCACCCTTGTAACGCCAACCGGTAAAAATGCGGACACCCAGTTCGCGCGCGCGGTTAGCAAGCGCCTGGACGTATTTTGCAGGATGGATCGTGCCGTGATCATGCCGGACCATGGCCCCAAGGTAGATGTTTGTTTTCAGAACCTTGTGGACCTGCGATTCCTCGAGGATTTCGAAATTCTGCCGTTCCTCCGGTGCTAGACGATTGCGCAGTTCGGATAGCTTGGCGACGTCCTTGCGCGTGTGTGCGCCCACAACACTGCCACTCAGGTTCAGGTCGATCGGGTCCTTCAATGATCGAGCGCGCTGGATCATGAAATTCATCGATGATCCGTAGTCGTCCATGATCTCTTTTGCTCGCTTCTCGCCGAAGCGAGCCGTCGCCTGAGCGAGCGTGAATTTCGCGGCATTGCCGATCTGACCGCCGTTGCGCGAACTGGCGCCTTCGCCGATCCGCATGGCATCGACCACAATGATATCTGTCTGCCCCGCCTCGGCCAGCGTTATGGCGGCCGACAGGCCAGTATAACCGGCCCCGATGATCAGGACGGAGCACTTTGTGTTGTCAAACCGACGCTCGCCGTGTTGCGGTTCAGCTTCTTCCCACCAGAATGGCGTGGTCTTCATAGTATCCCTCTATGATCAACGGTGTTTTGCAATTCCTGCCGAGGCAGGGCTTTAATCGGTCAGCCGCGTCGTGAAATAGATCTTCTTGACCGTGTTAATGGTCTTCCAACTGCCGGTGAATCCCGGTTCCATGACGACCAGGTCGCCTGGTCCAAATCGTCTGGGTGTTTCTGAGCCGTCCTCGAAAACGTCGATCTCTCCTTCGAGAATGTAAAAGCTCTCAATCAGGTCGTCGTCGCGAACAACCCGGTGGTGCCCGGGGGTAGCCGACCAAACGCCGGCTGCGATCGGGCCTTCGATGAGCTGCCACGACTGGAATTCCGGCGATCCTTCAAGTACCCGGTCCAACTGGGGCAGACCGGATTCTCCTCCGCCAAGGTTACCGGTCTGCGCCGATTTGAGTTTGCTCATGGGGCGTTTTCCTCCTAGTTAATTAAGATGCTGTCCATTGCATCGAAAGCGATCTGCACCGGCGCGCCGGGTTGAAGCGCCCCATCCCTGGCGCTGCCATAGGTCAGCATCACGCGACCGCTGGGCAACGAAATGGAATAAAGCGCGCGATCTCCGGAATAGGTCGAGGCCGCCACCGCCCCGGTCAGCGTAACGCCGCCCGTAACTTGGGCGGCATCACCAACAAGACCAAGGCGGATGTCTTCAGGCCGAATCACCAAATTCGCCCTGCCTTCACGGGTGGCGCCACCATCTGTCTTGCCCAAGGAAAGGCGGAATTCATCGGTGGTGAATTCCAGCCCCTTTCCATTCCTGCTGATACTGCCTGCAAAAATGTTCGACTTGCCGATGAAATCCGCTACGAAACGCGAAGCTGGCTGGCGGTAGAGGCGGTGACCCGTGTCGTATTGTTCGATGCGGCCATGGTTCATCACAGCGATGCTGTCGGACATGTGCATCGCCTCTTCCTGGTCGTGAGTGACGTTGATGAAGGTGGTGCCCAACCTATGATGGATGTCGCGCAACTGGTCCTGAAGATCGACGCGCAGCTTCTTGTCCAGGGCGGACATTGGTTCATCGAGCAGCAGAAGGTCCGGTTCGAACACAAGAGCCCGAGCCAATGCGACGCGCTGTTGCTGGCCTCCTGACAACTCGTGCGGCTTCCGACGGGCGAATTTCTGAAGCTGGACAAGCTCAAGCATGGATGTCACCTGCGCATAGATTTCGTCGCGGCCCTTGCGACGAACCTTCAGCGGATACGCGATGTTGTCGAAAACCGTCATGTGCGGGAACAGCGCATAGCCCTGGAAGACGAGTCCAAAATTCCGCTTTTCGGGCTTGAGCGCGGTAATGTCGCGCCCTTCGAGCCGGATTACGCCGCGGGAGACTTCCTCGAACCCGGCAAGTATTTTGAGCAAGGTCGTCTTGCCCGAACCGGATGGCCCCAGCAGCGTGACAAAGCTGCCTTTCGGAATACTCAAAGATACATCGTAAAGGGCCTGCACCTGGCCGAACAACTTGTCGATGTTGCAGATATCGATGAATGCCATGAAGAGTCTCCGTCGAGTCCGGAATTTAGTGCTTGTGCGGCTTGTTCAGGCGCTGGAGCCAGAACATCAGCGAGAGTAAGGCGAAGCTTAGCAATGACAGGAGAAGCGCCACGACGACCAGGGTCGGTTGCAGCTTGTCACGCAGACCAGCGAACAGCGTCACTGGCAAGGTGGTGGACTCGGGTGAGGCCAGGAAAAGGGCCACGACGACCTCGTCAAACGACGTCGTGAAGGCAAAGAGCCCGCCGGCCAGGAAACCCGGCGCCGCCAACGGTAGGGTCACGTGCCGGAAGCGATGACTGCGCGAGGCGCCGAGCGAGGCTGCGGCAAGGTCAAGATCGGGGTGAAGTCCGCGCAACGACGTCATCACCGACAGAAAGACGAGCGGCACCGCTAGGATCGAATGCGCAAGAACGAGTCCCCAGTAGCTTCCTGACAAGCCGATGCGGCCAAAGGAATAGGCGAAGGCCACCCCGACCACGATGGACGGAACGACCAGGGGCGAAACGAAGAGCGCGGTCAATACGACCTGCATCCACCGGCTGGTCAGCATCACGCCCGTCGCCGCTAGGCCGCCGATCAACAATCCCACGACCGTTGTCCCGAGCGCGACTTTCGCACTGTTGACAAATGATCGAGTCCACTGGTCCTGAGTGAAGACCTCTGCAAACCATTTTAGCGAAAAGCCTTCTATGGGGTAGGTAAGGAACGAACTTTCATTGAAAGCCAAAGGCATCACCAACGCGAGCGGGACGACGAGAAACGCAAGAGCCAATAGGGTCGAAATCCAGAAGATCACGCGTGACATCAGGCTTGCGCTCCCTTGCGGCTGACCAACCAGCGAACTGTGCCGTAGATCACGACGAGCACGAGGACGGTGGACAGAAGTAGAACCGACAAGGCCGATGCCATGCCCCAGTTCAACGACCGTTTTACAAAGTCGGCAATGTAGAACGACAACATCTGATCCTTCGGTCCGCCGGTCAGCGCAGGGGTGATGTAAAAGCCCAGTGCCAGGATGAATACTGTGCCCCCGCCCACGGCCACGCCGCGCAGGGTCTGCGGGAAATAGACCCGCAGGAAAGTTTCGATCGGCCCCGCTCCCAAGCTGCGCGATGCATCGACCTGAGACTTCGGAATGGTGCGCATTACGTTCATCATCGGAATGATGGCAAAGGGCAAAAGAACGTGCGTCATCGCGACGATCGCGCCGAAGCGGTTGAAGATGAGTTGAAGAGGTTCGGCTATTGCGCCGGTCCACAGAAGGAAGGTGTTCACCAGCCCCGCGGTCTGAAGCAGGATCACCCAGGCCGTCGTTCGAACCAGTATCGAGGTCCAGAAACTCAACAGGACCGCAACCAGAATGAATGCGGCCAGTCTTCGCGGTGCATTGGCGACGGCAAACGCCAAGGGATAACTGATGAGCAAGGTGACGATGGTAACCTGCACTGCAATTACCAGTGTGCGGAACATGATCTGCAGGTAGATGTCATCGCCTCCGGTGGTAACCCTCCCGTCGTCCCCTACGACCAGTCCGGTTGCGCGCTGGAAATGCCGCCAGGTGATGGTGGCCGAATTCTCATCGATCACCGCCCAGTACTTCGCCTCGGCCCATCGGGGGTCAAAAGCGACAAAGCCGGCAACATCTGGCTTAATATCAGCGGACTTGCGCGCAGTGTTCAGAAACAGCGTTCGAAATCCACTGAGTTCCTGATTGAGCTCCCGCGCGACGGTCGCTTGCTGGCCGGAGGTCATTGCCTGCATGTCGGCAAGAAGAGCAGCGGCGCGTAAATCGGGATCGCCGGAATCGGCGTTACGATAGTTCGATAGGCTATGCCCCAACGCACCGTTCTCAAAGCTGAGCGAGATGACCGAGCTGATCGGCATGATATACAGGAAGATGTAGGTGGCGAGCGGAAGGACCAGCAGGACGAGGGCCGCCAGCCTTGCGCCGCCCGGTTTGCGGGAAGCCGCGATCATTCGGATCACCTTTCCGGTCGGTGCCCCCCGGCGAGCTCACGCCGGAGGAGTATGTGGGGGGAATGTGCGTTGTGCGGTCTACTGGGTAGACCAGCGATTCCAGCGCTCGGTCAGTTCGTCGCGATTGTCGATCCAGAAAGCGTCTGAATAGAAGGCCGCATCCTTGATGTTGTCACCCGCCGGTAGGCCGGCGAGGATCTCGGGCGCAAGGTGCTCCCCTGCCGCGGTATTTGACGGACCATATGGCATGAGCGACGAGAACTTTGCCTGGTTTTTTGGGTCGTTGACCGTCTTGATGAAATCCGTCAGGTTTTCCGCGTAGGGAGAACCCTTGACCATGGCCCACCCGTCCATGTTCACCAGATGGTTCTTCCATACGAATTCGAGCGGCTTGCCCTCGCGTTTGGCCATGACGAAGCGGCCGTTGTAGCCCGTCGACATCGCCACGTTGTTGCTGGCCAGCCATTCCACCGGCTGCGCGCCGGATTCCCAGAACTGCAGCAAGTCCCTGATCTTGTCCCACTGCGCAAACGCACGATCTACGCCCTCGGGTGTCGAAAGCACCTTGTAAACCTGACCTGGCGGCACGCCGTCCGCCATCAGGGCGTATTCGAGGTTCATGCTTGGGCTGTTGCGAATGCCGCGCTTGCCGGGGAACTTCTCGCGGTCGAAGAAGTCTTTCCAGTCCTGCGGCGGCTCGGCGAAGGCTTCGGCGTTATACCCATAGCCATTACCGATTACCACATTGCCGACACCACATGTCGTCGCGGCACCCGGCAGCAGATTGTCCTGACCGATAGCTTCCCAGTCGAGTTCCTCAAGCAGGCCTTCGTCGCAGGCCAGTTGCATCTCGTCCCCACTCATGATCAGAAAATCCCAAGTGACATTGCCGGTGTCGACCATGGCCTTAATTTCGGCCAGCCCGCCCAGATAGGTGGTCTCGACGAGTCTCAGCCCATGTTTTTCCGTAAACGGCTCGAAGTAGGCTTCACGCTGGGCGTCCTGATAGTTACCGCCCCAGCCGGCGATGGTGAGATCCCGGGCCGTGGCAATGCCAGAGACCGAAATGATCATCGCACACAACGTCGCAACCTTGATGGCTCTCATGATGTTTCCTCCCAAAATCCGCAAGATCTTGCGTGCCAAGAGCGGTCACGGCTGCAGGCTCCTCCAAGCCTTTGTTGCAAATGGACAGCTCGGCAACAGATTATGGCCACGTTAAAATAAGTGTCAATAAATTTTAATGCTTGTAAAACAATCTAAGTTTGCTTACATTCATAGTGATGCGCAAGCCTGAAGGAATGCTGATGCGATCAGAACTGAATTCCCACGAGTCGCATGGCGACACGGTGAAGGTTGGAGAGACCCTGCGGCTGCGCCGGCAAATGCGCGGGCTGTCACTTAAGCAGGTCGCCGAACCAGCCGGGATTTCGGTAGGCATGTTGAGCCAGGTCGAGCGTGGACTTGCCGCGCCATCAATAAAGACCCTGCGCGCGATCTGCGCCGCGATGGACATGCCGGTCAATTGGCTGTTCCATTTGGACGGAGAGCAAGAAGGCCGGGCGGCCGAATACATCGTACCGCGGAGCGCGCGACGCTCGTTGACCTATCACGACGGAACGCTGGTGAAGGAACTTCTGACCCCTGACACGCAGCCAGACATCCAAATGCTGCGATTTGTGCTCAGTCCCGGCGCCTCCTCTGGAGAACCCTACTGCAATGCCGAAGGCGGCAAGTGCGGCATCGTTCTGGCCGGCACCTTAGGCCTCGAGCTGAACGGCTCGAAATTTGTTATCAATACCGGCGACAGTTTTGCCTTTCCCGCCACGACGATGGTGCGCTTTTGGGCGGTAGGCGATATTCAGTGCGAAGTGATCTGGGTCGTGGCCCCCGCGACGGTTTGAAGGGCGGTGGTCTCGTTCGTCGGCTTCACGGAACCCCTCGTCGCCGGCGTATGGGTGGGCAATGACGATGATATGCCGATGCGGAGTCACAGGTGGGGCCTTGCCGGCACGTATTTGGCGGGACTTCATGCGGGAGGCGGATGGCCGCCCCTGCGGCGGATGGGGCGCGACGGGAACCGGTTTTCGGCGGCCAAGCCGCACCACAGTCCTGTAACATCACTGGTCAGACTGCACCTACCAGCCTATTCTGGGGGACGGCAGCTTTGCGAGAAATGATGCTGTTTCACAAAGGCCATCGGCGCGGCCCCGGCGCCGTCACGCCGCTGCCAAATCGATGTCTGCTTCCAGGCAGGCGTGATTACGGCTCCTACGTCCGATGAGGGGCGCAAAGCGGACACGTGCAGATGTCGCATTTGGACCCCCATTGCGGTAATTCAAGCGACCTGCGTTCCAGCCCTTGAACTCGCTCGACCACTTCTGATGAGCAGGAATTTAGCTGAGCGAAGTTCGAGCACGAACGCGAAGTCATTAGAGTCCTCAGGAACTGTGCCCGACCCAGCACCGCTCTACCGACTTATGCTAAGCCTCACTGCACGAATCCTTCGAACCGGGAGAGGGGTCGCAACAGCGCTCCGGTACTCGCCGCCTCTTCAGCGTTTCTCTGCGTTTCCCTTGGGACACGATCTTGCGCCCGACTTTGGCCGGCTCGAATTCCGCCTTTGACAGCGCTTCGCCAAACGACTCGTTGGCGTCTGCCGTTTTCCCGATCGGGCCGACGTCCCCGGCTTTGCCTGCGGCATGATCATCGTGTGGCATGCCAGTTTCCTATTTCGCCAGCCCGCGATCGCGAGGGCGTGGCCGGACAGGTTCGCACCTGTCCGAATCCATATTTCCCCGTTAGGAGCTGCCAGGCGGGACGTAGATGCGAGCTAGGCGGCATCCGCCGTCGCCCCGCGCTCAATCCTTACAGAACGGTGGTTGACCGCATCCGCCGCCAGAGAGGCCAAACGGTCCCGCTCGCCGGTGAGCATTGCAAGGACTCGATGATATTGGGCCGCGACTATCTCACTGACTTCCTTCTCAAGGTTTTCGGGCAATCCTTTCTCGTCCAGCTCTTCAACGGGGCCGATAAAGATCGGCGTCGAACCGAGACCGTAGGAGCCGACCAACCGCCGAGCTATCGACGAAGCCCGCTCGATATCGCTGCCGATCGCGCCGCCTGAGCCCAGCGACCGATCACCGAACACCGCCGCTTCGGCGGCCATGCCGGCCAGCGCCACTGCCATGCGGTTGAGGAGGCTCGTTTCCGTCGGGACGTGGTCTTCCGTCAATTCGTATGAAGTCAGCCCGCCAAGGTATGCTTGAGCCGATGATTCAAACGAGTCCTTGATTTCGATGGTGGCGCTGGTCGCGTATCCGACCGCAAGCGAGACCAACGCATGACCGGCTTCGTGCACCGCCAGCCGAAGCAAGTCCTGTGGTGTGTAGCGTGTCCGTTTCGGAAGCTGAGCGCTCAGATCCCGTAGTTCCAGCCCTCGATCCTGATCGCGGGCGGTCTTCCGCGCATCGCGCACGATCTTTTCCAAAGCCGCGCCAGACTTGCCATCCAAATGTTCGGCAATCTCGGCCAAGGATTCGAGCGGCAAGCTTCCCTCCACGTGGTAGTCCAGGATCTCGGTACGTGTGATTTTATCCGGAAGCGGCTGGGAGAAATGCTGTTCCAGCCGACCGGCGCGCAATATCGCGGGGTCGATCCAGTCCGGAAAGTTCGTGGCGCCAATCACCACGACACCCTCGCCCAATCCCGTCAGCAGGCTCAGAAATTCGTTAAGGACGATCTGCCAATAGTGGTTGCCGCGGCGTCCGGTGGGCTTGCTCGTTCGGCTGCCGATGCTGTCGAGCTCGTCGATGAAGAGGACGGCCCCTCGACCGTCGTTCGCATCCTCGAAGCAGCTTCTCATCGCCATCAGCGTGTCGTCGAGGGCTCCGGCCGACTGCCATTCTCCGATGGTCGTCGAGATCAGCCTCAGTCCCAGTGCGCTCGCCAGCGCGGCCGCGAAGAACGTCTTGCCTGTCCCGGGAGGGCCGGAAATCAGCGCGCCACCACCGACCTCCTGCCATGGCAACTTGCCTTCGCGCCATCTGGCCACGTCGGACCGTAGTCCTCGCGCCCAGAGCTTCGCTTCGTCGTATCCCGGCAGCTCGAAAAGGCTTGGTCCTTCTGCGTCTGGACGTTCCAGCTCTTCGAGCGTGGCGACCTCCTGAGTTCCGAGATCGCTTTTGAGGATAGCGGCAAGCACAACGTTTTGCCGTTTCGGAGCGAGCAGAGCGGCATGCTGGTCGGAAATCGGAGGTCTCCCCGAAAGGCGACGCGCGGCATGAATGTGGCTTGCGGTCGGAGGCTTGACAAACATCACCGCCAGGGCAGCAAACCGGACGTCCTTTGGGACCTCGTTGATGTGCTTGGCAATCAATACCGCCAATCCCTCGAGATCGAACACCGTCACGGGCTCGTGGGCCTTGCCCTTCTTCCTGGGCGGACTGGCGAGCCGTATCACGGCACGCCGCGACACCCACTCCTCCCGGTCGGCAGCGATCACGTCGTAGGCAGCGACCTCATAGTCATGTGTTCGATAGCCGGGCGGAACCACGAAGATGACAAACCCAGCGGAGCCGGGACGCAGCGGTCGGCCGGCTTCCTTCAGAGCTCGACGCAGGCCACGATAGGCGATGTAGGTGGCGGGTTTCTTGATGAGCTGGCGGAATTGGACGTCAAAATCCTTGTCTCTCATGTCAGTGCCCCTGACGCACGGCACCGCCGAGCCGGTACCAGCGGTTCATCGTACGCGCCAGTCCGAGCTGCGGATCAAGGAAGAAGAGCTGGCTGGTGACGACCTTGTTCCCGTCGGGCAGACGGGGATGGCCATGAACCACTCCGCTGAGAGCGTGCGACCAACCAAGGACAAGTTTATGGTCGCTCAGCGCCGGGGCATCGGCAAGGACAGAAGATATGTCCAATGTGCCGTCATCGAGCTGCCTGAGATCGTCAAACAATCGCCGGGTCGTCGCCGGGCTGTCGAATCGAAAGGTCAAAGATCCATTCCTTCGTGGTTATCGTTCGCCGGGGCCCTATAGCACGCAGGTTCGATGGCGTCACCACCGACGCCTTGGGCGTCGTTCATTTTTTGAATCCTTGATTTCCCCCTCCAGAAAGCGATCTCAAGTTATGAAGGATTGCTCGGTCTCGTGACACGTGCGATCTGAAGTGGATGATCGCACCGCCCAATGTCCTGCGCGCCGCGCGCGAGCTGCTCGGCCTGAAACAAGTGGAAGCCGCCGAGGCGGCAGGAATCTCGAGGCGTACGATTCAACGTCTCGAGTCAGGCGAACTCGATCGGACGCGTGCGTCGATCTTGCTCCAGACCTGTTACGAGGAGCAGGGTGTCGTGTTTATGCGACCGGCGAGCGGGCAAGGTTGGGGGCTGATCGATAATTCGCAGGGGACCAAGGCTGGCAGGCAAGATTCGATCGAAGGGTAGCGGCCGCCTCGAATCCGGGACTTAGGGCCCTATTCCGCACGCGCATCCAACTCCGCGCATTTAGAATTCAGTTCGGGATTCTTCCGTTGATCTGTGCTCGTCTAGCTTTGGCGAAGCCCTGCGCATGACCACGGGCTTGAACCGTGGACCCGCGCCGATTAACGAAAATGCGTGGGAGAAAGCTCCCCTGCCGCGCCCGGGAGGGCGCCGATGATCTGCTGCATGTTGCCGCCAAGATCCAGCGCGTCCGCATCGATAATCGCCGTGAGGTGGTTCAGCCACGGCTCGAAGCCCTCCGCTGTTTTTCCGAGGTAGGTGACACTGGTGGTAGATCGCTCGCAACTCTTCCGCCGCGGATCGGTTCGCTGCGTTTGCTCGCAACGTTGGATACGCTTTCGAAAGGCCGCTGACCGGCGTCTGGCCATTGGTTGTTCTGCAGCCGCGCTGGGGCGGGAGGGCATGGCCTCCTCGGGATCTTCCAGCAGTCGGGTAGGGCCTTTTCTATGACAACGGAAGTGGCAACGCAGATGACATCGGAAATGGCAACTTCGGGCACGGCGACCGTGAATGCGCCTGGACGCTTCCGATCCCCTCGTTTCGAATAATGCTCATTTAGTTCATGACGTTGCGATGTTCCTGCACGGCTACGAACCCTCCTGGGTGTTTGCCTCGCACGCCTCATAACCGCTTGGTTGGGGGTTCGAGTCCCTCCGGGCCCACCAAAATTCTTTAAAATCAATAACTTGCAGAGTGGTTAGCCAGGCGGCTTAGCCACGCGGCTTTTGCCCTGAATGCTCTTGGGTCAACCGAGACATGGGATCGCGAGCGAGTCGGGAGGGGGCCAATTATCGGACGATGGATGCGTGCACCAATTTCTTCAACGGTATAACCGGCATTACGCCCGCCATGGCGATGCGTCTGCAAAGCGTATCAATTTTTGAGATCGATGGTCGTGCTGAATTCGCCGTTCATCAGTCGCTTCAGGTGAAAGCCGGCAAGCGGGTCCTCGGGGTTGCGACCAACCAGTGCAGCGAACGAAGCCACGGCACGAGGATCGCCGGTCTCCAACTCTTCGAAGGCGGCCATGTACGCCTGTGTTGCGGCACTGGCATAGCTTTCGGCCTCAAGCGGCTCGAAAGCGCGGATCGGCTTGGTCCTGCCTCTGAGCAGGAGGTCGCCAACCGGGCGGCCGCAGAACCGCTGCATGTTCGCTGCGAGGCTGGCACTCACGCAGATGCGGGTGCCAAGCGACTTGTTGGCCGCTTCCAAGCGTGCGGCGACATTGATGGTGTCGCCGTAGGCGCTGTAGTCGAAGAACCTTCCTCCGCCGAAGTTGCCGACCACGGCCGTGCCGGCATGCGCGCCTATCCGCGTGTGGCCAAGGGTTATTCCCTTCCGACACCAGTGTTGGCGGAAAGACCGTGCGAAGGCATCAAGTGCAAGTGAACAGGCGATCGCGCGACTGGCATGGTCCGGCTGCTCGACCGGCGCGCCGAACAGCACGTGGAGTGCGTCGCCAATGATCTTGGCGACGGTACCGTCATGGGCGAAGACTATGTCCGTCATGCCGACGATGTAATCATTGAGGAGTTGACCGAGCACGTTCGGCTCGATCGTTTCCACCAGCGTCGTGAACCCCGTCAGATCGGTAAAAAGCGACGCAACTTCCCGGCGCTTTCCGCCAAGATCAGGGGCATCGGCGCTCCTGGCCAGGCGTTCGGCGAGATTTGGCGAGAAGTAGCGGGAAAGCGATGCGCGCGCCTGCTCGGCCGCCGACTGCCTGCGCTGCGCCTCGCGCAGCGCCTCAACGTGGTGGATCGTCTTGACGATCGTCGCCTCCAGGTCGGGAAAATCGATCGGCTTCGTTATGAAGTCATATGCGCCGCGGTTCATCGCGATCCGGATATTGGCCATGTCGCTGTAGGCGGAGACGATTATCGTGGACAGATCCTCGTCCCTCTGCCGAAGCTTCGCCAGCAGCGACAGACCATCCATACGCGGCATGTTGATGTCGCTTAGCACGATATCGACGTCGGTGTTGGCCCCAAGCACGGCCAACGCGTCGATGCCGTCGCGGGCGAACAGGAAACGCAGCGTGCCGTCGCGAATCTCTTTGCGGAACTTCTGGACGAGGAGCATCTCCAGGTCCGGCTCGTCGTCCACAACGAGTATGTTCGTGCTCATGCGGCGCGCCCAATTCGGATGTCGATTTCTTCCCGCAATGCGACAAAGTCGATCGGCTTGGTCAACAGCGCTTCTGCACCGTTTTCGATGGCCCTTCGTTTCGTGTCCGGATCGCCATAGGCGGTAATCATGATCACTGGCACGTCAGGCCGCAAGCTCCTCGCCTTGGGCAGCAATTCGAGCCCGCTCATCCCCGGCATGTTGACATCGGACAATATGAGAATGAGCGTCACGTCGGCCGCATTGGCGATCCGCTCGAGTGCTGACGCCGCGGATTGGGCAAACTCCATCAAAAACCGACCTGTGCGCAGGTCATGGCGGAACTGCTGCTTGAAGAGCAGCTCGATGTCAGGTTCGTCATCGACCACCAGGATAAGAAGGCTCATGATCTGCCCTCCGGTATCGCTATGACGGCCGCATTCCGCGGCAACCGGATGCGAAACTCGGTGTATCGGCCAGGTTCCGTGTCCATTACGATCGTACCGGCATGTTGCTTGACGATGATATCGTGGCTGAGCGAAAGGCCGAGGCCCGTTCCCTCGCCAGCAGGCTTGGTCGTGAAGAAGGGATTGAATATCCTTTCCCGCAGCTCCGCGGGAATGCCGAGGCCATTGTCGCGGATAATGATCTCGACGCTGTCGCCGAGATTTCTGGTCAGCGCTGCAAGCGTCGGCTCGTAACCGTCGCCCCGCTCTGACGCGGCGCGTTTGCTGGTTGCATAGAAGCCGTTGGAGATCAGGTTGAGAAGCGCGCGCGTAATCTCCTGCGGATAAAGGTCGATCTCCCCGGCTGTCGGATCGAGCGATTTCTCCAGCGTGATGTTGAAACCCTGCTTTTCGGCTCGGGCCCCGTGATAGGCGAGACTGAGGCTCTCCTCGACGATGGCATTGATATCGGCTGGTCGGTGCTCGCTTGCGCCCTGACGCGAATGCAGGAGCATGTTCTTGACGATCGAGTCCGCCCGCTTGCCGTGCTGGATGATCTTTTCAAGGTTGCCCTTGAGCATCGCCGTGCGCTCGGCAATCTCAGCGCGCGTCGCGTCGTCGGTTGCCGCGCCGTCGAACAGTTGCTGAAGCTCGTCGATCAATTCGACCGACAACGCCGAGAAATTGTTGACGAAGTTCAGCGGGTTCTTGATCTCGTGCGCGATGCCGGCAGTGAGTTGTCCGAGCGAGGCGAGCTTTTCCGTCTGGATCAACCTGTCCTGGGCGGTTTTGAGTTCCTCGAGCGAGCGCGACAGTTCCTCGGTTCTCGCCTGGACTTCCTTAAAGAGACGCACGTTTTCGATGGCGATAACGGCCTGATCGGCGAAGGTTGACGCCAACTCGATCTGCTTGTCGGTAAAGGGCCGCACGGTCGTGCGGGTTAGTGCGAGCACCCCGATTGGTTTTTTTTCCCGCAAGAGCGGCACCCCAAGCACGGTGCGGAATCCGCCAAGTCTTTGTGCCTCCGGCATTGCGTACTCCGGATCAGCGAGGACATCGGCAACCTGGACTGGTCGGATTTCGTGAAGGGTTCGCCCGACGATGCTCGCGCGGCCCGGCTCCAGCGGGAGAGCTCGAAAATAGTGGTCGAATTCCTGCGAGAAGCCGAAACCTGCGACAGGGTAGTGGGCGTCTCCCATCGGTCGGGTCATCGTCGCCATGTCCGCCTCGCAAAGGCGTGCAGCAGACGCGACCAGGGTATCGAGCACTGCCTGCAGGTCGAATGCGGAGCGGCTGATGATTTTCAGGACCTCAGCGGTCGCAGTCTGCTGCTCCAGCGCTTCGGACAGCTCTGCCGTTCTCGCCTTCACTTCGTCGAACAGTCGCACGTTCTCGATCGCAATGACGGCCTGGTCGGCAAAGGTCTGGATGAGCTCGATCTGCTTCCTGGTAAACGGCCGGACTTCGGTCCGACGAATGACGAGGCCGCCGATCGCTTCGCCCTGCCGCAGCAAAGGAACTGCCAGAGTTGTGCGGTGGCCCATGCGAACCGCCATCTTGTATCCGTCCGGAAAATCATCGGGCACGGCGATCATATCAGGCACATGGACGGGACTTCGATCAACCACAGCTCGCCCAGTCACCCAGCTCCGTGCCACAGCCCAGCCAGGGAAATCGATCGGAATTGGGCCATGGTGTGCTCGCAGGTGGAGCATGTCTCCATGTTTGAGGAATATCGCCGCGTCGTAGGCCTCGCACAATCGCGCGGCGGACTCGACTAGCGTGTCGAGGACGGTCTGGAGGTCGAAGGCCGACCGGCTGATGACCTTGAGAACATCGGCCGTTGCCGTTTGCTGTTGCAGCGATTCTTTCAGCTCGAGGTTCCGTTCCTCCAAATCGGTAAACAGCCGAGCATTCTCGATGGCTATTCCTGCCTGGTCGGCAAAAGTCTTGAGAAGTGCGACCTGGCGAACGGGGAACAACCCCGGATCGGGTCGTGCGACGACAATGGTTCCGATCGGAACACCCTCGCGCATGATCGGTACAGCCACCACGCTTCGGTAGTTCGAGGATTGAGGACCGATGACGGTATGGGCCGTGTATTCGGGATCGACGCGCCAGTCCTCTATCTGCTCCACCGATCGGCTGAGGATCGAACGCCCGGCGGCACTGCCTCGATGCGGCGGGGCTGGAGGCACTGCGCCTTCCGGTTTCAACCCGTGATGCGCCACGAAATGCAACAATTCGCCATCGTAGCGAAACACGTGGCAATGTTGAGCGCCGCAAAGTCGGGCGGCACGCTGGGCGATCGTGTCGAACACCGGCTGTCCATCGGTGGGCGAGGTCGAGATGACGCGCAGGATTTCGCTTGTTGCAGTCTGCTGTTCGAGGGCCTCGGTGAGCTCTTGGTTGCGTGCCCTGGCCTCATTGGAGTGCCGAACGTTCTCGATGGCGATCACCGCCTGATCGGCGAACGTTCGCAGCAGATCGACCTGCCGCTCTGGAAAGAAACCGATCTCGCGCCGAGTCACGACGATCGATCCGACCGGACGCCCCTTCCACAAGAGTGGTACGCCAATAGCGCTGTGGTACGCCACGATCTTCGCCAGCGGCAACCCCTGATAATCAGGGTCAGTAAAGACGTCGGGAATCTGCTCGATAACACCGCTGATAGAGACCCTTCCCGTGACGTTGCCTCTATTGGGTTGCTGCGGGAACATGGCACGTACCGCTTCGATGCCCTCGCGCGAAATGCCGTGATACGCAACTGGATGTAGAAACTCTCCATCAAATCGAAATACGAAACAAAATTCCGCCGCGCATAGCCTTGCTGCGCTCTCCGCTATCGCGTCGAACACCGGCTGTACGTCGTCCGGTGAGGTCGAGATCACACGCAGAATTTCACTCGTCGCCGCCTGACGTTCGATCGCCTCGGCAAGCTCGCGCTTCAGCAGGTTTACTTGATGCCTGAGGCTGAGGTCCGAAACCTCCATTTCTGCCCCCTCGGTCTACAGCGACGCGCTCGGAGAGGACCCCCAGCGATCCGCATCGACATGCAAGTGATCAACAATCAACTTCGGCAGAAGGAGAGAATAGCCTATCTGACCAGCGGTGACGAGAGAATGCGATTGCCGTCGAAGCAGGGCAATGCACTGGCGCGAAGCGGACGAGGATCGATGACCGCAGGCCCTTAGGGTGTCGATTGGCGGGTGCGTCCCTTACTGACACGGCGACGCAATCGTGCAGTCGCAACGTCAGTCGAAGACGATGCGAAACCCGATGTGCCCGCAGGAGGTGCCAGGCGTATTGGACGTGCGTGCGGCATTGCGGTACCGGTAGCAGTAGGAGCGGTGGCACAAATACGACCCGCCCTTCAGAACCTTGCGGTTTTCGCGGCGCGCGATCAGATTTCTTTCCCGCGCAGCCTTTTTGAGCGACCGAACTTGAAAGGCTTCGGCGCACCATTCCCAAACATTTCCCACCATGTTGTAGAGGCCGTAGCCATTTGGCGCGAAGCTGTCCACGGGGGCGGTGCCGGCAAAGCCGTCGGCAATCGTGTTCTGTGTCGGGAAAGTTCCCTGCCAGATATTGCAGCGTTCCGCACGAGCATCTGTGGGTTCCTCGTCGCCCCAAGGGAAACGCTGCCGTTCCAGCCCACCGCGAGAGGCGAACTCCCATTCCGCCTCCATCGGCAATCTGCCTCCAGCCCAGGCTGCGAGCGCCGCAGCGTCATTCCACGATACGTGCACCACCGGATGGTTTTCACGACCTGCTATCGTCGAGCCTTCGCCTTCCGGTGCGCGCCAGCAGGCACCCGGCACGTTGCGCCACCAGGAGGTTCCTGGCGGGGACAGGAAATGTCGATGCGTGTTCCCGAGAAAGGCGAAGAAGACGTAGGACCAGCCCAGCCGTTCGGCGTCGGTCACGTAGCCCGTTATCCGGACAAATTCGCCGAACCACTCGTTCGTGACCGCAAACGGATCGATCGAGAACGATTTCACGGTGACGGTGCGCGACGGTCCTTCGCCGTCCAACGGCAGAAGCTCCTCATCGCTGCCCATCGCAAAGGGCCCGCCCAGAAGCCGCACGACCCGCGCAGGCGCGGGGTGGCGGCCCAGGACCTGCGGTATACCAGACGGTGCCGACATCGGTATCGCCCTTGCGTTCGGTTGGACGCAGCACGTGCTCTGCTGCTGGACGCCTGTGGCGCGTGGATCAGACGCGCTCAACCGTCAAGCCTCCGACCGGATTGCTTGTCGAACAGATGGATGCGTTCCGGTTGCGGCGAAAGCGACAATCTGTCCCCCGCTCGCGCAATCGGCCGCTCGCGCGTCAGGACATTCCAATGAGCGCCGGCAAAGGCGACGTAGAGCAACGTCTCCGGCCCGGTCGGCTCTATGACCAGCAATTCGGCATTCGCGCCATCTTGCGTGATTTCGACATGTTCGGGCCGAATCCCGTAGACGAGGTGGCGTCCTTCGGCGAAGGCGCGATTTGGAGGCAGTGGCAGCACCGTGCCGTCTTCGGTGACTGCCCTTGCCAAGCCGTTGTCGTGGCGAACGGTCACATCGACAAAGTTCATGGTCGGCGAACCGATGAAGCCGGCAACGAACAGATTTTCGGGCCGATCATAGATTTCCAGCGGAGCCCCGACCTGTTCCACGCGTCCGCCATTCATGACAACGACGCGGTCGGCCATCGTCATCGCCTCGATCTGGTCGTGCGTGACGTAGATCGAGGTGGTCCGCAATCGCTGGTGAAGCTCCTTGATTTCCGCACGCATCTGCACCCGCAGCTTGGCGTCGAGGTTGGATAGGGGTTCGTCGAACAGGAAAAGTTGCGGATTGCGCACGATCGCCCGTCCCATGGCGACGCGCTGCCTCTGCCCGCCAGAGAGTTGGCGGGGGTAGCGGTCGAGATAGGGTTCGAGGTTGAGGATTTCCGCGCTCTTGCGAACCGCTCTCTCGCGCTCCTGCTTGTCCGCTCCCCGCAGCTTGAGGGAAAACGCCATGTTTTCGCGTACCGTCATGTGCGGATAGAGCGCGTAGTTCTGAAAGACCATGGCGATGTCGCGGTCGCGCGGCGGCACGGAGTTGATAAGGCGACTGCCAAGCGTAATGGTACCGCCCTGAATTTCCTCCAGGCCGGCGATGAGCCGCAGAAGCGTGGATTTTCCGCAACCGGATGGGCCCACCAGAACCACGAACTCACCATCGGGAACATCGAGCGAGACGCTCCGCAGGACAGGCTCTGCGCCGTAGGATTTTTCTATCTTCTGAATTGCGACGGAGGACATTTCTACTCCTGGGATTGCGCCCGCCGCTATGCGTCGGGCGACTGTGGTGACAACTGTGGGTACCCTGTCGCCGGGTCAGGCGAGGACGGGGATTTCTCCAGGTGCCGGCGTGTAGGTGAAGCCCTTGATCTGTTTCACGGCTTCACGACCGCCGAGCGCGTCGATCCGCCTTTGCTGGTCGGCAAAAGCCTCCGCGGTAACGGCCGCCGGATCGCAGATGGCGGCGAGCCGCCGCGCGCCTTCCTCCAGGATGTCGCTGTAGGCCGGTTCGCTGGCGAGATCGTTCTGCTCCTTCGGGTCGCTTTCTAGATCAAAGAGCTGCGGGCGATAGCCTTCGTAATGAACGTATTTGTAGCGGTCCCACCGCACCATGAAGATGCCGGTAATGGCGGCTGTGGCGTGGTACTCGCTGAACACGGTGCGGTCGGTGTCGTCCTGTTCGCGGGCGATCTGCAAAAGCGATCGCCCGGGCAATCGCGCGTCCTCGGGGTGCGCCTGCTCGCCGACCGCTTCGACGATTGTCGGAAAAACATCCACCAGTGACACGTTGGTCCGCACCCGCTTTCCTTCTGGCACGCCCGGACCCTTCAGGATCAACGGCACAGCTGCCGATTCCTCGTACATGTTGGACTTGCCCCAGAAGCGCCGGTTGCCGAGATTGTCGCCATGGTCGGCGGTGTAGACGACCACTGTGTCCTTCGAGAAACCTGTTTCCTCCAGTGCGGCCAGCAGACGTCCGACATTGTCGTCCTGGAACGAGACCATGCCGTAATAAGCGGCAAGCGCTGTGCGGATGTGGGCCTCGTCTCGGAAGTGGCTGTCATAGTTGATGTTTTCGCGCATGGCGGCGAGCACCGGATGGTCGCCCGCCAGGTCGCGCCCGGTCGGGAATGGCAACGAATCCAGCGGATAAAGGTCGAAGAACGCGGGCGGCGCGACCAATGGAAAATGCGGGCAAACGAAGGAGACGAACAGCGCCCAGGGCTTGTCGCTGGACTTTTCGGCGGCTTGCCTCAGCCAGCCGATCGCCGCGTCACGGATGTCCCGATCATATTGCAGGTACGTGCTGTCGCCGCGTCCCGCGTCGGTCGCCAGCTTGCTGACGGCACGGCGGGGATGGTCGCGGATGATGCCCGAAATATCGCCTTGCCCGTTGAGGATGTGCAGCGGCAGGATCTGATCGGTAAAGCCCGTCGGGTCGGACGGGTCGCGATAGTGCAGCTTGCCGACCGACACGGCTTCGTGTCCTGTTTGTTGAAGCCTGTGCCCCCAACTCGGCTCTTGCCCGGTATAGGGGCGCGCATTGTCCCAGTGGCCGGTCTGGTGCACGTAGCGGCCGGTGGCAAAGCTTGCCCGGCTCGGAACGCAGATCGGGTCGTTGCAATAGGCGTTCTCGAACAGCGTGCCCTGTGACGCCAACCGATCAAGATTGGGAGTATGCACGATGGTGTTGCCATATGCGCCTAGCACCTGCTTGGCGTGCTCGTCCGCCATGATGACGAGAATGTTGTTTGCTGAGCTCATGAAGAAGTCCTGTCCTTGCTTTTTGGAGATGTCATTTTGAGATGCCGCCGATCGTCAGGCCGGCGGCCATCTGCTTCTGGGCGAACATCACCAGGAGGAAGCCTGGGATGGTGACGAGGGTCGCCGCGGCCAACATTGCCCCCATGCTGCCGGTGTCGGGGCTGGCGAACTGGAAGACCGAGACCGGCGCGGTCTTGACGTCCATGCCGCCGAGGACAAGCGCAAACTGGAAGTTGTTCCAGGAGAACACGAAGCAGAGGATGGCCGTTGCGATGATGCCTGGCCGGCACAGGGGCAGCACGACGTGCCAGAAGGCCTGGACGCGGCTGGCGCCGTCCATCAAGGCCGCGTCTTCCAGGTCCTTCGGAATATCCTCGATATAGGCGATCAGTATCCAGACCCCGAAGGGAATGGTGATCAGCAGGTGCGCGAGAACGAGGCCGGGGATCGTGTTGATGAGGCCCGCCTCCCGAAACACCAGCCACAGCGGGATCAGCATGGTGATGTATGGGATCATGCGGGTGAACAGGATCGCCAGCGCCAGCTTGCGCAGCTTGTAGCGGGCGATCGTGTAGGCGGTCATCAGTCCACAACCGATGCCGATGATTGTGGCAATTCCCGACACCACCAGGCTGTTGGTGATGTTCTCGACCAGGTCCGACTGTTGGATCACGTCCCGATAGTGCATCAGGGTCGGCTCGAAAAACCACACGCCAGGCTCGAAGAACAGGAAGTCGGGTTTGAACGAATTCCAGACCATGAACACAAAAACGAAGGTGAAGGGGGCGATCACCGCGATCGCGGCGGCATGCAAGACAAGCGTTCTGAAGTGGAGCATGACGTCCTCAATACGACCAGCGGCGGGCGCGTATTTTCAAGAGCAGCGCCTGGATGAGCAGGATGAAGGCAAAGAAGATGACCCCCTTGGCGGCAGCCATGCCCAGTTGCGAATAGGAGAAGGCGTTGAGATAGATGTTCATGTTCATCGTTTCGGTGGCTCCGTTCGGACCGCCTTCCGTCATCGTCATGATCGAATCGAACTCCTTGATCTCGATGATCGAGCGCAGCACCAAGGCGACCACGATGTGCCCGCGCATCAGCGGCAGCGTCACGTGGATGAAGGACTGAAAAGCACTCGCGCCGTCGAGCTTGGCTGCTTCGAACGGCTCGTCCGGAAGTGACTGGAGCCCGGCAAGCAGCAGCAGCGTCATGAACGGGGTCCATTGCCAGACCTGGACCACGATCAGCGAGGACATGGCCCAGCGGGGATCGCCGAGCCATTCCACCGACGAAAGCCCGAGCGAGACCAGCCAGTAGTTCAGCGGGCCGAACGAACTGTTGTAGAGGATGAGCCAGACAAGGCTGATCGCCGTCGACATCGCCAGCATCGGCAGCATGAAGATGCCGCGATAGAACCTGTTGCCCTTGAACTTCTGGTTGAACAGCAGGGCAATCGCAAAGCCGATCAAGAACTGCAGGATCACCGAGCCACCAGCGAAATAGATCGTCTGGAAAATGGCTGTGATCCAGCGCTCGTCACGAAAGGCGCTGACATAGTTGTCCAAGCCGACGAACTGCCTCTGGTCGGCGAGATAGAGATGCCAGTCGGTAAGGCTCGTGTAGACCACCATGATCGCCGGAATGGCGACCAGTGCGCTCAGCACAGCGACCGTGGGGATGTTGAAGATGACCGCAAGGTTGCGATCGACCCATTCCAGCGCCGCCCTTGCGGGCCGAGCCCGTTCCGCGCGCGGGAAAGCGCGCACGGAAGTGCCATGAAATGCCTGCTCTACCATCGGTCAGGACCTAGTTGGCCAAGCCGATCAACTCGATCGGGCGACGTTGGTCTTCGATTGGAGCCGACGGCTGGCCAGTTTGCTCTGGTCCCGTGAACGGGCTGTTCTTCTCCGTCCTTGCGATCAGTTCATCGACGATTGCAGCTTGCTTGGCGGCTTCCGCCTCGATCGCGGCGCGCGAGCCGTCGCGTATGGCGACGTCGATGACTTTGCCGACAGCTTCGCGGACTTCGTTGATGGCGATCGCCGGCGGCTTCGCCAGCGCCCGGCCATACTGGACCGCGAGGCGGCTGGCTTCGCCCCAGGCAGGCGACGGCGCTTGGTAACTCGGATCGACCCAGGCCGACTCACGGCACACGGGAGTTCCGTTTTTCTGCGCATAAAGGAGCTGCTCCTTGCCGGTGATCCAGGCGAGGAAAAGCCAGCTTGCATCCTTTTTCTGCGAAAAGCTCGATATCGCGAACGAGGTCGTCGGAATGTTCGGATAGCTGCCGGCGGGACCGCGAGGAACCAGGATCGTGGTCGCATTGCCGGCGATCCGCGAACGCGCCGGATCGTTGAAATTGTAAATGTAGAAGTTCAGTTCGGACAGGATGGCGACCTTGCCGGACGCAAAGAGATTTGCGTTGGCGGCGTGTTGATTGGTGAGCGCGGCCGGCGGTGCGTACTCCCGGATCAACCGCCCGTAATATTCGAAGGCATCGATCGATTCCTTCGACGCGAAGTTCGCGGTCTTGACGCCATTCTCCTCCCTGAACCAGGAACCGCCGAAGTTGCGCAGGTAGGTTCCGAAGCTCGCCGTGGCTTGCAGACCTGCGCCGCGGGAAATGAAGCCATAGGTCTCGACGTTTCCGTTGGCGTCGCGGATTGTCAGCTTCTTCGCGGCCTCCTCCAGTTCATCGAGCGTTTCGGGGATCTTGACGCCATGCTGCCAGAACAGGTCCTCGCGAATGTGGAGAAGCTGTGCCTGGGCCGAAAAGACGAGGTTGTTGAGCGGAGCATCCTTCACGACCTTCGTGGTGGCCAGGCACCCCTTCGCCCAGTCGCCCGGATAATTGTAGTCTGCCGGGGTAAGCGCCGGATTGGCTAGATAACCCTCGAGGTTTTCCAGATAGCCGGCGACGGTGTAAGCACCGCCGCGTTCATCCATCTGGACGTTGAAGAAATCCACGCTCGGATCCTTGCCCGACAGCACGATGTCGAGCTTCTGACGTGCCTGGCTGTCGGCAAGCTTTTCAAGCCGGACCGTAATCCCGGTCAGATCCTCGAATTCGCGCAACTGCGGTTCGATGTAAGCGCTGACCAAAGGCCCTTCGTTCAGGATACCGTTGATCGTCTGGCCTTCAAATTGCCGCCAGTTGAACTCCTGGGCGGCCGCAGATGCCGCGTTCCCGAGCACGAGTGAGATCGCTGCACCTGCGATGAGGCGTGATGGAATATGCATCGTCGTTTCCCCAATTGATGATTTCTATAAAATTAATGGGAAATCGAGCGTTGGTAAGGATCGATGATCTAAAAGACGGTGCTTCAGGAGAAAAGCCGGTGCACGGTCGCGAAGTTTTGAGGCATCGAAATTCGACGCGACGGGAATGAGGAGGCATAGAACGACGCCGCTCCCGCCCATAGTGAGAAGGGCACCGACGGCACCTTCCGGACTGGGATTGGCTGTCCGCCGAAGTCCGCTTTCGGCCCAAGGCGGACAGACGACTTAACGAGACAGGATGATCTCTCTGCATAGGGCTTCGATTTCGCAGCTCGACAGTTCGATGAGGATCAGTTCGCCGAGAAGAATTGCCCTGCGTGTTTCATCGATTGTCTTGCCGTATGCACTGTGGAAACGTTCATCGGCCAACTGATGGGGGGCAGTACGTCGCAGATGGTCAACGAGAATTCCCGCCCAGCAGCTGTCTTCAATCTTAATTCAAAAGGTCAGGTGCGGCCGAGATGATTAAAACTAAACCATGGGCGAGCATTACGACGGCGGATATTGGTGTCAGCTTGCTGCGGTCGTATGATCACTCGCGGGTTCAACGTTCCCGGTTAAGGAGTTGGCGAGGCAATGATTATATCCCGTCGCCATAAATTCATTTTCATCCACGTACCCAAAACCGCAGGCAGTACGATCTCCGCCTATCTTGCTCGCGAATTCGGGCCATGGGATATGCAACTCGGGTCCTGGAAAGATTCGCTCGACAATGGAGCGAGTGCAAATCGGCTCGCATTGATCGCTATCTTCTGCCATCTCTCTCCATTAAAGATCGCGAAAACGCTCAACCGCTACGGCAAAGTCGATTCATTGGCCGGGGCAGCTCTCAGCCGTCGCTTTGCAGGCAAGCTCGCGGATCACTCAGGCGCACGCGAAATCGAGGCCTTCGATCCTTCTGCCTGGAAACAGTATTTTAAGTTCTGCTTCGTGCGGAATCCGTTCGAGCGTGCCGTTTCTCTTTACAATTGGCACTACAGGAAGTCGGAAACGCGACCGAGCTTCTCGCAAATGCTCCGCTTGATTGAAGAAGGTGCCGCCGAGAGGGGGCGTATTAACTGGGAATCCTGGCCGCTCTACACCCACAACGACGAGATCGTTGTGGATTTCGTAGGGCGGCAGGAGCGCCTCTCGGATGATCTACGCTTGATATGCGACATACTCTGCCTGCCGTTTGATGATCGCTTTCTGACAAGAGCGAAGGCGAGCCCAACGAGGCCTGATATTTGCAACTACTATAAGCCGGGCGACCGCGAACGCGTAGAACGGCTTTTCGGCCCCGAGATCGAGCATTTTAAATACCGTTTTCCCGATTAGAGCGTCCATGTCCTTGAGAGGAGTGGGGATCTCAAAGCTCTGCGCACTGATGCGATTTCCGCTTCTGGCGCATTCCAGCGGTCAGTCCAACCGTAGTTTGGATCGGCAGGCCGATGCCAGGTGATCTATGCCCTTTCCAATCAACGTAACGGGCATGGACGCGTATCCGAAGATGAACCCCGCGCGTTGGTCCGCCGGAGCCGCGAACAGGCGTGAGATCGGATAGATGCCTACGCCTTCTTGCCTCGCGCAGGCGGCGAAACGTTCTTCATCGCTGGCCGCAACGTGGTTGAACCACACGACGACATGGAGACCCGCCGACGTTCCGACGATCTCGACCTCGTCGCCAAACGCGTCGGCCATAGCTTTGAGGAAAACCGCACGTCTTTCCGCGTTCAGTCGCCTCATCTTTCGAACGTGGCTTTCATATGCGCCCGTTTCGATCATCGAAGCGAGCGCCTCTTGCTCGAAGCTCGTGCTATGACGATCGGTGATCTGCTTGCATCGGACGAAGGGCTCCACCAGCGCATCAGGCAATACCATGTAACCAAGCCGGAGCGTCGGCGAGAGCGTCTTGGAGACGGTGCCGACATAGATGACCCGATCCTGGCCGGTCATCCACAGCGGCGGAATTGGACGCACGTCATATCGATACTCCCCGTCGTAGTCGTCCTCGATGATGTAGGTGTTCCCGGCGACCGCCCATTCGATCAGGGCCTTGCGACGTCCGGAGGGTAGGACGCCACCCAGCGGAAATTGGTGGCTGGGCGTTACGAAGGCCAGTGCGACACCCTTCGGATCGGGAAGGCGGGAGGTGTCCATTCCGTCCTTGTCGCAAGGGACGGCGATGGGATCTGCGCCCGTCGCAAGCATCACGTTCCGGGCCATTGCATAGCACGGCTCCTCGAGAGCAACCCGGCCTCCGTCATCGACAAGTACCCGCGCACACAGGTCCAGCGCCTGCTGGGAACCGCTCACGATGACGAGCTGGGCGACATCGCATTCAATGCCACGGGCTCGCCAGAGGTAGCCTTGCAAGGTTTGGCGAAGTGCCAGATTTCCGGCTGGATGCTCATAGCCAAGCCGCTCTCGGTGCGCCAAAACTGCGGCGTTCAGGGCACGCCGCCACGCCTGCTTTGGAAAGTCCGATGAAGCGACGTCGCCATATCGGAAATCGTATTGAAGCGTAGCCTGATCGGCGCTGATATGCTTCGGCAATGCCATTGCACGGGAGGCATAGGCGGACAGCTGGGGAGTGGTTTCCCGAGTTGGCGGTACAGATCTGGCGTACGAAGGTCTCCCATCGGCTGTAACCGTTGGCTTTGCGCCCTGCCGCACCTGAATGTACCCCTCAGAGATCAACTGGTCATAGGCGGCCGTGACCGTGGTTCTGGACACGCCGAGCTCGTCCGCAAGCGCGCGGCTCGAGGGCAATCTGCCGCCCGCAGCGTAAACGCCAGACGTGATCTGATCGCGCACGGACAGATAGATGCGGCGGGACGCACCGATCTCTCGTGAGGTTTTTCCAGACTGGACCAATGAAATATACCGAAACTGGCAGTGTATCTTGGTCCACCTGATGTGAATAATGCGTTCACGTCAAGGAGATGCTTATGTACACCCCACCTGCCTTTGCCGTGGATGACACGACCGAGCTTTATGAAATGATACGGCAATGCCGCCTTGCCAATTTCATCACGGCCACCCCAGATGGCCCGTTGGCCACACCCTTGCCGATGTTCCTCGATGAGGCCGAGGGGGAAAGAGGCGTCCTCTATGCGCATCTGGCGCGGCCGAATCCGCAGTGGCAGGCTCCTGTCATCGGACATGGACTTGCAGTCTTTATGGGGCCGGACGCCTACGTGACGCCGTCCTGGTACCCTTCAAAAGCCGAGCATGGGAAGGTCGTCCCGACGTGGAACTATACAGCCGTCCAGGCGAGCGGACCGGTCGAGTTCTTCCAGGATGCCGACCGCCTGCTTGAGGTGGTGTCACGCCTCACTGCCATTCACGAGGCAGCGCGCCCGCTGCCGTGGGCGGTCACTGACGCTCCCGAAGCTTTCATCAGGGCTCAGCTTCGCGGCATTGTCGGCATTCGCATGCCCGTCGTTTCGCTGCAGGGGAAACGAAAGATGAGCCAAAACCGCCCCGAGGCTGATCGTGAAGGGGTGAAACAGGGACTTGGCGATAGCCGCAACCCCACCGATCAGATCGTTTCTGGCATGATCCCGGTCTGAGATAAGCGATCGAGTTTTGAGTGGAATTCTGGAGTTAGCAATGATGTTTGAGGCCCCAGTGATCGACGAACGGATCAGGGAAATCGCTCCCGGTTTCAGAGCAATGAGCATTCATGTCGATGCGACAAATGTTGGACAAGGAAGCCTTCCGACCGGGCTTCTGTCGGATGCCTGCCAGTACGTTTTGCAGGGCGGTCCAGCTTGGGCTGACGCTCATTTGACCAGTTGGGCCGATGCCTATACCCGGTTCGGAGCAAAGCCCAATCGCACACCATGTTCGGCGCAGTCGCTGAGAAAGCGGGTGTTGAAGGATGGCATAATCCCTTCGATCAATCCCGTCGTCGATCTCTATAACGCCGTCAGTCTCAAATATGCCATTCCCGTGGGTGGCGAGAATTACGACGCCTATGCTGGGTTTCCGTTCTTGACCCTGGCCGACGGCACCGAGACGTTCGAGACCGTCATGAATGGCGAGACGACGATCGAGCGTCCCCTTCCTGGAGAGGTCATCTGGCGAGACGACGTCGGCGTCACATGCCGGCGCTGGAACTGGCGACAGGGGACGCGCACCCGACTGGAGGCTGCCGCTGGCCGCATGTGGTTCGTGTTGGAAAGCCTTGAGACAATGCCTGACGACGCACTTGAAGAGGCGTCGGATATGCTGGTGGAAGGGCTCAAGATGCTGATGCCTGATTGCTCGGTGTCAGCCCAAAGGATTGCCGTGTGAGGATGGGTTTGTCCGCTTGCGCCCAAAGCAGCCATCAAACGAAGCACCAAGCTTGCCGCTCCCAGTGCCCTCCTGACCGATCAGTGACGGAGAATCCGTAATGGATGGCTGGTCGACTGCACATTCGATGTAGTTCGGTCACGGGCTGCCGTTGCAAAATGGCTGGAGAGTTTGAAGTTAATTTCAATTCGCCAGAAGCCAGTAACTTTCAATCTGAACCAAGTCATGCAACATTTTACTTCCGTCGGCTGCAATAAATAGGGCTGAAACAGTCGACCGTGCCGAACGACTTCATTTGGTTAGGTTCAGTGAGCCGCCGTTTGCAAGCGGCCAGAAGCTGAAAATTCATCCGGTCATTAGACTGGCTGACTCCCTTCGCCAACCAAGGCAACTGAACAGATTTTATGACAACGATGAATTGGAGGGTACCTATGATCAGGCGTTCCACGACAGCGATAGTCATGTTCCTTGCCACGCAATCTGCTGTCGCGCTGGCGGACCCACCGCCGATCCCCGAATCCATTTCAACACCGAATGTCGTCGATACCAATATCGGCAAGTTCGAATTCAAGGACGGTGTGCCGAGCAAATCCTCCGCCAAGAGGCTCTACGACAATCTCGACTTTACCTATGCCTACCGCGCTTTCATGGACAACATGCGCGGCGTCAGCATTCATGCGCTGCGCAAGAGCATGGAGGACATCGGTATGAAGGAGAACGAGGTCCTCGTCTTCTCCGAATTGATGGACGCCAACTCGCTGTTTCTCACAGCCAATGCCGACACGATCTATGTGATGGGTTATCTCGACCTTTCCAAAGGCCCCGTGGTGCTGGAGGCTCCGCCCAAGTTCCTGGGCGTCGTCCAGGATGCTTGGTTCCGCTGGGTCATCGACCTCGGCGGGCCTGGGCCCGACCGCGGAGAAGGCGGCAAATACCTGATTGTGCCCCCGGACTACGACGGGCCGCTGCCGCAGGGCGGATACTACGTCGCCCGCGCCCGGACCAACACGATACTGTGGTTCGGCCGATCGTTCCTTGAAAACCATGACGATCCCAAGCCGGTCGTCGAGACAATCCGCAAGTTCACCAAGGTCTACCCGTACGAGCCCGGCGGCGTCGGCACCCCCATTGCCGAGTTCCTTGCCGCCAAGGCCAAATTGGGCAAAATCGAGCCGCCGGCGCCCACCGTGTTCCACGAAGGCAGCGGCAAGGTGATGAACACGATCCCGCCCAACGACTGGAGCTACCTAGAGATGCTGAACGAGGTGGTGCAGCGGGAGCCAGCCACGTCGCTCGACCCGGAGCTGATGGGGCCGCTGGCGGCGATCGGTATCGTCAAGGGGAAACCCTTCGCGCCTGATGAGCGCATGAAGAAGATCATGACCGAGGCGCTCGCGGTGGGCAACGCGACCTCGCGCAGCCTTTTCCTGTCCCCGCGCGACGCGAGCTGGTCCTACTACCCGAACTCCGCCTGGACCAATTTTCTCTTCAACACTGGCTACGAGTTCGAAACACCCATACCGGAGATCACCGCCGAGGGCGTGAAGCCATTTCCGCCAACCGGCTATCGGACGATGGATGCGCGGACGAACTTCTTCTACGGCATTACCGGCATCACGCCGGCCATGGCAATGCGGCTCCCGGGCATTGGTTCACAGTATCTGCTGGCGATGACGGATGCCGACAAAAGCCACTTCGACGGGGCCAAAACCTACAAAGTGACGTTGCCGAAGGGCATCCCAGAGGCAAATTTCTGGTCGTTCACAGTGTATGACAACATGACCCGCTCGATGCTCGACACGCCGCAGCGCTATCCCCGGGCCGGCAGCCAAAGCTATCCGTCACCCGCTGCCGAGGTTGGTGCCGACGGTTCGACAACCATCTGGTTTGCGCCTGAGCAGCCGCAAGGCGTTCCGCGTGGCAACTGGATCCAGACCGACCCGAAGAAGGGCTGGTTCACGATCCTGCGCCTCTATAGCCCACTAGAACCGTTTTTTGCGAAGACTTGGCGGCCGAGTGAAATCGAACTCGTCCAGTGAGGCACTGCTTTATCCAGTTGCGGCCATGTCGCGCGCTGTGTCGCGACATGACCGCCGAGAAGACTGACAGCGGCGTGCTTCATCTGACCGCCGTAGGCGTTGATTTGTCCCGCCGCACTATTGCGGTTTGGCCAGTCGAGCCTTGAGCGAATCGACAATGCGTTGGGCCAGCGCCTGGTAGTCGCCGTCGAAATGGTGACCGCCGTCGATGCCGATCGCTTCTACGCCCTTGGGGGGGAGGGTCGGGCAAGGGTCGTCATCCTCGTCCCTGCCATAGATGCACTGGACAATGCGGGGGTTGATCTTCCCGATGTCCTTGACCGGATCACCCATGCTGGCGCCGCTGGCAAGGCCAAGCCACCCTTCGACCGAGATCTCGTAATCGACCCGTCGGGATAGCGCCATGAGGGTCAACTGCGGCACGCGCGCCTTGTCCTTCTCGGACAGGAGGTTGTAGGTGGCAGGCAGAAGATCGGCGCCGAACGAGTAACCGGCCAGCAGCACGTGCCGCACGTTCCATTCCTTCCGATAGGCCTCGATGATCCGTGCCAGATCGTCAGCCGTTTCCTGCGGCTTTCGTTCGGACCAGAAGTAGCGAAGGGAATCCACGCCGATCACGGGGATTCCCATGCCTTGCAGGGCGCCGCCGACCTCCTTGTCGAGATCGCGCCAGCCGCCGTCACCCGAATAGATGATCGCCATGGCGTCCATTGTCGGCCTCGTCTCGAGCACCGTAATCGGCAGGCCGAGCGGGTCGCCGCTGTCGCCGGACACGTCGATGCGATCGGCGAGGATCTGCAAAAGGGCATCCGTCGCCGCCGCGTCCACGTCGTTCACGTCGATATCCGGGTGTGCCTTGGCCAGTTGTTCGACATGATCGCGGCCGGCCTGCGTGGCGGCCGCGGAGAAACGGACGGTAACCGCCGCGGGCAGGTCGCCATCAATAAAACCGTAAATGGTTCTTCCACCTGCGTGCGTCTTCGCGGCGGGCGTGCAGAGGACCTTGTCGAGCGGAATGCCGGCTTGCGGATCGATTGCGACCGCTTCGCCAATCGTTGCGGCAGGACTTTGAGAGATCATCGCCAGCGCCAACGCTCCTCCTTCGCCGACACCGGCGACGACCGGCGGCTTGTAGCTGGCAGCGCCGGTTGCGCGCTGCACCTGATGGGCCACCGCCTCCACGTCGGAAATCATGTAGACGCAATCCCCTGCATCTGCGCGCAGCGCTTTCAGGTAGGTTGGAAAGTCGATGCCGACGACGGCTGCTCCCTTCGCGACCAGCGCCTCGGCCTTCGCCTGCTCGACGGCATCCCAGCCGTCGGCATCCGATATCAGAAACACGTTGGCGCGCGGTTCGACGTCCGGCAACAGGATGTGATCGCCAGGGATCATGCCCGTGTCGAAGCTTTGCCGCTGCTGGGCAAGAGCGCCGATCGGTAGCAGGCCCGTCACCAAGGCCAGAAGTAACTCTGGTGCTCTCATTTTTTCAGCACTCCCGTGATGCCGCCGCCAATAAGCAGTGTCACATCCATCAGCGCGAGAGCGGCTCCCGTGCCGTTCGACACGGCGAGATATCGCGGCTCCCAGCGCGGATGAAACTTCGACTTGAAGGCACGCACGCCCTTGAAATTGTAGAAGCGTTCGCCGTGTTCGAACAGCAAGCCGCCGATGCGGTCCCAGGTCGGCGCTGCCTCGCGGCGCGCCATTCCGGACAGCGGCGCCATCCCTAAGTTGAACGTCCGATAGCCCGCAGCTTTCGAATGGTTCAGGATGCTGGCGAAGAGAAAGTCCATGGTCGCTCGCGGCACGTCCTGGCTGAACCGCATCAGGTCGACGGTCGCCTCGATCATCAAGTCGGTCAGCAGCAACGTGGCGAAGGCAATGATATCGCCATCCTTGCGGACCACCGCGACGGGTTGCGACATCACATAGTCCCGCTCGAAGGCGCCGAGGGAAAATGTCTTCTCCCGGGTGTTGTGATGCGCGAGCCAGCCATCGGATATCGCCTGCAACTGGTCGATGATGCCGGCTACGTCTGGCGCTTCGACTATCGAAAAGGACAGGCCTTCGCGCACGCCGCGATTGAAGGACTGCCGCAGGCCGGAGAAGCCGCTGGCCTTCAGATCGAAGCGCGCAAGGTCGACGACTGCAAGCTCCCCGAGCTTGAATGCCCGCAGTCCGGCGTCGGCGCAGGAGGACAGCAGCAGCGGCGAGAGCTGGTAAAAGGCAGCGCGCCCGCCGCCCGTCCGTGCAGCCTCGACGAACTGCCAGACCAGTTCGTCGAAATCCTCCTTCGCGCCAACCGGATCGGTCAGCGCGATCCACGAGCGCCCCTGTATGCCATACATGATGAAGGCGTTGCCCGACTGGGAGAATAGGATGCTCTTGTCGCCCATCCTGACGAGATTTGCGTCGGCAACGCCCTGCCTCGCGACGATATCGATGGCACGCGCCATCTCCTTGGGGGTTGGCGGTTTTGGTCGATGGGCTGCCGGGCGCAACAGGCTGAAGATTGCGACCACCGAGGCGCCGATCGAAAGGCCGAGCAACGCGCGCAGGCCGCGCGGCGCTCCTTGCGAAAACTCGAACTGCCACCAGAGTTCATGGGTGTACTCGGTGTCGCGGTAGATGAACAGCAAGATGACGAGGGCGGCCACGATGATGACGGCAATTGCGGCGAGCCAGGTGGGGCCGAGCGCTTGCCTTATCAGCGATGCCGGCCGGGTGAAGCGGCCAGCGTTGAAGAGCAGGGCGATGATGAACAGCGCCAGCAGCGCAGCCTCGAAAACCGCAATCGCCTTGAGAAAGGCGAGGACAAGTGCCGCCGCGGCGCAGACGAGTGCCATCCACCAGGCCCCGTCCAGTCGAAGCCCGAGACCACGCGATGTCACGAACAATCCGAGGCCCAACAGGCTCGAAATGAAGTGCGCCGCTTCCACGATGGGCAAAGGCAGGAGCGCCGCGAGAAAGTCGAGGTCGGCATCGGGCGTCGGCACCACGCTCGAGAAGATCAGCATCGTTCCGAGCAGCAGGGAAAATGCGGAGAGCAGGGCGGGCGACAGCCGCATCGCGATCTGTCCGACCTCGGCAGCAAACGGTCTCGACGCGAGCTGGCGCATCTCGCTGACCAGCATCAGGACAACGGCAAGAAGCAGAGGCAGGACGTAGTAGATGAGCCGGTACAGCACGAGGCTGCCAAGGAGCTGGTCGACGCTGATGGCGTTCGAGAGGCCCGCCATGATCACCGTTTCGAAGACACCCAGGCCGGCCGGCACGTGGCTGAGCACGCCGATGCCGACAGCGGTCGCATAGATTGCCAGAAAAGTCGGCCAACTGACGTGTGTCTCCGGCAAGAGGACATAGAGCGCGGAGGCGGAAGCTGCTATATCCAAGGCCGAGACGAGAAACTGGCGGGACGATGTCCGGCTGTCGGGCAGGCGCAGCGTGAAGCCCTTGAGCTGAACGGTCCTGCCGTTGCGCGACAGGAACAGGACGAGCCCCATGACCGCAACGACGGCGAGGGCCGCCCCCTGCAGCCAGGCAGGGTTCATGCCGATCGTGCGTGAGATCTGCGGGGCCACGGTCAGTGTCGACAATGCGCTGACCATCAGGAGCCCGAGGCCGAATGACAGGGTGACGAAAGCGATGACGCGGGCGATTTCGCCGGGCACGAGGCCGAGCCGCGAATAGGCGCGGAAGCGGATGGCCCCGCCGCTCAAGGGTCCGAAGCCGACCGTGTTTCCGACAGCATAGGCAACAAACGCACTCGCCGCCACGGACGGCAAAGGCGGCTTGCGACCGATGTAGTCCAGCGCGTTGATGTCGTAGAAGACGAGGGCTACAAAGCTCAAGCCTGTGAAGAAGATGGCAAGCGCGATGGCGGACCACGGCGTCGCGGTCAGGGCTGCCAGCACGTCCTCGTAACGGACCTCAGAGGTCAGCCGGTAGATGGCCGCCGCGACCAGGCCGGAGACGGCGATGACGCTTGCCGCCGTTACATACAGCCGATACCGGACGAAGAATTGACCGACATGGCTGTTGGAAAGTTCGCCCGCCGAATGGCTTTCAGTTGTCATTGCCCTTTTGTCTCACATCCTGGAAATCGATCGGTGTGCGCATCAGGCCATCGCATTAGGGAAATGCCTCGCGAGCCCCTAGTCAAGTGCAACCCTGCCGCGGTCACGGTCCGTCCGGCGGTGCCTCGGAAACCGCTGCGCAACCGAGGCTTTGAGACGCTCCATGGTGAGATAGATCACGGGAGTCACGAACAGGGTGAGGGGTTGGGAGACGAGCAGTCCGCCGACGACGGCCACACCGAGGGGCTGACGCAGCTCGGCACTGGTCCCGCTGCCGAGCGCAATCGGCAGCGCACTCATGATCGCGGCGACGGAGGTCATCATGATCGGCCGGAACCGCATCAGGCAGGCCCTGCGCATCGCCTCTTCCGCCGGCGTGCCGTCGCGCTGCAGCGACAGTGCCACGTCGATCATCATGATCGCATTCTTCTTGACGATCCCGATCAGCATCAACAGGCCGATGACGGCGATGATCGAGAGGTCGAACCCGAACAGCCACAGGGCAAGCAATGCGCCGGACGCGGCCGACGGCAGGCCGGACAGCACGGTCAGCGGGTGGATGAAACTTTCATAGAGCACACCGAGGACGATATAGATGGTCACCACCGCTGCGAGGATCAGCATGCCCTGATTGGCCGCGGCGTCCTGGAAAAGCTGTGCGGTGCCGTAGTAACGCGTGGTTACGGCCGGCGGCATGGCGATCCGGTCCTTCAACCGGTTGATTTCCTGGATGCTGTCGCCGAGCGCCACATGCTCTGGAAGGTTGTAGGAGATCGTGACGGCCGGGAGTTGGCCGAGCTGGTTGATGGTCAGCGGCCCAGGCACGGTCTCGATCCGCGCGAAGGCTCCAAGCGGCACAAGCCCGCCGCCGGCAGTGCCGACCTGCAGCTCGGCCAGCTTTCCGGCGGACCAGTTGATCCTCGGATCGAGTTCCACGATGACGTCGTAGCTGTCGCTCGGGGTGTAGATCGTCGAGATTTGCTCGGTGCCGAAGCCGTCATAGAGCGTCGAACGCAGTTCGCTGGCGCTGACGCCCAGCACCGATGCCTTATCGCGATCGACGACAAGCCGCGTCTGCGGCGCATCGTTCTGGAGGTCGTTGTTGACATCGGCAAAGAACGCCCGGTCGCCTCGCATCGCTTCGGACAGCTTCTCCGCCCACAGGTTCATCATGGTCTCGTCGAGACTTTGGACGACGAGCTGGTATTGGCTGGCCGATGCGCGCGAGCCGACGGAAAGGTTCTGGACCGGGGTCATGAAGGTCTGGATGCCGGGGATGGGGGCGAGCTGTGCGCGCAGTTCGGACAGGATGACCGGCAGCGGCGGACGTTGCTTCTGCGGCTTCAGTTCCACGAACAGCCGTCCGGAATTGAGGCTGGCGGCCGCGCCACCGGCCGAGCCGACCGAGCTTGCCACATGGGTGACATAGGGTGAGGCGGCAAACACGGCCTCCACCTTGGCCTGCAGGTCCGACATGGCGGCGAAGGACACGTCCTCGCGGGCGCGGGTCGTCACCTGCAACTGGCCAATATCCTCCTGCGGAAAAAAGCCCTTGGGGATCGTGCCGACCTGATAGGCGGTGATGCCCAAGGTGGCGAGGAACAGCACGAGCATGAGGCCGCGGAACCGCAGGCAGACCGCAAGGGCCCGGTCATAGGATTTCAGCAGGGCGTTAAAAGCATGCTCGAATGTTTTGTCCAGCCATCCGGTGAGGCCGCCGCCGGTGCGCGTGTCCACCTTGTCAGGCAGGCGGGCGGCCAGCATCGGGGTCAGGGTCAGGGAGACGAAGGCCGAGGCAAGGATCGAGACCGTGACGACGATGGCGAACTCGTTGAAGATGCGGCCGATCACGCCGCCCATCAGCAGCACGGGAATGAACACGGCCACCAGCGACAGCGAGATCGCGATGATGGTGAATCCAATCTCTCGCGCGCCGTCGAGTGCGGCCGCAAAGGCGGATTTTCCCTCTTCCTCCATATGGCGAACGATGTTTTCCAGCATGACGATGGCGTCGTCGACGACGAGGCCGACCGACAGCGTCAATGCCATCAGCGAAATGTTGTCGATGGAAAATCCGAAGAGATACATCGCCGCGAAGGTGGCAATGATCGAGATCGGCACGGCGAGCGCCGGGATGACCGTGGCGAACAGGCGCCGGACGAAGGCGAAAATGACGAGGATCACCAGGCCGACCGTTAAGGCGAGCGTGAACTGCACGTCCCGAACGGCGCCGCGGATCGAGACCGAGCGGTCGACCAATGGGTTGATCGACGCTTGCGCGGGCAATGATTGACGCAGCGACGGCAGCATCGCCATCACCTCGTCGACCACCGCGACGGTGTTTGCGTCCGGTTGGCGCTGGATGGCCAGGATAATGGCGCGCGAGCCGTCGGACCAACTGGCGGTCTGGTTGTTTGCGACCGAGTCGATGACCTTCGTCACTTCGCCGAGATGTACGGCCTTGCCGTCGCTGCTCTTGATGACGACCTTGGCGAAGGCTGCAGCGTTGTCGAGCTGTGTGTTTGCGACGATCGACGTCTGCCGGCCGCTGGTTTGCACGGTGCCGAGGGGCGAGCTGTCGTTCGCCGCGGCGACCGCAGACTTGAGGTCGTTCAACGAGATGCCCCGGGAAGCGAGTGCATCGGGATCGATCTGGATGCGCACGGCGTACTGCTGGCTGCCGAATATCGATACCTCGGCGACGCCCTCCAGCGTCGACAGCGTCGGCGAGATGACCTGTTGGGCAATGGCGTCGAGTTGTGTCAGCGGCACCAATTCGCTTCTCAGCGCCAGCAGCAGCACGGGCGCATCGGCCGGATTCACCTTGCGGTAGCTCGGCGGCGCCGGCAGATCCTGCGGCAAGGTCCTCAGCGTGCGGGTGATGGCCGCCTGCACATCGGCGGCGGCGGCATCGATGTTGCGGCCGAGATCGAACTGGATGGAAATTGAGGTAGAGCCAAGCGCGTTGGTCGTCGAGATCGTGTTGATTCCGGCAATGGTGGCAAACTGTTTGATCAGCGGCGTTGCGACCGAGGTCGCCATGATGTCCGGGGATGCACCCGGCAGGCTTGCCGAAACATTGATGACCGGAAAATCGGTGCGCGGCAGGGCTGCGATCGGCAGGGCGGCATAGCCGAACAGGCCGGCGATCACCAGGGCAACCGACAGAAGGATCGTTGCAACGGGACGACGGATGCAGAACTCCGAAAGCGCCATGGCCATTCACTTCCATGGGCCGGGACCATCATGCGGCACGCCGCTCGTCCCGACCGAAACCATCAGTCCATCGCCGACGGGCTCGCGCCTGCCGCCGTAATCGTAACCCTGTCGCCGGGCTTCAGCCGTGACTGTCCTTCGACCACGACCTGGTCTCCGGGGGCCAGTCCCGTGCGGATCGCCGAAAGCGTTCCATCGTCGGTTGCCACGATGACGGAACGCGTCTCCACGGTCTTGTCGTCCTTCACCCGGTACACGTAGGGACCGTTCTGGCCGAACTGCACCGCCACCGTCGGGATGACCGGAACCTGCGGCAGCGTTTCCTCTTCGACGTTCACGTCCACATATTGACCAGGCCAGAGCTTCTGCTCGTCATTGCGGAAGCTGGCGCGCATCATGATCGTGCCCGAGGCGGTATCGACAGCGGAATCGATGAAATCGAGCCTGCCTTGGCCAATCACTGTGTCGGTGCCGCTGACCTTCGCTTCCACGCCTGGTGGATTGCCGGCGTCGAGCCGTTTCTTGAAGGCTTGCAGCTTTTCTTCCGGCAGGCGGAAACTGACATCGATCGGGTCGATGGCCGTGACCGTCACGAGGTTCGTCGCCGCCGTTCCGGTCTGTCCGACAAGATCACCGATCGCCACCTGCAGTGCGCCAAGGCGACCGTCGATCGGTGCGGTGATCTGCATGAGGCTGAGCGCGACCTGGTCCGCCTCGATCGTTGCATGATCCGCGCTCACGGTAGCCTCGGTGGATTGCTGCACGGAAAGGGCAGTCTCGTAGGCTTGCTGGGTGCCGGTGCTTTCATCACGAAGCGTACGTGTTCGCACAAGCTCGGTATTCGCGGCAGCGAGCAAAGCCTGGTCCTTTGCAAGGATCGCCTGATCCCGCGCGAGGTCCGTCCTGGCCTGGCGGTCATCGAGGCTGAACAACAGATCGCCCGCTTTGACCATTTGTCCGTCTTTCACGGGGATCGCCGTGATTTGACTTGGAACCCTCGCTGCGACGACGACCGTGTCGGGCGCCACGACATTGCCGAATGTATGCAAAACAACCGGAAAATCACGACTTTCAACGGTCGCTGCTTGCACCGCAATACCATCGGTCCGGGGCGCGACCGGGCCCCGGTTTCGTTGCTTTTCGGCGACAACGGCATCATGAGCCCCGGAACCTGACCCGGTTGCGGCGAGCGGCGAATTGGCGCCAGACGTGATCCAGACGATTGCTGCAGCGTCCAAGAGCGCGATGAAGACAACGATGAGGATGGCGCGTAGGCTGACCATGGCGGCCTCTGGGTTTGGCCAAGACTCAAAAATTGGCCCCCCAATCCTGCTCTTTCAAGCAGATTACAGAGATTTAACCGGAGATGTCGCGCTCTGACGGGGTTTCGGCTGCGTGGTCCCCATAATGTGATCAAGATTAACGGGATGTAAGAATTCTGACTGCCGAGCCGGAGTATACTGACCGCCGCCGTAGCGAGCGGCGTTTCCCAAGCAAGGAGAACGTCATGTTCAGGATTGTTTTAGCAGCCTGTATGATACTGAGCGCAGGGTCGACCTTCGCAGCTACCGAATACTTCGTACAACACAAGCCCGGCGGGAAGTGCACGGTTTCGGAACACAAGCCAAACGGCAAGTCTGAGATGCAGATAGGCGCGGCATGGAAGACGATGGCGGAAGCCGAACATGCGATGAAGTCGGCGCATGAGTGCGGTTATTGACGCAAAACAGAGCGGCGTTCGCATAGAGCGCCGCTCTACCTTTAAGTGACGTGCGCGAATCTTGAGTGCGCTATACGTCTAATGCATCTGCTGTCTGCGGATGGCCTATCCCTTCAGCTTCGCGTTGCACAGGCTGTAGAAGCCGCCGCCCTTCTGGATCCATTTCAACCCATTGAGTGAATTGGCATCCTTGTTCTGATGGTAGGCATCAACGCAGGTGTGCATGCGTGCCTTTCCGGGTGTTTCACTTGAGTATTTGGTCGAAACTTTTGAAGGGAACTGGACGCCCGTAGGTGCCTTCATCGTTGGCTTTTCAGGCTCGGTGTTGTCGTTTGCATTCAGCGTAACATCCGGCTCAGCGGTGGCGTCCGGCCCGCATTCCGCTTTTCTGAAATCGTTCCACTTCATGGTATTGCCGCTCCCCTGCGCGGCTTTGTATTTCGCGCTGCACTCCTTCATGGTGAGGGCAGCCGCCGGCGTTGCGATCGAAACGCTTCCAAGGGTAAGCAGGGCGATTGAGGCAAGGAGTGCAACACGAGACATCATGGCGATATCCTCCGATGGTGCTCGGATCATGCCACCACCAAACTACGCCAAATTGATGTCAGTTGCAGTTGACAGAGCTGTCCCCGGTCTCGCTGTCAGCGATTCCGGAGACAACCGGATCGTTCGCGGCGGCTCGTCCAAGTTCGACGATGGGCTCGACGCAAGAACAAGCTGCCCGAACTTGCCGCTACAGCCAGCCTCGACGCTTGAAATAGAGGAACGGAAGGGCTGCCGAGAGCACCATCAGCAGGATGGCCCAGGGATATCCAGCGCCCCATTTCAATTCTGGCATGATCTCGAAGTTCATACCGTAGACCGAGGCCACCAGCGTTGGCGGCAGGAACACCACCGACGCCACCGTGAAAATCTTGATGATCTGGTTCTGCTCAAGGTTGATCAGCCCCAAGGTCGCATCGAGCAGGAAGTTGATCTTCCCCGACAGGAAGGCAGCGTGATCGCCCAGTGAACTTGCATCGCGTTGCAGGAGCTTTGTTAGCTGTCGCACTTCCTTGGATGGTTTCGTCGTCGGATGTTCGATGGCAACATGGTAGGCGACCAGCCGAGATATGCTGACCAGGCTCTCCCGAACACTGCTCAAGAATTCTCCCTTCTGTCCAAGCTGCTCGATAAGGGATTGCAGGTTGCTGGTCATTTTGATCGAGGACTTGGATTTGCTCCGGAACACCTCGCGCGAAATGAGATCGATTTCATTGCCAATGCGCTCGAGCACGTCTGCCATCCGGTCAATGATGGACTCGATGATCCCGAGCATGACTTCTTCTCCGGACGCGCAACTGCTCGAGCCGTTCGACCTCAAGACGCGATGTACGAACATCTGGAACGGTTTCGGGTCGGCATATCGGACCGTGACGAGTGTCCGGTCCTTCAGGATGAAGGTCACCGGGGTCTTGACTGGCCCATCGCCATCGAGGTTCGTAAGCGCGGTGAGCGTCATGATCTCCGCCCCGCTTTCCTGGTAGAGGCGGGCGGATGGCTCGATCTCCTCCATCTCATCGCGCGTTGGGATTGAAATCCCCAGAGCCTCTTCCACGTGGTGGCGCTCGGCAGATGATGGACGGATAAGGTCGTACCACAACGCTGGAAGTGCAGCCTCGACGTGGACGAGACTATTGTTCTCGCTCAGAACGATGTGGTCTGCTTCGCGGACGAAGATTTGCAGCATGATATTCGCTCCTTCAGGGCTTTCGCCATCCGGAGCAGGATCAAGTGAATGAATCCCTTACCGGACAGTTCGGCAAAACGCGGTCGATGTTCGACTAGAGGGGTCCATTAACATGTCCTCAGAAACTGCGGTGTGAAGCGCCGCAACGGTTACCCGATGCGCCCAAAAATGAGCGTCGTCAAGCAAGATAAGGGCCCGATGTGAAGCGGAAATGTTGTCGCCCTGGGGAAGGGGACCTCAGCCTCGGCGCGATACCCGGAAAGAATCACCCGTGCAATCAGTTAGAGCAGTCGGCCGGTCCCTGTGTTGAACCGCACTCGCGGAACTGCCGGTTGGCGATCACTCGTCCAACCGACAGCGGATCTCGGCAACGCTAGTGTTCGGTGTAGTTCGCATCGACTAGTGCGCAGGCCACGGGCACCAAGCCCGGTTGCAGAACTCGTCGACGTAGTGATCTTGGCCTTGGTTTGAATGACCGACCAGATTACTGTCGTGGAAAACATGCTCGCTACGTTCGTTATGTTCGTGATGGGAGCCACTTTCTCTGGACAGTGCTCCAGTCGATGAAGCAGCGAGCGCTATCGTTGCTATCGAAGCGATTGTTATGGCTAAGCGCATGGCACATCTCCAGGTTCTTTTGTGCATTGAAAGAAAACAGTACATAAAGATGACTATGGCATCGCGTTTTTCCAACACGTATCCTCTAACAATAATATACACCCCTCTGTGCAATATATGCGGTAACTTCACGGTTCCAGACGATCACTCCGGCGTGACGGTCAATTGACCGACCAGGCCAGAAGAAACGCGCCAAGGCGGGTTTGGGGCTTGGGAGGGGAAACTGCCCGTGCCGGGAAGCAGGAGGATGGCGGGTAGCGGCCCATCAGCGCACAGCTATTCGATGGGAGGCAACTCTGCCAGGAACACTCCGGCCTCCCGGCATGCGGCGAGGAAAGCTTTGCGGCACTCCTGCGTCGTTCGGTTACCGCAAAGCGTAGCAATGCAGGCTCGCCTGGCCGTTCTGCAATGTGGCCCGTCGGTCGACGACCAAACATGGGAAAGTGCGTAGAGCGCTTCGTTCGGGCCACGCACCAGCAGTGCCATGCCTCCGGGTGTCTTGATGCAGATCGGAGTGTCCCAGTTCGTCCCGGATTTAGGCTCGTTCTCATTCATGAGCGGTCTCCCGTTCGTGCAGCAGGAAAACCTCGAAAGCATGAGGAGGGTTCCCGTCGCTACCGACGGTTTTTGAGGACTCGCAGAGACCAAGTCACGCGACCGCGCAACACCGAGTGCAGGTGCAGCCGCGCCGCGTGGCGAAGGCCGAAGCAGGCAAGGCAAGCCGCATGCTCACGGATTTCAAGCCTCCGCAACCGTCGCGACGCAACGCCTCACGAGATTGTGAGGAGGGCCCTCAGCAGCCGTTCATGCCCTGTTCAACTGGCGCACGCATTTTAGGGGCGCAAATTGAAAGGGCAGAAAATGAAAAAACTCTCTGTTGTTGTCTTGGCTGCGCTAACCGCTTTCTCGGGCGTTTTGCCCGCCGGTGCAGCACCGTTCAACGTCGCTCCTCCGCTTGCGAGCGCAGCCGCTGATGTGCACGACGTCCAGTACCGGCGCGACGGTCATGACCGGCGCCATGACTATCGGCGCGCGCCACCACGCCATGGCTGGCATAACGGTCACAGGGGCTACAGAGACCACCGACCGGGTTATCGTCGTCACAATGATGGTTGGTGGTATCCGCTGGCTGCGTTCGGAGCCGGGGCCATCATCGGTGGAGCGATTGCAAGCCCTCCGAGATATGCGCCTCCGCCGCCGCGGTCGAACTACGCCTCAGCTCATGTCGAATGGTGCGCATCGCGCTATCGCACCTACAGGGCGTACGACAACACGTATGTCCCGCAGGTCGGCTACAGAGCGAAATGCGTCTCGCCCTATTACTGACCCGATAGGCCGGCCCGCCGCGGCAACCGCGGCGGGCAATTTTTTGGACGCCGTTAGCGCTCCCAACGACCTTCGTACTTGAAGGCAGGGGCCTTCTTCAGTTCTTCCTTGGACGCGTTCATCACGGCCGTCCACTTCTTGTCGTTTTCCAGGTAGGTGACTTTTACCGCCGACGGGCCGACCATCACGTAGTGGTCGCCCATGCCAAGAAAGCCGCCGACCGAGACGACATAGCCGTTCAGTTTGCCCTCGCCGATGACGAGGTCCTTGATTTCCCCGATCGTGTCGCCGGCATCGTTGGTGATGTTGAGGCCGATGAGGTTGTAGCTCAGGACGTCTGTCGGCTGGGCCGAGACGAAGGTCTCGGTCGTCGTGGTTTGTGCCGTCTGGGCGTGAGCCGCACTGACAAGCATCGTCGTCGTAGCAAGTGCAATCCATAAATTTCGCATGGCGACCACCTCCGGTGAAACTCCCCCAACGTCGGTGACGCGACCAGAGTTCCGGGCGGAAGCGACGAGTTTGCAAGAATCAGCGATCGATTCGTTGCGGTGAACGAGCGGCTTGCCCCGCTTTTGAGCAGCGTGCCGCGTCCGGCGTCTCATCCGGTAGGCCACGCGACGCTCCGCCGACGCATGCCGTCATTGGGCGGCCTTTTCGACCGACCGTCCAGCAGACTGCGTCGCGTTGACAGTGTTGGCGGTGTCCTGCCCCATTCCTCTGATGGTATTGGCGCATCCGGAAAGCATCGAAATGGCGATGCAGACGATGCCGATGCCGGCGATTGTTGACTTGGTCATGGCAGATGTCCTCTGGAAGACTTGGGGACAATGCGACAACAGAGCGGCTTTCCCAAAGTGCCCGGCGTTGTGGGCAAACGCCGGGCAAAAGCACGGTTGGAAGCAAGTGGCGGAAGGGAGCCGCCACAGTTAAGGTATACCCTTCACCTGCCATCATTGCGATAGCCAAATGGAACTACTCGCGTAGACCGATGGAGCGACCGGCGGAAGCTCATCTCCCGCCGGTCACGCTCGACCGCCAAGTCAAGCCGGCGCCCCGATGGGGGCCCCGACCGGCATGGTGTGCATCTCTTCCTGACAGGTGAATGAACGTCGGCGTTGGTAGCGGCGGGTGCGGGCGCGTGTCCCCTCGGCTGCTGCCGGTTTCGTCCGGCCTGCCGGCAACACCAGTCCGTCGAGCACTCGGTTCGTTCAAAACATCACGAACTCTGTGTTTGCTCGGTCGAAATAGGGCTCCACGTCGGTTGGATGGGGAATGAACTCGTCGATTTCAGCAGAAAGCCGCGAATATCTGGGTGCACCCAGCCGTAGAACCTCGCGATGTAGTACAAACAAGGATAGTACGCATGGCATTTCAGGTCTTAACAGCCGACTCGATCGGCACGGGCGCTCGCGTCAATCTTGCAACGGGTGACGACGTTTATGTTGGCGCGGGGGTTATAGTCGCTCGAACCGACGCCACAGTTGGTTTGGACTTCACGATCGTCGGCACAGGTAGCCAGCACCGGGTAGACGTCGCCGGTACGGTTCTCGGTCCCGAAATCGCAATCGAGATCGGCGATTCGGAGGAAGATTCTGGGAACATCGTGAACATCGCGGCAAGCGGCGTTGTGCGGGGGTACGAGTGGTCTTCAGCCGGTGTTCGCATGGGCGGCAGAGCAAACCAACTCATCAACGCCGGAGACATATGGGGAGCCAATACAGGCGTTATCATGCTTTCCTATGGAGAGACCACGTCGAAAATCATGAATACAGGAACAATCGCCAGCAACGGCAGCGGTATAACCAGGTACAACGCGGGCAATGTTAATGGGATCATTTCACTCGAAAACAGTGGAACCATATCCGGAGGCACTTCCTCATACAGCGGAGGTAGCGCCGTGGCGAAGGACCTCATCGCGAACACCGGCCGTATGATCGGGGACGTCTATCTCTATCGGGGCGACGATGTGTACGACGGCACGAACGGACGCCTATCGGGCAAAGTCTATGGCGGAGAAGGCAGCGACGAGATCCGCGGCAGCATCGACAACGACACTTTCGACGGCGAGGCAGGTAATGACAGGCTCTATGGCGGTGTCGGCAACGACACGCTCAACGGCGGAGCTGACAAAGATCTGCTGGATGGCGGCGTGGGTGCGGACACGATGTCCGGCGGCCTGGGGAACGATACCTTCGTCGTCGACAGCACCGGTGACAAGGTGATCGAAAATGCTGATGAGGGCACCGATCTCGTCAAAGCATCCGTCAGCCATAGCCTTTCAGCCAATGTCGAAAACCTTACGCTGACGGGGACGGGAAACATCGACGGCACTGGCAACGGGCTTGCCAACGTGATCAAGGGAACCGCAGGGATCAACACTCTGAAGGGCGGCGCCGGCAACGATACTCTGATGGGCGAAGCCGGCAACGACCGACTCTATGGCGGTGCGGGAACAGACAAGCTCTACGGCGGATCCGGGGCCGACACCTTCGTTTTCGCGGCGATAGGTGACTCCACGGTGACTGCGAGCGACGTCATCTACGACTTCAACCGCACGCAGAAGGATAAGATCGACCTCAAGGCGATCGACGCCAGCACGAAGACCGGCGGCGACCAGGCCTTCAC
>NZ_JBFTIM010000016.1:0-52370 GCF_056394765.1 Mycoplana sp. 10N416 | reverse complement strand
TTGCCCTCGCGCTGGGAGCACCCGGGATCGTCGCGGCGCAAACCCATGCGCATGACGGCTCTGGCGAGGCGGCAATAGAGATCATGCTGAACAATGGCGCCAAATGGCAGGGCGATCAAAACATGGTCATCGGCATGACCGCGATCCATCGCACGATGGCCACCAATCTGAATGCGATCCATGCCGGCACCCTGCCAGCCAACGCCGGCAAGGAGATTGCCGCCGACATTCAAAAGCAGCTCGATTTCATGATCGAGAACTGCGTGCTCGAGCCCAAGGTCGACGAACAGTTCCATGTTGTTCTGGGTGAAGTCATGACCGGCGTCTCGGCGCTGCAGAAAGGCGAGGTGGAGACAGGCGCAGTGACGATCGTCCAGGCGCTGAACGCCTATGGCGAGCATTTTGAACATCCTGGCTGGCAGGCGTTCAACTAATATACGTCGGGTATCCGCCCGAAGGACGGGCCCGGCGGGGGCGTCATGCCTCCGTCGGTTTCGCCTTGCAGGGGCAGCGCCCCTCCAGGAGGTCGGCATCGGCGGCAAGCGCTGCGGCCATGAAATCCAGCAGGATGCGGACACGCGCAGTATGGCGCAGATCCTCATGGGTCAGAAGCCACAGATCCAGCATGAAGTCTTCGGGCAGCGAGCTGGCGCGCACCAGTTCAGCGTCACAATCGGCGAGCACGCAGGGCAAGGCGGCAAAGCCGATCCCGGCTCGAGCCGCGGCATGGGCGGCAATGATCGAGTTCGTCCGATAGACCTGCCGCATCTGCGGCCACCAGCGCGCCAGGCTGCGGCTCAGAGGGCCATGGGCCGAGCCATAACCGATCCAATCGCCATGGGCCGGATCATCCGATTCCTGTTCAGCATGGCCCGGGGCCGCGTAGACGGCAAAGGCAAGCCGGCCAACTCGTCGCCCGACCAGCGTTTCGTGCCCCGGATTGCCGATCCGCAGCGCCACGTCCGCCTCGCGCCGCGMCAGGTCCAGCACGGTGTCCGCCACCACCACTTCGATCTCGATCCCCGGCCATTCGGTCCGAAACGCGGCAATATGGCGGGGAAGCACCCCAACGGCCAACAGGTCGGTCGTGGTGATGCGGATCGTCCCGCTCGGCCGTTGGTCCTGCCCGGTGACCTTCAGCGCCAGCGCTGCGATTTCCTCCTCGATGCGAAGGACAGAATGATGCATCTCCTCGCCCGCCGGCGTCAGTGCATAGCCGCCGGACAACCGATCGAACAGCCGCGCGCCCAATCGCGCCTCAAAGGCGCCGATGCGACGGAAAACGGTCGAATGGGTCACACCCAGCGTCCGTGCTGCACCCGAAAGCGACCCGGCCCGTGCCACCGCCAAGAATATGCGAAGGTCGTCCCAATCCTGACCCTGCGCATTCATGCAACGCTACCTTTCCAGTTTTGCCAGTCCCTGTGCATCAATAGCGTACCTATCTTCATTGCAGAAACAATTCCGGTCCCCCGGCCAACCCCTTGAAAGGAGCTCGCTTCTGGCGTGATGTGAGTTCATGGTGAACCGCGACTTGCGGGCGCTTGAAGCTAGCCTGCCTGCCTCATCTGGGCGAGCAGTTTCTTGCGGAACACCTCGGCGGGTGTCTGATAGCCGAGACACTTGCGTGGCGTTGCACGATTGCAGATATCAATGAGGTCGGCCAATGGCCGGGTGCGGAAATGGCTTTCGAGAGAGGTCGATCCTCTGTCGGTCACGGATGTTTTCGACGGTGCCCTTCTGCCAAGGAGATTCGGGTCGCAGAACCAGGTTTGCGTGCCGATGGCAGGCCTGAAGGTACGGCCAGTCGGTGAATTCGGTGCCTCGATCGAAGGTGATCGAGCGGCGGGCGAGATGGGGCAGGGCCTGTAGTGCCCGGACAAGGCCATCCATCACAGGCCGTGATTGTCGAGATCGCAAAGCGGCTGACCCGTTCCACAAGCGAGGTGACATTGGCCCTTGCCGAACTGCTTGCGCTCGGCGACAACATCCGGACGATACAGGATGTTCACGTCCGGCTAAAACGCCGGCCGTGCTTGCGTCTGGCATGGCGTGGTTTGCGCCGGGCACGGTGCTCATGTAGATGCCGCCAGAGCTTGATGGCTTGGCCGTCGGCCGAATAGGTGAACTTGTAGATCGTTTCGTGGCTGACCGAGACCGGATGGCGCTCCAGCCGCATCCGACCGGCAATCTGCTGCGGTGACGCGCGAAAGCTACCGCAGCTTCGCCGGCGCTCGCACGCCAGCTTTTCCGAATTTCTCCGGTGTTACCCCTGGCGACCACCGCGCCGATCGCGTTCCTCCGCAGCCTGCAAACCGGCGCGGGTTCTTTCCCGGATGAAATCACGCACGAACTGCGCTAGCTCCCCGAACACATGAAAGAGCAGGCGACCGCCGGATGTCGTGCGGCATTTCAGGATCAATGCAGATTTGAGACAGGGGCCCGGTCATCATCAACACTTGTGATTGCCGGCTTCAAACTCGATGGGTAAAAGTGCCGGATGCTAAAAGATCTCAATCTAAATCTCCTGCGATCGTTTTTCCTGGTTGCCGAAGAGCGGAGCCTTACGCGGGCGGCGGCGCGGCTGACGATGAGTCAACCCTCCGTCAGCCAGGCGCTGCAGCGCCTGGAGGAGCAGCTCGGTTGCCAGCTAGTCCTGCGCGGCAGCCGGAAGTTCGAACTGACAGCGCCCGGACAGAAGGTCTACGAAGAGTGCAGCGAGATTTTTCAGGCCGTCGAGCGAATCACCCAGCGCACGCAGGAACGTGCAGCTGAAGAGTTCGGTGAAGTTCGGATCCAGATCATCTCGAACCTTGAATCATTGCTTATCAACGAGGCTATGCGGCTCTATCACCAGCGCTACCCCTCGGTGACCTGGGTGGTCGAGGTGCAAAACAGCCAAGACACCATCAAGCGCATACAAACGGAGAAGTGCGGCATCGGATTCTGCCTGCTGTCCCGTCCCGTCTTCAGCCTGGACTGCGAGCTGATGTTTCGCGAGGAATTCAGCGTCTATTGCGGCGCGGAGCACCCTTTTTTCGGCCGCAACAGCGTCGAAAAGCGGGAGCTGCGACAGGAGTCCTTCGTATCATTCACCTGCGCAACCGAAGGCCTGGGCCTCGAACCTATGGCGGTTCTCAGCCAGAGCCTTGGGCTCGGCGAACGCATCAGCGGACAGAGCCGCAATCTGGAGGAGGTCCGGCGGATGATCGTCGCGGGCCTCGGGATCGGCATCCTTCCGCTGACCGCGGTCCACGACGAGGTGAAAAACGGTCTTCTCTGGCCTCTGGAGATCAAGGGATATCCGCTCGGCGCCGACGTCTTCCTCGTAACGCATCCGGAAGGCGACTACTCCCGCGCCGAGCGACATTTCCTCGACCTGGTGCAGGAACTGCGCACGCTCTATCCCGACATGCATTGAGGGTGCCGCGACCGGCACCCTTCCCTGCCCTCAGCGGTCAGCCCGGGCTACGACGGCATGCAGCAGGACATTGAGGCCTGGCGCCAGATCGTCGCGGTCGCAATCTTCCTCATTGTTGTGCGTGACGCCGCCCTTACAAGGCGTAAAGATCATCGCGGTCGGGCAGTGCCGGGCGAGGAAATAGGCGTCGTGCCCGGCCTGGGACTGGATGTCGCGCCAATCGTAGTCCAGGCGAACGGCTTCCGCGCGGACGCCGTCGACCACGGCGCAGTCGAAGATGTCGCCACCCCAGAACCATTCGTCCTCGATCACCGCTTCGCAGCCGGCGCGGGCCGCACTTTCGAAGAGGGCGCGGCGCATCTTCTCGGCCATCACCCGCGCGGTCGCGGGATCGGGGTGACGCACATCGCAGATGGCCTGGGCCGTGTCGGAAAGGATGCCGGGCTTGTTCGGCCAGGCCGCCAGCCGCGCGCCGGTCGCCTTGCCGTCGCCGACGGCGAAATCCCAACCGATGTCGTCCACGGCCGTCAGCCAGCGGGCGCCGGCGATCAGCGCATTGCGGCGCAGGTCCATCGGCGTCGGCCCGGTATGCGCGGTCTTGCCCTCGAAACGCACCCGCATCCCGTAGCTGGGATAGCCGCCCGTCACCACGCCGACGTCGCGACCTTCCCGGTCGAGGATTGGCCCCTGCTCGATATGCAGTTCGTAATAGGCATCGATCTCGCCGGCCCGGCAGGGCTTGTTGCCGTTATAGCCAATGCGCTCCAGTTCGCTGCCGAAGCGCGCGCCATCGTCGGCGATGAGGCCGCGGACCCAGTCCGCGTCATAGGCCCCGACGAAGCAGCCCGAGGCGACCATGGGCGGGGAGAAACGCGCGCCCTCTTCGTTCGTCCAGTTGACGACGACGATCGGACGGCGGGTAACGTGACCGGCATCGTTCAGCGTGCGCACCACTTCCAGCCCGGCCAAAACACCGGCGATGCCGTCGAAGCGGCCGCCATTGATCTGGGTGTCGAGATGACTGCCGATGAGTACCGGCGGCAGAGCGGGATCACTTCCCTCGCGGCGGCCGAAGATATTGCCGAGTTCGTCGATCTCGACACTCAGGCCCGCATCCCGGCACCAGTTGACGAACAGGTCCCGCATCTGGCGATCCTCGTCCGACAGCGTCAGCCGGGCAAGGCCGCCCGGCCGTCCCTGGCCAATTTCGGCGGAGCTTTCGATGGTCGACCAGAAGCGGTCGATATCGACAAGGGTGTTCGGTGCGAACGACATGGTTCACCTTTCAGATGCGTTTGGGGACAAAGCGGCTCACATGCCGAACGACATCACGGTCATCAAGCCCGGGAAGAGGACGAGCAGGAACATGATGAGTGTCATGACGCCGATGAACGGCAACAGGTAGCGGAAGGAGGCCGACATCGGGATGCCTCCGGTACGGCAGGCGGCCATCAAATCGATGCCGAGCGGTGGCGTGTTGGCGCCGATCGCGAGGTTGATGGTGAGCAGCACGCCGAAATAGACCGGATCGATCTCAAAGACCCGCAGGACCGGCAGGAACACCGGCGCCAGGATGAGGATGATGGCGATCGATTCCATGAACGTGCCGAGCACGAGAACCGCCAGCATCATCAGCACGAGGGCGACCGTGGCGCTTTCCGTCGCACCGGTGATGGCGTTGACGACCAGTTGCGGCACCTGCTCGACCGTCAGTATCCAGCCGAACACGGAGGCGGCCGCGATGACGATGAGGATCGAACCGGTCATTTCCGTCGTGTCGCGCAGCAGGCTGAAGACCTTGCTAGGCGTCAGGCGGCGATAGACCAGCGTGCCGACCAGCAGCGCATAGGCAACGCCGATGCCCGCCGCTTCCGTCGGCGTGAAGATGCCGAAGCGAATGCCGCCGACGATGATGACCGGCGCCAAAAGGGCGAGCACGGATTCGCGCAGCGCCGTCGCTAGCCGGCCCCAGCTGAACGGCTCGCCGCCCTTCCAGCCGTTCTTGCGCGAGATCCACCACGCCACGACCATCAGGCCGAGCCCGAGCAGGATGCCGGGGCCGATGGAATGGATGAACAGCTGTCCGATCGACGTGCCGGTCGCCGTTCCGTAGACGATCAGCACGATCGAGGGCGGAATGACCGTGCCGAGCGAGCCCGCGCAACCGAGGCCGGCGGCGGAGAAGCCGGGATCATAGCCGCGCTCCTTCATGGCCGGCAGTAACATCGAGCCGATCGCCACCACATCGGCGACGCCCGAGCCCGAGAGCGAGCCGAACATCATGCAGGCGGCGATCATCACGATGGCGAGGCCCCCGGTGCGCTGGCCGACGACGGCCGCACAGAGATTGACGATCCGCGGCGCCAGGCCACCATGGACCATCAGCAGCCCGGCGAGCAGAAACAGCGGAATGGCGAGCAACGTGAAACTGTCGATGCCGGCGACCATGCGCTGTGCCACGACCATCACCGGCAGCGCATCGCCGACCAGCAGATAGGCCACCGAGGACAGTGCGAGCGCAATGACGATCGGCGCGTCGATGAGCAGCAGGAGGACAAAGACGAGAAAGAGGACAATAAGCGCAAGACTCATTTGCGCAACTCCATGGCGAGCAGGGCGACGAGGGCGAAAACCGCCGTGACCGGAAGGGAGAGATAGACGAGGCCGGCGGGCCAGCTCAGCACCGTGGTCTCGTGCGACCAGGTCACCATCGTTATCTTCCAGCCGGACCAGAAGACGACCATCAGGAAGAGGAACGCAGTGATGCGCGCGAGGAGCGCGAGAAAGGCACGGAAGCGGCCGGGCGCGACCATGAGGTCCGTCAGGCCGGCGCACAGATGCGTCTTGCGGACGAAAGCCGAGACGGCGCCGATGAACGTCACCCACACGAGAAGCAGGCGCGGAATCTCCTCCGACCAGCGCGGTGTGAAGGCGAAGGCATAGCGGCAGATGACGACGTAGACGATGATGGCGGTGAACGCGGCAATTGCCAGGCCGCCAATGGCACCGGCCAGTCGGTCTATCGCCCCGGCGATCCGCGAAGGCGGCAGCGGTGCTTCTTGCATGGGGTCCTCAGTGATGTCGTTGGGAAAGACCGGTCGTAACGGCGGCGTCCTGCCCGCCGGAAGAGGCGGGCAGGACGGGTCAGGTTACTTGCGATAGCTGTCCATGATGGCGAGAAGTTCAGGACCGAACACGTCCTTCTCGCTTTCCCAGATCGGCTTCAGGGCCTCGATGAAGGCGGCCTTGTCGACCTCGTTGAGTTCCATGCCCTTCGACTTCAGCTTTTCGATCAGGGCGACCTCATTCTCGGTGACCATCTGCCGCTGGGCATCGCGCCACTTGACGGCGGCTTCCTTGACGATCGCTTGGTCCTCGGGGGAAACCTGCGCCCAGGTCGTGCTCGACACCGTAAGGCATGCCGCACCCCAGATATGGCCGGTCATCGAGACGTATTTCTGCACTTCGAAGAAGGAGGACGCATCGATGATGGACAGCGGGTTTTCCTGAGCATCGAACACGCCCTGCTGAAGGGCCGAATAGAGTTCGCCGAAAGCCAGCGGCGCCGGCTGCGCGCCGAGAAGCTCGAAGGTCGCAAGGCGGACCTTGTCCGGCGTCACGCGGATCTTGATTCCGGAAAGGTCGGCCGGCTTTACGATCGGATGCTTGTTGTTGGTGATGTTGCGGAAGCCATTCTCCCACCAGGCCAGGACCTCGATGCCCTTCGGCCGCAGCAGGTCGGCGAGCGTCGCGCCAAGCTGGCCGTCGAGCGCGGCGAAGGCCTGCTCCCGGCTGGTCCAGGCATAGGGCATTTCGATGACACCGAACTTCGGCTCGACGAACTGGAAGGAGCCGCTGCCGATCACGCCGCCCTGGATGGTGCCGATCTGCATGCCCTCGATCACTTCCTTTTCCGAGCCGAGCTGGCCGGACGGGAAGACCTCGATCTTGACGCGGCCCTCGGTCTTTTCCGCGACCTCCTTGGCGAACTCTATCGAGGCCTTGTGCCAGCTATGGGTATCGGCAAGCACATGACCGAGGCGGATCGTCGTCTCGGCCATGGCGGCCGTATGGGAGGAAAGGCCAATGATGCCTGCCACCACCGTTGCGGCCAGGCCGCGAGAAAGCTTCGATATGCCCAACTTCATAACACCCTCTTTTGTTGAGATTTTTGTGGGCGCATTTGGCAGGCAGGATCGCCCGCATGCAAATAACCGGACCCAATGACAATCATTGCACCCGCCTATGTCCGACATGGCGGTTTTCTGTGAATATCGCCCGCCTCAGCCGACTGTCGCTATGCACTCGATCTCGATGTCGAAAAGCGCCCATGGCTTGATCGCGACACAGCTGCGGGCCGGAAAATTGCCCGGGAAATACTCCCGGTATACCGCATTCATATCTCCGGCGAAATTGTTATCGGTGATAAAGACGAGTGATTTGAAGACGTTATCAAGTGATGATCCAGCATGACGCAGGGTAAAGGACAGTGCCTCCAATGAAGCCCGCGTCTGGATCGCAATATTGCCTTTGACGATTTCACCTGTCTGGAGATCGATCGGCGGCATTCCGCAAGTATAGAGAAACCCGCCAACGTGTGTCAAAGCCGAGGTGGGCGCGCCCAGCTTTCGTATCGCTTCGGAAATCACAGGAATTTCAATAACTTCATGCCTCAAGATGTCAGCCTCCAAATGCGGTTGCGTTTGCGCGCTGCAAGCTAAGCCATGACTCTGGCGCCAGGGGAAGGGCTGCATCGACCGGTTCTGAGCCACTGCCCCGGCCGGCTCCGTGGCTCTTCGGGCGCTGCAGAAGGCCGATGATCTGCGCCTGTATGGACATGTCGAGCGAGGCCGCCGGCTCGTTCAGGACGAGACGCTCAGGCCGGAGCGCAAGCGCGATGCAGCGAGCTGCCCTGGGTCTCCAGTTCATTGTGCCACAGCACCCGCCTCGGTAGATTCCAGGGCGGGTGCGTCTGCTTTCAGGAATTGGCCAGCAGGAACTGCCGGATGGGTGGTGCGACGCGGTCGGGCGCTTCGATCATGATGGCGTGCTTCAGGCCGTCCAGGATCACCAGTTCCGAGTTCGGCAGCGCCGCGGCGATCTGTTCGTTGAGGCGCGGATTGCAGCCGCCGTCGAGTTCCCCGGTCAACACCAGCGAAGGGGCCCTCACTTCGTGCAGCCAGGGCGACATCTCCGTGCCGGCATAGATGTCGAACACATTGAGGAAGACCTCGACGGGCGTGTCGATCACCTGCTGCTTGCGCCATTCGATGACGTCCGGGCGCTGTGCCGCGAACGCATCGGTGAACCAACGGGCCGTCAGCGTATCCAGCACCTGGCCGATGCCGCGTTCGCGCATGGCGGCGACCACGGCCATGACCTTGGCGCTGTCGTCCTCGGTGCGGAAGGCGGCAGTCGACAACAGCCCAAGCGAGATGACCCGCTCCGGGTAGCGCCGCGCAAAGGCAGGTCCGATCATGCCGCCGAGCGAATGGCCGGCGAAATGGGCCTGCTCGATGCCGAGCTTGGCACGCAGGTGCTCCAGGTCGTCGACGAGGTCGATCAAGATGAAGAGCACCGGAGAAATCAGCATAGCGCCGCCAAAGGGAATCTCGCTGGCAGACCGGGTTCTACTGCATGATCCTCTAATTGTGGCCGTCATTCTTCTCGCCTAAAAGCTTCAGGTGCCCAATCACACTGGAAACGCTACGATGGATGCGATTCACACCGAAGGCTTCGACGCTGCTTTGACCCTGACCGATCACATTGAGCATCTGCCGGACAGGAAGCGCCGCGAGCTCGCCCGTATTGTCGAAATCCTGTTTGCCGAGGTCGAGCAGTTCCAGGCGAACAAGCTGTCCGGTAAACGAAGCAGCGGCAAGATCCTCAAGGTGATCCTCTACGGCTCCTATGCCCGTGGCGATTGGGTTGAGGACCGCTTGAGCGGCTATCGTTCAGACTATGATCTTCTGATCGTCGTCAGCACCAAATCTTTTGCCGATGAGGGCGATCTCTGGGAAGGCATCGAGGAACGGCTGTTGAAGGAGCAGATCGCCCACCGGATCGAGACACCGGCCGTCCCGATCGTGCACACTTTGCAGGACGTCAACGACCAGCTCGCCCGCGGCCGTCCCTTCTTCGTCGACATCGCCAAGGACGGCATCGTCCTCTACGAGGAAGGCGGTCATCCCCTGGCGAGACCGAAGCTACTGACGGTGGAAGAGAAGTTCAACGAAGCAAAGAGGCATTTCGGTGAGTGGTCGCAGAACGCAGGCGGCTTCCTTGCCGCGCAGGCATCACTTGGGACTACTTTTCCCAAACAGCAGGCTTTCCTACTGCATCAGGCGACCGAAGCCTTGTACCACTGTTTGCTGCTGGCGCTCACGCTCTACAGTCCAAAGTCTCATCGCATCAAGGTCCTTCGGTCCCAGGCCGAAGGGATCGACAATCGACTGATTGCCGCCTGGCCACGCGACAGCCGATTTTCCCGTCGCTGTTTTGAGCTGCTTTCACGCGCCTATGTGGAAGCGCGCTACTCGTCAAAATATGGGATCAGCAACGAGGAACTCACCTGGCTTGTTGAAAGGGTGATGATTTTGCAGAGCCTGGTGGAAACGATCTGCCGGGAACGGCTTTCCCTGTAGTTGTTGCGGGCACACGCTCTTGAACTGATCTGAACCCGTGACCCGCGCGCCACGGTGATCGGTACGGTCGTGGAAAGCAGCGACTCCAGCCCGCCGCGGCGTCTTGTCGAACTGCGGCCAGCGGCGGAAAACCTCCTCGATGTAAGCGGCAAGCCCGACCAGCGTGCGCTCGACGCCCCGGTCGACGACGATGCGCATCATATTCTCGACGCTGACGAAGGGCACGAGGCTCATCGGGCCGGGCTTGGGAACCGCCCAGAACCTTCCCCTCCCCGTCATCTCACGCAGTCCAAGCTCGTCAACAATCCGCCGCGCCGCCTGCGGCGCGCGAGCGTCTTGGTGACCATCCCGCCGAGACCAGCGGTTTTGCCATAACCAGCAGTTCTGGCAGCTTCGATGACGTCCGGCGCCCGGGCCAGCTTCCCGTCGACTATCTGCCGCGCGAGCGCCAAAACCCGTCATACTCTTTCAGCCGACCTCCGCGGCCGCGGTCATCCCCCGGGCGATGGCGAGTAGGCGAGTTTCGGTCTCTACTTTCAACTGCCTGGGATCACCCGTCCACGCAACGTCGGCCGCTATTTCGAGCGATCGGATCGCGAGGGAATGAGACTGCGAAACAATCCGTCAGGAATGTCGAAACGCCGGATGCAATGGCATATTGCGCTAGGCTTGACAGGGCCACTACGATCCTTCGTTTTCCTCGGAGTTGCTTGCATGACCTATGGCGTTCTTGTGCTATTTGGGCTCACCTACCTCGGCATGGCGCTGGGGCGTGTGCCCGGATTGCGCATCGACCGGGCCGGCATTGCGCTCATTGTCGCCGTCGTGCTCGTGGCGGTAGGAGCGGTTCCACGCGATGCGATCGCCGACGCTATTCACTTTCCGACCCTGCTGTTGCTTGGCGGCCTAATGATCCTGTCGGCCAGGGTCGGCGCCAGCGGCTTTTACGGCGCGGTCGCAACGTGGATTGCGCGCCAGGCGGGCCGGCCGCGCCGCTTGCTCGCTCTGACCATCGCCATCGGCGGTATCCTCTCCGCCTTCCTCGTCAACGACATTGTCGTCTTCGCGATGACCCCGCTATTGTGCGCGGGCCTTTCCGCCCGCAGTCTCGATCCCCGCCCCTTCCTTTTTGGGCTTGCTGCGGCAAGCAACGCCGGCTCGGCCGCGACCCTGATCGGCAACCCACAGAACATCCTCATTGGCCAGGCGAGCGCGCTCAGCTTCTGGGGTTATTTCGCCGACGCGGCAATTCCATCGGTTGCGGCACTTTTCATCAGTTACGGGTGCGTGGCCTATGTCTGGCGGGCAACCCTCAGCAGGCCACCTACAGACGCACCGATCGAAACGGTCGCCTTCGATCGTCTTCAGGTCGGCATATGCGGTTTTGCAATCGCCGTCTTGCTCATTTTGTTTGCGTCCCCGCTCCCACGGGAGATTTCGGCCCTGCTGGTCGCCGCTTGCCTGATTATCAGCCGGACGCTGCCGACCAGGCAGCTTCTCGATGAAATCGATGTACCTTTGCTCATCCTGATTGCAGCGCTGTTCGTCATCAACGACGCGTTCGCCCGCACCGGATTACCGGAGCAGGCCGTACGCATACTTGCCGACTACGATCTGTTGCCCGATCGAGTTTCATCGCTGGTGCCTATTTCGCTGCTTCTCAGCAATACGATCGGTAATGTTCCGGCCGTCGTGATGATCCTGAAGGTCTGGCACGGGATTCCGGAAGGCACCTTGATCGGCCTAGCTATCCTCTCGACGCTCGCCGGAAATTTGTTTCTCGTCGGGAGCCTCGCAAACCTGATCGTCGTCGAACAGGCAGCGGTCCAAGGCGTGCAGTTGACGTTTCGGGATCATGCCAAGACCGGATTGCCGATCACGATCCTTTCCATGATGGTTGCTGGCCTCTGGCTTTGGATCGGCGGGTATATGGCACTTTAGCCACGCGGCCGACATTAGCGTGCGGTCGTGGGAGCGGATAGGATCAGGAGGGCACCTCATTCGGCTGCCGCTCAAAGATTAGAAAGACCCGGACGATGCTGATCAGCGACCACGCCGCATTCATCCACCAGATGATCTGGCAACAGCGATCAAGACCAGTTGGAGGACGGACGCCCCCTGCGGGCCCGGCTTGGGGAATGATGCCGTGATAAAGGAGCAAGGCTGTCAGCGCCTGAACAGGACGACCGCGTTGCCCTTCCAGCCATGGGTATGGTCGCCATCATCAGGAACAGAAACGGTGTGTGACGCCGAGAGGAAGGCTTATGGCGGTCATCGCTATGGAAAAGACCGGCGGCAATGGGAATGAAGGCGATAACGATGGCGACGGTGTGGCGGCCCCATGACGCACATGGCGACGACGAACGACAGGCACGGGGACTGATAGGCTCAGGCCACCTCGCGCCGTGCTATTTGCGACCTACTGCCATCTGCTGGATCAGTATCGAGAAACTCCGGTTCGACCGTTGCACCTACGAAGAAGCGACTCATGAAGCTGCGAAAGGACGGGGCTAACGCGATATCGGCAATATTGGCGTCGGAGAAGCCCACGTCCCCGCAGGCGCTCTATATCTGCTACCGTTATCTGGGCGATTTTGCATGCTCCCAACCCTGTCGCGGGGAACCGTCACACCGCTCGCCCGTTGAAGCTTTGTAGCAACGGGAGGCACAAATGGCTGACACGCTCGAAGAGCTCAGCCTCGAAGAAATCCGATGGCTCGAGCGAATAGCGGACGGTCGCATTCATGTCGTCCCGACGGTGGTGGCTGAGCGCCTGGAGTCCCTTGGCCTTGTCGACCAAGTACCACCTAAGGCAGAAGAGATCGCGGTCGAACTGGAGCTCGAGTCGCTGGGAACAAGGATCAACGATGGCGGACTACGGCTTCTGAAGTCGGAGGAGTAGCCTGCCCATCGGGCGTGGTATCCCCCAAACAACTCAGCCCAAAGGTACCGCAGCGAGGCTCCGACCGTCGGCCCTAACCCATCATGAAAGGCTGCCGCAGCTCAGAGCGATTCCGGTCAAAGCTCTCCCGTTGCCTTTCGACGCGCGTCAGATAGTGGTCAAGGTCCGGGATCTCTATCAAGGATGCGGAGTTTACATGCTCCTTCGCGCTGGTGAGATAGTCCGCCCTGCCGTAGATGAGTAGTGTGTCGACTTTCAAGCTCGCCCACAGAACTGGCACTAAGTCTTCGAGATGAGCTCGCTGTGGATCCACAGCGAGCGTCGTCGAACCTCGCAGACACTGGTTACAGCACTGCGAATCTGCACGGTCCGTGCTGCTATTTCAAAAGCTTGTCTAGCGGTACGGCCTCACTGATCCGCCACTCGTCCACCCGCGCCGGCTTACCGCCGGTGATCTCGATAATCTGCATCAGTGCGGTGTTCTGATGATGCAATTCGCCGGTGAAGGTCCGCGGGCCGAACGCCGTGGGCTCGTCAGCCATCTTTTCCAGCTCCGCCGTCACCGCCGCTCCGTCAGCCGTTCCGGCACGCTCGACGGCCTTGGCCCAAAGATCGATCAGCACATAGCCGGGATAGGCATAGGAACTGGCTGGCCGCGCGCCGGTGACTTTCTCATAGGCCTTGTTGAAGGCCTCGACCTCGGGGCGCGGGTCGTCCCCATAGATCGATCCCTGCACCGGCACGACGAAGCCCGAGAGATTCGGGGTCGCGTCGAGCCAGTAGGAGCCGTCTACCGCAGAACCGTTGAGGATGAGCGAGTTGATCCCTGCGGCACGGATCTGGCGGACGGCCGCCGCCGCACCCGGCATCACCGAACACAGCATGATGACGTCGGGCTCTTTGGGAAGAGCCTTGATGCGAGTGATCTGACTGGCGATCGAGGCGTCGTCGTTTTTGAACGTATCGGTGCCGACAATCTTCGCGCCGTCGAGACGCGGGAACATCCAGTCGAAGCCGGTGCAGATGCCCTTGTTGTATTCGATGAAGGTGTCGAGCAGCACATAGGCCTCGCGGGCCTCGCGCTTCTTGTAGGCCCATTCCGCCATCGTCGCGCCCTGCACCGGAGCAAGTACGGAGGACGAGAAGCTGTTGGGACCGACGCCCTGAATGCCGGCCTTCACATCCTCGGCACACAGGAAGAAGGAATTCATGCCTTCGCCCTCAGCAACGAGAGCCGACGGCGCTCCGAAATCGTAATCGCACGAGACAACCATCATCTGGGCACCCTCGTCCAGCAACTGTAGACCAGCCTTGGACGCTTCGGCCCGGTCGGTGCGGGTATCGGCCTCGGTCCACTTGATCTGCTTGCCGAGCAGGCCGCCAGCAGCGTTGATTTCATCAATGCGGATCTTTGCAGCGGTGGCCGCCGGCGTGTCGTAGGCCTCCATCCAACCGGATTTTGCAACGGCAAAGCCCACGTGGATGTCTTCTGCGAGCGCCGAGGATGCCGCCAGAACACTGGCCAGCGTGGCAATCGTCTTAAGTATTGTTCCCTCTATCATTACTGTCTCCTCCAGGACATGTTGATTTCAGTATTTATCGGGTCGCAGCGATGCGCCTCCCTTCGCCACCCTCCGAATCCACCGGGCCGGCAACGCAAGTTCGCGCCCCGCCATCAGGCCTGCCGGCCGAAAGACCAGAACGACAATCATGGCAATGCCAATCAGGATTTCCTGCGAGCCCGCGGGAAGCGAGAACTGGGCGCTGCCGATCGTGAAGCCCTTTTCCAGCCGCACCAGCGCCTCGACGGCCAGCGACACGACCAGTACACCGACGACCGCGCCCGACAGGCTGCCGATGCCGCCGACCACCAGCATCGCCAGCATCAGAAACGTCAGACTCAAATAGAAGGTGTCGGGGTTGAGAACGCCGATGAAATGACCGAGCAGAGCCCCGCCGATGCCGCAGAAGAAGGCTGAAATCGTAAACGCCAGCAACCGATGCCGATAGCGATCGATGCCACTTGCCGATGCCGCGACCTCGTCATCACGGGTTGCCCGGAGCGCAAGGCCCGACGCCGAAGCGCCGTAAACGGCCGCAACAAGAATCGCCCCGCAGGCCCAACCGAGCGCCACCCATGAGTTCGTGTAACGGGCAAGGCCGACGACGGAGGACGTGCCACCGGTCACCGGCGTCCAATTGGCCCAGATGGTATTGATCATTGCCAGGAAGGCGAAGGTCGCAATCGACGCGGCGATGCCTGACAGCCGCAGGATGGCCGCCCCCGTGACGCAGGCCAGCAGAGCTGCAACCACACCCGCAGCCAGCGCCGCCGGCAGCACCGGCCAATCGGCCTGTGCCAGCCAGTCCGGCAGTCCGGTCAGAAGCAGCGACTTCATCTGCGGGTTCAACGTCAGCCAGGCGGACACATAGGCGCCGACACAGGCAAAGGCCGCATGGCCGAAGCTGATGACGCCGGAGTTTCCGGCGAAGATCCAGAAGCCCACCACTAGCGTCACTCGAATCAGGGCTTCCGCCGCCATACGGCCCGTGGCGCGGTCGCCCAGTCCGGTCGCGACAAGAACGAAAATGAGCAGCAGCAGACAAAGCAATACCGGCGTGGTGCGGGCTGCGATCCGGCGAGCGCGATGATCAGTCATGGTTGCGCTCATGGTTCAGACCCTCGGTTTGGCGGCGGCAGAGGCGAACAGCCCCTGCGGCCGGACGAGCAGGACAAGGATGACGAGGGCGAACAGGAAGGCATCGCGGAACGGTCTGGCTTCGAACGGCAGCGCAGCCTGCAGCAGCACCGAGGCTGCGCCGATCGCAAAGCCTGCCGCAACAGCGCCCGGCAGGCTGCCCATGCCACCCACAACGGTTGCGATGAAGGCGACGAGCATGATCTGTCCGCCCATGCGCACGTCAGCTACGCCCGTCTGTGCCACCAGCACCAGCGCCACCGCCGCGGCGAGCGCGCCGGATACCGCAAACGCACAGGCGATCACAGCGTTCGCCGGTACACCGAGCAAACGTGCCATGCCGAAATCCTCGGCAGCGGCGCGCATTTCCAGCCCGATGCGGCTCTTCTTCAACAGCAAGGCGAGCGCGGCGAGCACGATCAGCACCGCGCCGATGACAATGATTTGCAGCAGCGGAACCTGCGCGCCGAGCACGCTGACCGGACTGCCGAGTTCCGGCCACAGGCTGACGGATTTCGGACGCCCGCCATAGGCAGCCATGAGGCCGCTCTGGATCACCACGCCAAGCGCGAAGCTGGCGACCATCAAGGCGACGGGGTTCGCATTGCGCAAGGGCCGGAAGACGACGAACTCAGAGGCGACTGCCAGCGACGCCCCTACCAGGAGGATCGCCGGCACAAGCACGAGAGCCGGCGCACGGCCCAGCCCCATTACCGCCGTAGCATCGGTCGAGGGCACGATCAGCGCGAAGACCGCAAAGGCGATGAACTGGCCATGGGCGAAGTTGACGAGTTTCATCACGCCAAAGATCATGGCGATGCCAAGGGCGGCGACCGCGTAGATGCCACCGAGCGCCAGCGCGTCGAAAATGAGTTGCAGGCTCATGCGGCGCTCTCCTGGCCGAAATAGGCTTCCGTCAGCAGATCCTCGGCGGCGAAGGCCCCTGCGTCGCCATCGGCGACGATGCGGCCGCCACGCATCAGGATCATCCGACCGCCAACACGCGCGGCACGGGTCGAGCTCTGCTCAACGATCACCAGCGTCAACCCGCGCTGCGCCTGGAGCTGGGCAAGGCGCTCGTAGACCTCATCGACCACCTTCGGCGCCAGTCCGAGCGATGGCTCGTCCACCAGCATCAGCTTCGGATTGGTCATTAGCGCACGGCCGATCGCCAGCATCTGTTGCTGGCCGCCTGAAAGCGCGCCGGCATTGGCATGGCGCCGTTCGCTGAGGATCGGAAAGGCGTCATAGATCGCTGCAAGATCGTTCGGCACGGCGTTTCGGTCGCGCCTGAGGCCAGTACCGACCATCAGATTTTCCTGCACGGTCAGCGCCCGGAAGATGCGTCGCCCCTCGGGAACCATCGACAGTCCGCGCCTGGCGATCGCCTCCGGCGCTCGGCCGGAAAGGATGTCGCCATCCATCTCGATCCGACCGTGCGCCGCCCGGACTGCGCCTGAGATCGCGCCAAGCAGGGAGGATTTTCCAGCGCCGTTCGGACCGGAGATGAACACACGCTCTCCTTCGGCCACCTGGAACGACAGCTCGTTCAGGGCCACCAGCTTGCCGTAACGGACGGACAGATCGAACACGCCGAGCTTTGACATCACGCCGCCTCCTTATGTTCAGCTCCGAGATAAGCCTCGCGCACGGCCGCACTTGCCAGAACTTGGGAACGGTCGCCCGTTTCGATGACCCGGCCGCCATCTAGAACCACGACATGGGCACAGACCGACAGCACCAGCCCGACATTGTGCTCGATCAGCAGCACGCCGACGCCGAGTTCGGTCGCGATACGGCGAATGAGACGGGCGAGATCGGTCGCTTCCGGTTCCGACATCCCAGCCGCTGGCTCGTCGAGCAAGAGGAAATCGGGGCAAAACATCAGCGCACGGGCAATCGCAACTCGTCGCTCGTCGGTATAGGGCAGACCGGCGGCGGAGCGGCTTTGGAGCGGCTCAAGTCCCATCCAATGCAGGAGGCGCACAGCCTCTTCTTCGGCGGCATGGCGGGAGTGGCCGAGGCCGACCCCGGTCACCGCCAGGTTGTCCAGAACGTCGAGCCCGGTGAACAGGCGTCCGGCCTGAAAGGTGCGGGCCACGCCGAGGCGACGAAGCGCATGGGCGCTGAGGCCGGACACATCGCGCCCGGACAGCACCACCCGCCCCGTGCTCGGACGCTGAAATCCGGTCAGGACGTTGACGCAGGTGGTCTTGCCCGCGCCGTTGGGGCCGATCAGCCCCAGCACCTGCCCCGGCTCCAGCGAAAGACTAACCCTACTGAGGGCCTGGAAGCCGCCAAAGGCGACTCCCACCGTTTCCAGCGCCAGTCCCGCCATCGGCTCAGGCCTCGTCCGTCAAAGTGACGACATAGGTGCCGGAAGCGTCCAGTCGGGCAACCCAGCCCGGCTCGATCACCAGCGTCGTGGTCACTTCCTGAATCACGGCGGGACCCGTGATCTCATCGCCCGCGCCCAGCAGCGCCCCCTCATAGACCGGCGTTTCGTGAGCGATCCCGGAGGCGAGAAAGATCATTTCGCGTGTGCCCTTGAGAGCGGAGTGTGTGCCGTTTCCCGCTGCGATGGTCATGCGGTTTGGCCGGTCCACACGCCCCGAGATGGCGCTTTCGACGTTGACCACCTCGACTGCGCTCTGCGGTTCGCAGTAGGTGTAAAGCTCCTCGTGGCGGGTGTGGAACGCCGCCTTGAGCCGCTCGAGCGCCGCCTCGTCGATATCGAACGGATCGACATAGACGGTGCATTCGTGCACCTGTCCGACATAGCGCATGTCGAGCGAGCGGCGGATGCTGATGCGATCCTCCGCGAAGCTGTCTTCCTTCAGGTCCCTGATGCCGCGGGCTTCCAGTTCATTGAACACCCTGTCGAGCCGCTGGGCGGTCTCCGCGCCTTCGAGGCGGGCGGCGACCGGGGCCATGTAATTGTACTTTACGTCAGAAATGATCTGACCGAAGGCGCAAAGGCCAGAGGCGAGCTTGGAGATGAGCACCTTGCGGATGCCCATTTCACGGGCGAGGGCTGTGATATGCGCGCCGGTCGCGCCGCCGGCGCAGTTCAGCACGAAATCGCGCGGATCATAGCCGCGCTCGACGGACACGCGGCGAATGGCGTTGACCATGTTGTTGTTGACGATGGTGAACATGCCAAAGGCGGCCTGCTCGACGGTGAGGCCGAGCGGTTCGGCGAGATGCGTCTTGATCGCCTCGCGAGCCTTTACGATGTTGAGCGGCAGACGCCCTCCGACGAGGCCGTCGGGATTGAGATAGCCGAGCACCAGGTTGGCGTCGGTCGTCGTCGGTTGCTGGCCGCCCTGATCGTAGCAGGCAGGGCCCGGTTCGGATCCGGCAGACTGCGGTCCCATCTGCAGCAAGCCCATGCTGTCGATCCAACCGATCGAGCCGCCGCCGGCGCCAAGCGTCTCCACCTGGATCATCGGCATACCGATGCGGTAGCGCAGGAAGTCGATGTTCTTCGAAACGTTGGCAAGGCCGTCACGGGTCAGCGTGATGTCGAATGACGTGCCACCCATGTCGACGGTGATGATGTTCTTCTCGCCCCACGGGTCGCCGATATAGAGGGCGGCCTGCGGCGCCGACGCAGGCCCGGAATTGATTGCATAAACAGACTGGTCGGAGACGACTGTGCCAAGCGCAAGACCGCCGTTCGACTGGAAGTAGCGGACCGGATTACGGGCGCCGAGTTCCCGGAAATAGCGGTCCACCGCGTTGACGTAGCGTTGCAAGATTGGGGCGAGATAGGCGTTGACGATCGCTGTCGAGGTGCGGGTGTACTCCCGCACCTGCGGATAGAGCTGGCTGCCGACGGTCAGACGGACATCCGGCATCATCTCGCGCACGATCCTGGCGGCGCGGATTTCATGCTCGGGGTGGAGCACCGACCAGACGAAGGAAATTGCCACCGAATCGACTCCTTCGCGCAGGAAATGGCGGCAGGCCTCGCGTACGTCCTCCTCGTTCAGCGGCGTGTGCACGGTGCCAGTCGAGATGACACGCTCGCGAACGCCGCGGCGCAGATAACGTGGCACGAGCATGGTGGCAGGCGGGTACTCCGGATCGTAGCGATAACCGTCTTCCTTGTGGCCGAGGCGGATTTCGATGGAGTCCTCATGCCCTGTGGTGGCGATGAGGCCAGTTTTCGCACCGGTGTGGGTGATGAGCGCGTTGAGGCCGACGGTCGTGCCGTTGATGCAAAGGTCGGCGTTCGAGACGATTTCACGAGGCGATATGCCGGTCTCTTCTTCGATCACCTTCAATCCGTTGCGGATCGCCATCGTTGGATCCTGCGGCGTAGAGAGCGCCTTGAAGATGCGCACGTCGCCTTTGCGGTCAGCCAGAATGAAATCGGTGAAGGTGCCGCCGGCATCGATGCCAAGGCGATACTGGTTCTGCATGGGTCTTGATCCTTTGAATTGTGTCAGGCAGCGCGAAACGCGGCTGTTGCAGCTTGATCGACGTCGAGCGTTTCCGCGTCGGCGATCACGACGCCGTAATCGAGCCTGGCACCCTCGATACTGACGAGCCCGTTACGCACGTCATCGACGACCTTTTGGACATCGCGCTCGAACGGGTTGCCGAAACCGCCGCCCCCCGGGTTGCGGTTGGCGGCGCGCTCGCCGGGCTGGATGGTCTCGATCACGTTCTCGGTGATGACCTGCGTCGCGCCGTTGCGGGTAATCTCAAGCCGCCCGACCTTCGGGGCGATCATTGCGGATTTCGCGCCGGCCGCACCCATCGCCGGGATGCGGCGACCCTCGCCGAAGGTGACAAGCGTCATCGGCGTGTCGAGCGGTTCGACCTCCCAGCATGTCCCGGAACCGCCGCGATGCTTACCGGCGCCGCCGGAATCTTCCATCAGCGAATAGCGATGGATGATGATCGGATAGCTGTGCTCCAGCATCTCGATGTCGCCGGACGTCAACGCGCCGAAGCAGCATTCCGGTCCGCAGGCATGCCAGCCGTCCTGGCTCGCGGTTGCGCCGGCGCCCGAGATGATCGAGGCGAGCACCATGGTGACGTATTCCTCGTCGTGGCGTTTGTCCCAGCCGGCAATGTTGCAGCCGTTGGCGTGGCCCCAACTGGCTGACACCTTGTCCGGGGCGGCCTGCTCGAAAGCGAGACGCACGGCGTCGGTCAGCGTTTCCATCGGCGTGGTGGTGCAGTTCATGTGCGGTGCCGGCGACTTGGCGTTGCAGAGCGTGCCCTTCGGCCCCATGTCGGTCGTCACGCAGCGGTAGAGCCCCTCGTTGTAGGGCGGCGGCAGCTGGGCGAACATCATCAGGCCGAGATAGACCCCGGAGTGGCTGTTGCCCTCGTAGCTGTTGATGAAATAGGGCACCTGCGGCGGCGAGAAGACAGCGATGTGGCAGCTGTCGCCGGTGATCGTCACGGTCGCAGTGATCTCGAAATCGCCGAAGCCGTGACCGGCGTCCTCCAGGATCGCAGTACCCGAATAGGTGCCGTCCGGCACTCCGGAGATTAGCTTGCGCATGTGCGCTTCGGCCATTGAGAGCAACTCGGCGATACACTCCTGCACCGTCTCCTTGCCGTACTTGTCCATCAGGCCCATCAGCGCGCGGGCGCCCACCTGGCACGCGCCGATCAACGCATTGAAGTCGCCCTCCTGATCACGCCGTGCGCGCATGTTCGTCAGAAGCAGATTCATCACGTCATGCCGCGGCTTGCCCTTGTCCCAGAGTTTGATGGGCGGAATGCGCAGGCCCTCGGCAAAGATCTCAGTCGCAGCCGGGTTGTAGCCAGCAGGCACCGGCCCACCGATATCGGTCAGATGGCCCTTGCAGACCGTCCAGAACACCAGCTCGCCCTCGTAGAACACCGGGTAGTACATACAGGTGTCGATGATATGGGAGCCGCCATAGGCCGGGTCGTTGTGGAGGATCAGGTCGCCTTCGTGGATGTCACCGTCGAAGAACTTCGCAACCGACTTCATCGCCGGGATCAGCGACCCGAGGTGGATCGGGATATCCTGCCCCTGCAGGATCATTTCCGGCGTGTGATTGAACAGCGCCGTCGAATAGTCGTGCGCCAGGTTGAACACCGACGAGCGCGCCGTCTGCTCCAGTGTGAGCGTCATCTCGCGCTGGGTCGTTTCCAGCACGCCCCGCACCACGGACAAAGTGATGGGGTCGACCTTCGGGGTTGTCATCGTCCTTTTCCTCCCTTGACCAGCCGGCGAATGCCACGCACGCGTCAAGGGTCCGCCCTTTGGACAGACGATGGTTTATCCCCCCTTTGCGTGCCGATTTTCCGGCTTCTTGATTTCTGGCCATCAGGCTGTCACCGCGACTTGCCTCGGTCTTGCATCAGGACGCACAATCGTTTGTCGCAGAGCGCACCATCCAACCGGCGGCGTTGAATTCCCTTGCATCGGGGAAACTCAGCCATTACCCAAAAAAGGACAAACAATACTTGGGAGGGTATTGTCTTGCAGGTGAGTGAGCACAGGACGGAGCATCTGCCGCCGCGCGAACGTGCCAACCATTGGTCGGCCGTAATCGCTGAGACTTATTTTCCGCTGCAACTGACATTCCGCGACGCGGCTTCGTTTCAGGGACGTTTGGAGAAACGATCGTTCGGCGACGTTTCGCTGTCGCGACTACAAACGGAACCGATGCAGTACGAGCGCCGGCGACGGCACATCGCCGATGCCAGCGGCGAGGAGTACCTGATCACCATTCCGCGCATCAGCCCCGTCGAATTCCATCAGCTCGGGCGCGACGTGCGATGCGACCCCGGTGGATTCATCATCGAGCGGGGCGACGAGCCCTATCGGTTCTCCTATGCGGCCGCAAACGATCTGTGCGTTCTGAAAGTTGCCAAGCCGATGCTGGCGGAAAAGCTCCGCAATCCCGATCAGTATTGCGCGCGGGCTTTTGACGGTTTCAATGGCGTCGGCGGCCTGCTGAGCAACATGGCGCGACTGCTGCAAGCAGACTACGTCGCGGACCAGAAGGCCACGCAGGTTCTCGGGCGCCACCTGATCGAACTGCTGGCGCTTGCAATTGACGGGCAATCGGCCGCTGGTGACGACCACAAGTCATCGGTTCGCGCTGCGCACTTACGCCGTGCCGAGGAAGTCATCGAGCGCAATCTCTCGAATCCCGCCCTGTCACCCGAAATGGTAGCTAACGCCTGCGGTATATCCAAACGGTATCTTCATGAGCTGTTTTCGGATGCGAACCGTACGGTCTCCCAATTTATCCGCGAAATGCGCCTCGCCGCCGCGCGGGATTTGCTGCTCATGCCGAACTCGGGGGCGATCGCCGATGTAGCTTATCGGTTCGGTTTTTCGGACCATGCGCAGTTTTCGCGATTGTTTAAGGCGACGTACGGTAGGACACCCTCGGGATTTCGCGCACGAGTGGCAAAGCTTCATCCGCGTGGCAGATGAGTTGAACTGCGTCGACACAAGGTGACGTCGAGAAACTTTCACTGAGTACCGGCTGGGGCGGGGTGCAGCACGCCGTAAGCGATGAGAAGCGAGTTTCTACGTTCGCGAGCCGGTATCGACGTCGTCCCACCTTGGCCGCTATCTGCATTCGCCACCATACCAACCTTTTTCTCATCGAACCGATCATCATCTCAGGTTTCATGATGCTTTTCTGTACACTGACAGATGAGGGCTTGTATAAACTGGCCAAGACGCGTTAATCGCATCCGCTCGATTGACGGAGGCAGATTTGTCCAACGACCCACGCAAGAACGAACTGGCGCAACTCACCGCAGACGTAGTTTCCGCATACGTCGCGAAGAATGTTACCCCGCAATCCGCTATTGCCTCTTTGATATCTGATGTTCATGCGGCCCTGAGTGACTTGGGCAAAGCCTCTCCTGAGTCCCCAACGACCGTCGTCGTGGAGGAAGTTCAAAAGCCCGCGGTGTCTATCAAAAAGTCGGTTTCCCCGGACGCCGTTGTCTGCCTCGAGTGTGGTAAGGCCTTCAAATCGCTGAAGCGGCACCTCCACACTCATCACGGGCTCGCGCCTGAGGATTATCGCACAAAGTGGAAGCTCTCTCCGGACTACCCCATGGTCGCTCCAAATTATGCGGAAGCTCGCTCATCCTTGGCGAAGCAGATGGGCCTTGGCCAGCGACGCGCGCAGAATACCAAGAGCGCAGCGAACGCAAAAAAGTAAAGCAACGGAGCCAGGAGCAGCGTCGTTGTCAGTCGTATGCCCCTTTGATAGCTTCGCAGCTTAGTTCGACGCAGGGACAAGCCAAGGTGGGTTTTCCCGTGGCGACCATCCAACGCCTCTGAACGTCCGCCGCGTACCGAACCGGAAAGATAGCTGATCCGGAATATGTCGCTCCTCCGGGTGTGTTCGACGCGATGCTGGTCGAGGCCTTCTACCGGCCAAAGGCTGGCAGCGACCACTTCATCACCGGAATCCTCGGTTCCTGGGCTGTCGCATGAAGGGTATAGAAGCGATAACTGCACTGGTCAGTGCATATCCATACGTGTCGTATGGAATTGTGCTGGTTCTGGCTCTTTCGGAGTCTTTGCCGATGCTTGGAGCGGCCATTCCCGGCACAGCGATCATTGTTGGCCTCTCAGTCCTGGTGCCGTCCGGGGTTTTGAAACTTTATCCCTTGCTGGCGTCCGCGACGGCCGGGGCAATCATCGGTGACGGCTTCGCATTCTGGCTCGGCCATCGATATCATCGTGAAATTGCGGATCGTTGGCCGTTCAAGAAATTTCCGGCGCTCATCGAAAAGAGCGAAGCATTCTTTCACCGTCATGGCGGCAAAAGCGTCTTCCTTGCTCGCTTTACCCCGGGCGTACGGGCTTTCGTCCCTCTGGTCGCTGGCATCACACAGATGTCAGCCGGTCGGTTTTATGCCGTCAATATCCTCTCAGCGCTTGTCTGGGCACCTGTACATATCCTGCCTGGTGTGTTCGCAGGGGCTTTCGCGGCCTCCCAGGGTGCGGCTGGAACGCGCCTGATCGTTCTATTGATCATCCTCGCCGCTGCCGCATGGCTGATGCTCCGGTTGACGCGCTATGCGATTCTCCGTGCGGTCCCACTCGTTATGTACGCAGTCGAAATGCTTCGCGCCCGGGCCAAGCAAACCGACAATCTCGCCAGCAGGCTGGTCCTTCGGCTGATGGGCCCGACGGAAGGTGAGCTGCCAATCCTCGCTTTGCTGATCGCGATCCTGATTGGAGCAGCGTGGTTGTTCTTCGGGATCGCCGAAGACGTCATCACTGGCGATCCTTTGATCGTATTTGACAAATCGGTGTTTGACTTTCTGCAGGGCCTTCGGACGAGAGCCGTCGACGCCGTCATGATCGGGTCACCGAACTTGGCGACACGACCGTCGTACTGGCGATATCGGCCGCCGTCCTTGTACTCCTCGCAGCTCAACGATCCTGGCGGACGGCAGCCTACTTTCTTGGCGCAGTCGGTGGAGCCTCAATCTTCACCACTGCGATTAAGGTCGCAGTCCATCGCGCGCGGCCAAGCCCCGATCTGTATGCGGGGTGGAGCAAGTTTTCCTTTCCCAGTGGCCATAGCACCGAGAATGCTGCGCTTTACGGGTTCATAGCCTTCCTGGCGTGTCGCCGATTGTCAGCTGCAGGACGAATGTGGGTCGCGCTGCCGGCCACTATGCTGATCATCGCGATAGCTTTCTCGCGCGTCTATCTCGGCGCACATTGGTTTTCGGACGTCGTTGCAGGTCTGGCCTTTACGGCAGTCTGGCTAACAATCCTGATCGTGGCATACCTCAACCACCAATCCTCCAGGGAAACCACCGTCGGTCTGCTTGGTGTGGCGGGGGCGGCGTTGCTCATTGGCGGCGGTTTTAACATTTGGCACCACCACGCTGCTGACATCGACCGCTATGGGATAAGGTCAGAGGTTCGGACCGTATCCGAGAAGGACTGGCTGGACCGGGAATGGGAAGCACTGCCAGCACGGCGTCTCGATATCAGGGGTGAAAACGAGGAGCCCTTCGTCATCCAATATGCGGGTCCCCTGTCCAGTCTCGCCAAGCAGCTGGAGGCGAACGGCTGGAGCCGGGGTAGCGTTTGGAATCCCTCTGGTCTCGCGGAATGGCTCAACCCCAACCCCGACATCGAGAAGCTAGCAACGATCCCCCTTCTCAACCGGGGCAATCTGCCTGCGCTCATCATGCTGAAGAAGACTAGCGGCCGTGATCTAGGACGCTATGTGCTTCGAGCTTGGCCAACTGAGTTGAATCTCGACACGAAGCCGATCTCGCCCATCTGGCTCGTCTCCGCGGTGGAAGAGAAGCGCCATGATTTTATTTTCGGATTGGGCTTTCCCGAAGATGTTGGCGGCTACGAAACAATCCGACAATTGGTAGCCAACGATCTGGATACCAGGAAGGCGACCGAGAAAGTTCGTGCAGTCACCGCAGGCGACGCACAGGCCTGCCGAGGTTTATTTTCGCGGCTGGCCAAGCGGCATAGGATGGTGACGTACACTTCGTGTCCTTCATGGGATTTTCGGCATCAACCAGTGGAACAGGTTTCCCCATCGAGGCGTTTTTTACGGGGCAATGTTGGCATTGTGCTCGAACGGAGAAAATCATGAGAACGATTTTGATCGCGTTGGGAGTGTTGTCCGCGACAACTATGGCAGCTGTTGCTGCTGCTGAACCCGCCAAGATGGTCGATACGAACATGGGCAAGGTCTTGGCCAATCAAAAGGGGATGATCCTCTACACCTTCGACAAGGACACCAATGGCAAATCGAACTGCGACAAGGATTGCCTGAAGAAGTGGCCAGCCTTCCATGCCGGTAAGAAGGCCAAGGCCGAAGGTGAATGGTCGCTGGTCAAGGCTGCGGACGGTAAGGAAATGTGGGCCTACGACGGCAAGCCGCTTTACAGATACTCCGGTGATAAGAAGGCCGGTGAAATGAACGGTGATGGCGTTGGTGGCGTTTGGCATGTGGCCAAATAGCGGGGCCTCAACAGCCGGATGGACGGTTTTTGGGTCACCAAAGCGAGCTCCATGCCCGTCCCCACCACATCAGCGTCTAGCGCCACGGCATCATAGCACCTGAGCAGCTTCCGCCCTCAAGAAGCAGCCCTCATCGTATCCAGATTTGACGGTAGAAAAGTGATTGGTTTGAGGGTGGCATATGTTGAAGCCGTTCACGACAGAACGCCTGGCAATCCGTCAACTGGAACTCCAGGATGCCCCAGAACTGGCCGGGATCAGCGATGTCCCGGCTGTGAGCCAGTGGATGGCCTTTGGTGGCTTCCCGCTGGAGAAGGCACAGGCCCTGATCGCCAGCCAGGACGCGACCAAATAATACTTCTTCGCGGTACGGCTTCCCAATGTAACGCTGATCGGGGCCATGGGTGTCATTGACCACCCTGACGGCATTATCGAGGTCGGCTACTGGTTCGGGGTCGATTACCAGGGCAAGGGCTACGCGTCTGAAGCGCTTCTGGGGTCGTTGGCGCAGATTGCCGCTGATCCTTCGCTAGCTCCTCGGACAATTATTGCCGAATGTCGACCCGACAACGCTCCCTCAATCCGGCTGCTGACCAAGACCGGCTTCTACGCCACGGGGCGCACTGGTCCCCGGCCCAACCGGATCGAGTTCAGGCTTGGTTGAGTACGCTAAATCGGACGAAACGCGGGGAACACCCTAGATGTTCGGTTTGAGGGTCTACCACTTCGTTTCAAGCACACTCCCCCTGCCTACAAGTTCTCGGGCGCCAAGAACCACCTCGCGCCTTGCGCTACTTCATGCAGCGCCCGAGCTGCTACTCTTCCATTACAGCGAACGACGGCTCTCCGAATGCGGGCGCTTTGTTGCCACAACGATGCCGGCTCGAAGGCCGTCCCACCTGATCACTCGAGTTTCAAACAAAGCAATCCAGATTCTTGCGCAGACGATCCACCAGCCAGTCAATCTCTTGCCGCGAGATCACCAGCGGCGGAGAAAATACCAGGCAGTCACGGACTGCCCGCGTGGTCAGGCCGGTCTGGAAGCAAAGGTTGCGCACTGGCGTGGCGAGGCTCGAGACCGGTGCGACCGGTGTGCGTCCCTGCCTGTCCCGCGTTAATTCAACAGCGGCCATGAGGCCAACGCCGCGAACTTCGCCGACCAGCGGGTGGTCCAGCAACTCGCGCAGCTTCTTCATGAAATAGGGGCCAGTATCCTCACCTACGCGCTCAACGATTCGCTCCCGCTTGAGGATGCGAATATTCTCCAGCGCGACCGCCGAGGCGACGGGATGGCCCGAATAGGTATATCCATGGTTCATGCGGCCGGGCTGATCCATCAGGACCGAGGCAATGCGATCACCGAAGACGGATGCGGAGATGGGCATATAGCCCGAGGACATGCCCTTCGCGATTGTGATGATGTCGGGCTGGATGTCGAAGGTCTGCGAGCCGAACCATTGGCCTGTGCGGCCAAAGCCACAGATGACCTCGTCGGCGATGAGGAGGATGTCGTGGCGGCGACAGATCTCCTGTACTCCGGCCCAATACCCCTCTGGCGGCGTGATCACGCCACCGGCCCCCTGTACGGGTTCGCCAATGAAGGCTGCGATATTCTCAGCGCCCACCGTTTCGATCGTTTGTTCTAGCCCTGCCAGTGCCGCCGCACAGTGCTCTTCCGGCGTCTGGCCGTGGCCTTCGGCCCACCAGAACGGTGCAGGCGCATGATGGACGTCGGCCATCGGTTGGCCTGGGATGTCATGCATCGATGGAAGGCCGGTCAGCGAGCCCGAGCCGATCGAGGTGCCATGATAGGCATATTTGCGCGAGATGATCGCCTTTTTCGAAGGTTTGCCGGCGCGGATCCAGTAGAGACGCGCCAGACGAATATTGGTGTCGTTGGCCTCAGAGCCCGAATTGGCAAAGAACACGCGGTCGAGGCCGTTCGGCGCGACCGTGGCGATCTCGGCGGCGAGTCCGACGGTGCTGGGCATCGTCGTCTTGAAGAAGGTGTTGTAATAGGGAAGCTCGGCCATCTGGCGAGCGGCGACCTCGGCCAACTCTTTGCGGCCGTAGCCGATGTTCACGCACCACAGGCCACCCATCCCGTCCAGCAGCCGCTCGCCTTCGCTGTCGTACAGATAGACCCCTTCGGCGCGGGTGATCACTCGGGTGCCGCCCTCGGCCACGAGTTCCTGATGATCCGCGAAGGGGTGCATGTGGTGCGCAAGGTCGAGCGCCTTCAGGCGCACCGTCTCTGGCGAGGCATTCGAAAGGGTGAGATCGTCAGGCATCGTGGCGGAACTCCAGAACACGTATAGATGAGGGGTTGCCACAATCCGGGTCTAACGGCCAGATCGGACGCGGCAGGTTTCGATAGGGAATCTTTGCAAGCTGCATGCTAGCTATGCCGCCGGCATCGACGAGCATGACCTTTCGGGCCAGCGGTTCGAAGGCCGCGCGGTGGTGGTTGCGGCTTTTCAAGGCGAGGACCGATTTTTCGGCGGGCTCGATGCCGAGCGCCCGAAATTGCTGCAGATCGGTGATGGCGAGCGCGCGGCTGGCCACCACGATCTCGATTGTGCGATGGCGGAAAACGGCGATCGGGCCCATATCGACGGTGACGCCGCGCAGGACCGGACCGGCAAAGGCGATGCGCCCGTCGTTCAGGCCGACGACCTCGACGGAAAGCGCCAGCGGGGGCGAGATTTCCGGCGCCTTGCGCCCGCCGAGCACGACGTTGATCCGCCCGCCCAAGCCCGCCTGCATGGCCTGCGCGACCGCTTCGGGGTCGCAAATGCTGGCGAAGGCCGCGTTTTCCAGGTCAGCCGCAATCATCGCGCGCAGCAGATTTGGGGAATCGCCATAAGCGCCACCAGCTGGGTTGTCGGCGATATCGGCCAGCACCAGGGGCTTTTTATCGGACCGGCCGGCGAGCGCCTCGGCGATGGCCTGCGCAGTGTCGGGAAAGTCCAGTTGCGTCTCACCCCGGCTCTGCCACAGCAGGTCCGTCAACTCCCGCGCGATTGCCGGCAGGTCGACCGTCGAGTCCCACGCATCATGGAGTACCACGGCCGGGCCGGCATTCGGCGTGTCCGCCCAGGGAAAGCCGATCGTGATGCCGCCCGTCACCAAGTCGTGCGCGTTGCGCAGCGCATCGAGGCGCGCAAGGATCGGGTTCATGGGGCCGGCCGGTGAGGTGCGGCCGTGATCGGCGGCATCGAGCATCGGTGCTCGCATCAGCAGGGCGCGGGTCAGCCGTCGCCCCGCTTTCGGCCGGACGAGCAGTCGGGCTAGCGCCACGACCGCGCGCCGGGCGGTTTCGGCCTGATCCACATGCGGATAGGTCTCGTAGATGCACATCCCATCGGCCGCCTCGACAAGGCGCGGACTAAGATTGGCATGCATGTCGAGCGTCACGACGAGCGGCACGTCCGGGCCGATGATTTCGCGCAGTTCGCTTGCAATGTCCCCTTCTGGATCCGAGCTTTCTTCTGTCGTCATTGCACCATGCAGCGACAGCAGAACGCCGTCCGGCCTTTCGCGCGCCGCCTCGAACAGGCGGTCCTTCAACTCCCGAAAAGCTGTTTCCACCATCGGGCCGGAAGGGCCGGCGGCGGCGGCAAAGGCGATATGGCTCTGCCAGCCGTGTTCTGCGCACCCCGCCAGAAACCCGCCCGTCTCCGTGCCCGATCCGGCTAGCGTCGAGTGGGCAGAAGCATGGTCGAGCAACAGGTAGCGGCCACAGAAGCTGTCTATCGGGGTCAGCGTTCGGTTGAAACTGTTGGTTTCGTGCAGAAGTGAGGCAAGGAGGACCCGCGGTGCGGCCATGGTCATTGCTCCAGGTCGACCCAGACCGACTTCACTGCGGTGACCTCGTCAAAACAATGGATCGACTTGTCGCGCCCGAGCCCGGACTGCTTCATGCCGCCAAAGGGCACGGTGATGTCGCCGGCCCGCAAGGTATTGACCCAGACGACGCCGGTCTGGAGCCGCGGTTCCAGCCGAAGGGCCCGCGGGAGGCTTGCGGTCCAGATCGCCGAGGCGAGACCGTAGGGACTGTCATTGGCAATTTGAATCGCCTCGTCGTCGGTCTCGAAACGGATGACCGACAGCACCGGCCCGAATATCTCTTCGCGCGCGATCTCCATCGCGTTCTGCACGTCGGCAAAGATCGTCGGCGGCACGACCGCGGTTCCCGCCTCCCCTTCACCGCCGGCGACGAGGCGCGCGCCCTCCTTTCGTCCGGAACGGATGAAGCCGCGGACCCGTTCAGCATGGGCGGTGGAGATCAGCGTGCCGTAGCACGTCTGCGGGTCGAGGGGATCCCCCGGCACGCGGCCGGCCGCCTGAGCGGCGACGCTCTCGAGGAATTCGTCGTAAATGCTGGCCTCGACTAGGAGGCGCGAACCGGCATTGCAGATCTGCCCCATGTTCTGAAAGATGCCGTTGGCGGCTGCCATCGCGGCCTTCGCCGGATCGCCGACATCGGCGAAGACGATATTGGCTGACTTGCCGCCGCATTCGAGATTGACGCGCTTCAGGTTCGACTGGGCGGCATAGCCCAGCAGCAGCTTGCCGACTGCCGTCGAGCCGGTGAAGGCAAGGCAGGCGACATCCATGTGTAGCGCCAACGCGCGGCCCGTTTCGGGTCCGACCCCGGGCAAAACCGAGAAGACGCCCCCGGGCAGTCCCGCTTCATGCGCCAGTTTCGCCAGGTGGAGAGCCGACAGCGAGGTCAGCTCGGAGGGCTTCAGGATGACGGAATTTCCCGCCGCCAGCGCCGGCATAATCTTGATGATCGCCATGTTCAGCGGGAAGTTCCACGGCACGATGGCACCGACCACTCCCAGCGGGCGGCGTCGCAGCATGGCCAGTGCGGAGGCCGGCACAGGTGCAATCTCGTCATAGACCTTGTCGGTCACCTCGGCGAACCAACGCATCGACTTCAGCGAGGAACCGACATCGATGGCCAACGTATCGCGGATAGGCTTGCCGGTGTCCAAGCTTTCGAGCAGGGCCAGATGCTGCCAGTCGCGCTCGACGAGATCGGCCCAGGCGAGCAGCGACGCCTTGCGTATGGCTGGCGGCTGACCGGACCACACGCCCGAATCGAACGCTTCTTTGGCTGCCGCAACGGCCCGCTCAACATCCTCGGCACCACAGGCCGGCAACTCGGCGATCGCGGCTCTCGTGGCCGGATTGATCGAAACGAAGGATTCACCGGTCGCCGCCTTCTGGGCTTGGCCGGCATAGAACGCGTGCGTCTCCGGCGCGATTGCTTTCGCACGTGCGTGCCATTCGTCGCGGGTCAGGGTCATGTCAGGCCTCCGCAAGTGTGCCCGGTCCCGATTTCTGCCGCGGCGAGACGAACCATTCGAGGCCACGCAGAATTCGGGTCAGGGTGAAATTCAAGATCAGATAGATGATGCCCGCCATGCCGAGCACCTCGACCGGCAGGTAGGTTTCCGAGGCAAGGGAGCGCGCCACGCCAGTCAGGTCAAGCAACGTAACAGTCGATGCCAACGACGAGGCCTTCACCATGAGGATGATCTCGTTCGAATAGGCCGGCAGACCGATCTGCATGGCCTGGGGAGCGATAACCTTGGTGAAGCGCTTCAACGAGGACATGCCGACAGCCTTCGCGGCCTCGATCTGGCCGGCTGGAACCGCAGTGATCGCGCCCCGCATTACTTCGGACACATAGGCGGAAGTGTTCAGCGAGAATGCGACCAGTGCGCACCACCAGGGTTCGCGCAGAAAGGGCCACAGCACACTGTTGCGGATCTCGGGGAACTGCGACAGCCCGTAGTAGACTAGGTAGATCTGGACCAGCAGCGGCGTGCCGCGCAGGAAGAAAACATAGGCATAGGAGGGCGCGACGAGCCAGATCCTGCCCGACAGGCGCATGGCGGTGACCCCCAGTGCTAGCAGGAAGCCGATGAACGACGCTACGGCGACGAGCTGCAACGTCAGAACCGCGCCGCCCAAAAGGGCGGGGATCGCTTCGATCATGACCTGAACGTTCATCCGCCTCTCCTCTGGGCAACGAATCCGCGGTTCGCCCGGCCTTCGAGCCAGGCTGCCACGCCCATCGTGATGACTGTCAGTCCGAGATAGATGAGGGCAGCCACCAGGAAAAAGGTGAACGGCTTCTTGGTAAAGTCGACTGCGAATTGCGTCTTGCGCATCAGTTCGTCCAGGCCGACGACGGAAATGAGCGCGGTCTCCTTCATGATCACGAGAAAGATATTGCCCAGGCCGGGAAGCGCGAGGCGCCAAACCTGCGGCAGGGTGATTTTGAAGAAGGTTTTGGTGGATGGCAGGCCGATGGCGCGCGCCGCCTCGATCTGCCCCCTGGGGATCGATTGGAACGCCCCGCGGAAGACTTCCGCCGAATAGGCCCCGAAGGCCAGGGAAAGCGCGAGGCAGCCGGCCGCGAAAGCGCTGACATCGATGAATTCCATGTAGCCGAAGGCACGCGCAACGGAATTCACCGCAGCAATCGCGCCGAAATAGAACAGCAGAATCACCAGAAGGATCGGAACCCCGCGCAGCACCGTTGTATAGGTCTCCGCCAGAAGCCGCGCGAGACGCGACGACGAAAGCTTCATCAGCGCGACGCCGACTCCGATGCATACGCCTGCTGTCGCGGCGATCATCGTGACGCGGATCGTCATCCATGTGCCTTCGGCCAGCAAGCCGCCAAAGCCTTGCAGATCGATCATCCGTGCTCCCTTGCGGCAGGCCGGTGCCCGCCGCCGCTGGAAATGGGCGGCAGCGGCCCGCCGGGGTCGCTGCCGGGTTCCTGCCTCAGCCTTCCTGGCCGGGCTTCAGGCTGAAGGGAAAATAGCGGTTGTTGATTTCGTCATAGACGCCGTTTTCCATGATTGTCTTCAGGGCAGCGTCGAAACGTTCCTGAAGCGCCTGATCGCTCTTGCGGATCGCTATCCCGGCGCCCGGTCCCAGGTATTCGGTGTCAAAGAAGGGCTTGCCCTTGGGCTCGAAGTTGGCACCCTCTTCGCTGTCGAGCCACTGCTGCATGAACAGACGCTGCGCCATCACCCCGTCGATGCGACCTGCGGCAAGATCGAGATTGTGCTCCTCGTTCTTGTCATATTCGCGGATCACGGCTTCCGGGAACTGGGCTTTCAGCAACTGGCCGTAGCTGGAGGCGCGCTGGACGCCGATAACCTTGCCCGCCAGTCCCTTCGGGCTGGTGTCCATCTCCTGCCCCTTGGCGGCGACGATGACGGCGCCGGCCTGGTAGTAGGGCTGTGTGAAATTGACGGCTTCCTTCCGCTTCTCGGTAATCGACATCGAGGCGACGATGGCGTCGAACTTACCCGCGTTGAGGCCAGGGATCATACCGTCCCAGGAGAAGGTCTCGATCTTGCACTCGACCGCCATCTCGGCGCAAAGCGCTTTGGCAATGTCGATGTCGAAGCCCTGAAGCTCACCCGAGGCGGCAACGAAGTTGAAGGGCGGGTAAGTGCCCTCGGTTGCGAGACGAAGCGTTTCCGCGCTGACGGAACTGGCCGCAAGCGCTGCGGCCGCCGCGACGATCAAAAACTTGAAACGGGTACCCATCATTCATCCTCCCTTTGGATGTTTCATTGATCGAAGTTTTGCGTGACGAAGTGGCGGCAGCGATCGGAGATCGGCGCATCGAAGACCTGTTCGGGGGAACCCTCCTCCTCGACGAGGCCCTGGTGGAAATACATGACCTTCGAGGAGACTTCCCGGGCGAAGCGCATTTCGTGGGTGACGATGATCATGGTGCGCTGTTCCTCGGCGAGCGAGCGCATGACCCGCAGCACCTCGCCGACCAGCTCGGGATCCAGCGCGGAGGTCGGCTCATCGAACAGGAGGACCTCCGGATCCATCGCGAGTGCCCGAGCGATGGCCGCGCGCTGCTGCTGTCCACCGGAAAGCTGCATCGGGTAATAGTCGCGCCGCTCGTAAATCCCGACGCGCCCCAGCAGGCCTTCGGCCTTCTCGCGCGCCTCGGCCTTGCTCCGGCCGAGCACCGAGACCTGGCCTAGCATGACGTTCTGCAGCACCGTCAGATGACTCCAGAGGTTGAAGCCTTGAAACACCATGCCCATGCGTGAACGGATGCGATCGATTTGACGATGGCCCGCCAGCCCCCTCCGGCCGAGATCGATCCTTTCACCGAAGAAGCGCACCTCGCCCTTCTGGTAGGTCTCCAGCACATTCAGACAACGCAGGAAAGTGCTCTTGCCCGAGCCTGAGGCTCCGATGATCGAAATGACGTCTCCGCGCTCGGCTTGCATGGAGATGCCCTTGAGCACCTCGATCTGCCCATAGCTCTTGTGCAGATCGCGAACGTGTAGAGGCACGGTGTCGTCCATCGATTTTCCTGTCCAATCGGTCGTTGCGGCATTCTTTGATGTTTTCGTTTCAAAGTCAACACCTATGAAACACTTGTTTTATAGGTGTCACCATTCCGACTGCCGTCGGCTGGAACTTCAGTCAAGCAAGCTGCGAGGGACATGCCTGTAGGGCACGAGATGCAGATCTGCGGGCGAAGGTCCGGGCGATTCGATATCGATCAGCGCCCGGCAAAACGGCTCGAAGGCGGCGCGAAAGTGGTTCTTAGCCTTCACCAGAAACAGATCCACCCCGGCCAGTTCTATGCCGTGCAGATCGCACCACGCCGGATCGTTGACGCTCTGGCAGGTCTCCGACACCACGAGGCGCAAGTTTCCGGCCTCCAGAACCGCGGTGCGACCAATATCGACGGCCATGCCGTTCTCCATTGGCCCGACATTGTGGAAACGGCCATCGGTCAGGCGCAGGACGCGTACCGTCAATGGGACGGGCGCGCCATGTTCCGGCATTATCCGTCCGCCAAGTTCCACAGAAATCCGGGCGCCCTCGCCCAAGCAGTGGCATTCGGCGACCAACGCCGGGTCGTGGAAGAAACTGAACACGGTCCGGAGGTGGGAGGATTGTTCCAACCATGCCCGCAGTAGGCCGGTCGTATCGCCGATTCCGCCGGACAGCGGGTTGTCGGCCGTGTCGATCAGTGCGACCGGCCCCCTGCCGCTCCCGTTTTCCAGCAGCGCTTCGGCGCGGGTGAGCCCCTCATGCGAGCCGATGACGGGTGCGTTGAACCGAGGCGCGCGCTCCAGGAACGCTGACGCCAGACTGTCCAGCAGCGTTTCCGTGTCTGCCTCGTCATCGGCTGTCACCGCGACGACGGCCGAGGCGTGCGGACTGTCTGCATAGGTGAAGGAAGCGAAGAAGGTTGCGTCCAAGATCCCCGGCTTCCGCATTGCTTCCCGGCCGAGATCGACAAGCTCCCGCATCGGGCCGGACGCCGTGCGCATCATGTGACTGAGCGGCAGCATCGGCACGTGCCGCAGATGCAGCCGCACCGGACGTTTATTGCGCAGGCAGTCCAGCAGCATCGCCATGGCGCGATGGCCGGTCTCTTTCATGTCGACATGGGGATAGGTGTGATAGCCCGACAGGATCTGCACCAGGTCCGCCAATTGCGGATTGATGCAGGCATGCATGTCGAAGCTGACGGCTATGGGGATGTCCGGTCCAGCAAGGGTGCGGATCCTATTGATCAGATCGGCGTCAGGAGACAGGGAGCCGGTGGAAAGCGTGGCGCCGTGAAGCGAGAGGTAGATCCCGTCCCAGGGACCATTCTCCAGCCCCGCCAGAATCGCCTCGTGGATCTGGTCCATCTCGCCCTGCGGCACAAGGCCGCCCGGCGGCGCGGCCGTGCACAGCGAGAAATGCACGTCGAGATCGCAATCGCTGTCGATCAGCTCGACTACTGCGCCGATTTCCGTATTGGTCCACCGGTAGAACTCGGCGGTGGCCGGCCCCTGCTGCCATTCCTTGCGCCGGAAATCCGCCAGACGCGTCTGAACCGGTGTGAAACTATGGGCTTCATGCCACAGCCGCGCGACTGCGATCCTCAGCTTGCCTGACATTCCTTCCCCTTTTTCGGTGGTTCGACAGCCCGTCATGGGGCCGGAATTTGTCGTTGCGATTCATATGGATTAAATGCATTATGCATGAAACATTTGATTCATCAATCCGAAAGGAACTTGCGATGTCGCGGAAACTTGGCTGCCTTTCATCGGCTGCGGCGCAATCATGAGCCAGATTCTCCATCGTTCGCTGACCACCCGTCTTCCTGTGGCGGTAGAGGCCGCGGGCATTCGTGTGCGCGACAGCAGCGGCAACACCTATATCGATGCCTGCGGCGGAGCGGCGGTCTCCTGTCTGGGTCACGGACACCCGCGGCTGCGCGAGGCGTTGCTGGCCCAGCTCGATACGATCGCCTACATGCATACCGGCTTCTTCACGACGGAGGCTGCGGAGGCCCTCGCAAGCCGACTGATAGGGGATGCCCCGTCGGGCATGAGCCACGCCATGGTGCTCAACGGCGGCTCGGAAGCGGTCGAGGCGACGCTGAAAATGGCGCGCCAATATCATGTCGAGCGCGGCGAGCCGCAGCGGCGGCATATCATCGCCCGCCGCCAGAGCTATCACGGCAATACGCTTGGTGCGCTCGCCACCGGCGGAAACGAGGGGCGCAGGCGGATGCACACGCCGATCCTGATCGAGACCCACCATATCGATCCCTGCTTCGCCTACCGTTACCAGCGCGCCGACGAATCCGATGCCGATTATGCAGCGCGTGCGGCACAGCAGTTGGAGGACAAGATCCTGGAACTGGGCACCGACAGCGTCATGGCCTTCGCTGCAGAAACCGTCGTCGGCGCCACCGCGGGCGTTGTGCCTCCAGTCGGCGACTATTTCCGCCGCATCCGCGAGATCTGCGACCGCTACGGCGTGCTTCTGATCATGGACGAAATCATGTGCGGAATGGGTCGAACGGGAACGCTTCACGCCTGCGAGCAGGAGGGTGTGGCGGGCGACATCCAGGTAATGGCGAAGGGCCTTGGCGCCGGTTATCAGCCGGTTAGCGCCGTGTTGGTGTCGCAGAAGGTGCATGACACGTTCCTGCATGGTTCGGGCGCTTTTGTCCACGGCCACACCTATATGGGACACCCGATGGCCGCGGCCGCGGCGCTGGCGGTGCAGGAGGTGATCGCTGAAGATAATCTCCTCGAAAACGTTCGCTTGCGCGGTGCTGAGATGATGGCCGGCCTGCAGTCGCGATTTGCCGGTTCCCGCTACATTGGGGATATACGGGGCCGCGGTCTTTTTATCGGTCTGGAGCTGGTGCAGGATCGCGACAGCAAGGTTCCTTTCGATCCGGAAATGGGACTTGCCAGCCGCCTGAAAGCGAGGGCCATGGACAATGGGCTGATGATATATCCCGGCAGCGGTACGATCGATGGGAAGTCGGGAGATCACATCCTGCTCGCGCCGCCCTACATCCTAACGGCCGCCGAGGTCGGGGAAATTGTCGGTCGACTTGGCGACACTGTCGATCAGGTACTGGCCGGAGGCTGAAGCGGGACCTCGTCCCAGCCCACACGAAAGAGAATATCGCATGGAAATCTACCCGCTTCATCCCGAGATTGTGGCACGCTTCAATCAGATGCCGCGCCAACTCCAGATGGCGGGCCGCTATATTCTTGAGAACCCGCAGGATGTCGCGCTGCTCTCCATGCGGGATCAGGCACGAAACGCCGGCGTGCAGCCCGCCACTATGACCAGGCTTGCGCAATTTCTGGGTCTTTCCGGCTATGACGAGGTCCGCGCGATGTACCACGAAGCAATTCGGGACCGCAGCACGGGTTTCGCCGAAAGGGCCCGCCAGCAGATCCGCGATCAGGCACTGGAAGGCGATGCCGCCCTTGCGGCGCGGATGTTCGCACGCCTCTCGCATCAGATCGACGGCCTGAGCCACCCCGATATGCTGGCCTCGCTTGCGGCGGTGGCTGATGCCCTGGCAGGCGCCAGGCGGATCTATTGCTTAGGGCAACGCTCTTGCCATCCCGTGATGTGGCACTTCAATTACATGATTTCGTTGCTAGGCGATCGGACCGTGCTCGTCGATGGTGCCGCGGGTACCGGATCTGACGCCTTGACCTGGGCCAGGGAGGACGATGTCCTTTTCGTTTTGACCATAAGTCCCTACGCTGCGATTACGTTGCAAATCTGCGAATACGCGAAATCCCGAGGGCTCAAAATTGTCGCGATTACGGACAGCGAAGTCGCACCGATTCGGGCCGTGGCTGACTCAGTCCTCTTTTGTCCGACCGACAGCCTGAGCTTCTTTCACACTATGACCCCAGCGTTTGCTTTGAGCGAAGTCTTGGCCAGCATGCTGGTGGGAAAACCTGAAATGCGCGCGCAAGAGGCTCTCCGGCAAACCGAAGCACGCCTGAAAGCACTGTCGACCTATACCAACAATTAGATACGGGCCGGTCTAGCGGTCGTCGTCATCCGATTGCCGGCATAGCACTGGATTTGGCGCGTCGTAGGTACGGCGAAGTGCGGAGGTGAATGCGGCACCTCCGTCATGTCCGATATCAGACGCGTTCAAGAGCGATGGCAATACCCTGACCAACGCCAATGCACATCGTCGCAAGAGCGTACCGACCACCCTTGAGATTGAGCTGGAATGCCGCTGTTCCGGCAATCCGCGCACCCGACATGCCGAGCGGATGACCCAACGCGATTGCCCCACCATTGGGGTTGACACGCGGGTCATCGTCGGCGATCCCGAGTTCGCGCAGAGTCGCCAGGCCTTGGGAGGCAAAGGCTTCATTGAGTTCGATGACGTCGAACTGTTCTTGGCGCATGCCGAGACGGGCCATCAGCTTCTTGGACGCGGGGGCCGGGCCGAGGCCCATGACGCGCGGCGGAACGCCGGCAGTCGCGCCGCCGAGGATGCGGGCGATCGGAGTCAGACCGTATTTCTTCACGGCGGCTTCCGAGGCAACGATAAGCGCCGCTGCGCCATCGTTGACGCCCGACGCATTGCCTGCCGTTACGGTCGCACCTTCGCGCTTGTTGACCGGCTTGAGCTTTGCAAGCGCGTCGATGCTCGTCGCACGCGGATGCTCGTCACGATCGACGACGATCGGATCGCCCTTCTTCTGCGAAACAGTGACTTGGGTGATCTCCTGCGCCAGACGACCATTGGCCTGCGCTTCGGCGGCCTTGGTCTGGCTGCGCACAGCGAAGGCATCCTGATCCTCACGGCCGATCTTATAGTCGACCGCGATGTTGTCCCCGGTTTCCGGCATGGTGTCGACGCCGTACTGAGCCTTCATCAACGGATTAACGAAGCGCCAGCCGATGGTGGTGTCATATATTTCAGTCGCGCGCGAAAACGCGGTTTCCGCCTTCGGCATCACGAAGGGCGCTCGGCTCATGCTTTCAACGCCGCCGGTGATCACGAGTTCGGCTTCGCCGGCGATGATAGCGCGCGCGCCAGTGATAGTGGCATCCATGCCTGAACCGCAAAGACGGTTCATCGTTGTGCCCGGGACGCTTAGCGGAATGCCGGCTAGTAGTGCCGACATCCGGGCGACGTTTCGGTTATCTTCACCCGCCTGGTTGGCGCAGCCGAAGATCACTTCGTCAACGGCTTCGAAATCAACCGTTGGATATTTCGCCATCAGTGCCTTCAGCGGGATTGCGGCGAGATCGTCAGCACGGACGGAAGACAGCGAACCGCCGAAGCGCCCGATGGGCGTGCGGATATAGGCGCAGATGAATGCTTGCGTCATAGCGGCTTCCTTACAGTACCGGCACCACGAGGTCGGCAATCGCCCCGTCGGTATGAAGCGGAGCACCAGTCATTGCTTGCAGCTCGTCGATGGTCATTTCGGCAAGCTTCTCACGCACGGCGAAGCAGCCATCGACGATGTCGATCACGGCGTGGCTCGTGTAGACGCGGGTGATGCAGCCGACCCCGGTCAGCGGGAAGGTGCACTTGTCGACAAGTTTCGGCTTTCCGTCCTTGGTAACGTGTTCCGTGATGACGACCACCTGCTTGGCGCCGTGGACGAGATCCATGGCGCCGCCGACGGCGGGAACGCCCTTGGGGCCTACGCGCCAGTTGGCAAGGTCGCCGTTTTGGGCAACCTGATAGGCTCCGAGGATGGCGACGTCTAGATGGCCGCCGCGGACCATCGCGAAGCTGTCGGCATGGTGGAAGAAGGCGGCGCCCGCCTTCAGCGTGACTGCCTTCTTGCCTGCATTGATCAAATCCCAGTCTTCTTCGCCGATCACAGGCGCTTCGCCGAAATTGAGAATCCCGTTCTCGGTGTGGAAGATCACCTCGCGGCCGGGCGGCTGGAACTTCGCCACCATTTCCGGAAAGCCAATACCGAGGTTCACATAGGCGCCGCCGGGGATGTCCTGAGCAGCGCGCCAGGCGATCTGGGCGTTGGAAAGCTTGATATCTTCGCGCGTATTGACGGTCATACGTAGGCCACTCCGGCTCGGATGAGTGCTTCTTCCTGTTGCGGATTGGTGACTTCGACGACGCAGTCAACAAAGATGCCCGGTGTTACAATATGCTCCGGATCTATCGCGCCAGGTGCGACGATTGATGTGACCTGGGCGATCGTTCGTGCTGCGGCCATGCACATCAGCGGATTAAAATTGCGACCAGCCTTGCTGTAGATCAGATTGCCCTGCGTGTCGCCAATATGTCCCTTGATGATCGCGAAATCGGCCTTCAACCAGCGCTCCTGCACGTAATGCCTGCCATCGAATTCGGCGATCTGCTTGCCGTCGGCAAGATCAGTGCCGTAGCCGGTCGGCGTATAGAAGGCGGGGATGCCTGCGCCTCCAGCGCGAATACGCTCCGCGAGCGTGCCCTGTGGCACGAGCTCCAACTCGATCTCACCCGCCAGGTATCTATCGGTAAAAGCACGCGGATCCGAGGAGCGCGGGAACGAGCATATCATCTTGCGCACCATGCCTGCGTCGATCATCGCGGCGATGCCGATCCGACCATTACCGGCATTATTATTGATGATCGTCAGATTTTTCGGGCCCAGATCGATTAGGGCGTGAATGAGCTCGATTGGTGCGCCAGACCCTCCAAATCCCCCTATCATCACAGTGGCGCCATCGCCGATCGGAGCGACAGCCTCAGCCGCACTCGTTGTCTTATCCATGTCGGTGCCTCTCCTTGCCGAATGGAGCGAGGTCCGTGTCCTCGCCAAAGCCAGCGAATGCATAGGGTCCCCTGAGCCAGAGAGGCAAGAAGAATGTGCGTCATTTGACATTTGTTCGTATAGCGCACATAACGCGCTTTGATTTGAAAGGTTGAGACAGATGCGCGAAGCAGACTTCGTCAGCGGTTTTGCAAGGGGCTTGAAGGTCATCGAGGCTTTTGGAGAGATGCACCAACGACTGTCCATAACCGATGCTGCGAAGCTCGGCGGCCTTGACCGAGCAACTGTAAGGCGATCCCTGCTGACCCTCGCCGAGCTCGGCTACGCCGCCTACGACGGCAAGTTCTTCACGCTAACACCAAAGACCTTACGTCTCGGCCACGCCTATCTCTCAGCGACGCCATTGCCCATGATATTGCAGCCTCACCTCGACACTCTGTCTGAAAAGGCAGACCAGAGCGCGTCGGCCTCCGTTCTTGATGGCACGGAGATTCTCTATATCGCCCGAGCTTCAAATCGGCGCGTCATGTCGATCAACCTTAATCCCGGAAGCCAGCTTCCGGCCTATTGCACCTCGATGGGGCGCGTCCTTCTCGCCTCGCTGCCGAAGGCGGAAGTTCGTGCGATCCTCGCACGCACCGAACTCAGAGCTAATACACCACAAACGATAACTGATCAGGCCCAGCTCCTCGCCGAATTCGAGCGCGTTCGTGATCAAGGTTACGCGGTCATCGATCAAGAGCTGGAGTTGGGCCTCTGCTCGATTGCTGTGCCAGTCGAGAACGACCGAGGTCAGCTCATCTGTGCTGTGAACATCGGGGCACCGGCGGCCCATGCATCCGCCGAAGAGCTGGTCACCCGCTTCCTACCTTTGCTGAGGGAAACTCAGGCCGCTCTACGCGTCCTGTTACGTTAAGTTTGGGCAAGTGAGAGAAAGAGACGGTTCGCAGATCAAGCGCCGGTTAACGTCACAAATCCCCTTCGGCGTGCCTTCCGGCAGCGCTGCTTGTCGAAGCCACGCAATTTCAGCGGATTAGGCGATGTTTTCCGCACCGTCATATGTAAAAACAACGCATAGCCTTGGAAAACAACGCCAAAGTTTCTCAGCATCCAGTCGGTGAGGTCACGGCCATCCAGAAGGATGGACTAAATCCGGAGTGACAAACCCCGCGACTGCCATGAGGAGGGTCACTTTCCTGAGCCCGAAGGACCGAGTAGCTTGCGCCCTCACCTCGTGGCTCCCTTGTTCACGGACAGGTCGGTACGCTTACGGCGCGGCAAACGACCGTGAAGAACGATATAGGGAACCAGGCCGATCAGTCCCCAGAATGCCCCACCAATGCCGAGCAGCTTGATGTTTGCGGCAGATGCAAGGAAAGTGATCAACGCCGCCTCACGGGAAGTCGGGTCGTCCATCGCCGCTGCAAGGCTGCCACCGACAGTGCCAAGGAACGCCAAACCAGCGAGCGTGGTGATGAAGGTCGCGGAAAACGCCATGAAGACGGCGGCCAGTGTCACACCGCACGAACACCCGTCAAAACACTGGACCGCTGGAATCGCGGCATAGGAGGCCACGCACGGACAATCCGCCGTATCTGCGGACCTCGAGAAAGCAAGCCGAGAAACTGAGTGCTCACTCCGCAGAACGCGTGAGATCCCACACCAAAATCGCAGAGTCGCGTCTGCAAGAAAAGTCACGATCACGCAACTAGAGCAGCGGACTTTCGCTCCGAATCCATCGAAAAGCACGACTTGACTCCCTGCAACAACGTGACAGTTTGCACGCGACGCGTGGGTGCCCTTCAACAGGGCGCGCTTCACAGATTGCATAAGAGGAAGCACGATGCCGGATGATGATGCCGTCCTTTCCGCTGGTGCGGTCGCCCTGTCAGCTGCGGCAACCGTCTCATCTTTGATCCTTCACCTGCGGCACATTGATGCGATCGACGAGCAATCTGAGTGCCAAATCTACAAGCAAGCGCTGACGATGCTCGAACAGGGCCAAGGCGATGATAGTAGTGGCGTCTTTGACGCCGCGTGCGAACTGCTCGAATCACAGCTGAGAGCAGTTATTCCATGACCGTTGGGCTCCTCCTCGATCAGGACGTAGAGGATGCGCTTGCTCAAGCGTGCGGTGACTTCAAGTGGAAGCGCGAGTACGCGATCGCGCTCATCATCAGGGAGTGGTTGGAGGAGAGCGGCTGTTTAATGATCCGCGACCCCGATTCGGACGGCTTGAGCCAGAACGAAGTCTGACGTGGATAGATGTCTTGGAAAACGGCCACGAGCGCGGATCGCTCTACTACCTGATCGTGGGCGAGAATTCGAACACCAATGAAGGCATGGCCCGAATGCTCTCGGCGATTGCAGTCCTCATCGTGGGGTTCGGAACGGTCTTTTGGGCGCTGATCGGCCGACGTAACCTCAGCCACTGCCCGCCTTAGTTTGTTCCGCCGGATCCGTCAGACGCAACAACTAAAGGGAGCGATTCCTAGAAGGTAAACTAGCACCCGCTTCGGCGGGTTTCTTTTTTCTGATCAACCGTACCGAAATCGCGGAATCAGACCTTCCCAGGCATTAGACCAAAGTCGTAGATGAGGCAGCTGGTACTCCCAGCTTCCCCGCGTCACCGTGAGCCAAGCGTGACGCTCCTTGCCCCGCCACCGTGCGGGGCATTTTTTACCTCGCCCGTTTTTACAGGTTTTTCATCCTATGAGCGCACTCTAACTTCAGGCGCGGGACGTAGAGAGTACGCGCTTCCTCCCAAGGCTAACTCACCCGCTCCTTTTGCCGGCGCCCGGCCATTACTCAGAGGCACCTTCCGGGGAAGCGCGCTTAAGGTCATCAGCTTCAGCCATCGCCAACGAAAGCAGATAGACGAGCATCATCGGCGCCATGCGCAAGCTAAAGGACGGCCAGGGCAACTATCTGTGGCAGCCCGCTTTCGCGCAGGGTGAGCCGTCGCGGTTGGCCGGCGTCCCGATCGTCGAGGTTTCCGAGCCGGAGCCGGGAATACCTGTTCCTGCCGTTCGAGTTCACGCTACCGGACGACAAGAGCGACAGCCCGCCGCGGGTGCAACTGACGATGGACAACACCGAGCGGTCACTGGTGGCGCTGCTGCGGTCGATCTCGACGCCGGCCAGTATCAAGCTGGAGATCGTGCTTGGCTCCACCCCGGGTGCGGTGGAAATGGAACTGCCGGCGATGCAGCTGGCCAACGTGATCATCGGCGAGGAACAGGTGACCGCCGATCTCGTTGCTGATGCGTTGATCAACGAACCGTATCCGGCGGGCCAGTTTACGCCTGGCACGTTTCCCGGGCTATTCTAAGGATCGATTGTTCGAGGACCGAGTGATGAGCAAGAGCATGATTGAACGGGTCGCAGATGCCATTGAGGAGGCAGTTTTCTCCGATGAGGGCAGGCACAATGAGTGTTTTGTCGGAGACCGTTATGGCAATGAATTGCAGATTGACGGCCGCGTCATACTGGACGTCATAGCCCGTGCTGTCATTCAAGCGATGCGTGAGCCAACCGATGTGATGCTTGAAGCGATGAAGTCCGTTGACTTAAAGGGCGACAATGATCCCGACGAGTTGGGGGAGTGGCAAGCCGCGATCGACGCCGCGCTCAAGGAGCCGACCCAATGACCGTCGCCGAGCTCATAGAGCTTCTGAAAACAATGCCGCAGGACGTACTCGTCGTGGCGCTCAATGGGCCCGAAGAAATGCGCCAGGTGACGGCTACCGGCGTTGCAGTTGTCAGAAACGATCGGTTTCACATTCGCCGCGACGACCCGGAAGACACCGAGTACGTCGAAATTATTGGCGCGTAGCAGTCAGCAGCACCATCAATGATCAATCGCTCCATCGGCATTCCCTACGTCGAGCACGGTCGCGGCTATGACGGAGCGGACTGCTGGGGGCTGGTCTACCTCTACTATCGCGACGTGCTTGGCCGTCCTGTCCCGTCCTATGTGGCGGAGATGGAGGGTCGCGAGTTCCGCCCGCGCGGCATAGCCCCGCTGGTCGTTGCCGAGCGCGAAGCGCACTGGATCGAGACAACTGAACCGCAAGAGGGCGACGTCGTGCTGATGCGCAACGGTCGCCACCATAACCATGTCGGCATCCGCCTCGATGGCGGGCGCCTGCTTCACGCCGATGGACCGGGTCCATCCTGCATCGAGCGCCTGGACGCTCTGCACATCAAAAACCGCATCGTCGGATTTTTTAGGCTGGCTTAAATGCAAATGGAACGCGTCCTTTCGGGCGACGTCCTCGACCAGGGGACGGCGTCGATGTCTTCGTGCGCCCGTCGCCGCTGCGGCAGGAACGCCACGCCCTGCGATTGCCGGCCGGCCTGTCGCTCGCCGAGATCATCGAGGAATGCCACGCGGCGTTTCCGTTTTCGAACAAGCGTCGTCTTCACATCACGCTTGGTGGCCACGAAGTGCCGGCTGAGTTCTGGCCGCGGGTGCGCGTCAAGCCGGGGGTTACGGTCAACATCGTCGCCATCCCTGGCAAGAACGCCTTCAAGGCGATCCTCGGCCTCGTGGTCGCGCTGGCCGCTCTGTTCCTGGCGCCGGTGATTGGCGCTGCATTGGGAGGCATCTTCGCCAGCTCCGTGGCCGTGAGCCTAATCGGCGCCGGCATCTCCATTGGCGGGTCGATGGTCCTGAACGCGCTGTTCCCGGTCGGGCCGCAGGGCGGCGCTGACACGCCGAAGACGACCTATTCGATCGGCGGGTCGAAGAACGCGGCAACCCGGTATGGTGCGATCCCGGTCATCTTCGTCGCCACCGGATTTCGCCGCCGTATGCCTCCGGTCCCTACACCGAGCTTGCTGATGACGATCAGTACCTGCGGATGCTGTTCGTGGTCGGCTACGGGCCGGTTGATGTCTCGGACTTCCGCATCGGCGAGACGCCGATCAGGCGGTTTGACGAGGTCGAATCTTTCGTCCGCGAAAACCAATGCTGGCGATCCTCACCCGCAATACGCGGCAGAAGGTGAAGCGATGCGCAATTGGCGTTCTGCCGTTTGGGTTTACGTCAACACCGAAATGGACAGGGTTCTGACCGGCCAGCGGCCGCAGCCGACCATTGACGAGTTGCTGGCCGGGCTGCCGCCGATCGTCTGGCCATAGCTGACCGGGTGGCCGAGGCGTGAGGGCGCCTCAAGCGACGGGAATGAAGTTGGGGAACTCGACCCGTCCGACAGCGCAATAACACAACCGTCGCACCCGTGCCCTGCAGGGCGGATCAGCGATACGTCGTGAGTTCTTAGAAATGGTAAATCTGCAGCCGGTTTCTCCGGTTAATCCTGCCGCCCCTATATCGGCGGCGGGGCATCCTGTCGAAGTCGATCATCCGCAGGATCAACGCCACGCCGCACGATGGTTTCGATCAGCGGCCGAGGCCAGAACAAAGCTGTGAGAGAGGTGCTGATTTCGCCCCTGATCACTTCCACGAGCGGACTAACCCCCTCTACAGCGTATCGGCGTTCCGCGCCGCCGATACGGCGGATCGTCTCGATCACGCGTACAGGCTCCCCAAGAGCGCCTGGACCTGCAGGCGACACGCCTCCCAATGCCGCATCCGCAGTGTATCTAAAGGGGAGCAAATGAACAAATCACATGCTATGCGAGACTTATCAGCATGCCGGCGACGGGGTATCGCCGGCATGGCGGGCTTACGTCCGCGCCCAAGCAGAGGCTCAGGGGGGAGGAATAGCTTGGGCCCGCCACAAGAACATCTAGGGGCAACCAATGTTCCCTCAGCCACTGAGAACTTCTGCTTGGTCGCAAGCCGTCCGTGTATTTCTAAGTGATCATCGCCGCTATCGTCCTCGCCCGTCGCTCAAACTATTTACGCGATTAGTTCTTTCCGGTTATCGCAATGAGAGTGGCAGTAGCGCTATCTTGCCTGTGGCGACCCAACCGCCATCTCCGTACGCCAATTCCCACTTTGCCCGGTCCGTGCCGGGCAATTTTTTCATGGGTCAACCTCGGGAGGTCCGAATGTTCGAAATTGGCGGTCAGTACGAATTCCGAATGATCGAAGGCGAAGACGAGGTCTTGTTCTGGGGTACGATCGAAGCGGACATCCCCCGCGGTAGAGGTGCAAAGCAACAAAGCCGAAGACGGCGGGATGACTGTGGAATTTGTGAAAACCGACGGCCGGGCCATTCCGGGGCCAATCATCAACGTCACGTCTCAAAACTTCATCAGCGCGACAAAACAGCGGTAGCGCGCTCACGCCGGGCGCCTCTCTTCGTTTTCTGTTCGGTGTGAGGACGGTGTCATGGTCAGGCTGGTGCCACCATCCGCGGCAGCCCTACTGGGGCGTCTGACACACCGCCGCCAGCGGTTATTGAACCGCGCGACCGCGACGAAGTCATTGCAGTCATTGTTGATGAGATCGCCTCTTGTTCGTGGTTCCGGGGCGGTGCGTCCGATAGGCTTTGGTTAAGCGAGTATCTCAAAGACCTCTATGATCGTGGCCTTGTCTATAGGCTGGAACTGGCACGTATCGGAGTGGTGGCAGCGCTACACCGGAAGGAACTTTGACAATGCTTCTGGAATATTGGGTTTTCCGGTTTCTGCTGTCAAAGTTCCGGAAATCGGCGGCGGGCCAAAGCCGTCCTTGAGCACGTCGCCGCATGTTTCGAGCGGGAAAGCGCCGTGCTCGCCGCTTATACTGCTGGTACCGTCACAACTAAGGCGGAGATCGAGGCGGCCTTTGTCGACGTGACGGCGCCTTGGCCCGCACCAGAGGGCAATACACAGCCGTAGCGCCCGGGCCGCCGATCGTCTGGCCGGCCTGATTTCTCTCCAACATCAAGGACATTCCCGATGGATACGACCGTGCAGGATCTGCAGCGGCGCTTGATCGCGCTTGGCTTTCCGCTTCCGAAATACGGTCCGGACGGCGACCCTGGAGGGGAGACGATTGCCGCCATTGGCAAGGTGCTCGATGAACTTGTGTCGCTTCGAGGTGGTGCCCAGCCAACCCCTGTATGGGCGGCGCGATCGAAAGCCCGTTCAGCGCCGGCAAGTATCCCATGACGCGCGAGCAGTGGGACGCGATGATCTCGACCGTCGCCGATCTCTGTCGGCGCTATGGCATTCCTGTCACCGATAAGACGGTCATCAGCCACGCCGAGGTGCAGAACAACCTTGGCCTGCAGCAGCGGGGCAAGTGGGATTTCACCCGGCTGGCGTTCGACCCATCCATCTTTGGGGCCAAAGCCTGCGGCGACAAGATGCGTGCCGAGGTGCGCGCGAAACTCTCCCAACCGTGAAAGGAAACATCATGCAGAAGATTTCGAAGGCCATCGGCGCGGCTGTCGGCGGCGCTGCAACCGGCACGGTCGCCATCCCCTTCATGCCGGCCGACACGCCCTGGTACGGCTATCTCGCACTCTACGCGCTGACAATCGGGCTGCCGGCAGTGCTCGCCTATCTCGCCCCCGCCAACAAGACCTAGTTCCCCGTCAGCATTTCGCGGAGCTCTTGAGGGTCACGGATGCCGGCCTCGTAAAGCGCGAAGATGCGGCGGGCACAGTCGGCGGCCCGCTCTCCGTCGGGGCTTATGTTTTTGACCCGGCACACCTCGTCAAAGACCTTCTGAAGAAGAAAAAGCTCGTCGGGATCGACGACCCCGCGCAACTGCAAGTGACGTTGGATCATGACGCTCCCCCCAGCCTCATTCCTCGACACGCATTATCTGATCGAACCGTGTTTCCTTCAAGAGCAGAGCACAACAGGAGCCGATGCATGCCGGAAAAATACAACTCCCTCGTCGGGCTTCTCGATGCCTGGTTCGGTGGCGCCTTCACGACCTTGATCGGCGCGGCGGTCGGGCGCTTCATGTGGCACGCGCAGGAGGTCAAGAAGTGGCGTCCTGGCTGCAGTTCGGTGCCGGTATCGACAGGGCTAAAGGCCGCGGGGTGCGGAGGTGCTCTTCATAAATGGTTCGGGGCTAAGGTGGGGTGAACACCATTGTCGTTCAGAATGGATCGCTAGGGCGATGACGCGGAGCCGAACGGGTGCCTGAAGATTTCGGCGCTGTAGTCGACGCGTAGTTCGGCAATCAACTCCTGATCAGGGCCGTAGACCCTGACAGATAAGGAACGGGCGGTATGTTCGGGCAAGCCGTCCAAAGTCATTTCTGTCAAGGTCTGTCGTGCCTTATGAATGGCCGCATCGTCGTCCGGCAATTCATAAGGCGCCTCCGGGGCTGAAGAAACCATGTTGCGGCTCGTGCCAAAATAGTATCGAGGCATAAGTTTGGTACCGGTTTGACGGCCCCAAAACTGACCTCCAGAAGTAATGTTCCACCGAGCCCCGCCAGCCGCTGTCAACTCTTTGCGGCGCTGGCTTATCTCGGCCCAAGCGGCGCTGAGGTGGCGCCTGACACGTATCAGTGTGGTTTGCTTCCGCGCAGATAGGTGTCGTCGGCTCTGCGATGCCTCTGCACGCTCACGAGCTCCAGATATACCGAACGGTCCCTTACGCCGGCGCGATACAGCTGGATGATGCGCTTGGCGAGTTGATCGGCTGCCGCCGAGCGATGCTCGATGTGCTGACTGCTGCAGACTGTTTCGAACAATTCATAAATTTGGTCGAGGTCGTCAGGCCCAACGTCTTCACTTGAATTCATGAAATGGGGCATCTAGGTAATCCTCCATTTGCAGGAGGAGTGTGCGCTTTAAGTGGTGTAAGCGCCACCAATCGCACCGATCATCAAATCCGGCTATCTCCATTCGGCTTATGCTCCTTGCGCCACTGATCCGTCGCAACGCTTGCCGCGGGAACGCAGCAAGGTTCCCGATCGAGTGGGCCGTCCAAGGTGGGAGGCAACCGGAACCAAAAAGCCGGGCGTGTGCGTACGCCGGGCAAGCACACTTGGGGAAGTGGCGGAGGGGGCCGCCACCAGCCAATAGAACGTCTTCCGGGGCGATAGCCAAATGTGGCCACACACTTCTTGGGGGAAGGGAGAAAGCCGCTTCACTACCTGTGAAATAAACGAATACGTCGATTTTGCAGATAGTCGCGAATACCAGCGTGCATCCAAACGTAGAACCTCGCAATGCAGTACAAACGAGGATAGTGCACATGGCATTCCAGGTTTTCACGTCAGACTCCATCGGTACAGGCGTTCAAGTCACTCTTGCAAACTGGGACGATCTCTATGTTGCCGCCGGGGTGACGGTCGCGAGAACAGCGGCCACCGTTGGTGTCGACGCCACGATTCTGGGCACGGGCGGTCAGCACCGGGTGGACATTGCCGGCACCGTTCTCGGTCCGGAAATCGCGATCGATATCGGCGATTCGAGGGATGATGCTGATAACATCGTGAGCATCGCGGCCAGCGGCGTTGTGAGAGGGTACGATTTCGCTTCGGCCGCCGTTCGTATGAACGGGACCAGAAGCGAGCTCATCAACGCCGGCGATTTATGGGGGTGGAGCTCGGGCGTCATCATGTGCTCCTACGGTGACACCACGTCGAAGATCATAAACACCGGCACGATCGCCAGCAGCAGTAACGGCATTGTCAGAGTTGGCTTGGCCGAGATCGATGGGATCATTTCAGTCGACAACAGCGGGACCATTTCGGGAAAGGCTTCCTCGTACAGCGGAGGCAATGCCATCGCAAAGGATCTCATTACCAATACCGGCCGCATGATCGGGGACATTTTTCTCTATCGTGGCGACGACGTTTACGACGGCACCAACGGACGGCTGTCGGGTTGGGTCTATGGCGGAGAAGGCAACGACGAGATCCGCGGCGGCATCGACAACGACACGTTCGACGGCGAAGCAGGTAATGATAGGCTCTGTGGCGGTATCGGCAACGACGCACTCAACGGCGGTGCAGACAAAGATTTCCTGGATGGCGGCGACGGTGCGGACACGATGTCCGGGGGTTCGGGGAACGATACGTTCGTCGTTGACAATACTGGCGACAAGGTGATCGAAAAGGCTGATGAGGGCACCGATCTCGTCCAGGCGACGATCTCCTACACTCTTAGCGCAAACGTCGAGAACCTGACGCTGACCGGCACGGGACAGACCAACGGCACCGGCAACAGTCTGGCCAATCTGCTTGTCGGCAACGCCGCCAACAACGTTCTCGACGGCAAGTCCGGCGCCGACAAAATGCAGGGCGGCGGCGGCAATGACACCTATATGGTCGACAATCTCGCCGATGCCGTAGTGGAGAAAGCAAACGAAGGCACCGATCTCGTCAAAGCATCCGTCAGCCATAGCCTTTCAGCCAATGTCGAAAACCTTACGCTGACGGGGACGGGAAACATCGACGGCACTGGCAACGGGCTTGCCAACGTGATCAAGGGAACCGCAGGGATCAATACGCTGAAGGGTGGTGCCGGCAACGATACGCTGATGGGCGGAGCCGGCAACGACCGACTCTATGGCGGAGCGGGAGCAGACAAGCTCTACGGCGGGTCGGGGGCCGACACCTTCGTTTTCGCGGCGATAGGTGACTCCACGGTGACTGCGAGCGACGTCATCTACGACTTCAACCGCACGCAGAAGGATAAGATCGACCTCAAGGCGATCGACGCCAGCACGAAGACCGGCGGCGACCAGGCCTTCAC